>CAJUPM010000003.1 GCA_910588425.1 uncultured Christensenellaceae bacterium | reverse complement strand
CGGGCACGGGATACTTCGATTTGGCCGCCTATACCGCATACAACGAGAAGCGGATGAGCGACTATATTCCCACGGAGGAAGATCTTCAAAAAGGGTTTGCAGGGATTCCCTCGATTCCAGGCATCCAGTAGGCAGGCAAATCAAAAAAGAGCGGCAAAACTGCCGCTCTTTTTTGCATTCTCGCAATGGCCCAAAGAGCGCCCTGCCCGCTGCATATCCCCAAAATCAGCAAGTTTTTTAATGCATAGAGCGTCTGCGAAAATAGCATTGCCTCATTTGCATCCATTCTTGTTACAATATTTAAACATCGTTTTTCACCTAAATAATAAATGCATTTTTTAGGATTATGTGGAATTGTTTCATTATCCTAGGAGAAAAATGAATAAGGAGGCCATTTTATGTATCACCCTATGTATTTAAATGAAATTGCAGGATTTCTTAAAAATGTGCTGGTGCTTGGCGGTATAAGCATTCTTGTTGCCATAATCTTATATGCGGCTCTTTTGCTCTTTTTGCCAAAGCGCTTCGCCGGAATAAAAATCAGCGCAAAAGTCGGCCAATTTCTTCTTTTGTTCTATTTTTCCGCCTTTGTCATCTGGTCGCTTCTTCCCAGCTCATTTGGCAGAGAACATAACTTCGTTCCATTTCAAAGTATCTACAGTTCTTTGTGCTCCAGGAGTGAGGTGCCTAAGTACATTCTCTTTTTTAACATTTTCTTCTTCGTCCCCATGGGTGCTCTTTTGCCCTGGGTCTTCCCGGAGCTGAAAAAATGGCATAAGGCGGTGGGCGCATCTTTGTGCGTGTGCCTGGCCAGAGAGCTGATGCAGCTCGTCCTCTGGTACCGGGTATTCGATATCGACAGCCTGCTCTTTGCTTTGCTCGGCTCTCTGGCCGGATACGCTCTGTTTCTGCTAGCCGGCCGGCTGGCCAAAAAGAGGGCATAGCGCGGCAAAACGGCACGCAGAGCGAAAAAGATATCTTTTTATCGACAAATCTCCCAAAGCTTGCTAAAATTTGAATGGGAGGCCGCCTTTGGGCTGCCAAACCGACGCGCTTTTAGGGAGAAGGCATCATGGACTATATCAAAAAAGCCAACGAGCTTTGGGAGGCATATGTGCCAGAGAGCGGCCAGGCCGCGACACTGCAGGGCGAGCTTTTGCGGGAGATCGAGGCTCTGCGCACCGAGGCGCAGGAAAACGGCAACATCAATTTCGATGAGGACTATGCCTATTTCTGCGATTTCATCCTGCGGACGCTGAAGGATGCGCGGTGCAGCTCCTATCCGAGGCTTTTCCGCATCTCCCGCGCCCTGGCAACCATCAAGCGCTATGGTATGCTGGCGGCGCAGTATAACCGCGGCGAGCTCAGCCGGCAGGAGTTATCCGCTCTGCACAAGGGCCGCCCCGCCCTCGCCTACCTGGAGAACGATCTCTACGACGTCGTGCTGGAGGGCATCGTGGATTTCTGCGAGGCCAACCCGCACCCCTTGCCGCACCGGCCAAACCCCACGCTGTATTGGTAAAGAAAAAAAGAGGCATTTGCCTCTTTTTTATATTGCTTTTTTCTGACACTTCTTTTTGAGCCGCGCCTCGGTTCCCTCCTGGCAGGCCTGCTCGTAGTAATTTACCTTGTGATCGATTCGCTGGAGATACCCCTGCAATTCGGCGATGCGCTGTTCCACAGCCTGCTTATGCCGCCGCATCATCTGCCGCCGGTTTTCCAGCGTGCCGTCTCCCTCTGCGCAGAGGGCCACAAACTCCTTGATATCCCGAATGGGCATATCCGTGTTCTTCAGGCAGGTGATCAGCGAAATCCGCTCCAAATCCTGCTCCTGATAGACCCGCACGCCCGCCTCGTTTCTCTTGACGGGCGGAAAGAGCTGTTCTTTTTCATAAAAACGGAGTGTGGAGGCGCTTAGCCCCGTCAGCTCGGAAACCTGGCGAATAGTATATTCCATAGATAAAACCTCTTTTTCACTTTACTGCATGGCTTTTCTGCTGTTATTTATTATACTACTCCCTGCGCAAACGGGCAAGCTATGCTATACTAGTAGAAAAAGCCAGAGGGGAGCGACGCTATGCGCACGAAAAAACAGATGATGGATTTGATTTTAAATTTCGCCCAAACGGACGACCGCATTCGGGCTGTGGCCATGAATGGCTCGCGGCTGGACGAAAATATCACCCCGGATCGCTTTCAGGATTACGACGCCGTCTACTTCGTCCGGGAGATGGAGTCCTTTTTGGCAGATCCTGCCTGGGTGGATTACTTTGGCCCGCGCATCATCATGCAGACGCCCGAGGACGGCCGGCTGTTTCCGCCCGAGCTGGGCGGGTGGTATACCTATCTGATGCTGTTTGAGGACGAGAACCGCATCGATCTGATGCTCATCCCCCTATCGGACACGGAGCGCTACTGCAAGGCAGACACACTGACCAAAATTCTGCTGGATAAAGACGGCCTTTTCCCCGCGCTTCCAGCGCCCAGCGACGCGATGTACCACATCAAAAAGCCTTCGACGGATCAATACGCGGGCTGCTGCAATGAGTTTTGGTGGGTCAGCACCTACGTCGCCAAGGGGCTTTGCCGCAGGAAAATCCACTACGCCATCTGGCATCTGAACCAATGCCTGCGGGAAGAGCTTTTGCGCATGCTCTCATGGCAGGTTGGCATTCAGACGGATTTTTCCCTGAGCGTGGGCAAATGCTATCAAAACCTTCCTTATTATTTAGAGGAAGAGACTGCCGCGCTTTTGCTCTCTGCCAGCCGGCAGGACGGCGAGGCGGCCTGCTGGGATGCGCTGTTTGCCATGTGCGCGCTCTTTTCCGAAGCTTCGCGCTTTGTGGCCGGGCGGCTGGGCTTTGCGCCGCCAGAGGAAGAAGAGGGCGTGCGGCAATACCTCCAGCGGCTTTTCGAGGCCTACCCGCCGAGATCGTAAAAGGAGAGAAACCATGCAGGACAATACCCGCCGTTTTGACGGCAAAGCAGCATTATACGGGCAATACCGCCCCTCCTATCCAGCGGAGTATTTTGATTACCTCTTCCAGAAGGTCAGGCTGGAGCCGGAAGACGCCATCGCGGATATCGGCGCGGGGACTGGCATTTTCACCCGCCAGCTTTTGGGCCGCGGGTTTTCGGTTTTTGCCGTTGAGCCGGGAGAGGATATGCGCCGCCAGGGCCGGGAACATCTGGGCGATGCACCCGGGCTGCGCTGGGTTTCGGGCAGCGCGGAGCAGACGACGCTCCCGCCGGGCAGCGTTGGCCTGATTACAGCGGCTCAGGCCTTTCACTGGTTTGATCGGGAAAAATTTGGCGCCGAGTGCCGCCGCATTTTGCGGCCGAGCGGGCTGGTAGCGCTGGTTTGGAACATTCGGGCGCCGGAATGTGCCCTGACGCAGAAATGCGCAGAAATTTTCCGGCGCTATTGCCCAGGGTTTGCCGGATTCTCCGGCGGCAGTTCGACTGAGCCGGACACGGTTGAGCCGTTTTTTCTGAATGGGAAAATGGGCTACCGGCAGTTTTCAAACGACCTTTTCTACGACTGGGACGCCTTTCTGGGCAGAATGCTCAGCTCCTCCTATGCGCCAAAAGAGCAGGATGCGCAGTATCCCGCGCTTGTGGCGGCGCTTCGCCGGATTTTTGAGGAAGAAAGCCAGGGCGGCATTCTGCGCTTTCCCATGCGGACGCGCAGTTTTCTCGGACGGCCGGCATAGCCCTTGCCAAAAGAGAAAAAAGGCTGTATAATAAAGAAACAATAGAAAGGGGAGCTTGCACAGGCAGGCTGAGAGGAAGGCGCCGCTTCGACCCTGAAACCTGATTTGGATAATGCCAACGTAGGGAAAAGAGGAATTCTTGGCGTGTTTCTCTTGCCTGCCCATGCAAAGGGCTGCTGCAAGCGGAGCACGCCTTTTTGCGCCCCGGATGGAGGTTTTTTATGAAAAGACAGAATTTGCGCAAACTCGTACTGGCCGGCCTGCTCATCGCTGTGGGCGTGGCGTGCTCGCCCTTCAGCATCCCCGTGGGCGCTTCCAAGTGCTTCCCCGTTCAGCATATGGTCAATGTTCTCGCGGCCGTCATGCTGGGGCCGTGGTATGGCGTGGGCATGGCGTTTCTCACCAGCCTGCTGCGGGTTCTGCTGGGCACGGGCAGTCTGCTGGCGTTTCCGGGCAGCATGTGCGGCGCGCTGGTCTGCGGGCTGATCTACCATTACCGCAAAAACCTGCCGCTGACGTATCTCGGCGAAGTGCTGGGGACAAGCCTGCTGGGCGGGATGCTGGCCTACCCGCTGGCCACGCTGGTCATGGCCAAGCAAGCCGCGCTGTTTACTTACGTGCTCCCCTTCTTCGTCAGCACGGCAGGAGGGACGGTTCTGGCGGCGGTTCTGGTCTTTGCCTTGCAGAAAACGCATGCGCTGGAGCGCTTTGCCAATGAGCGCGCCTAGCCCGGCAGAGGCGCTGGCGGCGGTGCAGAAAAGCGCGCCGCTGGTGCACGTCATCACCAACACCCTCAGCCAGAACGACTGCGCCAACCTGCTTTTGGCCGCGGGCGCGCGCCCCATCATGGCAGAGGCCGAGGAGGAGGCCGCGGAAATTGCCCGAAACTGCGGCGCACTGGTTTTAAACACGGGCATCCCCTCTGCGGCAAAGTTCCGCGCCATGCTGGCGGCCGGCCAGGCGGCGGGCCGGGCGAGCATTCCCATCCTGCTGGATCCCGTAGGCATTGGGGTCAGCGCGTTCCGCCGGGAGCAGATTGGCCGCCTGCTGGAGACGCTCCGGTTTGCCGTTATCCGGGGCAACAGCGCGGAAATCTCCGTTCTGGCGGGGGATAACCCGGCCTTTTGCGGTGTGGATTCGGGCATGGCAGAGGATACCCATCTGGCTCAGCTGGCGGCACGGCGCTTTGGCACGGTTATCCTGCAAAGCGGCGGGAGTGATTTTCTCACGGATGGCCGGCGCACTCTGTGCATTCCAGGCGGCCACCCGGCCATGACGAAAATCACCGGGGCCGGGTGTATGCTTTCGGCGCTGACCGGGGCATTTTTGGCCGCAAACCTGGCGCATCCGCTGGAAGCGGCGGCGGCCGCGGCGGTTTTTTGGAAAAAATGCGCGGAGCTGGCGGCCGCGCGCATGGAGGCCCAGAGCGCGGGCACAGGCAGCCTGCATATGTATCTACTGGACGCCGCCAGCCGGATGGCACCCGATCAGCTGGAAGAATTTTAGGCCCGCGCGCACAGACGCGCGCAGGAAGAAAGGTGAATTTGCAATGAAGATAACCAAACAGCACATGCTTCTCTATGCCGTGACAGACCGCTCGCATCTGGGCGGCCAGAGCCTGGAAGAGGCTGTGGAGGAGATTTTATCCGCCGGGGCGACTTTGCTCCAGCTGCGGGAAAAATACCTGGGAGAACAGGAGTTCCTGGAGCAGGCACAGCGGCTTCTGCCCATCTGCCGGCGCCACGGCGTTCCGCTCATCATCAACGACAACGTCCGGGTGGCAGTGCAGTCCGGGGCGGATGGCGTGCACATCGGGCTGGGCGATATGGCCATTCAAAAGGCCCGGCAAATGCTGGGGCCGGAGAAGATCATCGGCGCCAGCGCGCACAGCGTGCAGGAGGCGTTGGCGGCCGCCGAAGCCGGGGCGGATTACCTGGGATGCGGCGCTGTGTTTGGCACGCAGACCAAAAAGGACGCCGGCCTTTTGCCGCACGAGACCCTGCGCGCTATCTGCGCGGCGGTGAATTTGCCCGTCGTGGCCATCGGGGGCATTGGCGAGCAGAATATTTTACAGCTGCGCGGCACGGGCGTGGACGGCGTGGCGGTGATTTCGGCGCTGTTTTCCCAAAAGGATAAGGCGGCGGCAACCCGCCGCCTGCTGGAGCTCAGCCGCCGGATGATTGGAGGAGCACAATGAAAAAAGTTTTGACGATTGCCGGCAGTGATTGCAGCGGCGGCGCAGGCATTCAGGCAGATCTGAAAACCATCGCCGCGCACAGAATGTATGGCATGAGCGCCATCACCGCCCTGACTGCCCAAAACACCACGGGCGTCTTTGGCATTTTGCAGAGCACGCCGGAATTTCTGGCCAGCCAGCTGGACTGCATTTTCACGGATATCTTTCCGGATGCCGTCAAAATCGGCATGGTGGGCAGCGTCCCGCTGATTCGGGTCATTGCGCAGAAACTGCGGGAGTATGCGCCGAAAAATATCGTGGTCGACCCGGTCATGGTCTCCACCAGCGGCAGCAAGCTGCTGGAAGAGGATGCCGCCGGGGCGCTTTGCCGGGAGCTTTTGCCCCTGGCGACGCTGCTCACCCCCAATCTGCCCGAAGCCGAAGCACTCTCCGGCCTGCACATTCGGAGCCCGGAGGATATGATCGCCGCGGCGCGCAAAATTTCGGAGGTTTACCCCAGCGCGATTTTGGTCAAGGGCGGGCACTCGGGCGGCTCGGCGGACGATCTGCTGTTTGCCGGCGGAGCGTGCCACTGGTTTTCCTCGCCCCGCATTCTAACCGAGAACACCCACGGCACGGGCTGCACGCTCTCCAGCGCCATCGCCTGCAACCTAGCCGCCGGAGCGGCACTGCCCGATGCCGTCCGCCGGGGCAAGGACTACGTTACCGGCGCGCTGATGGACGGCATGGATTTGGGCCGGGGCAACGGCCCGCTCAACCACTGCTATGCCATGCGGCCCGGCCTGCCCTGGCTGGAATTTTAAAGAAAACAGCGGCAAAAGGCGCAGGGGGAAAAGCCCTCTGCGCCTTTTTAGATTTGACAGCGCCCGCTTTTCGCCGTACACTTTTGCCAGGAGAGTAAGCATGATTCAGATACCACGCACAGAAAAATGGAACAACGCCCGCTTTGGGCTGGTCTTGGCCGGAGGCGGCGCCAAGGGCGCTTATCAAGCCGGGGTTATCCAGGCGCTCTATGAGCTGGATATTGCGGATAAAGTCTGCGCCGTCTCGGGCACTTCCGTGGGCGCGCTCAACACGCTGGCCTTCGCCTTGGGGCGCAAAGAGCTCTGTCCCGGGGTTTGGGAGAATATCGGCTTCAAAGATGTGCTGGTCCGCGCCGAAAAGGAGGAGCGCACCCGTCTGCGCCAGCTTTTGCGCGAGCTTTCCGCCCAGGGCATTCGCCTGCGGGATTTGGACGCGGTTTTGGAGTATATCTCCCGGGAGGGCAAAAGCCTCTTTACCCAGCAGGGCCTAAAGGCCATGCTGGAGCGGGAGCTGGATTTTGCCGTCCTGCGGCAATCCCGTCCGGCGCTCTACGTCTGCGCCTACGACATCGCCCAGGGGCGCCCGGAGTATTTCGCGCTCAAGGCTCTCGCGGACGCGGAGATTATCCAGGCGACGCTGGCCTCCTGCGCCATCCCTTACGTTTTCCCGCCCGTCCATCTGCGCGGCAAGGCCTATGCGGACGGCGGCATCAATACCCGCTCCTACCCTTCTGCCAACGCGGATAACACCCCGCTTTCGCCGCTGCTTGGCCACGATCTGGATGCCGTTTTCGTGGTGCATTTGCAGCCGGATGCGCCGGACTGCACTGCCGGGGGCGGCGGCCCGGAAATCCTGAACCTGCGCCCCTCGGCCTCGCTGGAGTCCGTCAAGGGAACGGGGGCGATGAATTTTTCCCGCGGCGCCATCGATGCCCACATGCGGCTGGGCTACCGCGATACGCTCTGCACCCTGGCTCCGCTGGTGTTTTCCTACCTCTGCCCGCAAAGCCCGACAGTATGAATCCCGCCCCGCAATGTTCGCCTGCGGGGTGTATTTTTTGCCCGCTTTTTGCTATGATAAGGGAAAAGGAGGCAGACGATGAAGAAAATTCTCATGATCGCCACGGGCGGGACTATCGCTTCCCGGCGAATGGGCGGCGGCCTGGAGCCGCTGCTGACTTCCCAGGAGGTTTTGCAGTATGTGCCCGGCGTGCAGGAGTTTTGCACGGTAGACACCCTGCAGCTTTTCAATCTGGACAGCACGAATATCTGGCCCGGGCACTGGCTGAAAATCGTCGCCGCCATTGCGGAGCATTTCCATGCCTACGACGGGTTCGTCATCTGCCACGGCACGGATACCATGGCCTATACGGCGGCCGCGCTTTCCTATCTCATCCAGAACTGCCCCAAGCCCATCGTCATCACCGGGGCGCAGAAGCCCATCGATCTGGAAATCACCGATGCGAAAACCAACCTGACGGATAGCTTTCTCTATGCCGCCAGCCCAGAGGCCGCCGGCGTGCACATCGTGTTTGACGGCAAGGTGATTTTGGGCACCCGGGCGCGCAAAACCCGCACCAAAAGCCACAACGCCTTCTCCTCCATCAACTATCCCTGCCCTGCCATCATTCAGGACGGCCGGGTGATCACCTATATCCCGCAAGTGCCCCGGGGAGAGATGCGCATCTATCAGACGCTCAACCCCAAAGTCGCGCTGCTCAAGCTGACGCCCGGGCTGGGGCCGGAGTTTCTGGCGCAGCTGCTGGCGCAAAACGACGGCGTCATCATCGAGAGCTACGGGGTGGGCGGTGTGCCGCACAACGAATACTGCGATTTTCCCGCCGTCATCGCGGAAGGCGCCCGGGCGGGCAAGACGATTATCATGACGACGCAGGTTCCTTCCGAGGGCAGCGACATGGCCGTCTATCAGGTCGGCCACCGCATCAAGGAGGCGTATGACATGATCGAGGCTTACGACATGACGACAGAGGCCGTGCTGACCAAGCTCATGTGGATTCTCGGCCAGACGGCAGACCCAGACTGCATCGCCCGGCTTTTCTATACCCCGGTTTCCTTCGACCTCTTCGCCCCGGAAGATGCCGAACGCTAGAGGAGCACAATCATGGACGATATTTTGGAATTTGCAAATCGAGAGGAATTTCGATCGTGGCTTGCCGCGCATTGCCAGTCCAGCGCCGGCGTCTGGCTCTTATTCGGCAAGGCCGGCGGGCCCAAAACGCTCAAGGCCGCGGAGGCGCTGGAAGAGGCCCTCTGCTTTGGCTGGATCGACGGGCAGATGCAGCGCATCGACGATAAGGCATACCGAAAATACTTTTCCATGCGCAGGCAGAAGAGCAAGTGGTCGGAGAAAAACAAAGCGCTGGCGGGGAGCCTGGAGGAGCGGGGACTCATGACAGATTTCGGCAGGGCGAAGATCGCGGAAGCCCAGAAAAACGGCGGGTGGGATGCGCCAAAGCCGGCGGCCATGACCGAGGAGCAAATCGCCTGTGTCTCTGCGCTTCTGGAAGGGCACGAGCCCGCCTGCGCAAACTTTGCCGCCATGCCTCTGTCCGTAAAGAAAACCTATGCCCGGGCCTATTTTGACGCCAAGACAGACGCCGGGCGGGAAAAGCGCCTGGCCTGGATGGTGAGCAGGCTGAACCAAAATCTGAGGCCGATGTAGGCAAAACAGGAGGAGATTTCTATGAAATATTTTGGCGCGGTTCTTTCGGTAGCCGATATTGGCGCCGCAAGAAAATTTTACGAAGATTTATTTGGGTTGGAAGTTTTCCAGGATTACGGGAAAAACGTCGCGTTCACCTGCGGATTGGCGCTTCAGCAGGATTTTGACTGGCTGGTCGGCCTGCCCAAAAAGCGCATTGCGCATCGGCCCAATAATATGGAGCTGTGCTTTGAGGAGCGGGATTTCGACGCTTTTTTAAGCAAGCTGAAGGCATACCCAAACATCGAATATTTGGGAGACGTGATGGAGCACAGCTGGGGGCAGCGCGTCGTCCGGTTCTACGACCTGGACGGCCACATTATCGAAGTGGGCGAGGAGATGAAAATGGTTGTCGAGCGCTTTCTCGCCTCTGGCATGACGATGGAGGAGGTTTCGAGGCGCATGGATGTCTCCACAGAGGATTTGGAAAAGCTGCGAAACAGCTAGAGATTTTTAGGCAAAACAAAGGGCAGGGCAAACCGAGACGGTCTGCTCTGCCCTTTTTCTGCTTATGGCAGGCGCACTTCTGCTATTTCTGAGCCCAAGTGCACTCCAGATACTTCTGCTCAGCTTTTTCCCAATCGATGACCTGCGCCCAGGCATTGAGGTATTCCCCTCTGCGGTTCTGGTTTTTGAGGTAGTAGGCGTGTTCCCAGACGTCCACCGTCAGGATGGGGCAAAGCCCATGGGTGAGCGGCGTTTCCTGGTTGGCCGTTTTTAAAATGACCAGCTCGCCCTCTGGGTTCAGGCAAAGCCATGCGTAGCCCGAGCCAAAGACGCCCAGCGCCGCCGCCTTCATCTGCTTCCAGAACTCATCGTAGCCGCCGAACGCCCGGTTCAGCGCCTGCTTCAGCTCCCCTTCCGGGCGCAGATGGTGATGCGGCGCCATGCCGTCGAAATAGAAAATATGGTTATAGACCCCGCCTGCGTTGTTTTTGATGGGGGTGCGCAGGGATTCGGGGATCTGCTCCCCTCCGGTGATGAGCTGCTGCAGCGTCCAGCTTTGCAGCGATGCATCCTGCTCCAAAGCGGTATTCAGGTTATCTACATAGGTCTGCAAATGCTTATCGTGGTGGAAGTGCAGCGTCTGTTCATCGATAAACGGTTCCAGCTCCCGGTAGCCATATGGGAGCGGCGGGTTTTCAAAGGGATATTTCTGATTCATGATAGCCTCCTTTTTGATTGTTATTATCTTACTTCCCGGAAGCCAAAATTATACAGTGCATTTCCCTTTTTCCCAAGCGGCACCAAAAAGGCGGGCTATCTGGCCCGCCTTCTGCGCTATTTTTGCATGAGCCTGCGCTTTGCAAACGCCCAGGCGCTTGCGCACATCTGCTCCAAATCTTTTTTCGCTTCAAAGCCGAGGTATTCCCTGGCGTGGGCAACATCCGCATAGCAGGTGGCGATATCGCCCGGCCTGCGGGGCTGAATCTTGCAGGGGATATGGACGCCCGTTGCCCGCTCAAAGGCTTCCGCCACTTCTTTGACGCTATAGCCCTTTCCCGTTCCCAGGTTGACGATATCCAGCCGCGGCCCCTGCTCCAGCGCTTCCAGCGCCAGGATGTGCCCCGCCGCCAGATCGTCCGCGTGGATATAGTCGCGCACGCCCGTGCCGTCCGGCGTATCGTAATCGTCCCCAAAGATATTCAGGCAGGGGTATTGGCCCGCCGCCACGCCCACCACATAGGGCAGCAGGTTATTGGGAACGCCGTTGGGGTCCTCCCCAATCAGGCCGCTCTCGTGCGCGCCCAGCGGGTTGAAATACCGCAGGATGCTGATGCCCCAGCCTGCATCCGCTGCAAAGAGATCCCGCAGCATCTGCTCGATCATCACTTTGGTCTGCCCATAGGGGTTGGTCGCCGAGGTCGGCATATCTTCCCGGAAGGGGACGGCGTTATACATGCCGTAAACCGTGGCCGAAGAGCTGAACACAATGCGCTTGCAGCCATGCTTTTTCATGCACTCCAACAGCGCCAACGTGCCGCCCAGGTTGTTATCGTAATATTCCAGCGGCTTTTGCACGGATTCGCCCACGGCCTTGAGCCCGGCGAAATGGATGACGGCGTCTATCTCGTGCTTTTGGAAAATCTGCTCCAGCAGAGCGCCGTCCCGGAGGTCGCCGTAATAGAACAGCGGGCGCTTTGCCGTGATCTGCTCCAGGCTGTCCAAAACATTGGCCTTGGAATTGACCAGGTTGTCCACGATGACGACTTCCCTGCCCGCCTCCAGCAGTTTGACACAGGTATGCGCGCCGAGATAGCCCGCCCCTCCTGTTACTAAAATGCTCATTTCTCTCCTCTCCCGGCCTGGCTAGGATTCCTGCTCTTCGCCGTCTTCTTTGCAGACCGGCTCCATGCTTTCGATCAGCCCATGAATCTTATCCAAAATGACATCCCAGTCGTAATTCTCCTGGACATATCTCTTGCCGTTTTCCCGCATCTGCTCATACTGCTCCGGATGCGAGAGCAGATAGGAAAGCGCGCCCTCGAATTCCGCATAATTTTCAAAATACAGCCCGGCGTTGCTCTTGGTGCAGTGCCCCCGCAGTACCTTGCATTTGCCGTTAACCAGCACGGGCCGCCCCATGATCATGCTCTCCAGGACGACCAGCGAGAGGCTCTCAAATTCGGAGGCCAGCACCAGGCACTTGGCATCCCGCATCAGGGCAAACTTCTCCTCTTCCGAAATGAACCCGAGGCTGATAATATCCGGATCTTTTGGGATCTCCAGCGCCGCTTTGCCAGCCAGAATCAGCTTGAGCTCGCCGGGGTGGCGGCGCTTATATTCCCTAAAATAGCGGAACAATTCCTTGCAGCCCTTGGATTCATCGATGCGGCCGACATAGGTGATATACTCTTCCCCAATTCCAAAGCGCTCCCGAACAGAGGGCAGCTCCTCCGGGCTGGGCGCATCTACGCCCGCGCCGCAGATGACAGACGGAATATCCGCATTATCGAATTTTTTCTGGACAAACTCCTGTTCCTCCGTCGTCTGATAGATGATTCCCTTGGGTGCTTTGAATACTTTTTTATAATAGCGCAGATGGACGGGCGGCTCATCATGGGCGGTGGGGATCAGAATTTTGTTCGGAATATCCATCAAGATGCCCACGGCCGTCGGGTAGTAAAGATAGGTCATGAAAAGGACGGCCTGATACTGCTGATAGTTATTTCTGATGAACTGGAGCAGGCCCTCGCTCACCGGACCCTGCGCCCGCAGCCATTCATCTTCCTGTTTGGAGGAGTGCATTTTATCCGCAAAGATACAGCTCAGCGCGCCAAACATCCTGACATCCCGCTCAAAATCCGAGGTGAAGCGGCGCACCAGAACATCGTTGATATACTCCTCGCCTGGTTCATACTCGTTTTTCCAGGTCACATAATCCACAGCGCAGGTGGTGATCACTTCGACATCGTAGTATCGGTTCAGCCGCTCGGCCAGCTGGCGGCAAAGCAGTTCTGCCCCGCCGTTGACTTCCAGCCCATAGCGCTGGCAAACAAAGGCAATTTTCTTCATCTTGTTTCCCTCCCAAGAAAGGTTTGCAGGTATGCGATCAGCTGCGCGCTGATTTTCTCATAGGAAAAATCTTTCAACCGTTCTTTCTGGCCCGCGATCAGCTGCGCTTTGAGCTGCTCGTCGGATAAGATGCGGTGCATCAGCTCCCCGACAAAAACCGGGTCCTTCTCTTTGGCCAAAGCGCCGCTGCCGCCCAGCGTCGAAGGGATAGCCGTGCTGGCATAGGCCACGATGGGCACGCCAAAGAACATCGCCTCCACCAGCGGCACGCAGAAACCCTCGTGCTCGCTCATGCAGAGGAAGAGATCCGCCGCGCGATAGAAAGCCAGAATCTGCCCAAAACTCACATGCCCGCTGAAGACGACGCTCTCCCGAATGCCCAGCTTTGCGGCATATTCCTCCAGCGCCTGCTGATAGTTTTCCATGCCGCCGCAGGAGCCCACCAAAATCAGGCGGGAGTTGGGGTTCTTCTGGGTTTTATAGTAGCAGAAGGCCCGAATCACATCTTCGAACTTCTTATTGGGGGCAATCCTGCCCACGAAGAGGATGTTCGTCACCCCATCGCGGTATTGCCTCAGCGTCGCCGCATCCGGCTCCTGCTCGTAATCCGAGAAGGGAATGAGGATGGGGCGGACGTCAATCGGGCAGGTATAGCCCATGCGCAGCAAATCCTGCTTGTTATATTCCGAATCCGCCAGGCAGTAATCCATCTTGTCCGCGAGATACTGCGTGCATCGGATACCGGCCCGCGTCCCCCGCTGAGTCTCTTTGGAGAAGCCCTCGAAAAACTCGGGCGGCGTGATATTATGATAGACCAGCACCTTGCGGCAGGGAAAATCCTGCATCTGATAGCAGATGTCGTCACCCGTCGCATGGTGATAGAGCAGCACATCCTGCTCTGTCAGGCGCATCTGCTCCCGGCTCTTTCCAGCGGAACGCATCTTTTCATGCGCCGACCCAAAATAGATTTCCGTCTCATAGCCATGCTCCCGCAGCGCCTTGGCGATTGCCAGAGTATCATTGCCTACGGCATCTCCCGGATGAAGCGCGGAAACCATCTGCACAATTCTCATCGCCCCGTCTCCTCCAAAAAAGCGCCGATCTGCCCTTCAAACAGCGCCTGAACCGCTTCAAAGGAGAAATCTTTTAGCCGCGCTCTCTGCTTTTGCAGAATCTGCTGGCGCAGCGCTTCGTCCGACAGGATGCGATGCATCATTTCTCCGGCCAAAACAGGATCCTTCTCCCCTAAAAGAACGCCGGCATCGCCCAGGGTATAGGGAATTGCCGAGCTCTCATAGGCCAGAATCGGGACATCAAAATACATCGCCTCCACCAGCGGCACGCAAAAACCTTCATGCTCGCTCATGCAGAGGAAGAGATCCGCCAGGTGGTAATAGGCCAGAATTTCATCGAAAGGAATCGAGCCTGTAAAGACGACATCCGCCAGTTTGAGCTCGTCCACATAGTTTTTGAGTTTATAGGAGTATTTCTCCATGCCCGCGCTATTGCCCACCAAAATCAGGCGGGATTTGCGATTGATATTTCTTTTATAGTAATAAAAAGCGCGGATGATATCCTCCTGCTTTTTATTGGGGGAAATGCGGCCTACGAACAGGATGTTGGTATAGCCGTCGTCCGCATAGCGATCCAAAATCTTCTTGCTGGGCTTTTTCTCATAATCCAGCAGCGGGATGAAAACCGGGCGGACGTCAATCGGGCAGGTATAGCCCATGGCGCGCAGTTCCTGCTTATTGTACTCAGAATCCGCCAGGCAGTAATCGACTTTATCCGCCAGGCATTTGGTCGTCGCCTGGCCATAGACCATGAGCCGCTTAGAGCGGTTGTCATATCCATCGAAAAATTCGGGAGGCGTAATATTATGATAGATCATCACTTTGCGGCAGGACAGTTTTTCAAAATCAAAAGCCATGTCTGCCCCAATGGAATGATGATAGAGAACGACATCGCTTTTGCGCGTGCGCTCCATTCTCCGATATGCCCGCGCCTGCCCTTGCAGTTTATACTGAATATTTTCTGCATAGATGCGCGTCTCATAGCCCATTCGGGAGAGAACTTCCCGAATCGCCAGCGCATCGTTGCTCACGGCATCTCCAAAGGCCAGCGACGGCAGCATTTGGATGATTTTCATTTGCGCTCTCCTTTAACTGCGGATGCTTCCAGCTCGCCAACCCGCTTTTCCAGCTCGTTGATATAGCTTTGCAGAGAGGAAATCGTCTCTGCGGCCGCAGCATTGAACGCGTTTTGATCTTCTACAATCGGCGCAATGATGAAGTTGACCATCTTGCGCACAAAGCGCTTGATGAATTTGATGATGGGGTTGCCCAGGATCGGCGCATAGCATTCCAGCTGCGCATTGCGCTGCACGGCGAGAACGCCCCTATCGAACTCGTTTCGATCAAACGGCGCAATCTCTGCCACCGGTTTTTCCGAGGCGCCTGCAAATTCCGGGATATCCAGCGAAATGCCTTTTTCGCGGATCTCCTGGCGGATTTCCTCCATAATCTGCTCGATATTGACCTGCTCATTCATTTCCCTTTTCCTCCCAAACAAAAGTATGCTGCAAACGGCTCACCCCGACATCCGAATAGGGGGAGCGCATTTCAAAGCGCACAGCATCCCGGTAGTAATCCACCGGAACTTCCACATTCTGTTCTATCGTAACATCCAGCATATACGCGCCGGGAATCAGATTCAGGCTTTCCAGCGGAATGCGCAGAACGCCGTCCTTTTCCAGGCCAAACGGCTCATAGTGATCGATGCGGGTGTTGGAGCCATAGCACTGCACGCCGTCTACCCGGAAAATGCCGAACCCGAACACCGCATCCTCCACAGGCTGCTGCACCTGATAGTGCATCTCGATGGTAACGGGCTCACCCGTGGTAAAGACGATGCGCTCCTCTCCCGCGGCATTTTTCATGCACACGTCCCCGATCTTGGCCAGGCCGTTGCCCCAGCGCTTGACCTTGCCCGGCAGCCCCAGCCCCGGGTTTCTCTCGGCCTCTTTGCGCTTCTCTTCTTCCTTGCGCTTTTTTTCCTCTTCCCTTCGTTTGCGCTCTTCCTCTTTTTTCTTGCGCTCCTGCTCCTTTAGGGCGGCCACCTGGCGCTTTTCGCCCATGAAATCCGAATATGCCATATGCACATCCCGGGGCTTGCCGTCCATGCGGATTAGGCCGTCCTGAATCCAGATGGTGCGGTCGCAGATCTGCTCGATCTGCGAGAGCGCGTGGGAAACCAGCACGATGGTGACGCCCTGCTGCTTGATCTCCCGCAGCCGGTTGAAGCATTTCATCTGGAAGTTGGCGTCGCCCACGGCCAGAATTTCATCGATGAGCAGAATATCCGCATCCACGTTGATGGCGACGGAGAAGGCCAAGCGCATATACATACCCGAAGAATACGTCCGCACCGGGTTATCGATGAACTCTTCCAGCTCGGAAAAAGCGATGATGTCTTCCAGCCGGGCATCGATTTCTCTTTTGGTCAGGCCGAAAATCGCGGCGTTAATATAGATGTTTTCCCGGCCGCTCATATCCGGGTGGAACCCGGCGCCCAGCTCGATGAGACTGGAAACCCGGCCGTTCATCTCGATATTGCCCTCGTTGGGATACATGATGCGCGTCAGCAGTTTTAAGAGCGTGCTCTTGCCGCAGCCGTTATGGCCGATGAGGCCCACAGCCTCGCCCCGGCCCACTTCAAAGCTCACACCGTTTAATACCGTGCGCACCTCATATTTATTTCTCTTGAAGGATAAAAACCGCTCCTTGAGGCTGGAACCTTTATCCAGATACACCCGGAACTGTTTTTTGACATTGCTTACTTTGATTGCGCTCATTTTCTCACCGCCCTACATCTCTTCCGCAAAGCGCTTTTTCAGCCTTCCAAACGCCCAGAAGCCAATCAGCATAAATGCGGCGCTCATGCCGATGGCCAGCAGCAGCGTGGAAAGATCCGGCGCTTTGGCATAATAGAGGATATCCCTGTATGCGATGGTGATGGGCGTCATGGGATTGAGCATGAAGAGCCGCATCAGATGCTCCGGCACAATATCCACCGAGTACATGACGGGCGTCAGATACTGCCATGCCATCATAAAAATGCTCAAAATGAACTCCAGATCCCGGAAATAGACCGTGATGGCCGAGACCAGCATGGTGATCCCAAGAGCCAGGAAATATTCCACGATCATGACGACGGGCAGATACAGCAGCGCCACAGGGCTCACCGGCACCCGGGCGATGATGATCACCGCAAAGACCACGATAAAGGAATACAGCATGTTGATAAACGCGCTGGTGACATGCGAAATGGGGAGCACTTCCCTGGGGAAATAGATTTTTGTTACCATGCCCGCCTGATGCAGCACGCTGCCCGAGCCGCCCGTGATGGCCGTGGAGAAAAACAGCCAGGGAATCAGCGCCACGAACAGGAACAGATAGTAGTTCTCAACCTCGGATTTGAGCAAAAAGGAGAACACGAACGTATAGACGACCAGCTGCAGGAGCGGGTTTAAAAACGTCCACAAAAAGCCAAAGACCGACCCCTTATACCGCCCGCGCAAATCCCGCTTGACCAGGCTGAAAATCATCTGCCGGTAGTTGTAAAGTTCCCTAAAAATATTCATTTACTGCCTTTCCGATTAAAGGTACTGCTCCCTGCCCTCGCCGCGCAGAGATTCCAGAATTTTCTTGATATCCCCGGCGCTCTGCTTATCGCAGATGAGCGTCGCGTCTGCCGTATCCACGACGATGATATCTCTAAGGCCCACGGCCGCGATGAGCTTTTCGCCGCCCTCGATGGTGCAGCCGCGCATATCGTAGGAGACGACATTGCCCTTCACCATATTGCCGTGCTCATCCGTCGGGTTGATGCGCTCCACGGCCAGCCAGCTGCCCACGTCGTCCCAGCCGAAATTGCCGGGCAGGATATAGATATTTTTGGCTTTTTCCATGATGCCGTAGTCGATGGATTCGCCCTTGATGGCCGTAAACTCGGCTTCCAGCGTTTTTTCATATTCGCCCGTGCCGATGCTGGCCGCGATTTTGGCCAGGGAATCCGCGAGATCCGGCATGAATCTTTTGATATTGGCTCGGATGGAGGAGACTTTCCACAGGAACATACCGCTGTTCCACAGATAGTCGCCGCTGGCCAGATACTGCTCTGCCGTTGCGCGATCCGGCTTTTCCACAAACCGCTCGACGGCGTAGGCGCCGCCGTTTTTCGCCGCGGCATCGAACTTGATATAGCCGTATCCGGTTTCGGGATAGGCGGGCGTAATGCCGATGGTGACGAGGTTTTCCCCCTCCTGCGCGACCTTCGCGCCCTGCTCCAGCACTCCGGCAAACACCGCTGGCATCTTGATCAGGTGATCCGAGGGGAGAACCATCATGATGGCATCGTCGTACTTTTTGGCGATATGTTCCGCGCCAAGGCCGATGCAGGGCGCCGTATTGCGGCCCACCGGCTCCAGCAGGATGTTTTGCTCCGGAATGCCCGGAAGCTGCTCCTGCACCAGGCTCTTATAGGCCCGGTTGGTCGCCACATAGACATCCTCGATATCCACCAGACCCGAGATGCGCTCTACCGTCAGCTGGATCATCGTCTTTCCGTCGCCCGTCAGCGAAAGAAACTGCTTTGGAAGATGCGTTCTGCTTCTGGGCCAGAAGCGCTCGCCCTTTCCCCCTGCCATAATCAGTGCTGTTATTTTCATTTGTTTGCTCCTTTATTAGATATGAGCGGCCAGCGCCATGCAGGCACCCTCCACCCGGTATTCTCCCAGCCCGGCCGGGATAAAATAGCAGTCTCCTGCCGTAAAATCGAATTTCTGCCCGGCATGGATGATGCTGCCGGCGCCCTCCAGGAACAGTAGGCAATAAAAGCTCTGATCCCCGCAGCACAGGTCAATCCGATCCTGCACATCCAGCCGCTCCATCTTAAAATGCTGGCAAACGAACAAAGGCGCAAGCGCATTCCCCTCCGCCTTTTTGCTCAGAACCGCGTTCTCATCCCCCTGCTGGGGCGCATAGTCGATGACATCCAGCGCCTTTTCCAGATGCAGCTCCCGCAGATTGCCGCTGGCATCTTTGCGGTTAAAATCGTAGACGCGGTAGGTCGTATTCGAATTCTGCTGTACCTCCGCCACCAGCGCGCCGCCTTCCAGCGAATGCACGATGCCCGGGTGATTATACCAAATCTGCCCCGGCTGCACAGGCGCCTGGTTGACCACCTGCTCCATCGTCCCGTTTGCTGCGTGTTCTCTCAATTCTTCTTTTGTAATTTGCTCTTTTAGGCCGTAATAAATACGCGCCCCCGGATTGGCCGAGACGATATACCAGGCCTCTGCCTTGCCCTCTTCGCCCGGGCCGGCGTTTTCATCCGACGGGTGCACCTGAATGGAGATGGGCTGTTCCACATCTAAAAACTTGACGAGTATGGGAAATTTATCCTCAGGCTGAAATCCTGGGGAAACTGCCCCCGGAAACCGGCGGACATACTGCGCAAAAGGCATATCCGCATAAGGCCCGTTTGCAATGATGCTCAGCCCCGCGCTCTGGGTGGAGAGCTCCCAGCTTTCCGCCGTCACTGCCAGGCCCGAATCCTTGCCGAACTTTCGTTTCAGCGCATCGCCGCCCCAAAGGGAATCCTTATAGGCCGGCCGCATTTTGAGTGGATACCGCTCTAACTTCATGCCATTCTCGCTTTTCCTGCATAAAAATTGATAGTTCGATTGCAGTATAACATACGCCCGCCCTTCTTTCAAGGTTGCGGCGCTTGAAACGCCGGGCTTTTTATACTATAATTTAAACATTCAGGCGCCGCGCTGTCCGGCGACACTTTTCAAGGGGAGATATTATGCAAAAACAGGCATTTGAAACTTATCAGCTCTGGCTTTCCGCGCCGCTGCGGGATGCCGATTTAAAGGCGGAGCTGGAGCAGATTTCCGGCGATGAAGCGGCAATTTTCGACCGTTTCTACCGGGACCTGGAATTTGGCACGGGCGGGCTGCGCGGCGTGATCGGCGCGGGCACCAACCGGCTCAACGTCCACACCGTCGCCCGGGCGACCCAAGGCTATTGCAGCTATCTTCATAAAAAATTTACAAATCCTTCTGTCGCCATCGGCTACGACAGCCGCAACAAATCCACGCTCTTCGCCCAGACGGCGGCCTGCGTGTTTGCGGCCAACGGCGTGCGCGTGCATCTCTACCAGCAGCTCATGCCCACGCCCGCGCTCTCCTATGCCGTGCGGGCGCTGCACTGCGACGGCGGCATCGTCGTAACCGCCAGCCACAACCCCGCCAAATACAACGGCTATAAGGTCTACGGTGCGGATGGCTGCCAGATTACGCTGGAAGCCGCCAAGAGCATCTTGGGCGAGATTTCCCAGGTGGATACCTTCGAGGGCGTCAAGCTCGTGGAATTTGAGCAGGCGCTGGAACAGGGGACTATCTCGTATATTTCTGAACAGATTATCACGGATTATCTGAACCGCGTTTCTAAAGAGGCCTTCCAGCCGGAGGGCATCGATAAGAACGTGGCCATCGTCTATACGCCGCTCAACGGCGCCGGGCTGGGCTGCGTTACCCGCATTTTGAGGGAAAACGGCTATACGAACATCTCGGTCGTCAAAGAGCAGGAGCAGCCGGACGGCAATTTCCCCACCTGCCCCTACCCCAACCCCGAGATTCAGGAGGCGCTGGCTTTGGGCCTGGAATACTGCCAAAAACTCGGCGCAGACCTGCTCCTGGCCAACGACCCGGACTGCGACCGGGTGGGCACGGCTGTGCGCGACGGGGACAGCTACCGCCTGATTTCGGGCAACGAGATGGGCGTTCTGCTCTTCGATTATATCTGCAAGATGCGCCGGCAAAAGGGCACGATGCCCCAAAACCCCGTGGCCGTCAAGACCATCGTCACCACAGAGATGGCCGCAAAAGTGGCCGAGGCTTACGGCGTGGAGCTGCGCAACACGCTGACGGGCTTCAAATTCATCGGCGAGCAGATTGGCCTGCTGGAAAAAGACGGCCAGGAAAACCGCTATATCTGGGGCTTTGAGGAGAGCTACGGCTATCTCTCCGGCTCCTTCGTGCGCGATAAGGACGGCGTCAACGCCTCCCTGCTCATCTGCGAGATGTTCGCCTACTATCAGTCCAAAGGCCTTTCGCTGATAGACGTTCTGCACGGGCTTTACGCCAAATACGGCGCCTTCCAGAACGCCCTGCAAAGCTTCACTTTCGAGGGCGCAGAGGGCTTCGCCACCATGCAGAAAATCATGGCGGATTTCCGCGAAAACGCCCCGGCAGAGGTGCTGGGCCGCAAAGTTCTGCGCAAAAGCGACTACAAGACTTCCGTGATGACGGATGCCGCCGGCAAAACCTCCCCCATCGATATGCCCTCTTCGGATGTGCTCAAGTTCGATTTGGAGGGAGATATCAGCCTGGTCGTCCGCCCCTCGGGCACAGAGCCCAAGCTCAAAATCTACTACTCCGTCAAGGCGGACAGCGAGGAGCTTGCCCGTGCGCTGGTGGAGCAGTATCAGACGCATTATGCCAAAGTGATGGACGGCTACCGCTAAGCCGGGCCGGCCGTTTGCAGGCGCCCTCTTCCCAGAGAGGGCGCTTTGTTTTGCTTGACAAGCCCCGGCGGCTTTTCTATACTAATGGTGCACCCGCATTTTGTTATATATGCTCATAATATGGCCAAGCGTCTCTACCAACTGCCGTAAATAGCCCGCTATAGCTTTTTGCTCTTTCAATCGGGCATGCGGCCAGGTTTTGCGGGCCCTCTGAAAAAGGTGCGGAAAAACCCAAAGGAGCAAGAGCATGAAAGTAGATTTTTTGAAGAGAAGAAAAGAGATGCTGGAATCCGTCGAGCGGCAGTTTATGGGCATCGACCAGGCGCAGATTGACGAGCTGGTGGACGCGATTATGCAGACGCCGCGCATCTTCGTCTCGGGCTGGGGCAGAGCGGGCAACATCGTCCGCATTCTGGGCATGAACATGGCGCATTTAAACCGCACGGTTTTCTGCGTGGGCGACAACAGCACCCCCGCCATCACCAAGGAGGATTTGCTCATCATCTTCTCGCAGTCGGGCAGCACCAAGACCATCTCGGTCATCTGCCAGAAGGCCAGAGAGGTCGGCGCGAAAATCGCACTGATTTCCAACAACCCGGATTCCACCATGGGCAAGCTCGCGGATATCAACGTCGTCATCCCGCCCGTTCAGCACGACAAGGACGATCTCACCAAAGAGCCAACGCACACGTTTGGCCTCTCGACTTACCAGGTCGGCTTCATCTTAAACGACTATATCGAGGACTGCGTCATGTACCGCACGGGGCAGACGCTGGACGATATCTGGACGTATCACAACAACCTGGAATAACAGCAATTAAAAAGACAAGGCCATGCCTTGTCTTTTTTTGCGCTTTGGGAGCCAGCCTCATGCCTGCCGCCGGGCTTTTCCGCGCATGTTTGGATTCAGCCCACGCAAACGGGCGGCGGATGTTTCGAGGTGCCCGGCCGCAAAACTCCCGCATGCCTGCCTGCAGGCGGCAGCATTCGGCGCCGTTTTCTCTCTCTGCCCATTTCGCTTCCGCCCCGCCTGCATTCAGGGCAATGCCACGCTGCAAAACAGCAGCTCCTCTGCGCAGGATCGCCGAGTTTCAGGGCATCAAGCGCTTTTCGGGAAACAGTCTGCGCATAAAAGAGAAATGCGCCGTTTTGTCATGCTTTTTGATCCTGCCGCCGGGCGCCGCCCTTTCCCCCTCTGCGCCATGCACTGCGCACCATATGCCAGCCGGCCAGGCCGAAAACCGCAAAACCCAAAACGCCCGAAACCAGCAGCCCAAACTCCGGCTCCAGATAGTGCGTCGAATCCGAGGGCGCGCTGGGATCGTATTTGACCGAAAAACTCTCGCCATAGTCTTTGGGCGCATTGAGGTCGTAAATGATGCCGGTATAGAGACTGCCCTCCGCCTCATACTGATAGTAGATATTGTAGCGCGTGTGGCGATGCCCGCGCCCCCCTTCCCGGTGCGGCTCCACGTGGATCACCGTGGCCTCCGCGGCCGGCCAGCCTCTTTCTTCAAACTGGTGCGCATAGGCATGGATATCATAGGCGAGAAAATAGACCGCGGCGCAGAGAAACAGGATGCCTGCCGCCAGCAAAACGCCCCGGGCAAATTTTGATTGCTTTGCCATCTGTCTACCTCTCTTTCAGATAGCCCATTTGAAACAGAATCCTGTTGATCTCGTCCAAAGAATCCGGCGCATACGCATACACGATGGTGCTATCCCGCACCATCACAAGATAATGCACGCCGCCCCTGCTTCGGACAAACATCCTGCCGCCTTTGGAAAAGGCCGTCTCATGGCTTTCCCGCTCGCCGCTGTCCATATCCTGCGAGAGGTCCTGCACGATTTGTTGATATACACTGCCCGCCGCCTCGCCGTCCGTATATTCATAGAACTCAAACTTGCTCTGGCCTTTTGCCCCGGCGCAGACATACATCAGCTTGTTTTCATCCAGATGCCAGTAGGCCGCGGGCATATCCGCCGTCTCAAAGCCCCATTCCGCCAAAACGGCGCCGACTGTTTCATGGTCTATCCCCTGTGCCTGCCGCGCGCCGGGCAGTCTCGCCATGCCCAAATGGAAAAACAGCAAAATCCCGAAAAAGAACGCCCCCACCAGCGAATAGACGATGATATGTTTTGCGCGGCTTTTCCTGCCCCGCTCTCTTTCCTCTGCCCGCTTGGCCTCCAGCGCCTGCGCCAGCTGTGCATCCTGGGGATGCCTCCTTCTATATACCTTGCCCGCGCAGGCAATGCCGAGGTTGACCAGCACAAGCGCCAGGTTGCCGATCAGCGCGTGCGTCAATTTCTCCGGGTTTGAGGAAACTGCGGCATACTGCGCCAAAATCAGCGCGGCCAGCCCGGGCAGCGTGCAATAGCCAAATGCCCATAAGAGCCGGATGGATTTCTCCGGCTCGCGGCTCTTTTCCCGAAAAAAGCGCACCAAAAACCGCTGTCTTCTTCTCACTCCCGCCCTTCCGCTGGGAAGCACCGTATGCGAGGAAAAGGAAAGGAACTCCCGGAAGGTCATGCCCGTCAGGCTGAGCGCCTCCCGAAACAGCCAAAACGCGCAGCAGAAATTCACAGGCAGCAGAGCGATGGAACATACAATTTGAAAAATCAACTCATTCATAGCGTGATTTGCTTTTTTGAATCATAAGGCCGGCGGGCCCCCTTCATCCGGGCTGGGCTTACTCGGCGCGCTCAGTCGCCTCTTCCCCTGCCAGCTGCCGCATCTGCTCCATCAGCAGCTTCATCATGTGCCGCTCGGAAAACTCAGTGCAGACCCGCTCATACCCGGCTTTTCCATACCGCTCCCGCAGGCCGGCATCCTCCGCCAGAGTGCGCATGGCATCTGCCAGCGCCTGGGCATCCTCCGGCGGCACGGTAATGCCGGTTTTGCCATGCAGGCTGACGTATGGCACACCCGAGGGCAGATTCGTATTGATGACCGGCCGGCCAAAGGCCATGGCCTCCAGCTGCACCAGGCCAAAGGCCTCGCTCCTGGCCACCGAGGGCAGGACGAACACATCGCAGTCCCGGTAGCAGGCTTTGAGCTGGGCATCCGAAAGGCCGGAGAGAAAGTGCACTGCCCCCGCCTTGCCCATGCGCTCGGCTTCTGCCTCCAGCTCCTCCCTCAGCGGGCCGCCGCCCACAATGAAGAGCTCCGCATTCGGCACCTTTTCAAACGCGCTCAGCAGAACGTCCACGCCTTTATAGTAGACCAGCCTGCCCACAAACAGGAATTTGACCGTCCCCTCCTGCCCCTGCTCTTCCAGCGGCGAGGTTTTGGCGGCATCCTTTTTATATTCCTCCACGTTCAGCCCAAAGGGGACGACACGGCATTTTTCCCGGTAAGGCCCCAGATAGGCCGAGCCTTCGATATGCCCCTGGGTCGCGACGAAAATGCGGTCTACCCGGCGCAGAAACGCGTTCATGATGGGGCGGTAGAAAAACATCAGCTTTTTCTGGCGCACCACATCCGCATGCCACCAGACCGCGGTTTTGCCTCGATAGCCCGAGAAGAGCCAGGCCAAATCCCCCAGCGGGAAGGGCATATGGAAGAGCAGCACATCCTGCCCTTTGCAAAGCCTGCGCAGATCCCGGAAAAACCCGAAGGAGATGGGCATGGAAAACTTGGTGCCCAGAGTTTTGGAGCGGGTAACGGGGATGCCGTTTACCTTTTCCTCTTTTCTCTCCCCTTTTTTCTGGCAGACCAGCACCTGCATCTGCGTCTGCCCAGCCAGCCCCTCGGCAATTTGCTGCGCCACCCGTTCCACGCCGCCGATATCCGGCGCATAGAGCTTGTTGATTTGAAGTATGCTTAACTTTTTTTCGCTCATTTTTTCTCCTCCGCCGCCGCGCTTTTGATGGCGGCATAGAAAATCTGCGCGGATTTTTCCCAGGTAAACTGGGCGGCGCGCTCCAGCCCCTTTTGGATGAGGCTTTGGCGCAGAGCTTCGTCCTGCTCCAGCCGCGCGATGGCCGCCGCGATCTCCCGCACGCTATAAGGATCGGCCAGCAGCGCCGCATCCCCCGCCACTTCGGGGAGCGACGACGTGCTCGCCGTAACCACAGGCGTCCCGCAGGCCATGGCCTCCAGCGGCGGAAGCCCGAAGCCCTCGTAGAGCGAGGGGAAGAGGAAAATCTTGGCGCCGCTCATGAGCAGAGGGACGTCCGCATCCGCGACGTAGTCTGTAAAGACCACGTCTTCCTCGATGCCCAGCTCCTGCACCGCCGCAAAAATGCTCTCATAGAGCCAGCCCCTCCGGCCCGCCAGCACCAGCCTCGGCCCGCCCGGCTTTTTAGAGCGGGCATATGCCTGCACGATGCGCTCGATATTCTTCCTGGGCTCCAGCGTCCCCAGATAGAGGTAGTATTCCCCCTCGATATGATAGCGCCGCTTGGCCTTCTCAACGGCATCCGCGGCATAGCCCGGATGATACAGGCTGTGATCCACGCCGTTTGGCATGACGACGATCTTCTCTTCGGGAATATTCAGATATTTGACGATCTCCTCTTTGCTGAACTGGGAGACGGTTACGATCTTATCTGCCCGCTTGCAGGATTTTTTCAGGCAGAGCTTCAGCATAATTTTGGTTTTGAGGTTCATGGTCTCCGGGAAGGCTTTTACCACCATATCGTGCACGATGGTGATCTTTTTGCCAGAAACGCCCGGGGGGACATAGAAGTTGAAAAAGCAGGTTACATCCGCCTTCTTGCCGAAAAAGCGGTGAAAGGCCAGCGGAAAGAAAGGCCAGATCATCTTATAGTGCCGGGAGCTGATCATCTGGCAGGGGTTTAGGGCATATCCCATTTCCTGATATTGTTCAATGGCCGCAAGCTGCTCGCCCCCGCAGCCCTTGGCAAAATAATCGAGCACTTTTTCATCCCGGGAAATGCGCGGCAGTTCGCATACCAGCTGATGCGCCACAAAGCCGATGCCCGTCTTTTCCTTCTCGGCAAAAAGCTGCCCGTCCAGTTCGATTCTCATGCAAATGCGTCCTTTTCTATATAGATAGTTCCATCATATACGAAAACCCGCCGGATGGCAAACCTTTTGGGCGTTTTTTGCCCTGCCACCCTCTTTTTTCCATCCGGACGGTCGCGGATTTTTGCGCCGCTTTTTCCCTGCGCATTGCGCAAATCCGGGCTTCGTGATATACTTTGGCTAAACTCACCAAATAAGGGGCATATGCGGATGGCAAAAAGAAAATCCTTGTTCAATAAATACCGTGGCCAGGGCATCGCGCGGCTGTTTTCCATCGCCCTGCTTTCCCTGCTCGTCTGCGTCAGCATGACGCTGGCGACGCTTTTTGTGCATAACGTCTGGGATCGCTTCAGCAACGCGAATCTGTATGTCGTTCTGCCCTGGTTTTGGGTGATCACGCTCATTTCCGCCAGCTTTTTAGACTGTTTTAACTTCAGCGGCAAGCGCTACTATAACCTGCTTTATTCCATCTATATCTCGGCGCTCATCAGCAATATCACCCTGCTGGCGCTGCCCTATGTGGCCATCGGCGCGCAGCTGAGCAAGAAAATCGCCCTGCTCAACTTTGTTTTGGAGCTGGCCGTTCTGCCCTTCTGGCTCACGCTCTCGCGCAAGTTCTATTTCCGGTGCCGCCCGCCGCTGCCCTCCGTGCTCATCACAGATGACCCCGAGGGCGAGGCCTTCATGCTGGAAAAAGTCAACCGCTACAGCGAGAAATACCGGGTCGATGCCATCACTTCGCCAAACGACCGGGAAATCGAATCCATCATCTTGTCGCACAAGGCCGTCATCCTGGGCAAGCTGGGCACCATCGACAAAGCCATGTTCCTGCGCATGTGCGCCTCTATGGAAAAACCCGTGCTCATCCGCCCGGATTACACGGATATCATGCTCTCCACTTCCCAAAGCGAGCAGTTCGACGACCTGATGATGATCAGCGTCAACAAATTCGGCCTGACCGGCGGCCAGAGGGTTACAAAGCGCATTTTGGATCTCTGCCTCGGCCTGGCGGCGCTGGTTCCGGCGCTGCCCGTCATCCTGCTCTGCGCCCTGCTCATCTTTTTGCAGGACGGGCACAGCCCCTTCTTCATGCAAAAGCGGCTGACCCGCGGCGGCCGGGAATACGGCGTCTACAAGCTGCGCACCATGATCCCGGATGCGGAAAAGCATGTGGGGCCTGTGCTGGCCGAAAAGGACGACCCGCGCATCACCAAAATCGGCCGCATTCTGCGCTCCCTGCGCCTGGATGAACTGCCCCAGATTTTCAATATCATCAAGGGGGATATGTCCATCGTGGGGCCGCGCCCCGAGCGCCAGTTCTTCTACGATGAATACACCAAAACCATCCCGGAATTTTCGCACCGTCTGGCCGTCAAAGCCGGGCTGACGGGGATGGCGCAGGTTTGGGGCCGCTATTCTACAGACCCATACGAGAAGCTCATGCTGGACTTGCTCTATATCCAGAGCTATTCGCTCATGCTGGATATCAAGCTCATGATCGAGACTGTGCGGGTGCTGTTCGTCAAGGAATCCTCAGAAGGAGTGGACGCGGGCGAAAACGCGCCGCATCCGAAAGGAGAGAAGAGATGAAAATCGTCGTCATTGAGCCGCTGGGCGTGGAAGAAGCGCTCCTGCGGGAGATTGCGGAGCAAAAACTCGGCTCCGGCCATGAAATTATCATTCATTCCAGCCGCACCGCGGATGCCGGCGAGCTCATCGCCCGGGGGCAGGGGGCGGATATCATTGCTCTGGCCAACCTGCCCTTCCCGGCAGAGGTCATCCGGGGCTGCGAAAAGCTTCAGATGCTCTCTGTGGCGTTTACAGGCGTGGATCACGTGGCGCTCCCAGCCTGCCGGGAGCGGGGCATCGCCGTCTGCAACTGCGCCGGGTATTCCACTGCCGCCGTGGCAGACCTGGTTTTCGGCCTGCTCATTTCCCTCTATCGCCGCATTCCCGCCTGCGACGCCGCCGTGCGCCGGGAAGGAACCAAAGACGGCCTGATCGGCTTCGAACTGGAGGGCAAGAAATTCGGCGTCGTGGGCGCGGGCGCCATCGGCTCCCGGGTGGCGGCCATCGCCCAGGCCTTTGGCTGCGAGGTTTACGCCTATAGCCGCACCAAAAAGGATTTGCCCGGCGTGCGCTTTGTCGATTTGGATACGCTGCTTGAGACCTGCGATATCATCTCCCTGCATACGCCGCTCAGCGAGCAGACCCGGGGGCTCATCGGCAGAGAGCAGATTGCCAAAATGAAGAAAAACGCCGTGCTCATCAACACAGCCAGAGGGCCTGTGGTGGATAGCCAGGCGCTGGCCGACGCCCTTTCCAGCGGCCGCATCGCCGGTGCGGGCATCGATGTGTTCGAGAGCGAGCCGCCCATCGCCGCGGATCATCCCCTGCTGGGCGCGCCCAATCTGCTGGCCACGCCGCACGTCGCCTTCGCGACAAAAGAAGCGCTGGTCAAGCGGGCGCATATCGCCTTTGAGAACATCGCCGCCTATCTGAAGGGCGCGCCGCAAAACCTCATCCCGTAAAAAAGCGCTCCGGCGCTTTTTTATTTTAATCGCAAAATGCCGAAACCGCGAATTATTTGCCCAAAAGCAGGAGTGCGCCGCCGGCGCGGCGAATGCTATGCCAGCAAAGAATCAGGAGGGATCGTTATGAACCAAGTGTTAGAGAATATCAAATCCAGAAGAAGCATCCGCTCTTTTCTGCCAAAACCCATTTCCCGGGAAGATTTGGAGACCATCGTCCAGGCCGGGCAGTATGCGCCCACGGGCATGAACCGCCAGCAGTTCCAGTTCACCGTGCTGACGAGCCAGGCAAAGCTGGAAGAACTGGCCAAGGCCATCCGGGAGGAAATTGGCGCAGAAGAGAGCTACAATTTCTATGGCCCGAACGCCCTCATCCTGCTCTCCTGCAATCCGGAAAACCACAACGGCATGCTGGACTGCGCCTGTGCGCTGCAAAATATCTTCCTGGCCGCGCACAGCCTGGGCATTGGCTCTGTCTGGATCAACCAGCTGCGGGATATTTGCGATAAACCTGCCGTCCGCCGGGTTCTGGACGGGCTGGGCGTACCGGGGGATCACGTGGTCTGGGGCATGGCCGCGCTGGGGTATGCCGCAGAAACGCCTGCCGCCGCGCCGCGCAAAAGCCGGGTCGTTTTCGCGGATTAGCTTTGCTTGACTTTGCCGCTTTGCATATGCTAGAGTTGTAGGTGCGGCGCACGCCGTATTTTACTTCAAGGAGATTAGAAATGGATCGGATTCAAGAGAGAGCAAAGCTGGCAGAGCGCCAGGCAGAGATGCTGAAAAGCGTCGATCAGGCAGAGCTGGATGCGATGGCTCAGGCAATTTTGGATGCGGAGCGCATCTTCGTTTCGGGCTGGGGCCGCGCGGGCAACAACATCAAAATTCTTTCGATGAACTGCTCGCAGATTGGCCTTAAGACGCATGTCGTGGGCGATAACTCCTGCCCTTCCATGAATGAGCGGGATATCCTCATCATCGGCTCGGGCTCGGGCGGCACGAAATCCATGCTGCTTTTCGCCGGCCAGGCCAAGAGCCACGGCAGCAAAGTCGGCCTGATCGTGGGAAAGCGCGGCTCCAAGCTGGAGGAAATCGCGGATTACACCGTGCATATCGACGATAACCTCATGATCGCCAACGATTACTGCCCGCCGGAAGGCATGGCCACGCTGGAAGAGCAGCTGGTGCAGTCTAACGCCTATTACCCGGTGATGCAGTCGGTCTGCGATACCATCACAGCCTACTGTGCGGATAAGCTGGGCGTGACGCCCGAGGATATGGGCCGCAATCACAACAATATAGAATAACAAAAAGAGCGCCCTTGGGGCGCTTTTTTTTGCAAATGAGGAAGGCCCTGCCCGCGGGAGGACGGCCAGTGCAGGATTGGGCCGCACGCCCCGGCGGCAACGTGCAAAACAGCGCTTGGCCGCGATCGGGGTTTTCCCGCCTGTAAAACGCGCTGTTTTGCATAAAAGGCTTGTGGCCCCGCCCGTCTCATTATATAATGAACTTGGATTTGAAATACTCTTTTTAAAGGAGAAACTGAAATGGATTTTTTGGAAGAGAGGAAAAAACTCGCCGCGCATCAGGCAGAGATGCTCACAAACGTGGATCAATCAGAGATTGACGCGCTGGCCGATGCCATGGTGGCGGCAAAGCGCATTTTCGTCTCGGGCTGGGGCCGCGCCGGCAACAATATTAAAGTGCTGGCGATGGACTGCTCGCAGATTGGCCTTAGAGCCTATATCGTGGGCGACAACACCTGCCCTTCCATGCAGGAAGGCGATATTTTCATCATCGGTTCGGGCTCGGGCGAGACCAAATCCATGGTTCTTTTCGCGAACCAGGCCAAGAACCACGGCGTGAAGATCGGCCTGCTGGTGGGTAAGCGCGGCTCGACACTGGAGAGCCTTGCGGATTACACCGTGCATATCGAGGATACCGTCATGATCGGCTCGGGCTACAAGCCGGATGCAGAGCTGACCGAGCTTTCCGCTCTGGTGCAGACCAGCGCGTTCTACCCCGTCATGCAGACGGTGGGCGATGTCATCCGGGCGTGCTGCGCCGTGCGCATCGGGGCAGACCGCCAGACGATTGCGAAAAACCACAGCAACGTGGAGTAGACAGATACAAACAAGCGCCGGAATTCCGGCGCTTTTTTCGTACATCTGATAGTTTTATTGGTATAAGTTAAAGTCACTGCACAAACATTGCCTATACGAACATATATTTCATTTTGAATCAACTATTCCACTTCGCCCAAACACCGACACATTGGTATCAATGCAATCCTATCATTTTCTCACATTTTTGCTACGGCAATAGCAAGCCTCAGCTATTTTGAGATCGTCGCATTCACTTATCAGCGTTTTACCCGCAGTCTGTTTCTCATTTCCTTCTTTGTCTGCCAAAAGAAAACCTAACACAAAAATTATTTCTAAGTCCTCATTTTGATAACAGTGAACCGCAATATTCGCACTTGGCAAATTTTATACCAGCAACTCTGTTTGGCGCACCGCAATGCGGGCATTGATATAACTCGTAATCCTGCGGTGTCATCAAAGCATAGCTTGCAACTAAGCCGCCGACTCCATTTTTTGCTTGTATGATATAGTCGCGATTTTGCATTACATTCAGATGCAGTTGATTGCTTTTTAGCCCAAAAGAGCGGACTCCTTTAAAAAACACCGTGTATAGACCCGGTTCCAGCTTAATTACAGTTTCTTCTCCCGGCTGTAAGGTCGCTATAATTTTTTTATTGATATGAACATCACAAGCAAACTCGTTGCCTGTGCCTATCGATAACGCCTTAAAAAACTTACTATTGTTTTTTAGCACTTTCACAACTATCATAAAAGGCCCTCCTTCAATGAAGCTTAACCGCCGTCTTTGTGCTCGTTCGCAATATTAGCTTCAATCATTTCCCATCAATCATTCGAATTAGCGAAACTTGATGCGCGATATATGCTATCACCGCCTAAGCACATCATCTACGATTATGTCTCAAAAAACCAGCAGTACATCGGATCACACAGTCCTTTCTTCCGTTCGAATGCTCCGCGCTGATGGCTCTATATAAACCGAAACAGATTGAGCCCGATCTCCTCATCAAACGCCCGCTCGACCTGCCCATCGATGACCTCAATCACCATCTCGCAGGTGGCGCTGACCACCGCTCTGTTGAGATGCCCGCCAAACACCTGCCCCTTCTCATTGCCGGCGCTCATATGCAGATGCGCATAGAACTGGCCGTCCATCGTGCTGATGGTACCCGTCAGGGAGACGATCTCATGATCCCCGCGAAACTCGTTGGCGTAATATTTCTTTTCCCCGGTTTTGAATACGCCGACGGTGAAATCGTCCGTCGCCCCCAGCGCGCGGATGCTGGCCAGCTTAACTTCCTCTTTTTCCGCAATGCTTTGAATCTGCTCCAGAATTTCCTCGCCTTTGTCCATTCTGGCGACGATGGTATTTGCAAACCTGCGATACTCCATATTCTCTCCCCCTTTTAGAGCCTTTTCCGGCCCGGAATCAAAACCCGCAAACCCTGCGGGCATGTTGCTATTTCCCTTTCTCCGCCTGGTAAAACGCCTTCAAATCCTGCTTGATATCGGGCGGCAGATCGTGCCAGCGCACGCCCCGCACGGCGCCTTCCAGCGCCTGCAAAGCCGAAAGGCAGATGTCCGAGTCTGTCAGCGCCCGGATTTGCCTCCAGGCCTGCTTAGCGCCCATGGCCCCCAGCTGCTCCGGCGTCTCAATCCCGGCCTCTTTTAGCTTTTGCACCATCACTGCCCCGAGGTTTGGCAGCTCCTCCAGCCTGCTCACAGCGAGAAAACTCCGCCGTAAATCGGCGCATTGCCCGTCCATTTGGCCCAGGCGCTGTTGCCGTAGTTAAAGTGCCACCATTCCACGCTGTCTGGAATGAAGCCGGCGTCTATCATGGCAAAATAGAGCAGCCGGCGGTTCTGGCGGATGCGCTCATCCCTGCCGGGGGCCTCGTAGTATTCCGGAAAAGCGATGTCGCCAAAATAGTCGAAGCCCGTCCCCATATCCAGCTCGGCTCCGCGCTCATCGACGATGGTCAGATCCACCGCGCCGCCTGTGGCGTGCAGAGGCGGGAGCAGCGCATCGCTTCCCGGCGGGAACACGAATTTTCTCGTCTCCTCAAAAACTTGCTCTTTGGAAAGCGCCGGCTGTTTTTGGGCAATCTCTGCGGCATAGGCGTCGAAAATCGCCTGTTGAACGGCCAGCGGCCGCCAGACATCCCAGAGCTTGAAGCGAAACCCTTCGGGCAGCGCCTGCGCCGCCTTTTGCAGACGCTCCAGCGCACCCTCCCGGATATAGATTTCCTCCAGCGCGCCGCTCAGCCCCTGGGCGAAATAAGCCGATGCACAGACAAACTCTCCCGGGCACTGCTTTTGCACGCAGACCAGCGCTTCGCCGTTTTCCTCTGCCGCCGCCGCGGATTCCCGGACGCCCGGAAAAGGCGGAATCACTCTATGCTCCAATGCGCGCGCATCCCCCTTCCACTTCTATTTCCACGCTGGAAAAATCCCGATGGTATTCATCGGCGGCCTGCATAATGCCCGCCTCATCTTCCTTCGCCGTCTCATCCTCCATGGCGACGACATAGAAGCCCGCGGCTTTTGCCGTTTTGATGGCGTAATACGCGTCTTCAAAGACGACGGTATCCTCCTGCCGCTCGCCCATAAATTCCATGGCTTTGAGGTAGATATCCGGGAACTCCTTGCCCCGTCCCACCTCTGTGCAGGTGTAGATCTGGGAGAAATAATCGTAAAGCCCGGTTCGCTTGAGGGCCGCCTCGACGAGATAGCGATCCGTCGCCGTGGCCGCGCAGATTTTCACGCCGTTTTTTTGGAGCAGCTCCAGAAATTCCCGCACATGCGGCTTGGCCTCAATCGTATGGAAATAGCGCTCTTCCAGAACTTTGTTGATGCCCTCCGCCACTTCGTCCGTGCTCCCGGGGACGCCGTATTCCAGCCGGAATACATCTGCCGATTCCTGAAGGCTCAGCGGCTTTAGCTTATCCTTCAGATCCGGCTTTGGCTTTTTGCCGTAGCCTTCCAGAAAAATCTCGAACATATGCCGCCAGTAGTACATGGAATCCAGAAGCGTCCCATCCAAATCAAAAATTGCTGCCTTTAGTCTCACGCGCTCTCTCCTTCTCTAAAAGTCAAAACTTCCAGCAAAATGATACCATGCCGCTTCTGGCGTTGTCAAAGAAAAGAAACGCTTGACATCGCATTTTTTGCGGGGTATGATAGAGTTAGTAAAAAAGAGGTAGCTCAATATGAAACACTTCGCAAAGGCAGCCGCATATTATTACTCTTACTTTATCTACTTTATGGATAAAGTCTTTTCGCGTGCCACTGCCAGGGCCTCAAGTTTCTAAGTGCTGCCGAATCATCGGAAAGCAAATGCAGTGTGCGAAAAGCCGCTGCATTTTTTATTTTTCCAAGGAGTTTATCATTTTTTATTTCAAGGAGCAGGAAAGCCATGATTATCATCCTCAAAAGCAACCCAGATGAGCAGCAAAAGCAAAACCTCATCACCTGGCTGCACAGCCTTGGGCTGGATACGCATATGAGCCAGGGCGAATACCAGACCATCCTCGGCCTTGTGGGCGATACTTCCAAAGTCGACCTAGATCTCATCAAGAGCCTGGAGATCGTCCAGGACGTTAAGCGCATCCGGGAGCCGTATAAGAACGTCAACCGGGATTTCCACCCGGATGATACCGTCCTCGAAATCGGCGGCGCGAAAATCGGCGGGGGCAATTTCCAGTTCATCGCCGGGCCCTGCTCGGTGGAGAGCGAGGAGCAGATCATCGAGGTCGCCAAAGCGGTGCAAAAATCCGGCGCACGGCTGCTGCGGGGCGGCGCTTTCAAGCCGCGCACCTCCCCCTATGCCTTCCAGGGCATGGGCGCCGAGGGCATCCGCCTGCTTCTCGAGGCCAAACAGGCCACGGGCATGCCCATCGTAACCGAGATTATGAACATCTCCCAGCTGCCGCTGTTCGCGGATATCGACGTCGTCCAGGTGGGCGCGCGCAACATGCAGAACTTCGATCTGCTCAAGGAGCTGGGGCACAGCGACAAAGTCATCCTTTTAAAGCGTGGCCTGGCCAACACCCTGGAGGAGCTGCTCATGAGCGCCGAATATATCATGGCCGGGGGCAACGAGCGCATCATCCTCTGCGAGCGGGGCATCCGCACGTTTGAGACATACACCCGCAACACGCTGGATATTTCGGCGGTTCCGCTCATCAAGATGAAATCGCATCTGCCCGTGGTGGTAGATCCTTCCCACGCCTCCGGGCATTCCTATCTGGTTGAGCCGCTGGCGCTTTCTGCCGCCGCCGCCGGCGCAGACGGGCTGATGATCGAGGTGCATAACGATCCTGCCCGGGCGCTCTGCGACGGCCCTCAGTCCCTCTCGCCCCAGATGTTTGAGCATGTCGCGGGCAAGGTAAAGCAGATTCTGCCCGTTGTAGGCAAAGAGCTTGGGAGGTAGCGGCATGAAAATCGGCATCATTGGCCTTGGGCTGATCGGCGGCTCCATGGCAAAGGCAATTACCGAGCACACAGATCACACAGTTTTGGGCGCGGATCTCGATTCCAGCGTCGTCCTCAAAGCAAAGATGACCAAAGTCATCTCCGAAGAGCTGCGGGAGGAAGATCTTCCCTTCTGCGATATGCTCATTTTGGCGCTCTATCCCCAGGCGACGGTAGAGTATATCCGCTCGCACGCGGAAAAAATCAAAAAAGGCGCGCTGGTCATCGACTGCTGCGGCGTCAAGGAAGTGGTCTGCACGCCCCTTAGAAGCATCGCCGCGGAGCATGGGTTCACGTTCATCGGCGGGCATCCCATGGCGGGTACCGAGCATTCCGGCTTTGAATATTCCCTGGCCTCGCTGTTTTCCGGCGCTTCCATGATCTTAACGCCCTACCCGGATCACGATTTGGCCTGCGTCGAGTTCGCCAAGGAGTTTTTCCTGCAAATCGGCTTTGGCAGTGTCATCATCACGACTCCGCTCATCCACGATAAGCGCATCGCGTTCACTTCCCAGCTGGCGCACGTCGTCTCGAATGCGTATGTCAAAAGCCCGACGGCCATCAATTTCAAGGGCTTTTCCGCCGGCAGTTTCCGGGATCTCACCCGGGTCGCCTATCTGAACGAGACCATGTGGACCGAGCTGTTTTTGGAAAACAGGGAAAACCTGGCCGAAGAGATAGACTGCATCGCAGATCGGTTAAAAGAATACAGCGCGGCGCTCAAGGCGCAGGACGCCGATACGCTTCGCCAGCTTTTAAAGGAAGGCAGAGAGCTCAAGGAGAAGGTGGATCGCTTATGAGAAACGTGCATGTTCCCATTCGGGAAGGCTATGAAATTTTCATCGGTTCCGGGCTCATCCGGGAGGCGGGCGCGCGCATCGCCCAGATATCCTCGCCCAGCCGCATCGCCGTCATCACAGACAGCACGGTGGACGCGCTGTATGCGGATGCCCTGCTCTCTTCACTTGAGCAGGCGGGCTTTGCGCCCTGCAAATACGTCTTTCCCGCAGGCGAGGCCAGCAAGAATGTATCGACCTATGCCAAAATTCTGGAGTTTCTGGCTGAGCATGGGATGGACCGCAAATCTCTCATCGTCGCTCTGGGCGGCGGCGTAACCGGCGATATGGCCGGGTTTGCCGCGGCGACCTACATGCGCGGCATCCCCTATGTGCAGATTCCCACCACCCTGCTAGCCGCCATCGATTCTTCCGTGGGCGGCAAGACGGCGGTGGATCTCTCCGCGGGCAAGAACCTCGCGGGCGCCTTCCATCAGCCCAGCCTGGTGCTCTGCGATACGGATGCGCTGGAAACGCTTTCCCCTGAAATTTTTGCAGACGGCGCCGCCGAAGCCATCAAATACGGCGTCTTAGATTCCACAGCGCTGTTCGAGCAGATTTGCCGGAATAAAATCGGCGCAGACCGGGAGGAGATCATCGAAAAGTGCGTGTGCATCAAGCGCGATTACGTCGCCCAGGATGAGCGGGATACCGGCGCGCGCCAGTTCCTCAATCTCGGCCACACCATCGGCCACGCCATCGAGGCTTGCAGCAATTTCACCATCTCGCACGGCCACGCCGTGGCCATCGGCATGGTGCTCATGGCCCGGGGGGCGCACCGCGCCGGGCTGTTAGAGGCGGACTGTTCGCAGGAGATCGCCCGGGCCGCAGCCGCCTTTGGCCTGGAAACGCATTGCCCTTATGATGCCGGAGCGCTTTATGCCGCATCGGGCAAAGATAAGAAACGGGGCGGCGCCAGCATCACGCTGGTGCTCCCGGAGCAGATCGGCAAATGCCGCCTGGAAAAAGTCTCCATGCAAACGCTGGGCGAGATCATCCGCCTGGGAGTGGAGGCATAATGGATATTCGCATCTCTCCTTCGCGTCTTTCGGGCAGGATTTCTGCCATCTCCTCCAAATCCGATGCGCACCGCGCCCTCATCTGCGCGGCGCTTTCGGATGCGCCCACCGAGCTTGCCCTCAACGGAAGCTCTGTCGATATCGAGACGACCATCCGCTGCCTGCAAAGCCTGGGAGCGGCTTTTGACGTCTCGGAAAACAGCATCCGCGTCCGCCCCATCGGACGCGCCGCCCAATCCGCCCTGCTGGACTGCGCAGAAAGCGGCTCGACTCTGCGCTTTCTGCTGCCCATCGCCGCGGCGCTGGGCTGTGCGGCCAGTTTCACCGGCCAGGGCAGGCTGCCCGAGCGCCCGGTTTCCCCGCTGAAGGAGGAGCTGGAGGCACATGGCTGCCGGCTGGACCGCGCCCTGCTGCCCATCGCGCTTTCCGGGCAGCTGCAAAGCGGGGTGTTTACCCTGCCCGGCAACGTCAGCTCCCAGTTTCTGACCGGCCTGCTGCTCTGCTTTCCCCTGCTGCCCGAGGGCGGTGAAATCGCCCTGAGCACGGCGCTGGAATCCGCGGGATACGTCGAGATGACGGTGCAGACCATGCGCCGCTTCGGCGTTGCCGTCCAGCGGACGGAGCGCGGTTTTCGCGTCGCTCCGGGGCAGCGGTACCGCTCCCCCGGCCGGCTGGAAATCTGCGGGGATTGGTCCAGCGCGGCATTCTGGCTGTGCGCCGGAGCGCTCTCCGGCGAGATTACCTGCCGCAATCTGGATCAAAATTCCGCTCAGGGAGACCGCGCCGTGGAGCCATTGCTGGCCCGGATGGGCGCGCAGGTCTGCCGGGCCGGGCAGGATGTTACCGTGCGCCCGGGGGCGCTCTCGGCCATCCAGATCGACGCGGGCAATATCCCGGATCTCATCCCCGTGCTGGCGGCAGTGGCCGCGACGGCATCCGGAAAAACGCATATCACAAACGCCGCCCGGCTGCGCATCAAGGAGAGCGACCGCCTGCGCTCGGTTACGGACACACTCCGCCGCCTGGGCGCAGATATCGAGGAACTGCCGGACGGCCTGATCATCCGGGGCAAGCCGCGCCTTAAGGGCGGAGAGGTTTCCAGCTGGGGCGATCACCGCATCGCCATGTCTGCCGCAATCGCTTCCCTTGCCTGCGAAAAAGATGTTATAATAAGAGATGCGCAGGTCGTCTCCAAATCCTATCCCGGGTTCTGGGCGGATTTTGAGAAACTGGGCGGAAAAATTGCTATCTTATAATATAGTGAAAAATCGGAGGGAAGCGCCATGTCTTCTCAAATCGGAAAAAATATCACCGTCTCCATCTTTGGGCAGTCGCATAGCCAGGCTATCGGCGCCGTCATCGACGGCCTGCCCGCCGGCTTTGCCGTGGATATGGAGAAAGTGCGGGCCTTTCTGGCGCGCAGAGCCCCCGGCCGCGCGGCCTATGCCACGGCGCGCAGGGAAGCGGATGAGCCCATCATCCTCTCCGGCCTGGCAGAGGGCAAAACCTGCGGCGCGCCGCTGGCCATGCTCATCGGGAACGGCGATACCCGCTCCAAAGACTACGAAAAACTGCGGGATGTTCCCCGGCCCGGCCACGCGGATTTTACCGCAAACCTGCGCTATGGCGGCTTTCAGGACGTGCGCGGGGGCGGGCACTTTTCCGGCCGGCTGACTGCCCCGCTCTGCTTTGCCGGGGCCATCTGCCTGCAAATGCTGGAACAGCGGGGCGTCTTTGTCGGCGCGCATATCGCCTCCGTCGCGGGCGTGGCCGATGCGCCATTTGACCCAGTGCGCGTCTGCCCGGCGGATTTGCAGGCCGTCTCAGCAAAACCCTTTGCCGTCATAGACGACGCCGCCGGCGCGGCCATGCAGGAAAAAATCGCCCAGGCCAAGGCGGATCTGGACAGCGTGGGCGGCACCATCGAGTGCGCCGCCGTCGGCTTTCCGGCCGGCATTGGCGATCCCATGTTCGACGGCCTGGAAAACCGCCTGGCCGCGGCGCTGTTCGGCATCCCGGCCGTCAAGGGCTTAGAGTTCGGCGCGGGGTTCGCGGCGGCAGAGATGCGGGGCAGCCAGAATAACGACCCCTTCCTGCTGGAAGAGGGCCGGGTTTTGACCAAAACCAACCACGCTGGCGGCATTTTGGGCGGCATCAGCACGGGCATGCCCCTGCTCTTTCATCTGGCCTTCAAGCCCACGCCCTCCATCGCCAGAGCGCAGGATTCTGTCTCGCTTTCCCGGAAAAAACCCGAGAAGCTGGAGATCACCGGGCGGCACGACCCGTGCATCGTCCCAAGGGCGGTTCCCGTGGTAGAGGCGGCGGCGGCCATCGTGCTGCTGGATGCCCTGCTGGGCGCATAATTTCGCAAATAAGGCCAAATGGCCATATGATAGTATTTTTAATCCCTGGATGAAAGGAAGTTTTTATGGATATCAACCAAGCAAGAGAAAAGCTCAACGAGATCGACGATCAGCTAGTCTCCCTGTTTGCCGAACGGATGCACACGGTGCTGGCCGTGGCGCAGTATAAGAAGGAGCATAACCTGACCGTGCTGGATAAGAGCCGGGAAACGGATATTCTAAATCGCGTGACCGAGGCGGCAGGCCCCGAGCTTGCGGGGTATACCAAAGTGCTGTTTAGCACGCTGTTCGATGTCTCCCGCTCCTATCAGAGCCAGTTTATCCACAAGGATTCCGCTCTGCAAAAGGAAGTGCGCCAGGCGCTGGAGCAGACGCCCGCCAAACTGCCGGATCAGGCCATCGTTGCCTGCCAGGGCGTGGAAGGAGCGTATTCCCAGGCGGCCTGCGAAAAGCTCTTCTCCCTGCCCAGCATCATGTATTTCAAATCCTTCGAGGCGGTGTTTAACGCGGTGGATAAGGGCATGTGCCGCTATGGCATCCTGCCCATTGAAAACAGCTCGGCCGGCTCTGTCAGCCAGGTTTACGACCTGATGAAGAAGTTCCGCTTCTCCATCGTGCGCAGCGTCAAACTGCGCATCAACCACACGCTGCTGGTCAAAAAAGGCACGCGGCTGGAGGATATCCGGGAGATCTATTCGCATGAGCAGGGGCTGGCCCAGTGCAACGAATTTCTGCGGGAGCACCCGGAGATCAAGGCGAATGTCTATGAGAACACCGCAGTTGCGGCCAAGATGGTCGCCGATTCCGACCGCACGGATATTGCCGCCATCTCCTCCCGGGAATGCGCAGAGCTTTACGGCCTGCAAATCCTCTCGGATCACATCCAAAACAGCGACAACAACTACACCCGCTTCATCTGCATCTCCCGCGCCCCGGAGATCTACCCGGGCGCAGACAAGATGAGCCTGATGTTTACCCTGCCGCACCGCCCGGGCTCGCTTTACAGCGTCATCACCAAGTTTGCCACCCTGGGGCTTAACCTGACCAAGATCGAGAGCCGCCCCATCCCCGGCAAGGATTTCGAGTTCATGTTCTATTTCGATGCCAGCGTCTCGGCGCATTCGGATGCCCTTTTAAAGCTGCTGGCCGAGCTGGAGGGAACGCTGGAGCAGTTCTCCTTCCTGGGCTGCTATGCGGAGACCTTCTGATATGGCGGAATACGGGCTTTTAGGGGAAAAGCTCTCGCACAGCTTTTCTCCCCAAATACACGCACAGCTGGCGGATTACGACTACCAGCTCATCTCCCTGCCTCCCGAAAAGCTGGACGGCTTTCTGCGGGAAAAGCAGTTTCGCGGCCTGAACGTCACCATCCCATATAAAAAGGCCGTCATCCCCTATCTGGATGAACTCTCACCTGCCGCCCGGCGCATCGGAGCCGTCAATACCATCGTCAACCGCGGCGGCAGGCTCTTTGGCGACAATACGGATTATGCCGGGCTGAAATATGCCATAAAGCGCGCGGGCATCTGCCTTTCCGGCAAAAAAGTGCTCATTTTGGGCAGCGGGGGCACCTCCAAAACCGCCCATGCCGCGGCCGAAGATTTGGGCGCCCGGGAGATTTTCACCATCTCCCGCTCGGGTGAGGACAACTATCAGAACCTCTCCCGCCATGCGGATGCCCAGATTATCCTCAATACCACGCCTGTGGGCATGTTCCCGCAGAACGGCCAGGCGCCCCTTGGCCTGGAGCAGTTCCCGCATCTGGAGGGCGTGGCCGACGCCATCTATAACCCGCTCAAAACCGCGCTGCTGCTGGAGGCCGAGGAGCTGGGCATTCCGTATACCAACGGCCTACCCATGCTCGTCGCCCAGGCAAAGGCGGCTTGCGAAGTGTTTCTGCAAAAGAGCATTTCTGCGGAGAAAACCGAGCAGATTCTGAGCAGTTTGGAGCGCCAGCTTAAAAGCGTGGTGTTCGTCGGGATGCCGGGCAGCGGCAAAACCACGGTGGGCAGGCTGGTTGCCGAAAAGCTGGGCCGGGAGTTTATCGACAGCGACGACATTATCGCGCAAAGTGCCGGAAAGAGCATCCCGGAGATTTTCGCAGAAGAAGGCGAGCCGGGCTTCCGCAGGCGCGAGCAGCAGGCCATTGCCCAGCTGACAAAGCGCCCGGGCATTGTGCTCTCGGTGGGCGGCGGAGCGATTCTCCTGGAAGAGAACCGCAGGGCTCTGCGGCAAAACGCCGCCGTGTTCCTGCTGACCCGGGATCTGGAAAAGCTTCCGCTGGACGGCCGCCCGCTCTCCAAAGACCCTGCCGCCCTGCGAAAACTGGCGGAAGTGCGCGGGCCGCTCTATCAGGCCGTCTGCGATTTTGCTGTGAGCAACAACGCCTCCCTTTCGGATACGCTGGAAAAAGTGCTGGCGCTGCTCGAGGGGATGCCAAAATAGGGGCCTGCCTCCGGCTGAGGCCGATGCTCTGGCCTCCGGCACAACCTGCCGGGCGGCGTGGACTCTCTGGCTTGGTCTGCCCGAATTTATCGCCGCGGCAAGAGGCCGCCCATCTTTCCTCTTTTGGTTTTCGCGCGAAACAGGAACTCTTTGCCGGCAATTTGGCTTTGCTTTCTAAATTGATTATCATAGGAGTATTCTCATGAAATTTCTCATCATCAACGGCCCGAATATCAACATGCTGGGCATCCGGGAAAAAAACATCTACGGCGAGGGCTCGTATCAAAGTCTTCTGGAACTCGTGCAAAAGACCTGCCAGCGCCTTGGCATCGAGTGTGAGTGTTTCCAGTCCAACCACGAAGGCGATATTGTGGATGCCATTCAGGGCGCTTACGGCAATACCGACGGCATCGTCATCAACCCCGCCGCCTACACGCATACCAGCATTGCCATTTTAGATGCGCTCAAAGCCGTGAGCATCCCGGCCGTGGAAGTGCATATCTCGGATGTCTATCAGCGGGAATCCTTCCGGCATGTTTCCTACCCCGGCATGGCCTGCGTCAAATCCTTCATCGGCCTGGGGCTGGATGGCTATGTGCAGGCAATCCGGTTCCTGAAGCAGTATCTGGAAAGCGGCAATGAAGCGGGAAGCATACTTTAAAAAGGTTTACGAGATCGTGGCGCATATCCCGCCTGGGCGCGTCGCGACCTACGGCCAGCTGGCGCATCTTGCCGGGTTTGGCCATGCACCGCGCATGGCGGGGCAGGCGCTCTTTTTTGCGCCCGAAAACCTGCCCTGCCACCGATGCGTCAACCACTGCGGCAGACTGGCACCGGATTTTCCGGATCAGCGCGCCCGGCTGGAGGCCGAGGGCGTCTGCTTCCGCCCAAACGGCTGCGTAGATCTGAAAAAGCATCTCTGGGACCCTTACAGGGATTAGCCAATCTCCTTCCATTATCTGGAACATACAGCCTTAAAACACTCCTTTTGCAATTTAAGCGGCGAATGTTCACTATATATCGAACATTCGCCGCTTCTTTTTGTATTTATTTCGAGAATTTTTCTGTAAATCGTAAATATCTCTTGAACAGATTGTGAATATCTTTTATAATTCATATATAAAATGAAATATTTCGCCTTTTTCCGCGCGGTGAGGGCGAAAACGCGCAAAAGCAATCCGATTGGCTTCAAATTTGTTTTTGCGCTCAGCCATTTTTTAGATTCTAGACAAGCCACAGCGTGGCTTGAAGGGAGAAATTTTATGAAACCAACGAGCAAGACATACGAGATCAACATTGCCGGCCTGCTGCGCGAGCTTCCCATCGTGCAGATTGCGGACAATATGTGCATCGCTAGCTTTGTCCTGCTGGGCGACTCCCAGCTGGTCATCAAAGCGGCCGCAGAGCTTTTGCCAAAGCTGCCCGAAGTGGACTACCTGATCACGGCAGAGGCCAAGGGCATCCCGCTGGTGCAGGAGCTGGCTCGGCTGCTCAATATGGATCGCTATTTCGTCGCCAGAAAGAGCATCAAGCCCTATATGGTCAACCCGTTCGTGACCGAGGTCTATTCCATCACGACGCAGAAAAAGCAGATTCTCTGCCTGGATGAAGTAGAGGCCAAGATGATCGAGGGCAAGCGCATTTTGATTGTAGACGATGTCATCAGCACGGGCGAATCCCTCAAGGCCATGGAAGCGCTGGTCAAAAAAGCGGGCGGCATTGTCTCGGGCAAAGCGGCCATTCTGGCAGAGGGCGATGCAGGAGCGCGCGACGACATCATCTTCCTGGAATCCCTCCCCATCTTTAAATTTTAACCCTGGCAAAAGGAGTTTCTCTTGAATTATCGTATCCAAAATCTCACGTATCAGTATACGCCGGACGGCAGCGAGGTGCTCAAAGATATCAGCCTGGAAATCCGGCAGAGCGCGGTAACGGCCGTCGTCGGCCCCTCGGGCTGCGGCAAGACGACGCTGGTCAATATCTTAAGCGGCGTCATCCCAAAGCTTGAGAGCAACGGCGTTTTGCAGGGCGAGCTGGAGCTGGGCGAAAACCCGCTGGTCAGCGTCGTCAGCCAGTCGCCGGAAAACCAGCTGTTCGGCTATGGCGTGGAAGATGCCATCGCGTTTGGCATGGAAAACATGGGCCTTCCTGCCCAGGAAATCTCCGAGCGCCTGGAATATGTGCTGGATCTGCTGAATTTGCAGTATCTGCGCAAGCGCTCTGTGGCCGCGCTCTCGGGCGGGCAGCGGCAGGCCGTCTGCATCGCTTCGGTTCTGGCCATGCGCCCCAATATTCTGATCATGGACGAGCCCGTCAGCTCGCTGGACCCCAACGGCAAAAAGATGGTGCAGGGCGTGCTCAATCAGCTCCGCGCCGACGGCACGACTGTGCTCATCGTGGATAACAACCTGGAATGGTCTGCCGGAATTGTGGATCGGGTGGTCGGCCTTTCGGATGGCCGGGTGCTGTTCGACGGCGAAAAGGAGGAGTTCTTCCGCAACTTCGATTTGCAGGAGAAGCTGGGCGTTACCATTCCCCAGGAGGCGGAGATCTACCGCGCCATGGCGAAAATCCGCCCGGAAATTCCCATGTTCTATTCCATGCAGGGCGCTCTGCAGCAGCTGGACGCGCTCTTCGCCCAAAAGGAGCTTCCCGCCCACGCCGCTCAGGAACTGCCCGAAGAGGCGTTTTTGACGGCGCATCAGCTCAATAAAATATTCGCGGACGGTTTCCACGCGCTCAAAGATATCAACACTTCCTTCCCCAAGGGGCAGGTGGTGGCCATCATGGGGCAGAACGGCTCGGGCAAGACGACGCTGGTCAAGCATTTAAACGGCCTACATAAGCCCACCAGCGGCGACGTCCGCTATAACGGCCAGTCCACCCTCAAAAAGACGGTGGCGCAAATCTCCAAAAACATCATTCTGGTGTTCCAGCACCCCGAGCACATGCTCTTCGAGCAGACGGTAACCCAGGAAATTACCTTCTGCGCCCGGATGCAGGGCCTTCCCTTCACGGAGGAGCAGGTTGCGGAAGTGTTGGAAAAATACGGCCTCTCCGCAGATGCCGAGACCTTCCCCATCAACCTTTCCATGGGCAAGAAGCATCTGCTCACCATCCTCTCGGTGCTGTTTTCCAGCGCAGACGTCGTCATTTTGGACGAGCCCACCCTGGGCATGGATCTGCATATCAAAAAGCAGCTGGAGGAGATCATCGCCTTCCTCAAAGAGCAAGGCAAGACGGTCATCATGATCAGCCACGAGATTCCGCTGGTCTTCAAAGTGGCGGACAGCGCCGTCATCCTGAGCGGCGGCAAGAAAATCTACGAGGGCGGCAAGGAGGCCCTCGCCCGCAGAGACGATATTTTTGATTCCATCAACATCAGCCTGCCCCCTGTCGTCCGGCTTTCCCGGCGCTATGGGTTTGGCAAAGTGTGCTACAACGTCGAGGAATTTGCAGAGCAGGCCGCGGCTATGCTGAAAAGGGAGGATGCCTAACTATGGATTATTTGCAGTATGTCGATAAGGATTCTCTCCTGCACCGCCTGGATCCCCGCACGAAGTTCTTCTTCTTCCTGGCCATGGCCGTGCTGACGTCTCTCACCAAATCCGCCGCAGCGCTGGTGTTTTTGTTCCTGTTCTTCCTGGGCATCTGGCTGAGCTGCGGCATCATGTCCGAGATGGGCAAACTGCTGGGACAGCTCAAAGCGCTTCTGATTTTTATCTTCCTGCTCTGGTTCGTGCTGGGATTATTCGAGCATCCCCCGGTCGAGGGCGGCCCCATCTTCTATGAGGGCAATGTGCTCGGGATGAACCTCTGCTTCGATTGGTACGATTTCTATAAGGGCCTCGTCTATTCCCTGCGCATCTACCTGATGATCGCCTCCTTCTTCATGGTGCTCATCACGACCAACTTCAGCGAGATCATTCTGGGCCTCTGCAAATGGCATATGCCCTATTCCATCAGCTTTGCCATCGGCCTGGTGTTCCAGATCATCCCCATCATCATCACAGAGCTGCGGGCCATCATGGAAGCCCAGAGCTCCCGCGGCCTGGAAATCGAGGAATGCGGCACGGCAACCAAAATCAAGAACTATATCATTTTCTCGATTCCTCTGCTGTTCCGCGTCATCGGCAAGGGTCATGCCATTTCTTTGGCCATGCACTTCTATAAGCTGAACTTCAGCGTCAAGCGCACGTCCTATAAGACCATCAAGGCATCCAAATACGATGCCTGGTTCCTTTTGGCAACTGCCGTTGCCATCGCCGGGACGGTCGCTCTGCGCTTTCTCTTCTATATCCCGGTTTAATGCGGGAATAGAGCAAAAACCGAAAGGAGTTTCAAACCATGATTGCAAAGTGGGAAAATCTTTCCAGAGACCAGCTTTCCGCGCTGGATAAGGATAATACCATCGTCCTGCTGCCCATGTCTGCCACAGAGCAGCACGGCCCGCATCTTCCCGTGGGCACGGATTCCATCATCTTAAGCACGCTGATGGATAAGGCCATCGCGGCCGCAGATAGCTATACAGGCGGCAATGTCATCTTCGCGCCGCAGCTTCACATCGGCAAGAGCAACGAGCATATGGATTTCTGCGGCACGCTGACTTTCTCCGCCCAGACCTACTATGCCCTTCTGCACGATATCGCCGGCTGCATCGCAAAGCACGGTTTCAAAAAGCTGGTGCTGTTCAACAGCCACGGCGGCAACACGGATATGGCCAACCTGCTTTCCCGGGATCTGCGCATCGATTTCGGCCTGCAGGTCTATGTGTTCGATTGGTGGTTCACCTCCTTCTGGGCAGAGGCCCGGGAGAAATATCAGCAGTCCGGCCCCTATGGCATCTTCCATGCCTGCGAGCTGGAGACTTCCCTGATGCTGGAAGCGCGGCCGGAAACCGTGCGCATGGATCTCGCGGTGGACGAAGATCCTGCCGAGTGCTTCACGGGCGATAAGTTCGTCACGGTATTTGGCCCCGTCAACGCCGGCTGGCGCACCAAAGATGTAACCAAAAGCGGCGTCATCGGCGCGCCCACTTATGCCACCAAAGAAAAAGGACAAGCGTTTTTCGCGTACGCGGTCGAAAAACTTTTTGCAATTTTGCAGGAAATCTCGCAAATCAATTACTAAAAGAGAGGAATTATGATCATGGCAAATGCTAACACCAAGAAATTTTCCTTTGTCAACATCGTCTTCTTCGTCATCTTCGGCGTGTTGACTGGTATTCTTTGGGCATATCTCTGTCCGATTCCGCTGATCCCCGGTGTGCACTTCCGCACATTCGCATTCATCATCCCGGTGATCGGTTATCTGTTTGGGCCAGTTACCGGCTTCTTCTCCGGCTATATCGGCACCATCGTCTGGGCGCTGCTCTCGGGCAGCTTCATCGCCCTGCACAGCCCGCTGACCGACGGCATCACGGTTGGCCTTTCGGCAGCTCTGCCCGCCCTCATTCACCTCAAAGGCGGCAAGGTTGACCTGATGAGCCTGCTGGAGCCGGGCAAAAAGGGCAAGTTCATCGGCATGAGCCTGCTCTGGAGCGTCCTGTTCGGCGTTCTGATGATCCTGACGACCAGCCTTTCCCTCTCCTACTTCACTGGTATGAAGTATACCTACTGCATCCTCTGGATCGGCATCGCAGACGTCGTTCCGATCGCGCTGACGCCCTTCGTTGTCATTTGGCTTGCTCCGCTCATGAAGAATGTGCGGACGCTGGTCCCCTATGTATAGGCCGCAGCCATAACCATTTTTTAACCGCGTAAAAAGGCCCGGGCCCTTCGGCTCGGGTTTCTTTTATAAGAAAAGGAGGGCATTTTTATGCGATGCAGCTGCCAAAATTGCGGCACTTATATGGTGCAGTCCGAGGATTTGACGCTGGGGTGCATCTGCCCGCAGTGCGGCGCGCGCTGTACTGCCTGCCTTGGGACAGACAGCGTGCTCACGCCCGAGCAGATTCGCAGCCTGCCGCCAGAGCTCTTTCTTGCGCCGCAGGAAGAGGAGGAAAAGCGCTGATACAGCGCTTTTTTTCTTGGCAAAATGCCTGGCTGCCGCAGCGCGAAAAGTGCGCCCTGGCAAATTGCCGCGCAAAACCGAATATTTTGTTAAGATTTCTCTTTACTTTACTACGCTACTATGCTAGTATAATATTCGTCCTTGGAATTTACCCGAAGTATTTCGGCGAAGAATGATTTAGATTGGAGAAAGAATGATGAAGAAGAGAGTTACTTTGATTTTGATGGCGGCGCTGTTGCTGCTCGCCCTTTGCCTGACTTCCTGCTCAAAGAAAGACGCGGGATACGTCGTCCTCTCCGAGCCTCTGGCAGAAGAGCAGTTTGCCATCGGCTTCCGCAAAGAGGATAAGGCGCTCTGCCAGGCCGTAGAAAAGGCGCTGGTCGAGATGAAGGAAGACGGCACGCTGGCCAAAATCGATGAAAAGTGGTTTGGCAAGGAAGTGAGCATCGTGGATGCCTCGCTGGTTACGGCGGATGCCACCGATGATTCCCTGTCTAAGCTCCAGGAGAGAGGCAAATTTGTCCTCGGGCTAGATGATTCCTTCCCGCCCATGGGCTACCGCGATGAAAACAACGACATCGTCGGCTACGATATTGACGTGGCGACGGAGGTCTGCAAGCGTCTGGGCGTTGAGCTGGTGCTCCAGCCCATCAGCTGGACGGCAAAGGAGAAAGAAATCAATTCCGGCAATATCGACTGCATCTGGAATGGCTTCTCCATCAACCCCGAGCGCCAGGAGCAGCTCTGCCTCTCCATGCCCTATCTGCAAAACCGCCAGGTCATCGTAACCACACAGAAGCTCTACGATAAGGGCCTGAAAACCGCCGAGGATTTGGCTGGCAAGACGCTGGTTCTGCAAGGCGGCTCCACTGCCGTAGATGCGCTGGCAGAATTCCCGGATCTGGCTGCGAGCCTCAAGGGCGGCGCGGCTGTGGAAGTGGATACCTATGTTCTGGCCATGTTCGACCTCTCCTCGGGCGGTGCAGATGCCGTTTTGATGGATGAAGTCGTGGCAAACTACTATATCGCAAACCCTGCGGCGCAGGAATAGCGAAGTAAAAACGGCGGGCGGCTCCGGCTTCCCGCCTTATTTTTGAAAAGGAGCGCTTATGTCTGGCCAAGCACTGCAAACCTTTCTTCTCAATATGCTGGATGCCTCCGTCGTTACGCTGGAGGTTTTCTTTCTGACGCTGCTCTTCTCCCTGCCCCTGGGCCTGGTGTTTGCGGCCGCCCGCATGTCGCGCCGCAAATGGGTGCGCGTCCCAATGGAGAGTTTTCTGCTCATCATCCGGGGGACGCCCCTCATCCTGCAGCTCATCTTCTTCTATTTCGTCCCGCCGGATCTGCTGGGCATCGGCCTGCCGCGCTTTTGGGCGGCCATCCTGGCCTTTTCCATCAACTATGCCGCGTATTTCGCCGAGATTTTCCGGGGCGGCATTCAGGCCATTGATCCCGGGCAGATAGAAGCCGCCAAAGTGCTGGGGTTTGGCAAGATGCAGACGTTTTTCCGCATCACGCTGCCCCAGGTTGTCAAGATTATCTTGCCTTCCATGGGCAACGAGTTTATGACGCTGGTCAAGGATACGGCTCTGGCGCAGACCATTGGCGTCGCGGAGATCTTCCGCCTGGCAAATACCTCTGCCTCGGGCAATTTTTCCACTTTGCCCATCATCATCGCCGGAATTTTCTATTTCGCCATGAACGGCATTGTCTCCCTGGGCTTCTCCTATCTCAGCCGCAAGCTTTCCTATTATAAGTGAGGTTTTTTATGAAAAAGCCGCTTCTTTCCATGCAAAATATCACCAAGCGCTTTGGGGATACCGCCGTATTAAAGGGCGTCAGCCTCTGCGTCGATCGGGGCGAAATCGTCGCCATCATCGGCCCTTCCGGCTCGGGCAAATCCACGCTGCTGCGCTGTGCGCTCATGCTGGAGACCATCGATTCAGGCAGCATCGAAATCTGCGATCAGGTGCTGGCTCAGGGCAGCCCTGCCGTCTATGCCGAGAAAAAGACTCTTAGGGTGCTTCAGCGCAAAACCGGCCTGGTTTTTCAGAATTTCAACCTCTTTCCGCACCTTTCCGTGCTGGAAAACATCACAGCTGCCCCCATCCGCGTGGCCGGGCAAAGCAGAGAGCAGGCCGAGCAAAAGGCCCGGGCGCTGCTGCAAAAAGTCGGCCTGGCCGAGAAGGCCGATGCCTACCCCTGCCAGCTCTCAGGCGGCCAAAAACAGCGGGTAGCCATTGCCCGGGCAATGGCGCTGGAGCCGGAAATCCTCTTTTTCGACGAGCCCACCTCCGCCCTGGATCCCGAGCTGACGGGCGAGATTTTGAAAGTCATCCGGGAGCTGGCCAAGGAAAAGATGACCATGGTCATCGTTACGCACGAGATGGCATTTGCCAAAAGCGTCGCAGATCGCATCCTTTTTTTGGATGGCGGCATTGTGGCGGCCGAAGGCAGCCCAGAAAAAGTGCTGGGCGAGGGCAAAAGCGCGCGTATGATGCAGTTTTTACAGAAATTCGAGGAAATTTGATTCTTTTCGCTTTAAAATCACCGCTGGAACGCGGTGATTTTGCTGTACTTTCACAAAAATTATGGTATAATAAGTGCTAATCTCTGTGTAAACGCATCAGAGAAATATTTTACTATTTTAAAGGGGGAATACTCTTTGTCAGATCCTTTGTCGCCTGACCCTATATGGCCTCAACTTATTCTGCAATTTGTTCTCATTCTAGTCAACGCGTTCTTTGCCGCCACCGAGCTGGCCGTGGTTTCGCTCAACGAAAACCGCCTGCGCCGGGATGCGGAGGCAGGGGATAAGAAAAGCAAGCGGCTTCTGCGCATCGTCGAGCAGCCCACGCAGTTTTTATCCACCATCCAGATCGCGATCACACTGGCCGGCTTTTTGGGCTCCGCATTTGCTGCGGATAGTTTTGCCGGGCCCATCACCAGATGGCTTGTGGACGATTTGCAAGTGACAGGGATTTCCGAAAAAACGCTCAATACTTTGGCGGTCATCGTGATCACCATTATCCTGTCTTATTTCACGCTCGTGCTGGGTGAGCTTGTTCCCAAGCGCATCGCCATGAAAAAGCCCGAGGGCGTCGCACGGTTTGCCTGCGGCGTTGTCACTTTCTTCGCGGCCTTCCTGCGCCCCATCACCTGGCTGCTCACAGTCTCGACCAATGGCCTGCTTCGCCTGTTCGGCATCGACCCGAACGCGGAGGAGGAAGAAGTCTCGGAAGACGAGATCCGCATGATGGTGGATATCGGCGAAGAGAAAGGCGCCATCGAGGCCGGTGAGAAAGAGATGATCGAAAATATTTTCGAGTTCAACAACCAGTCTGCCGAGGATATCATGATCCACCGCACGGATATGGAAGTCATCTGGCTGGACGACAGCCCCGAGCAGATTCTGGCGCGCATCGAGGAAACCGGCCTTTCGCGTTTCCCGGTCTGCGAGGAAGATGCAGATGACGTGAAGGGGATTCTCAATACCCGGGATTATCTGATCAACGCGCAGAAGGAGCAGCCGCTGCCCCTGGCAGAGCTGCTGCGCCCGGCCTACTTCGTGCCCGAATCAGTGCAGACGGATATTTTATTCCGCAATATGCAGAACACCAAAACGCATATGGCCATCGTGGTCGACGAATACGGCGGCACCAGCGGCCTTGTTACCATGGAAGACCTGCTGGAGCAGATCGTCGGCAATATTTACGACGAGTTTGACCCGATGGACGAGACGGAAATTCTCCCGTTGGGAGAAAACCGCTGGCGCATCGCCGGCAGCACGGATATCGAGAGCATCGCCGAAGCGCTTGGCATAGATCTCCCGGAGGACGATGAATACGACACCCTGGGCGGCATGATTTTGGATTCTCTCAGCGCCGTTCCGGAGGATGGCAGCACGCCTGCGCTGGATATTGCGGGCCTGCATATCGAGGTGCAGGAGATCAAAGATCGCCGCATCGAGTGGGCGGTCGTCTCCAAACTCGGGCAGAGTGAATCGGCCGAAGAAGAAAAATAGCCTTTCACCGGCAAAACAGGGGCCGCGGAAGATTCCGCGGCTCTTTTTTGTAGGGGAAATTCAAGATATCTGCCGCTATGGCGTTTTAGATTTTCAGACGCCAGCCGGCTTTCATACCCGGCTGCATCTCTCAAAAATTCAGTCTGCTATGAATTTTCAGTATATCGTCTCACAGCTTATCGAACACGCCAACACAGATTCCTTTCTCTAATGACCGCACAAAAAGCAGCGCGGCATTCCCGCGCTGCTTTTCTGCGCTTTCCTAGGAAAACGAGTGGTAGCAGACCGTCTCTTCCAGCGGCTTTCTCTTTTCGTGCCTGTCGCTGGGCTTCGCATCCTCTGCCGGGTAGCCCATGGGCAAAATGGCCGTGATGACAAAGTTTTCCGGGGCGCCGAATGTTTGGGCGACGCGTTCCGGCTGAAATACGCCCACCCAAGTGCTCCCAAGGCCAAGCTCTGCCGCGGCCAGCATCATATGCGTGGCGACGATGCAGGCGTCGATTTCCGCGTGGTTCTTGCCGTCATGCCCGCGCACCCAGGCCTGCTCTTGATCCGCGCAGACCACCAGCGCCATGGGCGCATCGAAGGTGAATTTGGTGCACTCGGCGAGCTTTTGCATCTCCTCCTGGCCTTGCAGAACCAAAATGCGCTGGGGCTGGGCGTTGGTCGCCGTGGGCGCCAGCCGGCCTGCCTGCAAAACCGCCGCCAGCTTCTCCGGCTCCACCGGCTTTTTGGAAAAACTGCGGACGGAATACCGCTTTTTTGCGAGTTCTAAAAATTCCATGATAACCCCTCCTTTTTTCTTATCATACCACGCCGCGCTGGCTTTGCCCAGAGCGCGCTCCCCGGCCAAAAAAATTTTTCAGGCGATTGACAGCGCTCCTAAAATGAGCTATGCTTTAAATATACCGAAATCGGTAGGTGAGGCTACATAGCGGATACGGGCTGCTGCCGTGACCTGATGGAGACATCAATAGCTGGTGAGCAGAGCATGTCGATGCAAGGCGTGCTCTAACGCAGTTTCATTGCCCCTATGAGCTAAAACTCGGACGATGGTTCTGGTCGGTTATTGTGCCTTTGCCATCGCGCGAAGGCTTTTATTTTGCAATTTTGAATGGAGGTGAGAACATGATAAGCCACAGTATGCGGAACAGCCACAGTGGAAACTGCCTGCTTACCTTGCTGCAAAGCGACGACGATGTGCCCTTGCCATTGTTCTCCCTCGGCATTTTTAGCTAGCATGTTCTTCTGTCCTGTTCATATTTAGTTGTCCATTGCAAAAACTAGTATGAAAGGATTGAAACGCATGAGTTTATTTCGAAAAAAAGTAGATAGAGCATCCATGCAGCAAAAGAGAAGCGAGAGCGAAGCAAGGCTCCGGCGCCTGGCATACCTGCCCACGGACGACGCGCTCTCCTCCCTTATTACCCTGCATTCCGGCCTGACGGACGAGCAGGCCGAGGAGCGATTGGAGGAATTCGGCGAGAACGTCATCGCATCCGGCGAGCAGAGCAGCTTTCTCTCCCGGCTGACAGAGGCGTTTATCAACCCCTTCAACATCGTTCTGTTTCTCGTTGCCGCGATTACGTTTATCACGGACGTCATGCTCTCGGCCCGGCCGGACTGGGCGACGGTACTTGTCATCATCGGGCTGGTGCTGACTTCCAGCGTCATCTCGTTCATCCAGAGCGAGCGCAGCTCTGCGGCCGCCGCCAAGCTCTCGGCCATGATTTCCAACAAGGCGGATGTGCTGCGCAACGGCGTCTATACCGAGCTTAATATGGCGCAAATCGTCCCGGGGGATATCGTGCGGCTCTCGGCCGGGGATATGCTGCCCGGCGATGTGCTGTTCCTCTCGGCCAAAGACGCCTTCGTGGCTCAGTCTGCGCTGACCGGGGAATCCAGCCCGGTGGAAAAATTCAGCAAGCCCAAGGGCGGGACGGACGCGCTGACAGATATTGCAAACCTGGGCTTTATGGGCAGCAACATGGTCAGCGGCAGCGCCACGGCGGTGGTCGTGGCCACGGGCGGCGAGACGTATTTCGGCTCCATGGCCAAGGCGCTCTCGGGCGACCGGGCCAAGAACAGCTTCGAGCAGGGCGTGGATTCGGTGAGCAAGCTGCTGCTGCGCTTCATGCTCATCATGGTGCCCGTGATTTTCCTCATCAACGGCTTTTTCAAAAACGACTGGGGCAACGCCCTGCTCTTTGCCGTGAGCATCGCAGTCGGGCTGACGCCCGAGATGCTGCCCGTCATCATGACGTCTACGCTGGCCAAGGGCGCCGTCAACATGGCAAAGCACGAGACTATCGTCAAAACGCTTTCCGCCATTCAGACGTTCGGCGAGATGGACGTGCTCTGCACGGACAAGACGGGCACGCTGACCGAGGACAAGATCGTCCTGGAAAAATACATGGATTTGAACGGCGACGACGACCAGCGTGTGCTGCGCCACGCCTTTTTGAACAGCTACTTCCAGACGGGGTTGAAAAACCTCATCGATGTGGCCGTCATCGAGCGGGCCAAGAAAAACGGGCTGGGCGGCCTGCTGGAGGAATACCGGCATGTGGACGAGATTCCTTTCGATTTCTCCCGCCGCCGCATGAGCGTCGTCCTAGAAGATTCCGCCGGCAAGCGCCAGCTCATCACCAAGGGAGCCGTGGAGGAAGTGCTGGCCATCTGCTCGTATGCGGATTTCGGCGGCGAGATCCGCCCGCTGGACGATGCGCACCGCGCGCTGGCTCAGCAGGTTTATGCGAAGCACAACTTCGATGGCCTGCGTATGCTGGCCGTGGCTCAGAAAAACGAGATCCGCGAGGCAGGCGCGTTTGATACCAGCGACGAAAAGGACATGGTTCTGCTGGGATTTATCGGCTTTTTAGACCCGCCCAAGCAGAGCGCCGCCCAGGCCATCACCGCGCTCCAGGAGCACGGCGTCAAAGTCGTAGTCTTAACGGGAGACAGCGAGGGCGTGGCCGTCAAAGTCTGCGGCAAAGTCGGCGTGGATACAGATCACTGCCTGACGGGGGTGGACGTGGAGGCCATGAGCGACAAGGCTCTTTGCAAGGCCGTGCGGGAATGCTGCCTGTTCTCCAAGCTCTCCCCAGCGCAGAAACAGCGGGTTGTAGCCGCGTTTCAAGCGAATGGGCACACTGTGGGCTACATGGGCGACGGCATCAACGACACCCTGGCCATGCGCCAGAGCGACGTCGGCATCTCGGTGGACAGCGCCGTGGATATCGCCAAAGAGACGGCAGATATCATCCTGATGAAAAAGGATCTGATGGTTTTGGAGCAGGGCGTGCTGGAAGGGCGCAGAACCTTTGGCAACATCATGAAATACATCAAGATGGCGGCCAGCGGCAATTTTGGCAACATGATCTCCGTGGTGCTGGCCAGTATCCTCTTCCCTTTCCTGCCCTTAAAGCCCGTGCAGATTCTGGCCCAGAATCTGCTCTGCGATTTCGCCCAGCTGGGCATCCCCTTTGACCGGGTGGACGATTCCTATCTCAAAACACCGCATAAGTGGGATACGGCCAGTATCCAGAAATTCATGTTTTCCATGGGGCCGCTCTCCTCGCTCTTCGACCTCTGCTGCTACGGCGTGCTCTGGTGGGCCATGGGCGCGAATACGGTGCAGAACGCCGCGCTCTTCCAATGCGGCAACTTCGTCTACGGGACGCTCTCGCAGATCCTCGTGGTGCACATGATCCGCACAGAGAGGGTTCCCTTTGCCCAGAGCAGGCCAGCCGGCCTGCTGCTGGCCACCACCCTGCTCTTCTCGGCGCTGACCCTTGGCATCGGCTTTGGCGGCTTTGCGGCCTATCTGGATATGGCGGCCCTGCCCGCCGCCTTCCTGCCCTGGCTGGCCGTACTGCTGGCGGGATACTGCCTGGGCGCGCAGATCATCAAGCGCTTTTATAAGCGGGCCAATGGGCATTGGCTCTAAAACGCGCTTCAAAAGCCTTCCGCCTAAAACGGAGGGCTTTTTCTATGCCGTATTTGCCGGGCAGGCGCGGCATAAAAAGGGCCGGGCGCGCCGCCCGCTCTTTCGTTTTTTCCCGCCAAGGCATTGACGGAGGCGCGGAAGCGTGGTAAAATTTATTACGGTAATAAGATAATATAGTAGCATAGTAAATTATAGGAGAAATAACGTGTCTAAAATCATTCAAAAAAATGTCCCCGAAGGAACGCGGGATTTGATCTTTGAAGAGGTCTTGGCCCAGCGCAGGCTGGAGGCCGAACTGCTGGAGCTCTATGCCCGGCTGGGGTTCTCCCCCGTCTGCACGCCCACGCTGGAATACTGCGATGTGTTCGCGCACGACCGCCAGTGCATCCCTCAGGAGGAGATTTTTCAGTTTACGGATCGCAGTGGACGGCTGGTGGCCCTGCGGCCGGATAACACCTCCCCCATCGCTCGGGTGGCCTCTTCCAAACTGCGGGATGCGGCGCTTCCGCTGAAAATCTGCTACAGCCAGAATGTCTACCGCGCCGGCGACGCCTATCACGCCCGGCGCAGTGAAATTTTGCAGAGCGGCGTGGAAATTCTGGGCGGCGACCCGGAGGCAGAAGACCTCTGCTGCCTGTTTACCGCCCTGCAAACCATGGCCGTTTGCAGTGAGGATTATAAAATCGAGATCGGCTATGCCAATTTCTTTGAGATTCTGCTCTTCGACGAGCAGATCAGCCAATCCGAGCGGGCGGATCTGAAAAACTATATCGCGGCCAAGAACAGCAGCGGCTTTTCCTTCTCGCTCAACGCCGTGGCGGCCAAGGCTGTGGAGCTGGCAGCAATTCTGCCCAGGCTCTGCGGGGGAGCGGATGTGCTGAAAAAGGCCCGGGAGCTGGCAGAGGGCAACGAGCGGGCGCTGGCCATCCTCTCGTATCTGGAATCCATCTATCAGGCGTTTTCGGATGCGGGATACGGCGAGCGCATCATCATCGATCTGGGCATCGTCCAGAATATCGACTACTACACCGGCCTGGTCTTTAAGGGCTATCAGGGCGGCATCGGCGAGGAAGTGCTCTCGGGCGGGCGCTACGACAACCTGCTGGGCAGCTTCGGCTATCCCCTGCCTGCCTGCGGCTTTGCGCTCAACCTCTCGGAGGTTGCTGCGGCGAAAGAAAAGCCCGCCGCCCCGGCCGCTTTCCCCATCGATTTTAAAGCGGGCAGCCAGGATATCCGCCGGGCCGGGGAATATCTCAAAAACATCGGGAGGGACGTATGATAAAGCTGGCACTCACCAAAGGAAGAATTGAAAAAAAGGCTCTGGATCTGCTGGAAGCCTGCGGATACGACGTCTCCCCCGTCCGGGACAAGGGGCGCAAGCTGGTCTTTTGCTGCGGCAATCTGGAGATCATCCTGGCAAAAGCGCCGGATGTCATTACTTATGTGCAAAGCGGCGTCTGCGATGCGGGCATCGTGGGCAGGGATACCATCATGGAGCAGGGAGGCAGCTTCTATGAACTGCTGGATCTGGGCTTTGGCAAATGCCGCTTCGCTCTGGCAGGCATCGCCGGAAAGAACTTCTACGAAGGGTATAGCCATAAGGCCATCGCCACCAAGTATCCGAATGTCTCCCGCCGGTTCCTGGCCAGCAAAAATGTGGACTGCGAGATCGTCAAAATCGAGGGGTCTGTAGAGCTGGCTCCCATTCTCGGTCTGGCAGACGCCATCATCGATATCGTGGAGACGGGCGACACCCTGCGCGAAAACGGCCTGTGCGTCTATGAAGACGTGGCCGAGCTTTCCGCAAGGCTCATCGTCAACAGCGCGGCCATGAAGCTGAAAAATGAGGAGATCTCCGCCTTTGCGGCAAAAATGGCGGCCGCGCTCTAGAAAAATGCGCCAGGCGGCGCAAAATCTGGTATGATAGAAGGAAGAAAACGGAGGAAGCATTTCATGCTGAAAATATTTGACGCATCCAAAGGAGAGGAAAAGGAGCTTTTCGCCGCTCTGGAATCCAGAGCAGGCAGTGAGGCGCAGGAAATCTCGCAGAAAGTCCGCCAGGTGATCGAAGATGTCCGCCGGGAAGGCGATGCGGCTCTTTTGCGCTACTGCGAACAGTTCGACGGCGTCTCCCTCTCCTCTCTCTGCCTTTCTGAGCAGGAAATTGCAGACTGTCTTTCGGCGGTAGACCCGGCGCTTTTTGCCACCATGCAAAAGGCCGCGGCCAATATCCGCGCCTACCATGAAAAGCAGCTTTGCGCAGGTTATGAGATGCGGGAAAACGGCCGGATGCTGGGCCGCATTGTGCGCCCGCTGGAGCGGGTGGGCGTCTACGTTCCGGGCGGAACGGCGGCTTATCCCTCCACTGTGCTCATGAACTGCATTCCCGCGGCAGTTGCGGGCGTGGGCGAGATCGTGCTGGTAACCCCGCCCAAGGCCGAGGGCGTGAACCCGGCGGTGGTCGCCGCGGCCAAAATCGCGGGCGTGAGCCGGATTTTCACGGTGGGCGGCGCCCAGGCCGTGGCCGCGCTGGCCTATGGAACGCAGTCTATCCCGGCGGTGGATAAGATCGTCGGGCCGGGCAATGTGTTCGTCGCCGAGGCAAAGCGGCAGGTTTACGGCATCGTGGATATCGATATGATCGCCGGGCCCAGCGAAGTGCTCGTCCTGGCAGACGAGACGGCCACCCCCGCCTATGCCGCGGCGGACCTGCTCTCCCAGCTGGAACACGATGCGCTGGCCAGCGCCGTGCTCATCACGACCAGCCGGGCTCTGGCAGAGCAGGTTTCGGCCTGCATAGAAGAGCAGATGGCCACGCTCTCCCGCAGGGAGATCATCGCGCAGTCTCTGAAAAACTACTCCGGGGCCGTCATCGTGCCCAGCATGGAGGATGGTTTCGCCATCGCCAATACCATCGCCCCCGAGCATCTGGAGATTTTAACCAAAGATCCTTACGCGGATCTGGCAAACGTCAAAAACGCGGGCAGCATCTTCCTGGGGCAATATGCCCCCGAGCCGCTGGGCGACTATTTTGCGGGCACCAACCACGTTTTGCCCACCAACGGCACGGCGCGGTTCTCTTCCCCGCTCTCCGTAGACGCATTTTTGAAGAAAATGAGCTATCTTTGCTATGATCGGCAGGCGCTTTTGGAAGACGCCGAAGATATCATGCGCTTTGCCCAGACGGAAGGGCTGACGGCCCACGCCGCCTCTGTGCGCATCCGCAAAGAACAGGCCAAATAGCAGGAGGATCCCATGAACTTACTTCCCGAAAAACTGCGCAGTATGACGCCCTATGCCCCAAGCGCGGGCAGCTATGCCGTCCGGCTGGACGCCAACGAGAGCCCTTTTGATTTGCCCATGCTGGCCAAAGAGGCGTTCCTGCATGAGCTGCTCATCACCCCGCTCAACCGCTATCCCGATGCCAGCGCCGCCGCCCTTTGCGCGGCTTTTGGCGCGCGCTACGGCATCGATCCCCGCTTTATCATGGCTGGGAACGGCTCGGACGAGCTCATCAGCCTGCTGCTCTCCTCCTTCCTTGCCAAGGGGGATACCCTGCTGCTGGCCTCGCCAGATTTCTCCATGTACCGCTTTTATGCCGAGCTTTCGGAAGTCCATCTGGCTTCCTGCCAGCGGGAGGCGGAGTTTGGCGGGGCGGAGCTGGAAGCGGCCCTGGCGCAGAGCGGCGCAAAAGCCGTCATCTTCTCCAACCCCTGCAACCCAACCGGCGCGGGCATTCCCCGGGCAAGTTTGCTTCTGCTCATCCAAAAGCGGGAGGATGTGCTCTTTTTGGTGGATGAAGCCTATATGGATTTTTGGGATCAAACCCTGCTGGGCGATGCGCCGGCGCTTTCCAACCTCATCGTTTTGCGCACGCTCTCCAAGGCATGGGGCGCGGCCGGCCTGCGGCTGGGCTTTGCAGTTTCAAACCCCGCCCTCATTTCGGCGCTCAATACCGCCCGAAGCCCGTATAACGTGAGCACACCTGCGCAGATCATGGGCCGTATCCTGCTGGAGCAGGGCGAAAACCACGGCGTATTCCTCATGGGGCAAGCGCGCAGGCTGGAACGCCGGCTCAAGCAGCTGCTGCCCGGAGCGCGCGTTTTTCCGACGCATACCAACTTCGTTTATCTGGAGGCGGAAAACGCCGTGCAAATCTATGAGTATTTAAAAAGGCAGGGCATCATCATCCGGCTGTTCGGCCAGGGTGCCCTGCGCATTACCGCCTCATTCGACGAGGAGCTTGGCGCGCTGTATGCGGCGCTGGAAAAAATGACGGAGGAACAAAAATGAGAAGCACATCTTTTTCGAGGAAAACCAAAGAGACGGATATCACGCTGAGCCTGGAACTGCTGGAGGCCGGCCAGCCCGGCGCATTTACGGGCAGCAGCGGCATCGGCTTTTTCGACCACATGCTGACGGCGCTGTGCGTGCACGGCAACATGAACATCAGCCTCTCCCTGGCCGGGGATTACGAGGTGGACTGCCACCACAGCATCGAGGATCTGGGCATCGTATTTGGCACAGCCTTCCGGCAGGCGCTGGGCGATGCACCGCTGGCCCGCTACGGGCAGTCGTACGTCCCCATGGATGAATGCCTTTGCCGCTCGGTCATCGATATTTCCGGCCGGCCCTATCTGGTATTCCGCGCGGGTTTTAACAACCAGAGCATCGGCGCGCTGGATGTCTGCATGGTAGAAGAATTTTTCTACGCCTTTACCTATAGCTCCAAAACCACCCTGCATCTGGAAGTGCTCTATGGAGCTAACGATCACCACAAAGTCGAAGGGCTTTTCAAGGCCTTTGCCCGCAGCATTTCCCAGGCAATGCAGCCCTCTGCGGCGCTGCTCTCGACGAAAGGCGTGCTATGATAGCGGTCATTGATTACGGCATGGGCAACCTGCACAGCGTCTGCAACGCGCTGGAGCATTTGGGTGTGCCCGGCAAAATTACCCGGGATCCGGCAGATTTGCAGGCGGCAGACCGGCTGATTCTCCCGGGCGTGGGTGCATTTCCCGATGCCATGCAGGCGCTGGAAACCTCCGGCCTGAAGCAGGAGATTTTGCGGCAGTGCCGCAGGGGCAAGCCTCTGCTGGGCATCTGTCTTGGCATGCAGCTTCTGTTTGAATACAGTTTGGAATACGGAAAGACAGATGGCCTCGCCCTCATCTCGGGTGGCGTCGTCCCCATCGATGCCAAAGGGCTGAAAATTCCGCATATCGGCTGGAACGATTTGAGCCTAACCCAGCAAAGCCCCATCTTGCAGGGCATCTCCTCCGGGGATTATGTGTATTTTGTGCATTCCTTCCGGGCAGAGACGGCGCCGGAAAATATCCTGGCCGGCACGCAGTATGGCGAAGCCATCCCGGCGCTGGTCAAGAGCCCGGCTCTGCCCGTCTACGGCGCGCAGTTCCACCCGGAAAAGAGCCACGAGACCGGCCTGCGCATTCTGGAAAACTTCTGCAAAGGAGAAAACCTATGATTTTGCTTCCTGCTATTGACCTGCTGGGCGGCAGGTGCGTCCGGCTGGTCAAAGGAGAATACGGCACGGCGCACCAGGTGGCCGAAAATCCGCTGGAAACGGCCCTTGGCTTTGAGCGGGCCGGGGCGCAGTGTCTGCATATGGTGGATCTGGACGGCGCCAAGGGCGGCGCCGGCAGAGAGGAAAACCGGGCGGCTGTGGCCGAGGTCTGCCGGGCGCTGAGCATTCCCGTGGAACTGGGAGGCGGCATCCGCACCATGGCGGATATCGATGCCGCGCTGGGGCTGGGCATTTCCCGGGTCATTTTGGGTTCTGCGGCGACGGATCTCGCCTTTCTGGCCCAGGCACTGCGGGAATACGGTGAAAAAATCGCCGTGGGCATCGATGCCAAGGATGGTTTTGTCGCCACATCCGGCTGGACGGAGCATTCCAATCTCCCCTATCTGGAGTTTGCGGAGCAAGTGGCAGACCTCGGATGCAGGACTATCATCGCCACGGATATCAGCCGGGACGGCACGCTGGCCGGCCCCTGCACACAGATGCTCGCCGCCATTTCGCAGGCCGCGCCGGGGGTTAACTTGGTGGCCAGCGGCGGCATCAAGGATTTGGCGGATATCCGGGCTCTGCGGGCCATGAGACTATACGGCGCTATCTGCGGCAAATCCCTCTATGCAGGGACGCTGAAGCTGGAAGAGGCGCTGGAAGCGGCCAAATAACCGGAGGTATGCAATGCTTGCAAAGAGAATTATTCCCTGCCTGGACGTCAAAGACGGGCGGGTCGTCAAGGGCGTGAACTTTGTCTCCCTGCGGGATGCGGGAGACATCGTGGAAAACGCCAAATACTATAACGAAGTCGGCGCGGATGAGGTGACTTTTCTGGATATCACCGCGACGCATGAAGGGCGGAACACATTCGCCCGGCTGGTGGAAAAGGCGGCAAAAGAGCTGTTCGTCCCGCTGACGGTGGGCGGAGGCATCCGCACGGTAGAGGATTTCCGTACGCTGCTGCTGGCCGGGGCGGATAAAATCTCGGTCAACTCTGCGGCGCTCCGGGATAAGGCACTGCTCTCCAAAGCGGCGGAAAAGTTCGGCTCGCAATGCGTAGTCTGCGCCATCGACGCCAAGCGCACGGCGGATGGCTATCACGTCTATATCAACGGCGGCCGCATCGATACGGGCATCGACGCCATCGCCTGGGCCAGGGAGGCCGCAGATCTGGGCGCCGGGGAACTGCTCGTCACTTCTATGGATGCAGACGGCACCAAGGCCGGGTTTGACAACGCTCTCATTTCCGCGGTGACCAAAGTCGTGGATATCCCGGTCATCGCATCCGGCGGGGGCGGCACGCCCGCGCATTTCTACGATACCTTCCAGGCCGGGGCGGACGCGGCTCTTGCGGCAACGCTCTTCCATTTCCGCGAGCTGCCCATCCCCGAGCTCAAACGGTATCTCAAAGAGCGCGGCGTGGCCATTCGGCTGTAAAAAACAGGCAGGGCGGCCTGCCGCATCAAAACCGCAAGGAGTAAACCATGAATCTAGATCAATTTTTCAAAAAATCCGAGCTCATCCCGGCCATCGTGCAGGATGCCGAAAGCCGGGAAGTGCTCATGCTGGCCTATATGAACCGGCAGGCGCTGGAGCAGACGCTGCAAACAAAAAAGAGCACCTTCTATAGCCGCAGCCGCCAGAGCCTTTGGGTGAAGGGAGAGACTTCGGGCAACTTCCAGTTCGTTTTGCAGGCGCTTTACGACTGCGACGAGGATACCATTCTTCTGCTGGTGAAGCCCGCCGGCCCGGCCTGCCATACCGGCAACCGCACCTGTTTTTACCGCAGTTTTTGCATGGAGGAGGAACAATGAAAGAGACATTAGAAACGCTGTACGACGTCATCCAGAGCCGCAGGCAAAGCCCTTCCGAGGGCTCCTACACCTGCTATCTCTTCGAGCAGGGCCTGGATAAGATTCTCAAAAAAGTGGCAGAGGAGACGGGGGAGGTCATCATCGCGGCCAAAAACGGCGCGCACGAGCCCCTTTGCGGCGAGGTCTGCGACTTGCTCTATCACCTGATGGTTCTGCTGGCCGAAACTGGCCTGCCGCTGGAGCAGGTCATGGCAGAGTTGGATGCCCGCGCGCAGAAAATCGGCAACCTGAAGCAGATGAAAAAAGTCGACCGCAACACATAAGCCGGATGCAAAAAAAGAGCCGCTTGGCTCTTTTTTATTTTTTATTTCCCGCCATTCTATCATTGTTTCCGCCTATATATTGACTATTTTCCTTGATTTTTCTATAATTTATAGTAGAAACTATGTTCCCATTATTTTTTGAATGCACCGCAAAGCCCTGCCCGGTTTGTTTTCCAAAGCGCGCTTTTCTCTGCGCAGGGAGGCGCAGCATAAAATCGGCAGTATCCGCCTTTTGCCGGGCGCGGCAGGGGGATAACCCGGCGAATGCGCCGTGCGGCATCCCTTTTTTTCACACGCGTTTTATACGCCTCCTATGGGGGCCTAGCATAGTCGTTAAACGGTCCCCGCAAAATGGAATAAGCGTTCTTTCCCACACCTGGGGGGTATCGCTCAGCTGAAAGACCGGCGCGGCGGCGTATCTCCTGATGCTCCATTCCGGCTCCGGTTCTGCGCGGCAGCCGAGACGCCGGCCAGAGGTTTTTATGAAAAAATGCCCTTCCTGCGGCTTTGATCAAAGCCCAGACAATTCCAGATTCTGCATTCGATGCGGCGCTCCGCTTTCCGGCGGGCAACCGGCGGGCGATGCCCAGCGAAGCCAAAGCGCGCGGCCAGCGGATGCGCCCACACAAAGAACGGGCGTCTTCTCAGGCGCGGCACCATCTGCTTCCGGCGTTTCCCGGCTCTCGCCCTATGCCGCCTTGCCGCATATTCCCGCTTCGGCCAAAGGCGGGCGCGCACCCCAGCGCAGCAAGACAAATGAGCTGTTCAAAGGAATGGGGGTTATCTTAGCGTTTATTTTATGCACTGTTGGGCTGTTTTGGTATTGCCTTTCCAGTTCTGGGCTCGAGGGCTCCCACCCTGGTTTGCGCCCGCAAGCTTCTTTTCCAGGCGGCAGCACAGGCCCAGCCCCCGCTGTTCCCTCCAGGCCCGTCTCCCGGCCCTCCGAGCGGCCTGCCCCCTCAAAAAAGCCCTCCTGGGATTTTGAGATTGTGGAGATTGACATGGAAAAAAGCGCCAGCGGAGATAAGGTTTATGTGTTCGGAGAACTCAAACTGTATTCCTCCTCCGCTATCATGAATGGCAGCGTTACCGTCGAGCTTTACGACGAAAACGACCATCTTTTGCAGGATTGCACGGCGGATGTGCTGGTTTACGGCTCGGAGATCAAATTCCGCATCCTTTGCGATATGCACCCCAGCCAAATGCGAAACGTGGATTACTATGACGTGATTTTGCGGCTGTCAGACTTGTAGCCAGACGCACCCGTCCATCCAAGACAGCGAGGTTTTTATGAAAAAATGCCCATCCTGCGGCTTTGAACAAAGCCCAGACAATTCCAAATTCTGCATTCGCTGCGGCGCTCCGCTTTCCAACGGGCAACCGGCAACGGGTGATGCCCAGCAAAGCCAAAGCGCGCGGCCAGCGGATGCGCCGATGCAAAGGGCAAGCGCCTTTCCCGGCGCGGTTCCATCTGCGCCCGGCATATCCCGGCCCTCGCCCTATGCCGCCCTGCCGCATATCCCCGCTTCGGCCAAAGGCGGAAAATCTCCCCGCAAAAAATCCCGCTGGCCCGCGTTGCTGGGCGGGGCGGCGCTCATTGTCTTCTGTATCTGCATACTGTTTTTGCTGATTCAGATGGGCATTGGCCTGGATCAGATCGGCGACGGCACTTCGTCTTCCAGCTCTGCGTCCTATACCTATCGGCTGGGCGGCGATGCACAGCTAAGCGACGGCCATGGGGCGAATACATATCTTATTCAAGGCACCATCTATATTGATTCAAAAACACAGTTTTCCCAGGCAAATATCACCGTCTCTATCTACTGGGGCGACTCCTTCGTGACTTCGGCTACGGATACGGTAGCCGTGCGCAATAACAAAATCTCCTATTGTTTGCCTGTGCGCATGAATTCCCTCCACGCTCAAGCTTCGGATGGCATTCGTGTGCGCATCAACGATATTTATTAAAGTGAGGTTATTATGAAACACTGCTCTTCCTGCGGGGCTGACAGCCCGGAGCAGGCTAAATTCTGCATTCGCTGCGGCAAACCGCTGGCGGAGAACGCAGAGCCCGCCTCCGCGCCGGCCTCTGCACCAAAGCCTTCCCCCTATGCTTCCCTGCCGCATATCCCCGATTCGTCCAAAGGCGCTTATGAGGACAGAGACCGGTTCCAAAGCGAGCCCGAATCAAGCGGGATGCCCTTCTTTTTGCGTTTTCTCATCGGCTTTGGCTCTCTCATTCTGGCCGCACTGCTCAAACAAGCGCTTTGGGACAGCTTAATTCATTAAAAATCCGGCGCACCGCCCGCTTTATTTTGCGCGCGTCGCATATAAAAAAGCACACGGCAAAACCGTGTGCTTTTTCATTTCTTCTCTCTATTGCCCAAGCTCGCGCCTTAGCTTCTCGATGCTGGCATCCATGCGGGAGAGCGTCTCCTGCTTGCCCAGAATCTCAGCAAGCTCGGTCGCGCCGCCCGGCGTTACTGCCGTGCCCGAGATGGCCACGCGCACCGGCCAGAGCACTCTGCCGTTTTTCACTTCCAGCTTCTCGGCCAGAGCGCAGAGCGCCGCATAGAGCGCGTCGTTGGTAAACTCCTCCACCTGCTCCAGCGCCTCCCGCGCCTCCAGCAGGATGGGCAGCGAGTTTTCCGGCGTGGTTTTCATCTTCTTATGCGCATAAAGCTCCAGGCTGTAATCCGGCATCTCATTTAGGAAGGAGACTTTCTCTTCAATCTGCGTGAGCGTCTCCAGCCGGGGCTGGATGAGTTTTGCGATTTTGGCGCGGTCGAACTCCTTTTTCAGCGCCGCATCCAGATACGGCTTGGCCCGCTCCAAAAACTCCTCCTGGGAGAGGGCGCGGATATACTCGCCGTTCATCCAGGTCAGCTTATCCACATCGAAAATCGCGGAGGATTTGCTGATACCCGAGAGGTCGAACACCTCTGCCAGTTCATCCAGCGAATAGATCTCCCGCTCGCCCGCCGGGCTCCAGCCCAGCAGTGCAATATAGTTTAAAATCGCCTCTTTGAGATAGCCCTTGGCGATGAAATCCTCATAAGAAGCATCGCCGTGCCGCTTGGAGAGCTTGCGGTTCTTATCCTTCATGACGGGCGGCAGGTGGATATACTTTGGCCGCTCCCAGCCCAGCGCATCATAGAGCAAGTTATACTTTGGCGTGGAGGAAAGATACTCGATGCCCCGGATGACATGCGTGATGCCCATCAGGTGGTCGTCGATGACGTTGGCCAGGTTATATGTCGGCCAGCCGTCGCTCTTGAGCAGGATGTTATCCTCCAGATCTGCCATGGGGACGGCAATCTTGCCGTAGACCATATCCTCATAGACCGTCTCGCCCTCAGTGGGGATGTTTTGGCGGATGACGTATTCCTCCCCGGCCGCGATGCGCGCCTGCACCTCCTCTTTGGAGAGGGAGAGGCAATGCTTATCGTATTTGGCGACCTGCCCCTTTTGCTCTGCCTCGCTGCGCATCTGCTCCAGCCGATCCTTTTTGCAGAAGCAGTAGTAGGCCGCGCCCCGCTCCACCAGCTCCTCGGCGTATTTCTGATAGATCTCCTGCCGGTCGCTCTGGATATACGGGCCAAATTCTCCGCCCACATCTGGGCCTTCGTCGTAGGTTAGGCCAGTATCGCGCAGGGTGCGGTAGATGATCTCGCTGGCTTCGTCTACCAGGCGGTTGCGATCCGTATCCTCGATGCGCAGGATGAACTGCCCGTTATTCTTTCTGGCATAGAGCCAGGCATAAAGCGCCGTCCGCAGCCCGCCGATATGCAGATAGCCGGTGGGGCTGGGAGCGAATCTTGTTCTGACTGTCATACTATTCTCCGTTTATTTCTTTACTACTTTTGCAAACGTATCCTTCAGGCCGACGATCTGGTTTAAAACCACATGCTCCGGCGAGAAATCCCGGCGGTCTGCGCAGAAATAGCCCATGCGCATGAGCTGGAACTTGTCTTCCGGCTTGGCCTTCAAAATCTGCGGCTCGATAAAGCCGTGCAGAACCTGCACCGAATCCCGGTTGAGCCGCTCCATGAAATCGCCCTCGCCTTCGCGGAGCAGGTAGTCATAGATGCGGTATTCCGCGGGCACAGCCGCGGCGGCATCCACCCAGTGCAGCGTGCCTTTGACTTTGCGGGAGGCGTTGACGTCGCCGGTTTTGGAGAGCGGGTCGTAGGAGCAGATGACGGCCGTGATATTGCCTGCTTCGTCCTTTTCCACGCGCTCGCATTTGATGATATAGGCGTTTTTCAGCCGCACTTCCTTGCCCACAGCCAGGCGGAAATATTTGTTATTCGGGGCGACTTCCATGAAGTCCTCCTGCTCGATATACAGCTCTCTGGAGAAGGGGACCTGGTGCGTGGTCTCGCCGCCGGGCAGGTCTTCTGCCGTCATCATCTCGGTTTTGCCCTCGGGGTAGTTTTCGATAATGAGCCTGAGCGGGCGCAGCACGCCCATCAGCCGCGGCGCATGGGCGTTGAGATCCTCTCGGACGCAGTGCTCGAGCAGCGCGGTTTCCACCTCGCTGTTGGCCTTGGCCACGCCGATGCGGGAGCAGAAATCCCGGATGGCGGCTGGGGTATAGCCCCGGCGGCGCAGGCCGCTGATGGTGGGCATGCGCGGGTCGTCCCACCCGGAGACGACGCCTTCATCCACCAGCATTTTCAGATAGCGCTTGCTCATGATGGTGCGCGTCAGATTCAGCCGCGCAAATTCGTACTGATGCGGCGCAGGATCGCATTCGCAGTGCTCGATGACCCAGTCGTAGAGCGGGCGGTGCGCCTCGAATTCCAGCGTGCAGATGGAATGCGTGATGCCCTCATACGCATCCTCCAGCGGGTGCGCATAGTCGTACATCGGGTAGATGATCCAGCGGTTGCCCGTGCGGTGATGCTCGCTGCGCAAAATGCGGTAGATGACCGGGTCCCTCATATTCAGGTTGGGCGAGCTCATATCGATTTTCGCCCGGAGCACCTTCTCGCCGTCCGCGAACTTGCCGTCCCGCATGGCGTAGAAAAGCTCCAGGTTTTCCTCTACGCTGCGCTCGCGGCAGGGGCTGTTCCTGCCCGGCTCGGTGAGCGTGCCGCGGTAGGCGCGAATCTCTTCAGCGGAGAGGTCGCAGACATAGGCCAGACCCTTTTTGATGAGCAGCACGGCGCAGTCGAACATATAGTCGAAATAATCCGAGGCGTGCAGTTTTTTGTCCCATTCAAAGCCCAGCCAGTGGATATCCTCCTCGATGGAGCGGACGAACTCTTCATCCTCTTTGGCGGGGTTGGTATCGTCGTAGCGCAGGTTGCACTTGCCCCCATACTGCTGCGCGAGGGAAAAGTTCAGGCAAATCGCTTTGGCGTGCCCGATATGCAGATAGCCGTTGGGCTCTGGCGGGAAACGGGTTTGCAGCTGCGCCACCCGGCCGCTTTCCAGATCTGCATCGATGATCTCCTCAATAAAGTTTCTGGATTTTCTCTCTTCCGTTTCCGGCGTTAGATGATCAGACATTGTTTTCTCCCTTCGCTTGCGTATAGACTAGTATAATAAGTAATTTTACCCCATTTTACCGCAACATTGCAAGCCCTGCGCGAAATTCCCTGGCCTTTGGCGGCAAAAATCCGGCAAAAGGCAGAATTTCGCTGCGCGCCTGCCCTGGCGCACAAAAAACCCCGCCGAAGCGGGGCTTTTGCACATGTCTATGCCCTTTTCTTCTTGCCGGCAAAGCAGAAGTAGGTGAGAAACGCCAGCGCGGCCACGCCTGCGGCAAAGCAGAAAGCGCCGCCAATGCCCAGGCCGTCCGAAACCGGCCCCATGGCCAAGTTGACCAGCATCCCGCCCGCGTTGGAAAAGACCAGCATCAGCGAGGAGATCAGCCCCATATTCTCGGGCGAAGCCTGCATGGCCATCGTGCTGATGGCGGGGTAAACCGGCCCCTGGAAGAAGCCTGCCAGGCCCACCAGAATCAGCGCCAGCACGCCGTTTCTGACGAATCCCAGCCCCAGGCAGCAGAGCGCCGCCCCGGCCATGCAGATTTTCACCAGCAGTTTCTGGTTTTTGAAATAGCCGCAGAGCAGGCGCGAGGGGATCATGGAAACCCAGAACAGCGAGACGGCCACGCCGCCCAGCGCCTCTGTGCTTAGCTCCTGCACGAAGAAATTCTTCAAAAAGCCCACGATGCCATTCTCCATAGAGCCGCAGGAGAACAGAATCGCGACCCAGAATACGCCCACCAGCGCAAACAGCCCCCGGATGCCCACTTTGCCCTCGTTCTGATCCGTGATATTGACGGGCTGGACTCTCATCGCCAGCAGCAAGGCGATAATGAGCACCGAGCCCGCCGCGATGATGGCATACAGCACGCGCCAGTTGGCGCCGTTTTCGATGAGCGCGCCCATAAACAGCGGCGAAGCCACCGCGCCGACGCTGAAAGCGACGTTTTGCAGGGAGTTGTTCTTGGCGCCGTTTGCCGGATCCGTCTCGACGATGGAAGCCGGGAACAGCGCGCCCAGCATGGAAAACGCCGCACCCACGACAAAGACCGCGATGCAAAAGACGGCCTGGCTGCCCGAAAACACAGCCAGCAGGCTGCCCGCCACATACACCGCCGCGAAAACGCAGATGACATCCCGCTTGCGGAAGCGATCTGCCAGCCCGCCAAAGACCAGCGGGACGACCAGCCCGGAGATATACTGAATTGCCGCCAGCGTTCCCTGGCCCGTGGCGCTCATGGAAAACTCCGCCGCAATATCGTATAAAATCGCCTGATACCCGGAAGACTGCATCCCGATGATCACCGAGCCGAGATAGCACAGGAAGATATAAAGCCCCTTAGACGACCGCAACTTTCCCAAATTCCGTTTCCTCTTTTCCTAAATTTTCTAAAATGGCCAAAGCCATCCAAATTCTGGTTTTGCCTACAAAAACGCAGGATTTTAGCGTGCTACTATGTTCACATTTTTTATTTTACGCATTAAAGCTTACTTGAGTCAAGCGGTTTTCTCAAATATTCTGCCAGCCCGTATCTTTGCGCGCGCCAGAAAAACGCACCCTGCAAGGGCGAGGCTACATAAGGAAGTGCCTTCTAAATTTCCACGGAATTGTTGCAAACGAACAGGCAATGAAATATAATTTAAATGGTGATAAACATATTGCTTAGTTGTTAGAAATAGTGGTGGGGGAAGAATGAGCGTACAACACTTGAAAATGATTGACCTATTTGCAGGTGCAGGTGGACTGTCCGAAGGATTGTCCGAGGCAGGGTTTCATAGTTTATTTGCTTCTGAGATAGTGCCTGTATATGCCCAAACCTATCAGAAAAATCATCCCAACGCTACAGTTTATACCGCCGATGTTCGACAATTGGATGCAAATGAAATTAGAGAAAGGCTTAATATTGAGCGTGGTGAGCTTGATTTAATTGCCGGCGGACCTCCTTGTCAAGGATTTTCAATCAACGCCCCTATTAGAAGCGTTCTCGATGAACGCAACCACTTGTTCAAGGAGTACCTTCGTTTTGTAGATGCTTTTGCACCACATGCTGTCCTAATTGAAAATGTTCCTGGTCTTGTATCTTTTGAACACGGGGCAACACTCCATGCTATTTTAGATGCTCTTGCGGAGTTGGGATACGGAGCGGATGTAAGAATTTTAGGTGCACCTTATTATGGCGTGCCACAAATGCGTTGGCGTACTATAATTCTCGGTGTAAGAGGAAAAACGCTTCCCATTGGAGCATATCCCGAACCAATTTATCATGCACCCATCCATGCAAATTTTACAAGTACCTTTGATGGGCAATCCATTATTCAAAGCCCCTCTCCCGAAGCTAATGCCAATTTTGTTACTGTTCATGAAGCAATTGGTGATCTGCCTGTGCTAATTAGCGGTGAGCAGGGCGAAAAAGTAAAGCCATATCGGTGTGATGCCTTCAGTGACTATCAACATAGATCTCGAAGAGGCTCTGTTGGGGTATTCAATCACGAAGCTCCAAGATTATCCCCTATCAACCTGAAGCGATTAGAATACATAAAACCTGGTGGAAATTGGACGGATATTCCTGATACACTATTGCCGAAAGGAATGCAACGTGCAAGAAAGTCTGATCACACAAAGCGATATGGCCGTGTTCTTCCAGATGGCTTGGCTTCTACTATTTTAACCAAGTGTGATCCTCATTGGGGTGCATTCTTTCATTACGAACAAAACCGAACCTTCACAGTTCGTGAAGCCGCTCGCTTGCAATCTTTCCCTGATCATTTTGTTTTTACAGGAAATCAAGCAGAGCAGTTCGCACAAGTTGGCAATGCTGTACCACCGTTGTTGGCTCAAGCCGTCGGTCTATCTCTACGCTCTATATTAGATACGGAGGATTGAGTATGTCTGGTTATATTTCTGAATTTTTTGGTTACCGTGCAGAAGATACTTCTAACACTGCATTACAGAATACTTCTAAACAGATATGCCCATTTCTGTCTTCGTTTTGCACAAAAGCGTTAGGAGATAAAAATAATCGTACTTTATCGGGAGTGTGCGCTGTTAGACAGGTTTCGGCTGGTTCCCCTGATGTGATTTGTTGCCCTAATCGGATTTATGCAGAAAACTACAAAATGCTATCTACTGTTTCACAAAAAGCTTTTGGTACGGAGTATAACTTATATGCTGGCAGATTAGCGGTTGAGAGAGCCAAAGAAGAAAACGGAGCAGTTGCAGTATTTGGTCATGGGTGGGGTGGGGAACTTCCTCTGCCAAAGCGACAGGGTAAAGGTTCCTACTATGTTGACTGGATTTTGGCACAATTGAACGGGGTTGGTGAACTTGTTGAGTTCACTGCTATTGAGGTGCAGACCATTGATACTACTGGTACTTATCAAAATGCCCGCAGGGCATTGCTCGACCATCATGTAATAGAAAAAGATACAGTTGGATTAAACTGGGAGAATGTATCAAAACGAATTATTCCTCAAATCATCTATAAGGGGCAAGTTCTGCAGCGTGAAGAATTGTGCAGAAGTGGTCTGTATTTTGTATGTCCTAAACCGGTGTATGATAGAGTCTTAGACCGATTAGGCGGTAAAAACAAACTGCCCCAGTTTCCAACGCAGCCAGCAGCTATCCACTTTGTTGCATACGATTACATTCCTGATATTTCTGTAAAAGATGGAACAATTAGACCATTGGGAATTCTCGAAGAATATTGCACCACCGTATACAAGGTACAGGAAGCATTTTCTGCAGTTGATTTACCCGATCAAAACGTATATCGTGAGGCTATTAGGCGTTCGCTTTATGAGTAGCTATTTTTTGGGGGATTTTGATGTCAAAATCCGATGCTCGTTAAACCTACGGACATAAAAATCTCGCATACCATTGTTTGGTATGCGAGATTTTTAGCTTCCTTACGGAGGATGCCCCAATGAAAGTGCGTTTTTTTGCTCTGCTCTATGCCTTTCCATCCGAGCCGCACAGCTTTATTTTATGGATGCACAGCTGCCGGACGGCCTCTCTGCCCGCGCTCATGAACTTCTTGGGATCGATGATGGTCTCGTCCTCCAGCGCCCGGCGGACGGCGGCCGTCATGGCGGCGCGCAGTTCCGTGGCAAAATTGACCTTGCAGATGCCAAGCTCAATCGTCCTTCTGATCATCTCATCCGGGATGCCGCTGCCGCCGTGCAGAACCAGCGGCGCGCTGATGAGGCCGGCCAGTTTTTTCAGCAGATCAAAATTCAGTTTGGGCTCGCCTTGATAGAAGCCATGCGCCGTGCCGATGGCGACGGCGAAGAGATCTACCTCCGTGCGCTGGAAAAAATCCACCGCTTGGGCAGGGTCTGTATAGGCGATGGCGGCGCTGTGGCTATCCTCCTTGCCGCCCACCGTGCCCAGCTCGGCCTCCACGGGCACGCCCTTCTCCCGGGCGGCCTGCACCGTCTTCCGCGTTGCCGCGATATTCTCCTCAAAATCCAGCTTGGAGGCATCGATCATCACCGAGGAGTAGCCCGCCTCCAACGCGGCGCAGACGCCCTCATAGCTCTCGCAGTGATCGAGATGCAGGCAAACAGGCACGCGCACGGCATCCGCCTCCGCCTTTACCATAGCATAGGCCTGCCGAAGCGTCATGTATTTGATGGTGGAGGGGGTGGTTTGCAGCAGAACCGGGCTTGCCGTCTCCTCCGCGGCCGCCAGGATGGCCTGAACCATCTCCATATTCTCGAAATTGAAGGCCGGAACCGCATAGCCGCCGCGCTGGGCGGCCAAAATCATCTCTTTGCTCGTCGTATACATCAGCAGATACCTCTCTCTTTATTGCTCCAGATTGTTTTCCTCGATCAGCTTTTGCACACTCTCCCGGCTGATACTTCCCTCCATGGGCCCAAACGCGCCGGTATTGAGCGAGGCCGCGGCAGTTGCCATTTTAGCGCATTCCAGCAGGCTCTTTTGCTCCAGCAGGCCGCAGAGAAACGCGCCGTCGAAGCTGTCGCCCGCGCCCGTGGCATCCACCGGCGGCACGGCATAGACCCCAAAGGAAATCTGCTCCTGCCGGGTATAGATGACACAGCCCTTCTTGCCGTTTTTCAGCGCGATGATCTCCATGCCCGGGTGCGCGGCAAACAGCGCGGCCACGGCCTGCTCTATCTCCTGCTCGCCGGCCAGCGCTTTCAGCTCGCTTTTGCCGGGCAGGAAGATGCTGGTGTGCTCCAAAACCTCCCGGATGAGCTCCCCGGCCTGCGAGTCTTTCATCAACTCGGGGCGCACATTGGGATCGAAGGCGATCTTCGCCCCTGCCGCCCGGGCCGCGTGCATGGTCTGCACGATGCGCCGGCCAAAGGCCGTATCCGCCATGAGCGAACAGCCCATGATGTGGAAAAATTTCAGCCCTTCCAGCGCCCCGGCATCCGGCGCCGGCGCCAGCACGGCGGGGGTATTGCCGATATGGAAGATGAACTTGCGCTCGCCGTCCGAGCGGTACATGACGAACGCGCAGCCGGTGGAGATGCGGTCGTTTTGGATGACATGCGAGCAATCCACCCCATCGCCACGCAGGCGGCCCAGCAGGCAATCGCCGAAATCGTCCTGGCCTACGCCGCCAACAATCGCGGCCTTATGCCCCAGCCTGGCCACGGTATCGATAAAAATGGCGGGCGCCCCCGAAGGATACGGCCCCTTAAAAACGCCCGGCTGGCTCAGCGGCTGATCCACCTGCTCCCGCATGATCTCGACGATCATCTCGCCCATCGTCATAATCTCATTCATATTCGCCCTCCCCGATTGATTTGTTTTCTGCGCGGCCCTCTGCCGCGCTCATCTTATCCAAAAAGCGCGCCTGCCAAAGCCTCCCCGCTTTGAAGGCGCGCGTTCAAAAGCCACTGTCATGCGGCCTTCTGCTCCTCATCCGCCGCCCGGCGCTTATCGCGCATGAACAGATAGGCCGGCACTGCCGAGAGCAGCGCGATGGCCACCAGCGGATAGAAGGCGTTGCCCGCCCCGATGCCGTCGGAAAGCGCGCCCATCAGGACTGTCGCGATGGCGCTGGCAGCGCCGCTGAAGGGGAGCAGCAGCATGGAAACCCTGCCCGAGTGCTCGGGGAAGATATCCACGGCCAGCCCCTGAATCGTGGAATACTGCGGGCCCAGAAAGATGCCGCAAACCAGGCACCAGATCAGCGAAGTAACCGCCCCTCGCACGGCTGCCATGAGCAGCGTCGCCCCAGCAAGGCCGAGGAATGTGATAAAAATCATCTCCCGCTTTCTTTTGCGCACCCGGCTGGCAAAGTATTTGGCGGGCAGCATACCGCCGTTGATGATGGAAATGCAGATGGCCGCGCCGGACGCGGAATGCAGTTCGGAGGCAAAAAACGGCTTTGCGAAATAGCCGATGGAAGTATCCATAACGACGTTTAAAAAGAGCAGCAGGCAGAGCGCCAGAAAGCGGGTATCCCGCCAGTTGAATTTTTTCTTCTGCTCGTCCTTTTTGATCTCCACCTGATAGACCTTCTTTGGCGCGATGAAAAAGAATGCCAGCAGCGTCAGGCCGACCAGCGCGGAGAGGATGAAGTAGTGCCCTCGCCAGCTCATGCCGCGGCTCATCAGCGCGCCCAGGATGATGGGATAGACCATGCTGGCAAGGCCGTTGACCAGCCCCAGGATATTGGAAAACTGATTGGTTTTCTGCGGCGCCGTCTCGGCCAGAATGATGACGAGCGAGGCATACAGCGTCGTCGAGCAGGAATAGATGAAAAACACGCTGAGCAGGACGATATAGAAATTCCCGCCGCCCAGGCCCATCAGCAGGGAAAAGGCGACATACAGCCAGCCAAAAATCTGCGCGATGCGCTTTTTGGGCAGCTTATCTGCAAAAAAGGAGACCAGAAGCGGCAGCAAAATCATGCCGATAGCCCGGGCTGTGGCGATGACGCCCATGCCCGAATTGCCCATGCCAAACTCCCTGGAAATATCCGAGAGCGAGAACTGATACCCGGCGATGGAAAACCCCAGCAAAAACGAGATGAGATAGGGAATGAGCGTATACAGCCGATTGGACTTTATCTGAAATTTTGCGCGCCTTTTGGGCGCGGGAGCGGAATCTTCCAAAGCGTTTCTCCTTTTTATTGAGCGGGCATTCCCTGGGCCGTTTTACGCGGCCTGTTCTTTTTTCTTTTTGCGGTTCAGGGCGCGCACGCCCAGCATCGCGGCCATCGCCAAAAATCCCGCGGCCGCCGGATAGAGGAAGCAGGCGCGCAGGCCAAAGCGGTCTGCCAGCATGCCCATAAAGACGCCGACCGTCGCCCCGCCCGTGCTGCCGCCCATGGACAGCATCGTGCCGATGCGGCCGGAATTTTCCGGGAAGGAATCGATGGCGACGCTCATGGTCAGCGGCCAGGCCGGGCCCGCGATGAGGCCGAACAAAATACACCAGATATATGAGCTCCAGGCGCCGGGCACCAGCACCATCAGAAGCGTCATCAGGCTGCCGCCCAGGCAGCAGGATGCCGCAACTGCGGCCTTATGCTTATGGATCATCCCGGAAAGCAGCTTGGAGACGACCATTGCCACCGCGACGATGGCGATAGTCGTAGAGGCGGCGACCGGGTTGGGATATGCCTCGGTGAAATAGGGCTTGGCATAGCTGTTGATGCCCGCCTCCATGGAGGAATAAGTGAACCCCGCCAGAACAATCAAAATGCCCGCCGGCGTTAAGACGGACAAAAGCGAGCCCTTATTCTGCGCAAAGACCAGCTCTCCCATCTCAGCCTTAGGCGAATGCATCCAGAAAAGGGCGCCTGCGGCGAGCAGGGAAAGCCCCGCCACGATGAGATAGAGCGCACGCCAGGAAGTTCCCCGCTCCATCAGCGCCGCCATGAGCAGCGGCCCCAAAACAGAGCCTGCGCTATAAGCGACTTCCGTGAGGCTGGCATAGCGGCTGCTGTGCGCTGGGTCGTATTTGGAGAGCATGACGGGAACCGCCGCCGGGAGCAGAGAGCCCGCAAAGCCGATGAGCACCAGGCCCAGAACCAGGCCGCTAAAATTTGGGATGAGCAGTATCAGCAGAGAGCCAGCCACCATGGCCGCCGTGCAGACGGCCGTCAGCAGGCGCTGATTTTTCTTATCGATGAGCCCGCCCAGCAGAACCGTCGAGCAGAGCCCGGCGATAAAGCCAACGCTGGAAAGCGCGCCCATCGCCGTGTTGTTCATTCCGTATTCTTCGGCAATATCCAGCAGAATGAACTGCTGGCCGCAAACCTGCAGGCCAAAGATGAACATCGTGAAATAGGCCAGCGTGCTGAAGAGCCCTTTTGAATTGCGCATGTAAAACACTCCTTGCATAAATCTACAGTTAGTTTACGCTTGATTGGAGGTATTTGTCAAATTGCGCGGCTAGGCCTCGGCCTTGCTTCTGCGCCGCGCTGCCGCAGCCGCCGCACCGCCGCCAACCGCCATGCCAACCGCCGCGAACAGCACCGCCGCCCACATGGCCGTCTGCATGCCCAGCTGATCGGAAGCCGCGCCCACCACAAACGCCCCGATCATGCTGCCGATATTCGTAAACATCATATTGGCGCTGGAGAGCATCCCGGCATACTGGGGATACGTTTCCAGGCCGATGCCCAGGATGGTCGGCCAGCCCGGCCCGGCAAAAAAGCCCAGCAGCACAGCCCAGACGGGAAGCAGCTGGGGGCTGGGAAGCAGAATCATCAGCGCGATGCAGGCGCCTGCTCCCAAAAAGCTGCCCACCACCAGCAGGCCTTTTTGCCTGATATGGCTGGCCAAGAACCGGGAGACCACCATGGCGCCCCAAATGAGCGAGATGCACAGCCCAGCCTGCGCCCCTGCCCCCGAGACTTCAAAGAACTCCCGGGCATAGTTCATCAGGCCGGTTTCCATATTCATATATAGCGCGCTGGAGCAGAGCACCAGCAGGAAGGGCAGCGTGAGAAGCGCACTGCGCAGAGGCGCGCCCCCTTTCCCCTCGGTATGCTCCTGCTGATAGCGCGTGACGCTGGGCCTGGAGCAGAAAAACCCGGCGGCCAGGAAAATGCCCCCGGCCAGCACGATCAGATAGTGCGTCTTCCAGTGCAGCTTTAGCTGGCTGCCCAGCAAAAACGACAAAATCATCGGGGCGAGCACGGAGCCTCCCCCGCAAAAGACCTGCTCCATGCTGGTATGCTTGGCGCTCTTCTCGGGGGCGATGAGCGTCATGGCCGGGAAAATGCCTGCCTGAAGCATACCGCCGGCCACGCCTTGCAGCAGTTTGAAACCAAAGAACCAGAAGGCATCGCCCGCCGCCAGCATGAGCGCCGTCCCCGCCGAATAAAGCACCGCGCCGGTATAGAGCAGCCTGCGCTTATTGAGGCGGTCCAGCAGGGCGCTGAGCACCAGCGAGACGCACAGCGAGACCACCGTCTGGATGACGTTGACCGTGGCCATCATGGTGTTGGAAAAGCCAAACTCCATGCGGATATCCAGAAAGATATACTGGTATCCGCCAAATTCAAACCCCGTTACCAGCCCGGTGAAATAGCAGAGGAAAATATAGAAGGCATCCCGCCCTCTCTGGCCGCCCTCTGCCCGGGCCTTGGCATACCTTGGGACATACTTCTCGGCTTTTTTCATGGTTTCTTCCTCTTATTCCTGCGCTTGCTGTTCCTGCAAAAAGGCGGCTTCTATCTCGTCATCCCGCTTTCTCTGGCGATAGGAGGCGCGGATGCCGAAATAGCCCGTCGCCAGCCCGGCCGCCGCAAAGGCCGCCACCAGATAGAAGGCGTTTCCGATGCCCGCCATATCCACCATCTTGCCCACGGCCAGGTTGCCCAGCATGGCCCCAAGGCCGCTGCCAATGCAGATGAGCGAATAGGCCTTGCCGGATTCGCGCGGGAAGGTATCCATGCCGATGGAGAGGATGGTCGGCCAGCCCGGGCCTGCAAACAGCCCGAACACTGCGCACCAGACCAGTGAAACCACAGGGATGCGCAAAACCGCCATGAGCAGCATAGCAATTCCGGCAAACAGGAAGCTAATGCAGACCATCTTGCCCTTATGCCGCCGCATCTTGCTGGCGATAAACCGGGTGGGCAGCATGAGCCCCCAGGCCACCGAGATGGCAAGCCCGGCGCTTCTCGGATCGTCGATCGCCTCAAAGTACTGCCGGGCGTAGTTCATCAGGCCAGTCTCCATGCACATATAAAAGCCGATGGAAAGGCTGAGCATCCAGAATGCTGCCGTCCGGTAGATTTTGGCAAAATTTGGGCGCTCGGCCTGCTGGGAAACTTGCACCGTCCGCTCCAGCCGCATGGAGGTTTCCGGGCGCACCAGCGAGGAAAGCGCCAGCATGAGCAGCATTGAGGCCGAGATGATCAGATAGTGCCCCCGCCAGTTCATGCCGCCGCTGCCCATAAAGACCGAGAGCGCCATCGGGGCGATCATCGCGCCGCCGCCGTAGAACACTTGCAGCATGTTGGTATACTTGCTGCTGTTCTGTGGATCTGTGCTGGTCAGCGCCGGATAGAGCGCCGTGGAGAGCACGTTGCCGCCCACGCCCGCAATGACGAGCGCAGCAATCGTCATGCCCGCGCCCGAGGAAAACCCGTTGCAGAGGCAGCCCAGAATATAGATAGCCCCGCCCGTAAACATGAGCTTTCTCTTATCCACTTTGTCGATAAAGCGGCTGAAGGCAAAGCTCATGAGCAGACCCACCACAGACTGCACGGATCCCAGCACGGCCATGCCCGCATTGGAGAGCGCAAATTCATCGCGCATGCTGATAATGATATACTGATACCCGGCCGTCTGCATCCCCATGACCAGGCTGATCAGATACCCCAGCGCGACAAAAAGCTTGTTGCTTTTCTTTAACATTTTCTCTTTTCCCCTCTTCTCTCAATTCTCTCTATCTCAAAGGCGGAAAGCCGCCCAAAATCCCTTATTTATGATAGGTCTGCCCATGGCAGATTTTAAAGCCGCGGTAGAGCTGCTCCAGCAAAACAATACGTGCCAGGCGGTGCGGAAATGTCAGCCGGGAGAGGGAAAATTTTTCCTGCGCCTGCCTCTTCACTTCCTCCGCCAGCCCCAGAGAGCCGCCGATGACATAGCAGACGCTTTTTCCCAGTGCCTCTTTTTCGCCAAGCTTTGCCGCAAAGCCTTCGGAATCCATCTGCTCGGCCTCTACCGCCAGCACGCTGACAATATCGAAGCCTTCCACGGCCTTTAAAACGCGCTCCCCCTCTTTTTTGAGCACGCTCTGCTTTTCCCGCTCTGTGGGCCGCTCGGGCGTGCGCTCATCGGCCAGCTCGACGATCTCCAGCCTGGCAAAGCGCGAGAGCCGCTTGGCGTATTCCTTCTGGGCTTTTAGAAAATACTCTTCCTTCATTTTGCCCACGCAGACAATGCGAATTTTCATCGCTTCCTCTTTTCTATTTGATGGTGTAAAAGCCGGTAACGCCCGTTCTCCTGGCCACGGCCAGCGCGATATCCTGGCCCACGCGCACGCCGTTTTGGGACAGGAAGGAATGGGAGGTATCGTATGCCAGCTTTTTGTGGTTGTTTTCCCGGCTGACATGCCCCAGGATGATGCCCCGCACGCCCCGCTCGGCCAGCTGCATACAGACTCTCGCGGCGGTCTCGTTGTTCAGATGCCCCTTGGAGGAGGCGATGCGGCTTTTGATGCGGTAGGGATAGCGACTGGCTTTGAGCATCTCGGGATCGTGGTTGGATTCCAGCAGGACGATGGAAGCCCGCTCCATGGCCCGCAGCATCTCCTCGCTCACCCGGCCGGTATCCGTCAGCACGCCCATCTTCTTGCCCCCGGCCATCAGCGCATAGCCCACAGGGTTGGCCGCGTCGTGCGAGAGCGGCACGCTCTGCACGCAGATTTCCCCGATATAGAAGGCGGCATCGTCGATGATGCGCATATTTCTCGGCGGGATCTCCCCCACTTTTTTCAGCATTTCCTGCCAGGTCTGCTCGTTGGCATAAACCGGGATGCCGTACCGGCGGCTCAAGACCCCTGCGCCCCGGATATGATCGATATGTTCATGCGTAATGAGAATCGCCGAAAGCTCGGCCGGGCTTTGCCCGATCTCGGCCAGCGCCTTCTCTATCGCGCCTCCCGTCGCTCCGGCATCCACCAAAAGCTTGGTGCGCTCCGTCCCGAAAAAGGAGCAGTTGCCTGCCGAGCTGGAAAGCAGCGGCGAAAAAGATAAACTCATAATTTCCTCCATGATACTCTTTTATTATAAAGTAGCCCGCCGCTTTTGCATAGAGCAAAACGCGCTTTTTCGCCAAATTTGCCGATGAGCCGGGCGCCCCCTTGGCCTGCCCCGGGCGTTTTTCCGCGCAAAAAAAGAGCCGGCAACGCCGGCTCTCTCCGCTCCCTGCTAGTTCTGGCTGCGGATCAGAGCGATGAGATCCGCGATCGTCTCCAGCCCTTCGCTGGTTTCGATGGTGATATCGAACTCATCTTCCACGTCCATGACGATCTCCACCATATCCAGAGAATCCATCTCCAAATCCTTGAACGAGGACTGCTCTGTAATCGTATTCGGATCCAAATCCATCTTGTCTGCGATAATCGCCTTAATTTTCTCGAATTCCATCTTTTTCCTCCCAAACGCCTTCATAATGAAATGATGATTGCACTCACATTTTACCATATGCGGCCTTTAAGTCAAGTTTTTATGCGCCCAGATGCCCCGGAAGGAAAGTTGCTTAATTTAAATAAGAAAAGTTGAAAAATCCGCACATTTTGTTTATCATAAAGAAAATGCCACACTCGGCAATTTTGCGGGAGGAGGAGAGAGCATATGCTGCTGCGCGGCGCACAAATCGTCATAGAATGCCTGCTGGAGCAGGGCGTGCGGGATGTCTTTGGGTATCCGGGCGGGGCGGTTCTGGGCATCTACGAGGCTCTGCACGAATATGCCGGGCGCATCCGCCATACGCTTATGACCCACGAACAGCACGCCGCCCACGCGGCCGACGGCTATGCCAGGGCCAGCGGCAAAACCGGCGTCTGCCTGGCGACTTCCGGCCCCGGGGCGACCAACCTGCTCACCGGCCTTTCCGCCGCCTATATGGATTCCTCGCCCGTCGTCGCCATCACAGGCAACGTCGCCAAGGCGCAGATCGGCACAGACAGTTTCCAGGAAATCGATATTTACGGCGTCTCCATGCCCGTTACCAAGCACAACTTCATCGTGGGAGATATCCGCGAGCTGGCCGATACCATCCGGCAGGCTTTCTTCATCGCGGCATCCGGCAGGCCGGGGCCCGTGCTGGTGGATATTCCCCAGGATATTGCGGCGGCCAAGGCGGAGTTTTCGCCCAAAGCGCCCAAAGCGCCCGTCCGTCGGCTGCTGGCAGACGCGCTGGATTTTGCCGGCGCGGCCTTTCTCATCGAGGAGAGCCAGCGGCCGCTGCTGCTGCTGGGAGGCGGCGCGGCGCACTCCGGGGCAGAGGCCGCGGCCACGGCGCTGGCGCAAAAGCTGGGGGCGCCCATCATTCAGACGCTCATGGCCACAGGCTGCTGCGACGCCAGCCCGCAGTTTGCCGGGCTGGCAGGGGTCTACGGCACGCCCGGCGCAAACGCCCTGCTGGAGCAGTGCGACCTGCTCATCGCCGTGGGCACGCGCTTTTCGGATCGCACCATTCCCCGCCCCAAGGCGCTGGCGCGCAGAGCCAAGGTGTTGCACATCGATATTGACCCGGCGGAGATCAACAAAAATCTGAGCGCGGATTTGGCCCTCATGGGCGATGCCCGGGAGATTTTGGAGCATCTGCTCCCGCTTTGCCCCGCCAAGGCATCCGGCCTGAGTTTTTCCCCAAAAACGCAGGCGAGCGGCCTGGGCGGCCAGGGGCTGACCCCGGAATTTTTGCTTCAAACGCTCTCGGCGCTGGCGGGAAGCGAACAGATTTACACCACGGAAGTCGGCCAGCACCAGATTTGGGCGGCCAAGCATCTGGAAATTTCCGGCCACCAGCGCTTTCTGACTTCGGGCGGCCTGGGCGCCATGGGCTTTGGCCTGGGCGCGGCCATCGGCGCGGCCCGGGCCAGCGGCCGGCGCATCGTCAACATCTCGGGCGATGGCAGTTTTCTCATGAACATGGCCGAGCTTTCCACCGCCGCCTATTACAACCTGCCCATCATCGAGGTGGTTCTAGATAACCGCTCGCTGGGCATGGTGCGCCAGCTTCAGAAAAACGCGCACCTGCACTTCTCCCAGGTGGATTTCAGCCGCGGAGTGGACTACCCCGCCCTGGCTCGGGCATTCGGCATCCCGGGCTTTGCCGCCAAAACCCGGCATGAGGCCGAGCAGGCCCTGGCGCAGGCGCTGGCCCTGGGAGGCCCGGCGCTGATCGCCTGCCAAATTGCAAAAAATCAGCTGGCCTAGCGCCGGCATATCATGGAAAAAGGATAGAAAGTGGGAAACATGGAAAGAAGATACGTGCTTTCGGTATTGGTGCAGAATAATTCCGGCGTCCTGGCCCGGGTTTCGGGGCTGTTTGGCCGCCGGGGCTACAATATCTCGTCGCTGACCGTCGGGGAGACCATCAACCGCCGCTATTCCCGCATGACCATCGAGCTCTACGGCAACGAGGCCACGCTGGAGCAAATCAAAAAACAGCTGGGCAAGCTGGTGGAAGTGGAAAAAATCGCGGAGATCGAGCAGGGTTCGGCCGTGTTTCGGGAGCTGATGCTTGTCAAAGTACATGCGGAGGCGGGCAGCCGGGCGGGCATCATCGAGCTTTGCAACGTGTTCCATGCGAAGATCGCGGATCTCTCGCCCACCACCGCCACCATCGAAGCCACGAACAAGAGCGAGACCAACAACGCGCTGCTGAATTTGCTGGAGGAATACGGCATCATCGAGATCGCCCGGACGGGCATCGCAGGGCTTCAGAGAGGAGAGCGCCATCTGGCGCTGGATAACAGGGAAGAGCATGAAGAGAATTAAAATTTTTGATACCACGCTGCGGGACGGGGAGCAATCCCCCGGATGCAGCATGAACCTGAACGAGAAGCTCAAAGTCGCCCGGCAGCTGGCGCGGCTCAAAGTCGATATCATCGAGGCGGGCTTTGCCGTGAGCAGCCCGGGAGATTTTGAATCTGTGCAGCGCATCGCGCAGGAGGTGCGGGGCGTTGGCGTCGCATCCCTGGCGCGGTGTGTGCAAAAGGATATCGACGCCGCGGCAGAGGCGCTCCGGGAGGCAGAGCGGCCGCGCATCCACGTCTTTTTGGCGACTTCCCCGCTGCACATGCAGTATAAACTGCATATGAGCCCGGAGCAGGTGCTGGAGAGCATCCAAAAATCCGTGGCTTATGCCAGAAACCTCTGCGCGGACGTGGAGTTTTCTGCCGAAGATGCCACCCGAAGCGACAGGGATTTCCTCTGCCAGGCGCTTTCGCTGGCCATTGCCGCCGGAGCGGCGACCGTGAATATCCCGGATACCGTGGGCTATTCCACGCCCAGCGAGATGCAGGAGCTGGTGCGCTATGTGCTCGCGCATACGGACGGCATAGAGAGAGCCTGCCTTTCCGTGCACTGCCACGACGACCTGGGCATGGGCGTGGCCAACTCTCTGGCCGCAGTCGCCGCCGGGGCGGGGCAGGTGGAATGCACGGTCAACGGCATCGGCGAGCGGGCGGGCAACGCATCGTTAGAAGAGATCGTCATGGCGCTCAAGACCCGGAGCGACCGCTACGGCGCCGAGACGGGCATCGAGACCCGCCAGATTTTCCGGACCTGCCGGCATCTGGCCCGGATCATCGGCCAGCCCATCGCGCCCAACAAGGCCATCGTCGGCGCGAACGCCTTCGCGCATGAATCCGGCATTCATCAGCACGGCGTCCTGCAAAACCGGGAGACTTACGAGATCATGTCCCCCGAAGACGTGGGCATCACAGAAAACAACATCGTGCTGGGCAAGCATTCGGGGCGGCATGCCTTTTTGGAGCGGCTCTCCGCCCTGGGCTACCGCCTGCCTGAAGAGGTTGCCGAAGGGCTGTTCTCCCAGTTCAAGGCGCTGTGCGACAAGAAAAAATACATCACGGATTTTGATGTGGAGGCGCTGGTGGATTCCATCTCCCAGACAAAGAAAGTCTTTGAGCTGGAGAACTATAAGATCATCAGCGGCAACCAGGAAGATTCCATGGCCATGATCACCATGAAGGTCTACGGCGAGCGCAAGACCGCCGCGGCCCAGGCGGGCGGCCCGGTGCTGGCGGCCTATCAGGCCATCGATTCGCTCTCGCCCATTCAGATGAAACTGGAGGATTACTCCATCAACTCGGTTACCGAAGGGCAGGATGCTCTGGGCCAGGTTACCGTCAAAGTCTCGGCCGGGGGCAGCACGGTTTCCGGCCGCGGCCTCTCCTTTGATATTCTGGAATCCTCGGTTCTAGCCTATATCCACGCGCTCAACAAACTGCTTTCTCTCGGGGTGGCGCAATGAAGCTGGAAATACTCGATTCCACATTGCGCGACGGCGCCCAGGGGGCGGATATCTCCTTCTCGCCAAGCGATAAGCTGGCCGTCGCCCGCCATCTGGCAGAGCTGGGCATCCCGCTCATCGAGGCGGGCAACCCCGGCTCCAACCCCAAGGACGCGGAGTTTTTCGCCGAGGCGCAAAAACTTTCGCTTGGGGGCTCAAAGCTCGTCGCCTTTGGCAGCACCCGCCGCAAGAATACCCGCCCGCAGGAGGATGCGGCGCTGGCCGCCCTGCTCTCGGCGGGAACGGAGGCCGCCTGCATCTTCGGCAAGGCCTCGGCCCTGCATGTGGCGCATGTGCTGGAGACTTCGCCGGAGGAGAACCTTGCCATGATCGCGGACAGCGTGGGCTTTGTGCGCCAGGCGGGCAGGCGGGTCATCTTCGACGCCGAGCATTTCTTCGACGGCTTTGCGGAAAACCCGGATTACGCCCTGCGCGTGCTGGGCGCGGCGGCAAAGGCCGGGGCAGATACCCTCTGCCTCTGCGATACCAACGGCGGCACGTTCCCAGAGCAGATCGGCCGGGTTACGGCGCTGGTCTGCCAAAAATTTCCGGGGCACAAAATCGGCATTCACTGCCACAACGATTCCGGCCTGGCCGTGGCGGGCACCATGCAGGCGGTTTTTGCCGGGGCAGCGCATGTGCAGGGCACACTGCTGGGGTTCGGCGAGCGCTGCGGCAACGCCAATCTCTCGACGATTCTGCCCAACCTTCAGCTCAAGGCCGGCTATGCCTGCATCCCGCCGGAGCAGATGGAGCGCCTGACCAGCGTCTGCCGGGCGCTGGCGGATACGGCCAACCTCTCTCTTGCCGGCAACCTGCCCTATGTCGGCTCGGCGGCCTTTGCGCATAAGGCCGGGATGCACGTTGATGCCGTCAACAAACTGCACGCCAGCTTCGAGCATATCTCCCCGGGCGCCGTGGGCAACAAGCGCCGGCGGCTGGTGGGCGAGGTTTCGGGCAAATCCTCCCTCCTGCGGCTGGTGCGGCGCTATCAGCCGGAAATTTCCAAGGATTCCCCCAAGCTGGCCGAGATTATGGATCAGCTAAAACGCATGGAGTTCGCGGGCTATCAGTTCGAGGCGGCAGAGGAGAGCCTAGATTTGCTCATCCGCCGCTGTCTGCATCTGCAGGAAAAATTCTTTACGCTGGATCACTATAAAATCATCGGCGAATACCCGCTGTTTGCCCAGCTCTCCCCCTCTTCGGCCATCGTCAAAGTGCGGGTGGGGCAGGAATCTTCGCTGACTTCCGCCGAGGGCAACGGCCCGGTGCACGCGCTGGATCTGGCCCTGCGGCGGGCGCTCATCCCCTTCTATCCCTGCCTGGCGGATATGCGGCTGGCGGATTACAAAGTCCGCGTGCTGGAATCGGATGCGACGACAGCCGCCGGCGTGCGCGTGCTCATCGAATCCACAGACGGCCAGCGGACCTGGCGGACGGTGGGCGTCTCCTCGGATATTCTGGAGGCCAGTTTCCTGGCGCTTTCGGATTCCATCGAGTATAAGCTGACGCTGGAAAAAGAGAAAATTTGAGCGATTTTGGAACCAATCGCAAAAAAAGCCCGCCAACAGGCAATTTGCCTTTGGGCGGGCTTTTTGATAGGCTGGGAGCAGAGACGCCAGTTCGCCGGGGAGGGCGGTTTCCTTCGTTGAATCAGAACGCAGGCGGGGTGAATACTGCCCTTCCTGTTTCCCTTAAAAACTGGCGCGCCCAAACCAAAAAATCAGGAGACTTTTATGCAAAGACCTATCACGACGCTGTTTATGCTCATGTCCGCAGACGGGAAAATCAGCACAGGTGCCGCGGACGCGCTGGATTTCGACCAGGATTTCCCCCAAATCGCCGGCCTGCGGGAGGGCCTTCCGCAGTATTACGAAATAGAGCAGACGACGGACCTATGGTCGCTCAACTCGGGCAGAGTGCAGGCAAAGATAGGCGCGAACCAAAAGCCCATGCCCGAAAAGACGCCGGTCTCCTTCGTTTTGATCGATAACCATCATTTGCAGGAGCACGGCGTGCGCTATTTCTGCGCCCGCTCCCAGCAGCTTCTCATCGTCACCTCCAATCCCCATCACCCGGCTTTTGGCGTGTGCGAGCCAAACCTGCATATTCTCCTGCAGGAAAGGCTGGATTTGCGGGAAATGCTGGCGCATCTCGCTGAAAAATTCGGCTGCCGGCGGCTGACCGTCCAATCCGGCGGCACGCTCAACGGGCTGTTTCTGCGGGAAAAACTGCTGGATTATGTAGATCTCGTGGTGGCGCCGGCGCTGGTGGGCGGCCGGGATACGGCGACGCTCATCGACGGCGAGGCGCTGTACTCCCCCAGCCAGCTCTCCCAGCTGGGCATCCTGAAGCTGGAGAGCGCGGAGGTTCTGCGGGATTCCTATCTTCGGCTGCGCTATCAGGTTACCTCATAAGCAAAAGAGCAGTGCGCTTGGTGCACTGCTCTTTTATTTATGCGGCCTACCAGAGCTGGTTTTCGCCCAGCTCGAGCACGATATCCCCGTGCTCGAAGTCCGCTCTATGCCGCCTGGCTTTGGGGGAGAAAAACCGCATCATGGTCGCCAGATTCAGGCTGTCGCTGCGAAACGGATTTCGCCTCGTCCCGCCCACCAGGCATGCCCCGGGCATCTCTTCCCAGCCGCACTTTGCATAGAAGCCAGTTTTTTCCCGCGCACAGGTAAAAATGCTGAGATCGAGGGTTTGCGCGGCAAGAAATTCCGCCGCTTTTTTGATGGTCTGCGTGGCAAGCCCTCTGTTTTGATACAAAGGGTGCGTCACCACTTCGCTCAGCCCATATGCCAGATAACGCTCTTTCTTATGATACAGCGCGCTTTTTCTGATTCCGACATGGCAAATCGCTCTGCCCTCCTGCATCAGGACGAATGAGGTGACATAGGTATCCGGGGCGGATGGAAAGGCCTGCTCCTCCGCACCCGGCGGCCAGGCGGTATTCTCCAATTCGAGAATCGCCTGCGCAATATGAATGCCCGAGTTCTCCTGCGGGTATTGTATCAGCTCCATCGATTATCCTTTCTTTTCCGGAACATCCAAGCGCTTCGTAAAGAAAATTTCCAGCGGCTCGCCCTCCAAAAGCAGGCTTCCGGCATCCCGGTAGCCCAGGGCCCGGTAAAAATGCTGGGCCTGCTCACTGGAGAGCGTGGACGTCATCACAAGGCGAAAGCCCTGCGCAGCCATCCGGCGCTCCCACTCCTGCATCAGCTGGCGGCCATAGCCCTTTTGCCTGAAACCTTCCAGCAAAAACAGCAGGTTCAAAAAGGGCGTGTTGTCCCAAAACAGGTTCCAGCGCAGCCAGCCGATGCGCCGGCCGCCCTCCTGCGCGATCAAAACCCGCCCCCGCTCTATCTGCGCCTCCAGCTCATCCGGGGCGATATGCGCGTCGTGCTGTGATAAAAAGGCGAAATCCTCCGCCTGTGCTCTGCGAATTTCCATGTTTTTTTCTCCTCCGTTCATGCTCTGCCCGCCTGCCGGCGCTTTGCGAAAACCAGCAGAACCACGGCCAGCGCGGCGATGGATGCGCCCGCCCAGACTGTGCTCTGCGCCGTCATGTGCGGAAACTGCTCCTGCTTTAGGATATAGGTGAGAAAGGCATTGGGCAGATTGACAAAATAGGAGACAAAGAAGTTGTTCCCCGAGAGCCGGAAAGCCAGGGCAAAGCCGACTCCCACTGCGAAAAGCAGCGCCAGATCTCCCGCGCTCCGAAAGCCCGGATACCCCAAATGGTAGAGCGAAAAGAGCAGGCCGGAGGCCGCCACCGCGGCCGCGCTCCCAAACTGTCTCTCCAGGCGCGTCTGGATAAAGCCCCGAAAAAAGAACTCCTCGAAGAAAGTCGTCATGATGAGCGGCAAAACTGCGATGGGCAATCTTTCCCAGGGCAGGCGCTCTCCCGCCGCCAGCCTGGGGATGACCTGCCCGCCCACCGAGAGAAGGCAAAAAGCGCACAGCACGAGAACCTGGCGGTCGCCCAGCTTTTTCATGCCCATCTCCGCCAGCCCCTCTCCCTCTCCCGCCGCCATCCACAGCGGAAGCAGTACGCTCACGCCAAGCCCATAGAGCAGGTTGTAGAAAAGATAGTATACGGCGTTTTCAAACAGGCAGGCCAGAGCGATAAGCGCGATCATCGCCAGCTCCGCCGCACAGCAAAGCAGGATCAGCTTCTTTTTTTCTTGAAACAACCCCATACTCTCCCTTCCCGGCGCAGATGCGCCCCAGCTTTATGATACAGCAAATTTTTCTGTCTTTCCATAGCCCGCGGGTGTTTTTGCACAAGAAAACAGGTGCCAGCGCCGGAGCTCACACCTCTCTGGAAACCGCGCCTCTGCGCACCAAAACGGCTTTTCCTTCCTTTCCACCGCTCGCGGAGGGGAGATACAAGCTGGCATTAAAACAGCCGCGGCCTGTTTGAAACCGGCCGCGGCTGCCCGCCTGCTAAGCGCTCCTGCCCTCAGCGATAGCTCCCTGCGTCTTTGACTTCTTTTACTGCAAAGATATACCAATTTCCATCATCCATCAGCACTTCTATGGTCCCTTCGGCGCCGTACTGATAGCCATACCCAGTGCCAAAATTGCTTTGGCCATTTTTCGCCGGGATTTCACCGCCGCCGCATTCCTCCGTGATTTCGCCGTCCATCACGCCGCAGCGTCTATGGGCGCTGCTTTTGCACCCCGTATCATAGTAAACGGTGCTGCCAACCATGATTGCCGGGCAAACATCTCCGCCGGCAGCCGCATTGCCCTCCCCTGCCGTTTTCTCAGCCCCGGCCTTATCTGCAAGGCCTTTTGCCTGCTCTTTGGCCCCGCAGCCTGCGAAAGAAAACGCAAGCATGATGCATACCATCGCCGCAATTATCTTTTTCATCTTCTGCCTCCCTCATTTTGTGCGGCCGGCGCAGCCGCCGGCCATGGATTTTTCTTTATTTCTCCGCGCTCTCTTTTTGGCTCGGCAACTTCTTTGCCCGGCGCTTTTTGCCCGCGCGCATGCAGAGCAGCACGGCCAGCGCGATGACTGCCAGAATGAGCAGCAGCGGCAACGCGCCCACCAGGAAGACGGCGGCATTTTCAAAGAATACGCCGATGGCCCGCAATGTTCCGTTAAAGGCCTCGCCCATGCGGCTGCCCACGCCCTTCCTGGACGCCGCCACGCCAGAAGAGCGGACGACCTCCCGGACCTCAATGGTCAGTGTGGAATACTCCACCTGATGATCCAGATGGCGGCGCGTCCCCTTGAGCTCATCCAGTTCGGACAAAATCTCGCTCATCTCCTGCTCCAGCGCGATGATATCCTCCATTCGCTCTGCCGAGCGCAGGTGCTCCTCCAGCTTGGCATAGCGCGTCTCCAAAAGAGTGATGCGCGTCTCGTTGTCGTAGTAGTATTCGGTAATATCCTGCACATCCACATGCCGGCGCACAATATCCATCCGGCCATCCGTATCGTCCAAAAACGCCTGGAAGTGCTCGGTCGGGATGCGGGCCACCAGCTCGCCGTATCTGCCTGCATCGCCGTAGGCCACAGGCGCCGTGCCCGAGAGCGTCTCCCCGGCCAGATAGCCGCCCATGGCCGAAACCTGCTCCTTGAGCGCCGCGTAATCCGCCTCAAACTGCTCACTCTCTATCTCCATCTCTCCGATATAGATGAGCTTCTGCGAATCGCTGGCCGCTCCCATGCCGGCAATGCCAGTGACCTCCTGCGAGCCCATCCCTGCTGAATCCCCCGCATTTTCAGCCGGAGCGCTGGGGCTGGAATCCCCTCCGTAGCTATACTGCGCGCCTTTCTGCGCCGCGCATCCAAACAGCACTGCGGCCGCCAAAACCAAAGCCGCCAGCAAAAGAAACCCTCTAGGCATCCATCCTTTTTTCATGCCTCTCCCTCCCTTGGCTTTTTCTTTTTAGACGCCTTGTTTGGAAAAAAGTTCCCGGTTTTCGCGCGGCGCGCCTGTCTGCCGCAAAAAAACCGCAAAGCCGCGCTCTTTTTTGCCGGAATATGCTATAATGGGTTTACTAATTTCGCAAAGGAGAAAGGCCATGGAGGCGCTCAAAAACCGCATTTTATCCGAAGGCAGGGTTTTGCCCGGAGACATTTTGAAAATCGACGGATTTCTAAACCATCAGCTGGATATCTCCCTGCTCTGCCAGATTGGCCAGGAATTTGCCCGGCGCTTTTCGGGCAGGCGCATCGATAAAATTCTGACGATTGAGGCTTCGGGCATCGCTGTCGCCTGCATCGCGGCCCAGTATTTCGGCAACCTGCCCGTGGTGTTTGCCAAAAAGGCCAAATCCGGCAATCTGGATACCCAGGGCCTCCTGCAAAGCGAGATTTATTCCTATACTTATCAAAAGCCCGTCATGCTGACCGTCTCCAAAGACTGGCTGCGGCCGGGCGAGCGCGTGCTGGTGATAGACGATTTTCTGGCCAACGGCGAGGCGCTTCGGGGCTGTATCGACCTGCTCGGCCAGGCCGGGGCGGAGCTGGCCGGCGTGGGCATCGCGGTGGAAAAGGGGTTCCAGGGAGGCGGCGACAGGCTGCGCGGCATGGGGATAGACGTGCAGTCGCTGGCCATTGTGGAAAGCCTGGCCGGCGGCGCCATCCGCTTCCGGGAAGAATAGGGGGGCATCATGCCAATTCAAATCAAAACCGAGCGGCTGGTTCTGCGCCCGCTTGGCACAGCGGATTTGCAGACCGCGCATGCCTATGCCTCGGATGCCGAGACCACCGCCTACATGCTCCGCCTTCCAAACCGCACGCTCCAGCAAACCCGGCAGTTTTTGGCCTGCTCGGAGCAGGAATGGCAGAGGCAAAACCCGCGCTTTTATGAATTCGCCATCACGCTGGCCGGACGGCAGATCGGCGCAGTCTCCCTCTATTTGGAAGAGGAGGAGCCTGCCGGCGAGCTGGGCTGGATTTTGCAGAAACGCTATTGGCGCCAGGGCTTTGCCACCGAGGCCGCGCTGGCCGTCCGGGAGTTTGCCCGGGGCCTTGGGCTCCGCCGCCTGACGGCGCACTGCGACGCCAGAAACACCGCTTCCCGGCGTGTGATGGAAAAAATTGGCATGTCGCTGGAAGACGGCACCGGAACCCGGGTCTATCCAAAAACCGGGGAAACCGCCCGGGAACTGCTCTTTGGCATAGCGCTCCAGCCCTAAGCAGCGGCTTTTCCGGTGCCCCGGCGGCGCCTTTTTTACCTCAAAAATTTTGCTACAAAGTTTGTCTATTTGTAGGGAAAATAGTATAATTATGTCATATAGCCATTATTCTATTTTTTTGAGGTATGATTTGACATGGTAACGATTCGAGAGGTGCAGACCCGCAAAGACCGCAAGCGGTTTATCTGCTTTCAAAACCAGCTCTACCGGGATACGCCGCAGTATATCCCCACGCTGCTTTCCGACGAGCTGGCAAACCTGAACCCAAAGAAGAACCCGGCTTTCGAATACTGCGAAATGCGCTTTTTCCTGGCCGAGCGGGAGGGGAAAACCGTCGGCCGCATCGGCGGCATCATCAGCCATAAGGCCAACGAGATCTGGGGCGTGCGCACCATCCGCATCACCCGCATGGATTTTATCGACGACGCGCAGGTTGCGGATGCGCTGGTGGAGACCATCGCCGCCTGGGGAAGAGAGCAGGGCATGGAGCGCATCATCGGGCCCATCGGCTTCTGCGATCTGGATAAGGAAGGGATGCTCATTGACGGCTTTGAGCGGCAGGGCATGTTCATCACCTACTACAACTTCCCCTACTATGTGGACCACATGCGGCGCATGGGCTTTGAAAAAGAGGTCGACTGGACCGAGCACATCGTCTATGTGGATGGGCACAACCAGGAGCGCCTGGACAAAATCTGCCAGCGCATTTTGCAAAAGGGCCGCTTCACCGTCCGCCAGTTCGCCAGCAAGGCCGAATTAAAGCCCTATATTCCCCAGATTTTCGATCTCATCAACTCGGAATACAAAAAGCTCTATGGCGTCGTCCCCATCAGCGAAAAGCAGATTTCCTATTATGCCGGGCAGTTTTTGACGCTCATCAACCTTGAATATCTTTCCGTCATCCAGGATGAGCAGGGAAAGCTCGCGGCGTTTGGGCTGGTCGCCCCCAGCATGGCCGAGGCCATGCGCAAATGCCGGGGCCGGCTGCTTCCCTTTGGCTTCGTGCATCTGCTGAAAGCCATCCGCCGCCCTAAAATTTTGGATATGTATCTGGTTGCCGTGCATTCGGCCTACCGCAACACCGGACTCTCCTGCGTGCTTTTGGGAGAAGTTACCAAAAACGCCGCCAAAAACGGCATTGCCTATGCCGAGACCGGCCCGCAGCTGGAAAACAACTACAATATTCAGGGCCTGTTTGCCTATTATCGGGCAGACCGCGAGGTGCGCCGCAGAAGATGCTGGGGAAAATCTCTGTAGCCGGCAAGGCGCCTGCCGCCCGAGTGGTGCTTCCGCGGCTTACGGCGTCCCAAAACGCACAAAACTGACAGGATACTGACAAGAATTTGCCAATAGTTATCCACATTTGTGCATCATTTTGTGGATAACTCCAAAAACTCCCAATTTGGGCTACCCAAATTGGGAGTTTTTTCTTGGCGGATTTGGCGGGGAGCGGCCGTCTTTGCGGAGGCCCGCCATTGCCCGGGCAAATTTTCATGCGGACAAAGGCGGGGGCTGGTGGTTTTTGCATTCCAGAAGCCGCAGACACTTTCGCTCCGTCGAAGTATCAGCTTGCTTTATATGCCCCGAAGGGGCGAAGTTTTCATACTGGCGAAGCGAGGGGCCATCGGCCTTTCACGCTTCCAGCCCCGCCGCCAGCTCTATTTTGGCGGGGGGCGAGAGACAATCTTGCCAGGCTTCGCATCTGCCCTTATTGCGGCAGGATGATTGCCGCAATTTCGCACCCCTGGAGCGCGGGCACCTTGATTCCGGCCGAAAAGCCGCTGTTTTGTTCGTTTTCGGGGAGTGCAAATTTTCTATGCCGCCGGAATGGCGCGGTGTATTTCCCGTCTGCCCCGCCCGGGAAGCCTTTTTCCCCTCTCCCGCCGCATTCCTGCGCTCCTGCGCCTTTCGTCTCCTCCGCCGCTTTAAAATCCATGCGCCGGGCTTGTCTTTTAGGAAAAAACAGGATATAATAGCAATGTACCAGGTTACAAAAGAATCAAAAGGTTTCTTAAACTAATCAAAGGAGAAAGAATATGGATACCAAACAAATTCTGATTCAGGCTGGCAACCATGTTGCGGAAGGGCTTTCCAAGATCGATCCGGCGCAAGTTGATGCAATGGCAAAGGGAATCGCGAAAGCAAACCGCGTGTTCGTTTCCGGCTGGGGCCGTGCGGGCAACGTCGCCGGCATTCTGGGCATGGATATGTCTCAGGTAGGCAAGCTGGTTTACCGCGTCGGCGATAACAACACGCCTTCCATCCACGAGGGGGATATTCTTCTTGTCATGTCCGGCTCGGGCAACACCAAGACCATCTCCATCATCGCCCAGGAAGCGAAAGATTTCGGCGCAGAGGTTGGCCTGATTTCCACCAGCGCAGAATCCATCATCGGCGAGATCGCGGATTACAACATCGTTATCCCCAAAGTCGATACTCCCATGAACAGAATCATGGCTGAGAAGCGGCCGCAGAAGGATCCGAAATTCAAATCCACCGCCGGCACCCGCGAAGTTTGGGATCTGACGGACGAGGAGAGAGCGCAGATGACGCTGGAGCAGATGGAAATTACCTATCAGATCGCTTTCGTTCTCAACGAAGTCATCCAGCACAAGGTGATGGAAGAGATCGGCGAGACGGTTGAGTGTGTCCACTACTACCACAACAGCCTTGAATAAGCGAAGGGAGAATATTTAAAATGTTAGACGCTAAGAAAATGCTGGATTGTGCCGGCAAAAATATTTCTGAAATTCTAAATATGGTTGACCCCGCCCAGATCGAGGAAATTGCGACCGCTCTTGCTGAAGCAAAGCGCGTATTCACCGCTGGCTGGGGCCGTGCGGGCAACATCATCCGCATCCTGGGCATGGATATGTCCCAGATTGGCAAGACTGTCTTCTGCGTTGGCGACAACGGCACGCCTTCCGCGCATCCCGGCGACCTGCTCATCATCAACTCCGGCTCGGGCAACACCAAGACCATCGCTGTGCTGGCCCAGCAGGCAAAAGAGCAGGGCTTGAAAGTTGCCCTCATCTCGGGCGCTGCTCCGGATGCTTCCATCATCGGCAAGATCGCTGATATCAACGTTACGGTTCCCAGACTCAAAAACGAGTTCCGCCCGCCTGTTGATAATTCCAAGTCCAAGAACAAGGGCCTGGGCGAGCGCATGGATTGGGGCCTTTCCGACGAGCAGAGAGAAGAGATGGCTTATACGGAAGTTACCGGCTACTACGAAGCCGCTTTCGCTCTCAACGAGGTAATCCGCAAGTTCGTCATGGAGAAAATCGGCGCCAAAACCGAAGACATCATGTACTACCACAACAACCTCGAGTAAGGTGCACAAAAGGGGCGGGAATTTCCCGCCTCTTTTTTTATTCATTTGATTTTGGGAGGATTTATCATGCACCCCTTAACTGATTCGGATCGCCGCCTGCTGGCCGCGGCCCAGGAGGCCATCCGCAAAAACTACGACGCCAGCTCGCACCTGCATACCGTAGGCGCGGCTGTGCGGTGCAAAAGCGGCAAAATTTATACCGGTGTTAACGTCTATTCCCTGCATGGAGCGTGCGCAGAGCAGGTAGCCATCGGCGCCGCCATCACAAACGGCGAGCGGGAATTCGAGGCCATCGTAGCCGTGCGCGGAGAGCATGGGCAGGAGATTCTCCCGCCCTGCGGAAACTGCCGTCAGATGCTCTGCGACTATATGCCGGACTGCGCCGTCATCCTGGATCTTTGCGCTGAGCAAAAAAAGCTTCCCGCCCGGGAGCTGCTGCCCTTTGCATACGGCGTGTAGAAGTAGTCTGTGCGGCATGAGCAAGGGGCGAAGGTCAAGGGCGGCGCTTAATCATGGGGCTGCGCCCCATACCCCTTCACTTGGCAGGGCAAACGGAGGAAAACAGCCAAAATCATCTGCCCTTTTCCCGCCATGCAAATGCGGCATCTGCGCTGGGCCCTGCGCGCAAAATTCTTCTGCTCTGCCTACTCCCCTTTTTCGGCAGGGGCGGCGCCCAGTCCCGCTTTTTGTCAAAATTTCGCCTTATCCAAGGCTTTTTTCTTGTATATTTGCCCGAAGTAGTGTAAAATAAATATTTGTAATTTTGATATTAACGGGGCAGGCGCCCTGTGGGATAAGTTTTGAAAGAAGGCTGAAGAATTTGAGAAGAGAAGATTTACGCAATATCGCCATTATCGCGCACGTCGACCACGGCAAGACGACGCTCGTCGATGAAATGCTCCGCCAGGGCGGCGTGTTCCGGGAAAACCAGGTGGTGAACGACCGCGTCATGGACAGCGGCGATTTGGAGCGGGAGCGCGGCATCACGATTCTTGCCAAAAACACCGCGGCCATGTATAACGGCACCAAAATCAACATCGTCGATACCCCCGGGCACGCGGATTTCGGCGGCGAAGTGGAGCGCGTGCTCAAGATGGTCAACGGCGTACTGCTGGTGGTCGATGCCTTTGAAGGCCCCATGCCCCAGACGCGCTTCGTCTTGCAGAAGGCGCTGGAGCTCAACCACAAAATCGTCGTGGTCATCAACAAAATCGACCGCCCCGACGCCCGGCCGGACGACGTGGTGGATGAAGTTCTGGAGCTTCTGCTGGAGCTGGACGCCAGCGACGAACAGCTGGACAGCCCGGTTGTGTTCTGCTCGGCCAGAGAGGGCACGGCCAGCCTCTATTCCCGGGAAAAGGGCACGGATTTGAAGCCGCTGTTTGAATCCATCGTGAGCCATATCGACCCGCCCGAAGGCGACCCGGAGGCGCCGCTTCAGGTGCTGGTCTCTTCCATCGATTTCAACGACTACGTCGGCCGGCTGGCCATTGGCCGCATCGAAAACGGCACGATCCGCCAGGCGCAGGAAGTCGCCCTCTGCGACCATCACGACGCTTCCATCGCCGGCAAGGCCAAGCTGACGGCCATCTACCAGTTCGATGGCCTGGGCCGCCAGCAGGTTGCCGAGGCAAAAGCCGGGGACATCGTCTGCTTCTCGGGCATTGAAAACGTCAACATCGGCAACACCATCTGTGCGCCGGATCACATCGAGGCGATTCCCTTCGTGAAAATCTCCGAGCCGACGGTGGAAATGACCTTCTCGGTCAACAACAGCCCTTTCGCCGGCCGCGAGGGCAAGCTGGTTACCTCCCGCCACATCCGGGACAGGCTGCAAAGCGAGCTCAAGAAGGACGTTTCCCTGCGCGTCGAGGATACGGATTCGGCGGATTCCTTCCGGGTTCTCGGCCGGGGCGAGATGCACCTCTCCATCCTCATCGAGACCATGCGCCGGGAGGGCTTCGAGCTGCAGGTCAGTGCGCCAAAGGTGCTCTATAAGGAGATCGACGGCGTGCGCTGCGAGCCCATTGAGCGGCTGGTGGCAGACGTCCCCGAGGCATCGGTGGGCAGCGTGATTGAAAAACTCAGCTCCAGAAAGGGCGAGCTTCAGCATATGCACCAGGCGGGTTCCCGCATGAAGCTGGAGTTCCTCATCCCCTCCCGCGGCCTATTTGGCTATTCCAACGATTTTCTGACGGATACCAAGGGCGAGGGCATCATGAGCACGATTTTTGAGGGCTACGAGCCCTATAAAGGCGAGATTTCCAAGCGTGCGCTGGGCTCGCTCATCGCGTTTGAGAGCGGCGAGGCTGTTACTTACGGGCTGTATAACGCTCAGGATCGGGGCACGCTGTTCATCGGCGCGGGCACGCCGGTCTATGGCGGCATGGTGGTCGGCTGTTCGCCCAAGGGCGACGACATCGTCGTCAACGTCTGCAAGCGCAAGCACATGACTAACATCCGGGCAGCCGGCAGCGACGATGCTCTGCGCCTGACGCCGCCCCGCATTTTCAGCCTGGAGGAGAGCCTGGAGTTCATCGAGGACGACGAGCTGGTGGAGGTTACCCCCAAGAGCATCCGCATCCGCAAACGCATTTTGGATCACCAGATGCGCCTGCGGGCTAATTTGAAAAAGTAAAAAGGCAAGGGCTTAAGGGCATTTTGATACGATGCTCTGCGCAAAAACAGCGAGAGCATAACAAGGTGGAAGGAGATGCCGTCCCAGTATAAAAAGCCCCTAAAAATCCATATAGAGAAATAGGCCCTTCTGCATGGCGCTGTTTCAGGCAATCCCAAATGCCACCCCAAAAAATGCAAAAATAAGCAAGCTCCGCTGGCCAAAACGGCCGCGGAGCTTATTTCATGCGGCGCCGCTCTATCGGCGCAATTCATTTAAAATGGGTTCGAGATATTTTTTATCCGTCCAATCGCAGGGGGTATCCCCGGCTGCCATGAGCGCTTTTTCCCAAGCCTCGTAATCCGCAGGATCTTTCTTGCCGACCACCTTGCGCAGCATTTTGCACAGGTTTCTATCTACAAAGCTCATGCGCGCCAGATCCCACGCCCCTCTGCAATAGCAGCAGGGAATGCACGCGAGCTCGCCCTTCATATTGTGCTGGACGATTTGCTCAAACGCCGCCGGCTCATACGGCGAGGCTCCCACGCCAAACACGACCGCTTTCCTGCCCTTCAGCAGCTGTAAATTCTTTTTCAGAAAGGATAATCCGGCGATTCCAGAGGCATAGATGCCGCCGCCGAGAATCAGCGCATCGGCCTGCCCAATGTCTTCTGCCCGGGCTTTTTTGGTTTCCACGCAGGCAAAGCCGGTCTCCTCGGAAAGCCAGCCTGCATATTTGGCCGTGGCGCCGTATTTGGATTGAAATAAAATGATTCCTCTCACTGCACGCCCCTCCTCTGCCCCGATAAGGAAGTGCACTGCCGGGCGGGCACGTCCGCAGGCCGGCAAAGGGCTAATACCCCATGGTTCCTTCCAGGGATTCGTCGTTTTCGATCCAGTCTTTGGCGACGTCGACCACGCGGTAACTATCCTTGGTATCCCGGATATAGACCGTCTTGATGCCGGCGTTGATGACCATGCGCTTGCACATGGAGCAGCTGGAGGAGTTCTGCACATATTCCCCGCTCCTTACCTCGATGCCCGTCAGGTAAAGCGAGCTGCCGATCATCTCGTGCCGCGGCGCGCTGATGATGGCGTTGGCCTCGGCATGGACGCTCCGGCAGAGCTCATAGCGCTGGCCCCTTGGAATCTGCAGTTTCTCCCGGATGCAAAAGCCGATATCCGAGCAGTTTTTGCGCCCGCGCGGCGCGCCGACATAGCCCGTGGAGATGACCTCGTCGTTCTTGACGATGACTGCGCCATACAGCCTGCGCAGACAGGTCCCCCGCTGGGCGACGACCTCGGCCAGATCCAGATAGTAGTTTACTTTATCTCTGCGTTCCATTTCCCCTACCCCGCTTTATTCAATATCTTCCACAATTTCGCTGGGCGGAAGCTCCAGCGCCTCGGGACGACGCAGCATCGCTTTGAGCAGCCGCAGGCCGGAGGCGAAATAGAATCCGTCGCAGATGCGCTCGTCGGTTACGAACGTGAAATCCACATAGTGGCGCTCTTTTGCATTGCCATCCCGGTCCATCTCCCAGCGCTTGTATTTGGCGCCAAAGGAGCAAAACACCGGGACATTGCCAAAATCATACAGATGGTGATAGATGGGCGGGATGCCCAGCGAGCCCATGCTCGTGATGAAAAAGGAGCCGTGGAAGGGACTGATTTTGGTCAGCACCCGGGGCAGCCAACCGAAATAATCCATGAACTTGAGCAGCCAGACCGCGAATTTGAGCAGCAGGCCAGGGATTTTCTTGAGCGCGCCGGCCGTCTTATCAAAGCCGCCGCCCGGGTTATCCCGGTAGTCTGTGATGACCTGGTTGAGCTGTTCCTCGATATCGAAAACCGTGGCATCCTTGCCCACCGTGATTTTGACGACGGTATCCGGCGAATCCAGCCGCATCTCTTTCTTGATGGTCAGCACGATTTCCACATAGTCATCCCGGGTGAAAGTCTTTTGCCCGGAAATAAAGCGGTTGATGGCCGGGCGCTGCGCCACCAGGCGCACATATGCCGCGATGATCAGGTGCATCAGGCTGATTTCCCTGCCCTCTTTGCGCTTTTGGCGGATATATTCCTCGATGGGCTCCATCTCGATGGTATCCCTGACATAGTTGGAAGAGCCGACCCGGTCTTTCATGATATAGGCCGCGACGCCCTCCATCGGCCCGCGGGTACGCACCCGGCGGCCGTCGTTTCGATCACCAAAACGACGCTTGCGCTTTGGCAGCGTTTGCTGATTTTCCATTCTCTTCTCCATAAAATATCAAATAATTGCAAAAACTCTTATGCACATTGTAAAACAAAACGGGCGGCGCTGTCAAATAGGGCACGGCCTTTTGGGAGAAGATGGGCGCGCCCCTTCCATGCCTGGCTGGCGCGCGGGAGAATGGCCGGGGAATAAAAATGAACATGGGGCAAAGCCCCATACCCCGATACCCGGCTCAATGGATGGCGGATTGCGCCAAGCCTGTGCGCGGGCTGTTGGGTTTCCTTATCAGAAAGGGAAAGGCAAACTACCCCATTACTGGGAAAGGGGTAGTTTGCCGGCTCCTGCGGAGGGCGGCTTCGACTGCCAGGATGCGGGAAGCGCCAGGCTTACGCGCGGGCCCAGCACTCCCGCCCGTTCATTTGGTCGAATATGGGGTATGGGGTGAAACCCCATGTTAAAAAAGCGCCCTTGGCCTTGGCGGCACAGCACGAGAGAGCATTTGCCTGCGGACAAGCCGATTTTCAGCGCCGCGTGCGGTGCTGACAGGTTTTGCATTCCTTCCATTCGGGTATTTCGGGTATAAAAAGAGCTGGCAGAAAATACTGCCAGCTGTTTTTTGTGGAAAACCCCGCTCTTGTTATTTGAGCACGCCTCTGGAGCCCCAGTTATCGAACTCCATGAAGCAGAGATAGACATCGTCTTTGGCGATGCCGGCTTTCTGCTCGAGCACGTCGTAGATGGCGACGGTGAGGTTTGCCTTATCCTCCAGCGCCGCTTTATCCTTGATGCGCACTTCGACGAACGCGCAGTTATCTCTCTCTTCGCCGCGGAAATACAGCGGCTGTGCATCCTGAATGCTCATCATCAGCTTTTCTTCCGCCTTGCCGGGCAACAGGGAAATGCTCGCGCCGATTCCCTCTTTGATGGCAAGCTTTGCATCGCTCTTAAGCTTCTTTGCTGTTTTTACTTCAATGAAAGGCATGTTATCTCCTCCTTATTTCTCTTAGGCTTTGTAGCACTCTTCGGGGAACTTGATATCCGCCTGATCGCGGATCTCCTCCACTGCCGCGATGACCTGCGTCGTCAGCACTTTGGACTGCTCATAGCGCTCGGCCGTGCTGGGATCCGTGATGAAATCATAGAACTGCTTGGTCTCGGGGCCCCAGGGGTTGACAGAGAGGTCTCTGGTGATGAGATGCTCCTTCTTGCCGTCGAAATACTCGATATAGCAGTTGTCGAAACGCTCGACGCTGTCCATATGGATGACGCCGAGGTCGCCCATGATCAGGTTCTCATGATGCGAGGTGCTGGCCTTGCCATAGGACATGGTGATATGCACATTGCCCGCGCTGTGGAACAGAACCGTGCCGCAGGCATCCGCGCCCGTGCGCAGGATAGCCGCATCTGCGGCGATTTTGCTGGGCACGCCGAACCAGTAGATGGCCGGGTAGACCAGGTAGATGCCCATATCCATCAGGCCGCCGGCGGCCATTTTGGGGTTGAAGATGTTGGGCGTGCCGCCTTCGCGGTATTCCGGGTATTTGGAGGAGTAGCGGCAGAAATCCAGCTTGACCATATGGATATCGCCCAGCTTTTTCATGGCCTCGTTGATGACCTGCATCTCGGGCATATAGATGCCCTTCATGGCCTCCATGAAGATGACGCCGTTCTTATCCGCGATCTCGTAGAGAATTTTCAGCTGCTCGCTGGTTACCACGCAGGTTTTCTCGCAGAGGACGTGCTTGCCGTTCTCCAGCAGGATTTTAGCCGTCTGATAGTGCAGGGCATTTGGGTTGGCGATATAGACCGCATCCACTTCATCGCTCTTGGCAAGTTTTTCCAGGTCTGTAAAAATCGTCGTGATGCCGTGCTTTTCCGAGAACATCTTGGCCTCTGCCTCGCTGAAGGAATAGACTGCGGAATGGACCATATCCGGAGCAGCCTGCTTCATTCCTTCCAGGAAGGAATCCACCACCCAGCCGGCGCCGACTGTGCATACTCTTACCATTGTAACTACCTCCTAAAAAGTAAAGATACCTCTGTTTGCTGGCAAGCCAGCGGCCTGCCATAAAAATGAAACTGATATAGATATAGTGTAATACATTTTTGCGTTTTTTAAAAGAGCATTTGGAAAAATTCTCTTTTTTCCCCTGCAATCTGCCCGGGCAGTGCGTTTTTTTGCACCAGAGCGCACCCCTCTTCATAAACTATAGAAAAAACGAAGGTGAGCCTATGATCAAATTTGCAACTGTTTTGGAAGTGAACCCGGATTCTCTGCTCGTCAGAGACAATTCCGGGCAGGAAATCCTGGTCTATACCCGAAATGCCCAGCAGTTTACCCCGGGCGATTTCGTCCGCATCATCTATAACGGCGCCATGACGCTGAGCCTGCCCCCGCAGATCTCCGCGATATTCGTCACCCTGGTGCGCCGGGGCGCGCGGGTTTGCGGCGAAATTCTCTCCCTTGGCCGGGACAGCTTTGTCCTGCTGGATGCGGACGGCGCGCATTTCCAGGTGAACTGGGAAGATACTTATGCGCTCTCTGCCGGAGACACTGTCTGCGTGCAGTATGACGGCCAGATGACCCGCAGCATTCCGCCCCAGATTACGGGCATTGCCGTGGAAAAGGTCCAGCAGAGCGAGACCATCTGCGGCGAAACTCAGAGCATCGGCGCGGGCTTCTTCCTGATGCTGGGCGACGACGCCCAGGAGATCCGCGTCAATTTCCCGGGAGCCGCTGGCCTGACGCCTGGCGGAAGGGTCTGCGTGGAGTTCAACGGCGCTATGACCCGCAGCATCCCGCCCCAAATTGCGGCCATTGCCGTCGAGGAAGTCCAGCAGAGCGAGACCATCTGCGGCGAAATTCAGAGCATTGGCGCGGGCTTCTTCCTGATGCTCAGCGACGACGCCCAGGAGATCCGCGTCAATTTCCCCGAGGCCGCCGGCCTGACGCCCGGCGGGGAGGTCTGCGTGGAGTTCAGCGGCGCCATGACCCGCAGCATCCCGCCCCAGATTGCCGCTATCGCCGTCTATCCCCGGCAGACCCAGGCGCAGATTTGCGGCGAGATTCTGGCGGTGGAAAAAGAGCGCTTCCTCCTGGTGGACGGCAATGGGATGGAAGTCTATGTAAACACGCCCTCCGCCCGGGAATATGCGCCGGGGGATATGGTTTGCGTCGTCCATAACGGTGTCATGACCGCAAGCTTTCCGCCGCAGATCGCCGCCATGGAGATCCTGCGCCAGTAGCAGCACAGTCTCCATTCCTTCAAACCTCCATATTTCCGGCACAAAATCCGCAGCGTTTTCGCTGCGGATTTTTATACCCGAATGGGAGAACGGCGGAACCTGCCAGCACCGCACGCGCCGCCGAAAGTCTGTTTGTCAGAGAGTAAATGCTCGCACAGGCTGGCTGTTCCCGCGGAAGGGTACCACAACACACCCAATTGGCAGGATGGCAGGGGGTGTCAGCACGGCTCACGAAGCTACACCCGATTGATGGGACAGCGGGGTCTGCCAGCACCGCACGCGAAGCCGAAAGCCTGTTTGTCAGAGAGCAAATGCTCGCACAGGCCGCGGCTCTGTTTCTGCGGAAGTACACCACACACCCGAATGAGAAAACGGCGGAACCTGCCGGGACCGCACGCGAAGCCGAAAGCTCATTTGTCAGAGGGCAAATGCTCGCGCAAGTCTCATCGGCCGCGCAGATTGCCTGGCCGGCAAAATAACTTTTTGCCTGAAAGCCGAAAGAAGAAATATTCTCCTTCCCGCGCTATCCCTTTTTATTCTCCCGGTAAGGGGGTATGGGGGCCGTGCCCCCATGTTTATCCCAAGCCCTTGACCTTCCGCCCTAAGCCTGCTGCCGCTGTTCTTCCATGCCTTGTTGCCCCATCGCCCTTTTGCGGCAAAATACAGCAAAAGGGCAGGCCCGCTTGCTGCTTGCCTGCCCCCCAGCCCCAATGCCGGAGCTATTTCTCCAAAACTCTCGCCAAAAACTGGCGGGTTCTCTCGTTCTTGGGATTGCCGAAAATCTCTTGGGAAGTCCCCTGCTCGGCGATATAGCCCTCATCCATAAAGACCACGCGGTCTGCGACATCTCTGGCAAAAGCCATCTCGTGAGTTACGACGATCATAGTAAGCCCGCTCTTTGCAAGCTCCTTCATGACGGCCAGCACCTCGCCCACCATCTCGGGATCCAGCGCGGAAGTAGGCTCATCAAAGAGCAGGACATCCGGGCTCATGCACAGCGCCCGGGCAATGGCCACGCGCTGTTTCTGCCCCCCCGAGAGCTGCTTGGGCTTTGCCTCCGCAAAGGCGCGCATGCCGACTTTTTCCAAAAAATCCTCGGCGATCTGCTGGGCTTCGGCTTTGGAGCGCTTCAGCACCTTCATCTGCCCGATCATGCAGTTTTTCAGCGTCGTCATGTTGTCGAACAGGTTGAACTGCTGGAACACCATGCCGACTTTGGCGCGGTAGCCCGCCGGGGCGACGCCGCCAATATCCTCGCCGTTAAACAGGATGCTGCCGCCCGTGGGCTTTTCCAGCAGGTTGATGCACCGCAGCATCGTGCTCTTGCCCGAGCCGGATGCGCCGATGATGCAGACGACCTCCCCCTGCTCCACATCCAGGTTGATATCCTTCAAAACTTCGTGCGTGCCAAAGCTTTTTTCCAGATGAGAAACTGAGATAACCGCCATCTTATTCACCGCCTTTCACGACGATTGCCGCCTTGCTGCTGGACTGCGAGCCGTGGATGACGTAGTTTGCCGGGCCATCCATGCGCCGCTCAATCAGCGCCAGCAGGCGGGAAGTTGCATAGGTCAGGATGAGATAGATTACCGCGATGATGAAATACGTCTCGAAATATTTGAGGTAGGTTCCCGCGGCGGATTTGGCCATAAAATACAGCTCGGACACGCCGATGACGTTGAGCACCGAGCTATCCTTGATATTGACGATGAGCTCGTTGCCAACCGAGGGCAGGATATTGCGGATGGCCTGGGGCAGGATGACATGCACCATGCTCTGCCAGTGCGTCATGCCGATGGAGTAGGCCGCTTCCTTCTGCCCGGCATCGATGGAGATGATGCCGCCCCGGATGATCTCGGCCATATACGCGCCTGTGTTGATAGAGACGATGAGGATGCCCGCAAAGCCCGGGCTCATATCGATGCCCAGCACTTGCAGGGAGCCGTAGTAGATGACCATGGCCTGCACCATCATGGGCGTGCCCCGGAACACCTCGATATAGATATTGAGGATGCCCCGCAGAATGCGCAGCAGCGTTTTTTTCACGGTCGAATCGCCTTCCTCAATGGGAATCGTCCGCAGAATCGCCACCAAAAGGCCGATCAAAAAGCCGATTACCGTGCCCAGCAGGGCTATTTCCAATGTGGAGAGCAGGCCGCCGATCAAAAGCTCGCTGTATTCGCTGATGATAAAGCCGACCCATCCAAAAAATGTCGTAGGGAGCGCCATATTCTCACCCGTTTCTTTCTAAATTTTCTATGAGAGCCCAGCCGCCAGGGCAGCTCTCTTTTTAGGGCCTGGGCAAAGCCTATTGCCCAAAGCCCGAGCCCGCCGCCCAGGGGGCGGGCGGTCTCTTGGCGGTTATCTCCGCTCAGTCTTCGCTCGTCAGGGGCTGCCGTTCGATGGCCGCGGCCATCAGCTCCTGCTTTTGTTCATCCGTAAAACCTTTCAGATAGGCATTGATTTGCTCTCTCATCTGCCCATCCGTCTTTCTCACGCCCACCGCCACAGAGACATCCTCCGGGCTCACTTCAAACCCTTTGCCCTCTGCAAAAGCGACATACGTGATATCGTCGTTGGCAAGCTGGGCCGCCATCGCCCCCGGCCGCTCCAGCACTACGGCATCCACCTTGCCCGAGCGCACCGCAATGACGAACTCTGCCATCGTCGCCAGCGGCGTCTGCTTCTGCACTTCGGGAATCTGGTCGATGCTGTCGTACCAGGTGGTATTCATCTGCGCGCTGACCTTGGCGCCCCGGAAATCCTCCAGGCTTTGCACCGTCTCATACGCGCTGCCCCGCTTTACCATCATGACAAAATCGCTGTTGTAGTAGATATCCGAGAAATCGATGGTCTGTCTGCGTTTCTCCGTCGGGCTCATGCCCGCGATGATGGCATCGATTTTGCCGGACTGCAGAGCCAGCGTCAGCCCATCCCACTCGATTTTGACGATCACCAGCTCTTTGCCCATGGCCTCGGCCAGCTGTTTTGCCAGCTGCACGTCGTAGCCATCCGCATAGCCCGCGCCGCCCTCGATGGGAACAGCCGTATCGCTGGGCTCGGACTGCGTCCAGTTAAAGGGCGCGTAGTCGCATTCCATGCCCACCCGGAATTTCCCGTCGTCCGCCGCGTCCGGCGTTTCGCTGCCCGCCTTACCGCAGGCCGCCGCACAGAACATCACTGCCGCCGCCATAGCCAGAGCAAGCATCTTTCTCGCTTTCATATCCAGCTCCTCCTAAAAATAAAAAATTGAAAATAGCGTTCGCTATCTTGCTCAAACTTTGCACGCCGCTTGCCTTTTTTGCAGGAACCGCTTACCCTCCTGCATATTTTGGGGCCTTTGGCTTTTGTTTAACGCAATTATGCGCCAATTTTGCAAGTTTGTCAATAAAATATTGCAATTTTATTTCTCTTTCCTGCAAATTTTATTTTTCAATTTGAGGGAGCTGAATTTGATTTTTCCCTTTTTGCCAAGGTTTTCGGCCATTCTGCCGCCGAATAAAATTCATCGGAAATGAAAGTTCACGCTTAAAAACTTTCATTTCCGATGCTGTTCTAACGCCTTACTCTGCCACAGGCTGACGCGCCACTGCGGCGTCCATCATCTCCTGGCGCTGTTCTTTGGAGATGCCTTCCAGGATGGTGTTGATCTCATCCGCCAGCTCGCTGCCCTGCTTGAGGCCAACGGCGATGGCCACATCCTCCTCCGAAGCCTCGAAGCCCTGGCCCTCGCCGAATTCGATGAACGTCAGATCCGGGTTGGCCTCTGCCGCAGAGATAGCCCCCGGGCGCTCGGAGATATAGCCGTCGATTTTGCCGGACTGCAAAGCGACGATCATGGCCGGGAAGGTATCCAGCGCCTGCTGCTTATCCACGCCCTCGATCTGGTCGATGACGGTATAGTGGAAGGTATTGAGCTGCGCGGTGATTTTCGCGCCGTTAAAATCCGCCAGGGAAGAGGCGTTTGCATACGCGCCGTCCTTCCTTACGACGACGACCAGATCGCTGGTGTAGTAGGGAGCCGAAAAATCGATGCTGGCCTTGCGCTCTGCCGTCGGGCTCATGCCCGCGATGATGGCGTCAATTTTGCCGGACTGCACCGAAAGCGGCAGGCCGTCCCACTCGGTTTTGACGATGACCAGTTCGCGGCCCATCTTCTCTGCGATAATTTTGGCGATCTGGACGTCGTAGCCATCCGCATAGCCGCCGCCCTCGATGGGAACGGCCGTATCGCTCGCCTGCGACTGCGTCCAGTTAAAGGGCGCATAGTCGCACTCCATGCCCACGCGCAGCGGCTCTCTGCTGCCTTCTTCCGCCGAGGCGGAGCCCTCCGGGGCGGGTTCCTGCTGCTTTGCGCAGGCGCCCAGGCTCAGCGCCAGCATGAGCGCCAAAACACAGATGAGAATTCTTCTTGTCATTTCCTTTTCCTCCAGATAAAAAATTAACAGCTTTGAGCAGAGGCTGCAAAGCTGTTAGAAACAAAGAAAAATATAATTTGCTAATAGCTCGCCGCAGGTTTCTGCGACAGTCGGGAAGATATTCTCTCCCCGCCCAACATGACGCCGCTCAAACAGCGCCAGTTTCGGCGAATTTCCCTTTCTCCATGCTTCCTTGCCGTATGAGCGGCTCCCCACGGATACTCCTGATTTTCGCGCCTCTATCTTGCATTGATCATTCAACACACGGTATTCTGTTTTCCCTCATTATGGACGCATCCGCGCCGTTTGTCAACCACTAATTTTGCTTTTTTCGCATTTTCCCCGGAATGACCGGCAAAAAAAGCCCCTGCGCAAAATGCAGAGGCTTTGAAGCGGCGTGCTAGACCGTCGTCCCTTTGAGTTCCAGCCATTTGATGGCGTGCTGGATATATTCATCCCAGAAATCCCAGTCGTGGATGCCCGGGCCCTCTTCATACGTCAGGTCCAGCCCAAGCTCTTCCATGATGGCCTTGGTTTTCCGGGCGTGCTCATAGATGAAATCCTCTGTGCCCACGGCCAGGAAGAATTTCGGAAGCTCCACGCCATCCGCAATCTGCTTTTTGAGGATGGGCAGGTCGTCCAGCCCGCTGCCCTTGCCGTCGTAGGGCGGCTCAAAAATTGCCTTCCAGGGCCAGGGCGCATCGCTGGCTTCGGGTCTATCCGTATCCATGGCCGAAAGGAAATCCATGCCGCCCGAAAGCGCGATGACTTTGCCATACAGATCCGGCCGGCGGATGCCCAGGTTGAGCGCGCCGCCCGCGCCCATGGAAAGACCGCCGACGAAAGTATCCTCCCGCTTGCCGCTGGCCGGGAAGAGCGTCTGGATAAAGGCGGGCAGTTCCTCGGTCATAAATGTAAAATACTTGGGGCCGTTTGCCATATCCTGGTAAAACGCATTCGCGCCGGACGGCATGACCACCATCAGCTTGGCAAACTGGGCGTATTTCTCGATGGACGAGAGCCGCTGCCAATCCGTATAATCGCCATAGGTGCCGTGCAGCAGATAGAGCACCTGGTATTTTGCCCCCTTATGGAAATAGTTCCCCGGGTTGAGCGGCGTTTCCACCGGGTGCGGCGTCGGGATGATCACGTTGATATCCGTATTCGAACGCAGCGCCTCGGAAAAAAAGTTGCAATGAATCAGCGCCATAAAAAATTCCCTCCCATATTGAATTTTTATTCGGTAATTTCATTATATCCTTTTGCAAGACGGCGCGCAAGGCGCTATACTAGAAGAAATAAAACAAAAAAGGAAACGCAAGATGAAACTACACTTTACGCTGGCAGATCCGGCGGGCAACAAGACCGCGCTGGTCCCCGAAAACGAGCAAACCGCGCCCCGCCGCAGGGAAATTTCCCGGCGGCTCATGGAGGACTGCGCTCTGGGCATTGAGCAGGTGGGCTTTTACGACGAGAGCGCCGCGCCGCCACACCTTCAGATGATGGGCGGGGAGTTCTGCGGCAACGCTGCCCGAAGCTTTGGCCTGATGCTGGCCAAAAAGCGCGGGATGCAGGAAGGCTATCTGGATATTTCGGTGAGCGGCGCACAGCAGCCGCTCAAGGTGCATATCATGGGCGAAGATGCCAGCGTGCATCTATCCACAGAGCACTCCTTTTCCAGCATCGCTCTGCCCGGCGGGGAGCGGCTTCCCGTGGCAGAGCTGCCGGGCATCAGCCATATCATCGCCGAGGGTTTGCCCGCAGACCCGCTGACCCTCGCCCCCATTTTACAGGCCGCCCAGGAGCAGCTCTCTGCCCCGGCGGTGGGCGTGCTTTTTTGGGACGCGGAGCGGCGCTTTCTGCGCCCGGCCGTCTGCGTCTGGGAGCAGGGCAGCACGGTCTTTGAGAGCAGCTGCGGCTCTGGCTCGCTGGCGCTGGCCATCTATCTCAAGCGGGAGGTTCAGAGCGGAGGATGCTCCATGAGCATCGCTCAGCCGGGCGGGCGCATCCGGGTCGTTCTGCAAAAGCTGGACGGGGCGCTGGTCTCCTGCAAAATCGGCGGGGAGGTTGCGCTCACAGAGCAGGAAGCGGAGATTGCGGAGTAAAGCGGCCAAACAAGAGCCCATTTGGGCAAATTTACAAGCGGCTTTGGGCAAGCGCGCGGCCTATCGCCTGACTCTTTGCCGCAGAAAGCGGAGCGTATGCCAAGATTTTCATGGGAAGAAATCAAGGAATTGCTGGAAAAGAGCATTTCTGAAGGCTTTGAGGCCGAGCTTCGTCTGGGCTTTGCGGACAAGGCACAGGAATATATGCTGATTATTTATGAGGACGGCTGTTCCTTTGGCAGATGCGGCAGGCCAGAGGAGCAGACCATAGAGTGGTTCGATACGCTGGACGCGCTCTATGCGGCGGAGCAGGCGGACGGTATTTTGCTGGAGCGGGATTGGGGCAAAATTAGCTGGATGGAGTGTCTGGATTTCGAGATGCTGGGATATTGGGAATAGCAAATAAAAAAGCAGAGCAAATGCTCTGCTTTTTTATGCCGTTTTGTTTTATACGCGTGTTCAGCAACCCCGCCGCATTTGGGGCGAAAGCTGTTGCCCCGGGCTATTTTTCCAGCCCCAGCGTTCTAAGATAATCCCGAATGACGCGCACACTTCGCTCATATCCCAGCTGGCTGGTATTGATGCACAGGTCGTAGTTGCTGGCATCCTCCCAATCCCGGCCGGTATAGTAGCGGTAGTAGGTTTTGCGGTTTTTATCCGTCTTTTCGATGATGCGCTCGGCGTCTTTTCTGCTCCAGGCATACATCTCCATGACGTTTTTGATGCAGGTTTCCCGATCCGCATAGATGAACAGCCGCACGAGGTTTTCCCGGCCTTCTAGGACGTAATCGGCACAGCGGCCCACCATGATGCAGTTCTCCTCCCGCTCGGCCAGTCCTTTGATGATCTGAGCCTGGAATTTGAAGAGATTGTCGTCCGAGACGAACTCACTGCTCTCCGGGCGGGTATTGGGCTTTTCATGGCGGTATTCCCCGTCTTTGCGGAACAGCCTTCTGCGCTTGCCCTTCTCTTCCAGCATGCCGAACAGGCCCTCATAGATGCCGCTTTCTTCCGAGGCCATGCGCAAAATATCCCTGTCGTAATACTCGATGCCCAATTCCCCGGCCAGCATCTGACCGATGGTCTTTCCGCCGCTGCCAAAGCCTCTTGCAATCGTGATAACGTAGTTTTTGCCCATTTGCGCCTCCTTTTTGGGCTACTCGCCCAGATATGCTTTTTTCACGGAATCGTCATTTAACAGATCTTTCGCATTTCCCTCCAGCACGATCTTGCCCGTCTCTAAAACATACGCCCGGTCTGCGATGGAAAGAACTTTCCTCGCGTTCTGCTCGACAACGAGCACCGTCGTCCCGGCGGCGTTGATCTCCCGGATGATATCGAACACCTCGCTGACCAGCAGAGGCGAAAGCCCCATGGAGGGCTCATCCATCAGGATGATTTTTGGGCGGGACATGAGCGCCCGGCCCATGGCCAGCATCTGCTGCTCGCCGCCCGAGAGCGTCCCGGCGATCTGTGTGCGGCGCTCCCTAAGCCGCGGGAAGCGGGAATAGACCATTTCCAGCGAATCAGCGATTTCCTTCTTATCCTTGCGGGTAAACGCACCCAGCCGCAGGTTTTCCAGCACGGTCAGCTCCTGGAAAATGCGCCGCCCTTCGGGGACATGCGCCATGCCCAGCGAGACGATTTTATGCGCGGGAGTTTTGAGCAAATCTGCGCCGTCGAAGCGGATGCTGCCGCCCCTCGGCTGGATGAGCCCGGTGATGGTCTGCAAAATCGTCGTCTTGCCGGCGCCGTTTGCGCCAATCAGCGCCACGATCTCCCCCTGCCCGACCTCGAAGGAGACGCCCTTCACCGCGCCGATGACGCCATAGGATACACTTAAGTTTTCTACTTTCAGCATGGCTTCTCCTCCCTATTCCTCGCCTAAATATGCGGTAATGACTTCCGGGTTGGCCAGCACCTGGCTGGTTTGGCCGTGGGCCAGCTCCTGCCCGAAATTGAGCACGCAGACCTGCTCGCAGATGCCCGCAACCAGCTTCATATCGTGCTCGATGAGCAGGATGGTCATGCCAAAATGCTCCCGAACGAAGCGGATGGTATCCATCAGCTCGGCGGTCTCTCCCGGGTTCATGCCCGCCGCTGGTTCATCCAGCAGCAGGAGCTTGGGTTTCGTCGCCAAAGCCCGGGCGATTTCCAGCTTGCGTTGCTTGCCGTAGGGCAGGCCGGAGGCCAGGTAATCCCGCTCGCCGTCCAAGCCAAAGACGGCCAGCAGCTCCATGGCCTTCTCATCCAGCGCAGCCTCCTCCTTAAAATACCGGGGCAGCCGCAGCACGCTCTCCAAAAACGAGCAGTGCCCGCTGTTATGCAGGCCGACTTTGACGTTTTCGATGACGCTCATATTCTGGAAAAGCCGGATATTCTGAAAGGTTCTGGCAATGCCTTTTTTGTTGATCTCGATGGGGGCCTTGCCCGTGAGATTCTCGCCGTCCAGGAAGAAGGAGCCGGTTGTGGGCTGGTAGACGCCGGTCAGCAGGTTGAACACGGTAGTTTTGCCCGCGCCGTTGGGGCCGATGAGCCCATAGAGCGCGCCCTGCTCCACCTGGAGATTTAAGTGATCCACGGCGTGCAGGCCGCCAAACGTGATGCCCAGATTTTTTACTTCCAGCAGTGCCATTTACGCCACCTCCCCTTTTTTGGCCTTTTTGCCGCTCTTATGGATCAGCCTGTTTTTGAGCGCCGCGAACCTGGGCGACGCATTGAGCAGCATGATGACGATGAGCACGATGGCATAGGCCAGCATGCGGTAGTCCTCCATGCCCCGGAGCACCTCGGGCAGCACGGTTACGATGATGGCCGAGAGGATGGAGCCGCGGATAGAGCCCATGCCGCCCAGCACCACGATAACCAGAATCTCGATGGATTTGTTGAAATCGAAGGTATCCGGCTTTAGAATGCCCAGGTTGTGCCCATAGAGCACCCCGGCCACCCCCGCGAAGAACGCGGCGACCGTGAAGGCCAGCAGCTTATAGTAGACGACGTTGATGCCCGCGGATTCCGCCGCGATGACGTTGTCCCGAATGGCGCAGATGGCCCGGCCATGCCGGGATTTGACCAGGTTGGAGATGATGACAACTGTGATGGCCGCGACGATGAACACGATGGTAAACGTCGAAGCCTTTTCGATTTTCTTTAACCCGCCGGCGCCGCCCGTAAAGGAGAGGTTGGTAACGACCGAGCGGATGATCTCGCCAAAGGCCAGCGTGACGATGGCAAGATAGTCTCCCTTCAGGCGCAGAGCCGGGATGCCGATGATGACGCCGAACAGCGCCGCCACCAGGCCACCCACCAGCATGCCCAGCGGAAATTTAATTGCCATGGGCAGCGTGCTGTTCAGCGTAAACAAGCAGCCCGCATATGCGCCGACGGACATGAAGCCTGCGTGCCCCAGCGTCAGCTCGCCCAGAAAGCCCACCGTCAGGTTGAGCGAGACGGCCAGGATGATATTGACCCCCACCGGCACCAGCAGGCTCTGGAAATGCCGGGAGAGCGCCCCGGCCTGCACCAGCGCGAAGATGAGGCCATAGACGGCCAGCGCAAAGAGGGCTGTGAAAATGTTCTTTTTATTCAGCATTTTTTTCATGGCCGCCTCCTACACTTTCTCAATTTTCTTGCGGCCCAGCAGCCCTGCCGGGCGCACCAGCAGAACCAGGATGAGCACGCCGAACACGATGGCATCCGAGAGCTGCGTGGAGATATAGGCCTGGGAGAAGCTCTCGATGACGCCCAGCAAAACGCCGCCCAGCATTGCGCCGGGGATGGAGCCGATGCCCCCGAGCACCGCCGCGACGAACGCCTTGATGCCGGGCAGAGAGCCGGTATACGGGCCGACGAACCCATAGGAGCTGACGAACAGCACGCCGGCCACCGCCGCCAGGCCGGAGCCGATGGCGAAGGTGATGGAGATGGTGCGGTTGACATTGATGCCCATGAGCTGAGCCGCGCCCCGGTCTTCCGAGAGGGCGAGCATAGCCCGGCCGGTTTTGGTTTTCTTGATGAACAGCGTGAGCGAAACCATGATGACGATGGTGACGCCCAGCGTTGCGATGGATTCGCCCGTCAGCTCAATCGAGCCGAGGTAGATGCTCGGGATATTGATGACCGAGGCGACTTTCTGCTGCTGGGAGCCGAAGAGGAGCAGCGCCAGGCTTTGGAGGAAATAGCTGACGCCAATGGCCGTAATGAGCACGGCCAGCGGAGAGGAGTTTCTAAGCGGCTTATAGGCGATTTTTTCCAGCACGACGCCCAGGACAGCGCAGAAAACGATGCTGAGAAGCACGCCCAGATAGGGCGAGATGCCCAGCAGGCTGGCCGAGACCGAAAGCGTATAGGCCCCGACCATGATGACATCGCCGTGCGCGAAGTTCAGCATCTTGGCGATGCCATAGACCATGGTATATCCAAGAGCGATGAGCGCGTAAATGCTCCCGCGGTTCAGACCGTTTAACAGCTGCTCAAAAAATTCCAATTAGAATCCACCTCATCTCTTTCAAAACGCCAAAGGAGACGCGTTGCCGTCTCCTTTGGGTTTGCCAATTCTGGCTTGTTCTGTTTGCGCGCGGCGTTTATTTGCCGACGTACTGGCCATCCTGGATGACGGCGACGCGCGCTGCCTTATTGGGCTCGCCTTCTTTTGTGAAGGTCATCTCGCCGGTGATGCCCGGGACGGTGATCTCCGTCATAGCGGCGATGATGGCATCGTTATCCATGCTGCCCGCCTTTTCGATGGCGGCTTTGATGGTATAGATGGCGTCGTAGGCATCTGCCGCGAACTGATCCGGATCTGCGCCGAACTTGGCTTTATAGTCCGCGACGAACTTCTGAACAGCCTCATCCTCGGAGTTGGCGACAAACGGCGTCAGATAGACGGCGCCCTCGATATTGGTCGTGTCGCCTTCCAGCTGAGCGATAACGCCGTCCCAGCCATCGCAGCCGTAGTAGGGCAGCTTGAGGCCGACGTTGACAGCCTGGTTCGAGATATAGGCGACTTCCGTGTAGTAGATGGGCAGGAACAGCGCCTCCGCATCCGTCGCCTTGATTTTGGTCAGCTGCGTTTTGAAATCCACATCGCCGCTGGTGAAGCTCTCTGCGGCGACAACCGTGCCGCCCAGCGCCTCGAACTCATCGACGAACGCCGCATAGATGCCCGAGCTGTAGTCGCTGGAGACATCATAGATGACGGCGACTTTGCGCACGCCCTCTTCATACATATAGTTTGCCATCGAGCGGCCCTGGAGCGGGTCTGTAAAGCAGATGCGGAAGCAGTTGTCATACTGCGCGCAGGCCTCGGCCGAACCAGAAGGCGTGATCTGCAAAATGCCGTCTTTGGAAGATTCATCCGTCACGGCGATGCAGGGATCGCTGGTAACCGTGCCCATCAGAACCTGCATACCTTCGTCCATCAGCTTGCCGTAAGCGGAAAGCGCTTTTTCGGCGTCGCTCTCGTCGTCCTCGAAGAGGTATTTGATCTGTTTGCCACCAATGCCGCCGGCGGCATTGATCTCGTCCACTGCCAGCTGGGCGCCCTGCTTGACCGAAAGCCCATAGGAAGCGGCGTCACCCGTTACTGGGCCGATTCCGCCAATGACGATCTCTTCCCCATCATCGGCTGCCGGCGTGCTCTCGCCCGGCTCTGCTGGCTGCGAAGAAGGCGCTCCGCCGGTGGGCTCATCGCCGCCCTTGGCAGCGCAGCCCGCGAAGCATGCGGCCAGCATCATCATTGCAACGATCATTGCAAACACAGATGCAAAACGTTTCATGTTTCTGTTCCTCCATACTCATAAAATGAAAACTTTTTTCCTCCTGGGCGCCCATGGCAACGCGCGGAAATCCAGGAATATTTTTATATACTATATCGCTAAAAAGTGCCTGCTGTCAAGGAAAAAACGCATATTTGCCCGATTTTTTGCAGATTTTTGCAAGAGCGCGCCTCTTTTCCTGCAAGCACGGTTTTCTGCCGGGAGAAAGCCCGCTTGCCGCAAGGCTTTTCGGCCCGGCGTTTTTCCTATATAATGAAGGAAACGGAGGGAAACTTATGCTGAGACAACTGACTGAGCATATCAAATATCTGCCTGCCTGCGAGCGGGGCGACCGCCCGGCGCTGGCTTATATTGCCGGGCGAAACAGGGCGCTCATGGTGGACGCGGGCAACAGCCCGGCCCATGCGCGGCTGTTTCTTCAGGCGCTGGAGCGGCAGGGCTTGCCCGCGCCGGACTATATCGCCCTGACGCACTGGCATTGGGACCACTGCTTTGGCCTGGCCGCGCTGGAGGGAACCTCGCTTTGCAGTGCGGAGACGAATGCCAAGCTGGCCGAGATGGCGCGCTGGCAGTGGGACGACGCCAGCATGGCACAGCGTCTGCGGGATGGAACTGAAATCGCCTTTTGCGACCAGAATATTCGGCTGGAATACCCGGATCGGGGGCAAATTGCCGTGCGCACGGCGGATATTGCCTTTTCCGGCGCGCTTTGCCTGAACCTGGGCGGCCTGACCGCCCAGCTTTTGCCGCTGCCCAACTCCCACGCGGCGGGCAGTTTGGCGGTTTTTGTCCCGGAGGAGCAGGCGCTGATTTTGGGGGACATCATCTGCGAAGACTACTATAGCGGCAACCCGCCGGCGCACGACCCCGCCAAACTGGCCGGGATGATAGAGGCGCTGGAGGCGTTGGATTTTGAGATTGCGCTTTATGGGCACGGCGAGCCGGCCACAGACTCCAAAGAGGCGCTGATGGGATATTTGAGGGAAGTGCTGGCGGCCTGCGGCGCCCAGGAAAAAGAGCGTGATTAGGAAGCGTTCATTTTTGAAGGCAGTTTAAAGAGAAAGGTCAAGGGCGTTGGGCTGACATGGGGCTTCGCCCCATACCCCTTTACGGAGGAAAAACGATGAAACTTCGGCTTGCGGCAACGGATGATTTACAGGCGCTTATCTCTCTGCGCCTAGGCTATCTGCGCACAGATTACACGGTGCTCTCCCCCCAGCAGGAACGGCAGATTACTGCCCAGCTGGAGGAGTACTTTCCCGGGCATCTGGGCAGGGACTGCTTCGCATATCTTGCAGAGGAACAGGGCGCGGCTGTGGCCTGCGCGTTTCTCATTCTCTCGGAAAAGCCGGCAAACCCGTCCTTTCCCACGGGCAAAACGGGAACGCTGATGAACGTCTATACCCTGCCCGGCCATCGCCGCAGGGGTTATGCCAGCGCTCTTGTCGAGCGCATAATCGCAGACGCCCGGCAGATGGAACTCTCATATCTGGAACTCAAGGCAACGGAGGACGGCTTACCGCTCTACCAAAAACTGGGTTTTTTAGAAGAAGCTTCGGATTACACGGCTATGCGGCTGGTTCTGATTTAGCGGCAGTTTGGGGGCAAGGTCAAAGGCTATTGACTGACATGGGGCTTCGCCCCATATCCCTTTACGAAGAAACAGAAAAAAGCGGCGGAATGACCCGGGCGAAAAGGGCAAGGGCTTTGGCTGACATGGGGCAAAGCCCCATACCCCTTACGGGAACAGCGGAACGGCCCAAGTGAAAGGGGCGACAGCCTGGCGGCCGCGAAAAAAGCACCCCATACCCGCGGGGAAAAACAGCGGCGAGGGCTCCGGCCTTTGCAAAAGAAAAAAGAGCGCTTGATGCGCTCTTTTTTCCGGCCTGAATTCTGGCGCAGGATAACAAGCATGGCTCGCATCCGCCAAATTTCGGGCATAAAAAAGCTCCCTGCAAATTACAGGGAGCCTTCTTTCCTTAATTCGGATTAAGCGTCGAGAAGCTGCAGATCCTTCAGGATTGCGCGGGTCTCTTCGTTGTTCTCCATGGAATCCTTGTCAACGATAGCGCTGCCGCTGTCGATGAATTCCGGAACTTCCTCGCCGAGGGCAGCCTTGTAAGCCGTCATCGTGCCGGTGTAGCCCATGTTGAACGGGTTCTGCGTTACAACAGCAGCGACCGTGCCATCTTTGATGTACTCGATGGAAACAGGCGTGATGTCGATAGCGACCAGTTTCACTTCGCCAACTCTGCCAGCTTCCTGAACAGCGGAGAGAACCGGAGCCAGGTTGCCTTCGCAGCCAGTGATGAAGCCGCCGAAGTCTTTCTTAGCCGTCAGCGTGTCGCGAGCGAACGTCAGGTCAGCGTCGGTTACGCTGTAGGTGAAGAACAGCTGATAGAGCTCCATATCCGGGAAGTTCTCCTGGATATAGTCTCTGGCACCCCAGGAGCGCTGGCCGTTGGTGATAACGCCATCGTTCCAGTTAACCATTGCCCACATGCCCTTGCCGTCCATAGCTTTGCCGAGAGCTTCGCCAGCCAGCAGGCCCAGCTTGTAGTTATCCGAGGAGACCAGGCAGACCGGCCAATCGGAATCAGCGGAGCAGTCGAACAGAACAACAGGAATGTTCTTGTCCTGGCAGATGCCCATTGCGCCGCCAACAGCAGCGGAGTCAGCAGGTGCGACAGCCAGAGCATCGACGTCTCTCGCAACAGCGGCCTCGATCATCTCGATCTGCGCCTGCAGGTTGGTGGAGTCGTCCGGGCCGTTGAACGTGCACTTAACGCCTTTTTCAGCCAGCTCGTCGATAGCCTTGTCGACGCCTCTCATAACGTCGGACCAGAAGGAGCCGTTGTATGTCTGCAGAATAACTGCAACTTCGCTTACTTCTTTGTCGCCGTCGCCTTCGTTGCCGGAAGTTTGGCCAGGTCCAACGATGGAGCTGGGGCCTTCGGGCTTGCTATCGTCGCCGCCCTTAGAGCAGGAAACGAACAGCATCGCGACCAGAAGGAGAGCGAGTACGATGGAAATAGTCTTTTTCATCTTTTCCTCCTATAAAATTGCCGGTAAAAATACCGGAAGATAGTTGCAGACCGAAGTGTGATGCCTTCGGCCGCTTTCTTGAACTAGAGTATATCAGCCGAAAAAGCCTTTGTCTATACGATTTCTTGGCTTTATTTTTGCAAAAATGTCATATTCCTATGAAAATTGAATTTCGCAGTATGTAACAAAAAAGCTCCCTTCCCTATTTTGGCCGTTTTTTGCAAAAAGCGGAGCGCGGCTAAATGTTACAAAAAATCTGCTAAAAAATTTTAGAAATTTTTGGGATTCCTTAATTTTGTTTTGAAAAGAAGTTCCGGCCGGTTTTTCCGGCTGTTTTATATTCTATGCGGCGGGTGCTCCCGCGTGATAAAAAAGCTCCCTGCAAATTGCAGGGAGCCTCTTTTTCGCTCTTAACTTGGATTAAGCATCCAGCAGCTGGAGCTCTTTGAGGATTGCGCGAGTTGTCTCGTCGTTCTCCATGGAATCCTTGTCAACGATAGCGCTGCCGCTGTCGATGAATTCCGGAACCTCTTCGCCAAGAGCCGCTTTGTAAGCCGTCATCGTGCCCGTGTAGCCCATATTGAACGGGTTCTGGGTAACAACAGCTGCAACCGAGCCGTCTTTGATGTACTCAAGGGAGACAGGCGTGATGTCGATAGCGACAATCTTGACATCGCCGATTCTGCCGGCTTCCTGCGTTGCAGAAAGGGTGGGAGCCAGCTGGCTCTCGCAGCCGGTGATGAAGCCGCCGAAGTCTTTCTTAGCCGTCAGCGTGTCGCGGGCGAACGTCAGGTCAGCATCCGTTACGCTGTAGGTGAAGAACAGCTGGTAGCATTCCATATCCGGGAAGTTCTCTTCGATATAGTCTCTGGCACCCCAGGAGCGCTGGCCGTTGGTGATAACGCCGTCGTTCCAGTTGATCATTGCCCAGAGGCCCTTGCCGTCCATGGCTTTGCCCAGGGCTTCGCCAGCCAGCAGGCCCAGCTTGTAGTTATCCGAAGAAACCAGGCAGACCGGCCAATCAGAATCAGCCGAGCAGTCGAACAGAACGACCGGGATGTTTTTCTCCTGGCAGATGCCCATTGCGCCGCCAACAGCCGCGGAGTCCGCAGGAGCAACGGCAAGGCCGTCGACATCTCTTGCAACAGCGGCCTCGATCATCTCGATCTGAGCCTGCAGGTTGGTGGAGTCGTCCGGGCCGTTGAACGTGCATTTTACGCCCTTTTCGCCCAGCTCTTCAATGGCTTTGTCGACGCCTCTCATAACGTCGGACCAGAACGAACCGGTGTAGGACTGCAGGATAACTGCGATCTCGCTCACTTCGCCGTCGCCGCCGGAAGGCTCGGTCGATGCCTTGCCGGGATCGACAACAGGGCTGTTGTCCGGTTTGTCTTCTCCGCCCTTAGAGCAGGAGACGAACATCATCGCAACCAGAAGCAGCGCGAATACGATGGAAATAGTCTTTTTCATTTCCCTCTATTCCTCCTAAAAAATCTTATGCAGAATCTGCATAGAGTCAAGATAGAAACAACCGCAAGGTGATGCCTGCGGCCAACTATCTTAAGGCAAGCATAACAGACAAATATGCCTTTGTCTATACGATTTCTTGGGTTTATTTATACAAAAACGTCATATATTTATGACGAATTTCGGAACGCGCGATAATAATAGCAACGTGGCTAAGCTGCTTTCTGCGATTCTTTCAGCTTCATCCTTTCGCAATCTCCCGGCCAAGCTGTGACAAAAATTATGACAAAACCCGCAGAGAAAATTTGTAAATTTTGCATTTTTATGATATGTCCGCGCGCCAAAAGAGCCCCCCGCGCTTGCGGAGGGCTCTTTGCCCTTCTTTCCAATTTCAATTTTCAATTACGCTTCAATCAGCCGGTGGTCTATGAGAATTTGACGGACTTCCTCATCGTTTTCCATGCTGTCCTTATCGACGAGAGCACAGCCGCTGTCGATATATTCCGGGACTTCTTCGCCAAGGGCGACTTTGTAGCCCGTCATCGTGCCGGTATAGCCCATGTGGAGGGGGTTCTGCGTGGAAACAGCCACGACAGCGCCGCTTCTGATATATTCAAGGGAGACGGGCGAGAGGTCGATAGAGACGATCTTGATATCACCAACTCTGCCGGCTTCCTCAACCGCAGTAATGGTCGGGGTCAGCTGCCCCTCCGATGCTGTAATGAAACCGCCGAAGTCTTTGCGAGCCGTCAGCGTATCGCGGACGAACGTCAGCTCAGCGTCCGGAACACTATAAGAATAGAACATCTGATAGCATTCCATATCCGGGTAGTGCTCCTTGATATAGTCGGCTGCGCCCGCGGAGCGCTGAGCGCTGGCAACAACGCTGTCATTCCAGTTGATCATCGCCCAGAGGCCTTTGCCGCCCAGAGCTTTGCCGAGCGCCTCGCCGGCCAGCTCTCCAAGCTTGTAGTTATCCGTAGCAACCAGGCAGACCGGCCACTTCGAATCAGTGGAGTTATTTATGAGAACAACGGGGATATTCTTCTCCTCGCAGATGCTCATCGCACTGCCGACAGACGCCGGATCTCCGGGAGCGATGACAATGGCGCTGACCTTTTTCGCAACGGCGGCTTCTATCATTTCGACCTGAGCCTGCAGGTTACTGCCATCGTCCGGGCCGTTGACGGAGCATTTCACGCCTTTTTCAGCGAGCTCGTCTATTGCCTTCTCAACGCCTCTCTTCACATCCGACCAGAAAGAGCCATTGAGGGTCTGCATAATCACCGCAATCTCTCCGACTTCTTTATCGCCGCCCTGGGCATCGGCCGACTGGGCAGGATCAGCAGCAGGGCTGTTATCCGGCTTGTCTTCGCCGCCCTTGGAACAGGAGACGAACAGCATCGCAACCAAAAGCAACGCTAATACAATAGAAATTGTCTTTTTCATTTTTTCCTCCATATTTAGTTTGGCACCTATTGAATATGGTTACTATACTATAGTTTCCAGGGATAGTAAACTGAATTTTCAGTCCAAAAAGTTACCTTTTCTGAACCAATTCAAAAGGCATTGATGCTCTCTCGTGCAGGCGCCGGCCGCCGGCACCCCATATTTTTACTGCTATACCAAAAGCTCAGCAGGATTCAAAACGCAGAAAGGGAGCGAGAGCTGCAGGCACCGGGCTTTGCTTGGCTCCCCGCTGAGGGACGCGTTTTTTGGCGGAAAAACGCTGGTATTTGGTCTTGACCATCCCGGCGGTTTTGAGCAGCCGCCTTGGGAGTATAAAAAGCCCCGGGCAGCAGAGGGTTGTTCGCTGCCCGGGCAGATGATGGTAACAAAGAGCGGTGTTTTAGCGCTTCCACCGTTCTTTTTTTGCGCAATGGATTATTTGCCCTGCCGGAACTGGCTGGGCGTTTGGCCAAGCTGTTTATGAAAGACCCGGCTGAAATATTTCTGAGAGGAAAAGCCGCATCGCCGGGCAATTTCCTCGATGCTGTGGTCCGAAGCCAGCAGCAGGCGCTTGGCCTCTTCCAGCCGGACCTGGGCAACCAGCTGAACCAGGGAGACGCCCCAGCGCTTTTTGGCGATGCGGCAGGCATACGATTCGCTGACGTGCGCCGCCCGGACAATATCACCAACCGTGATGCTCCTCCGGAAATTTGCCCGGATATACTGCTCAATGCGCTCCTCCGCAGACAGTTTCTTCGTGCCCATTTTTGTCAGGTTGAGCAGCAGGGCTTTGACATAGTACTCCAGCAAAGCCTCGTTTTTATCCGGGCTGTAATATTCCTGGTTGATATTGGAAAACAGCCAGAGCAATTTCCCCTGGCGGTCTGAAACACGCAGGGTTTGGGGCAGGACAAAATCCGTTTTCAGCTTGAAGCCGTAGTACTCTTGTTCGAGATCCCAGTTGATTTTCTCCCAGTGATATACCCCGGCAGGATAAACGATAACATCATAGGCCGAAACGCCAATGTTCTGTTCGGACGTCCGGACATTGGCCGGCTCTTTGATGAGCAGATACAGCAGCTCCATTTCCTCATGCTTATGCCACTTTGCGATCCCTCTGGCATTTTCCTTATGGTGCGCCGTGCTTGTCAGGCGAAAGCGGGAACGCTCAATTTCCGCCGCCAAATTTTGTTCCATACTCTCTCTTTCTCTTGCGCGCTGTTCTGTTTTTTCTGGTATTATAATAAAGATAGCAGATTTTTTGCTCTGGCACAATATTTTTCTTTTGACACACGAGGAGAGAATGGCGATGAAAATTTGGGCGCACCGGGGGGCCAGCGCGGCCGCGCCGGAAAACACCATGGAGGCTTTTTCTCTGGCTGCCCAGATGGGCGCAGACGGCATCGAGCTGGATATCCAGCTTTCGGCGGACGGCGAGGTTGTCGTCCTGCACGACGAGACGGTGGACCGCACTTCTTCGGGCAGCGGCCGGGTTTGCGGCCTGACGCTGGAGCAGCTGAAGGCGCTGGATTTTTCCTGCGGCATGGCAGCTTACGCCGGGGCGCGCATCCCCACGCTCCGGGAAGTTTACGCGGCGTTTGCAAAAAGCGGGATGTTCTTCAACGTGGAAATCAAATGCGAGCAGGGGGATTACCACACGCTCTGCCAAAAGGCGCTGGCGCTGGAAAAAGAGGCGGGCATGGCCGGGCGCATTCTCTACTCCTCCTTCAACTGGGACGCGATGCGGGAGGTCCGCGCGCTCTGCCCGGAAGCCGAGACTGCCCTGCTCTACGAGCGCGCCCTATGGAGCCCGCAGAACTATGCCCTACAGCTGGGGGCCGGGGCAGTGCACCCCTCGGGATACACACTGCTGGTTCCGGGGGTAGTGCGCCGCTGCCATAAGAAGGGAGTGCGCGTGCACGCCTGGACCATCGACTCCCCCTTCGCCCTCCGGCAGATGGCGCGGATGGGCGTGGATGCCGTCATCACCAACCGGCCGGCGTTTGCCCGGGAAATTTTGCAGAAATAGAAACATGCCGCCTTCGCGGGCAGGGCGCTCTTTCCCCTTTGCCGTATTCTCATGCGCCTGCGGCGCGGTTTTGCCTTTGCCCGGCAGGTATGGTATAATGAACGCACGAAGGGCCGAGCGTTCATTGACGGCCACCGTCAGCGCACGCTGCGCGCTGACGACATGGTATAATAAACGCACGGCAAGGCACAAAGGTCAAGGGCGATGGGCAGCCATGGGGGCAAGCCCCATACCCCTCCCTTTACTTATTTTTAAAAATGGAATTGCCGGGAAAGCCAGTTCGCATGGCGGCATGATATAATAAAAAAGATATTTTTAGATAGGAGCATGTTTTCTTTACTATGATTCGAGAATTAAGGCAGGAAGACAGAGAGGTTTTCCTAACAATGTGCCAAAAATTTTACCAGAGTTCCGCCGTTCTGCACGGCATCCCTGCGGCCAACATGGAGGAGACGTTCCGGCGGGTTGTGGCCGGCTCGCCCTATGCGCAGGGCTATCTGCTCACCCACCAGGGCGAGACTGCAGGCTATCTGCTCACCAGCACGACTTATTCCAACGAGGTCGGCGGGCTGGTGATTTGGCTGGAGGAGCTTTATCTGGAGGAGAAGTTCCGGGGGCTGGGCCTGGGCGGCGCGGCCATGGAGTATATTCGGCAAAACTGCCCGGCAGACGTGCGGCGCCTGCGCCTGGAGGTTACCCCCTGCAATCAGGGCGCCATCCGGCTCTACGAGCGCAAGGGCTACCAGAAGCTGGACTACATTCAGATGGTTCAGGATTTTTAAAGAAAAAAGACAGGGCTTTTGCCCTGTCTTTTTTTGCGGGGATTGGAGGAAGGGGAAGGTCAAGGGCCATTCTGAAACATGGGGGCAGGCCCCCATACCCCCTTACACGATAGAAAGGAAGTGGTAAAAAGGGCAAGGGCGGCTCTTAGCCATGGGGCGCCGCCCCATACCCCTTTTATTATAACAGATAGAAAATGAAAGGCACGGGCGGGAGAATACAGGAAGCCATTCATTCGTTTGCAAGATAACTTCCATCGCCGTGCGCGGAACGCACAGCATGGCAGAGCATATGCTTCCTGACAAACCGGCCTCCTGCGCCGCGTGCGGAAATGACAGACCGCTGGGTTCCAGCAATCGGGTATTTTTTCTCCACAGGAGCATAGGTGTGGAAACGCACAACACGGGAGAGCATTTACCGGCGAACAAGCCAATTTGCAGCGGCGTGTGCAGAATTGACAGGTCTCGCCGTCCCACCATTCGGGTACCTCCTCCACAGGAGCATAGGTGTGGAAACGCACAACACAGGAGAGCATTTACCGGCGAACAAGCCAATTTGCAGCGGCGTGTGCAGAATTGACAGGTCTCGCCGTCCCACCATTCGGGTATAAAAATAGCAGCTTATCAGAAGGCAAATGTTTTTTTTGATGATTCCCCATATGGGGTATGGGGGCCTGCCCCCATGTTCACCCAAGCCCTTGGCCTTTAGATGAGCGCCAGACTGCGCAGGAGAAAAATCCAGGCGGTGACCGTCGCGGCGGAAAAGAGCGTCGTATAGACGATGATGCTGGAGGAGAGGTCGCCGTCGTTGCCCAGGTTCACGGCCATGATATACGAGGCTGTGGCAGTCGGCGAGGCAAACATGATGAGCAGGGCCACCAGGCGCTCCCCCGTAAACCCCAGCCAGACGGCCAGCGGCAGAAACACCGCCGCCTGGGCGATGAGCTTGAGAAACGTCGCCCAGAGCGCCGGCCCGAGGCAGCGCCTTGCGCCGTCCAGCCGGAAGCTGGCGCCGATGGCCAGAAGCGCCAGGGGCGTCGCCACACTGCTCACGCTTTGCAGAGAGGATGTGAACATCCGGGGAAGGCGCAGATTCCAGACGGCAAAGGGCAGGCCCAGCAAAATGCCCCAGATAATCGGGTTTTTGAGCACGCCCAGCAGCGCCTGCTTTGCCAGGCCGCCCTGAGCGGCGCCCTCCGTCCGCCGGCCCTCTATCGTCAGGATGATGACGGCCATAATATTATACAGCGGCGCGGCGGCCAGAATCATGATGGAGGCGTAGGAAGCGCTCCCGTAGATATTCTGCATGAGCGCCACGCCCAGCAATGCGGCACTGCCCCGGTACGAGCCCTGGACAAAGCTGCCCACCATGCTCTTATCCTTCAAAAACAGGCGCGCACCGCCCCAGATGAGCAGGATGCAGGCCAGGGAGGAGAGAAAGCCAAAGGCCAGGAAGCGGAAATCCAGCAGGGAAGCCGCATCCATCCCGGAAATTTCCAGAAACAGCATGACGGGCAGCGTGATGGAATACGTCAGCCGGTTGGCCACGGTAACGAAGTTGTCGTTGAGCATCTTGGCGCGCCCCAGCAGATAACCCAGCACGATGACCAAAAAGACCGGGATAGTCGCGTTCAGGCTATAAACAAAATTTTCCAGCATGATAAGCAGCCTTTCTTTCTCTTTTTTCCATTATACTACGCCGCCGGCTTTTTGCGCAAAAAAACTGCGGCGAACCTTTCGCGCGCCGCAGTGCGTCTCCTACTGCCTGGCCTGCCGCGCGGCCAGAACCTCCTGCACGAAGCAAAGAGCCGTCTGCCCGGCGGCGAGGGCGCCTGCCTCGCGGTAGACAATGGGCATCCCCAGCTTGGCCGCCATGCGGTTGAGCCCGGCGCCGTTGGCCAGCACCAGCTCCTGCGCGGCGGCAACGGCGTTATCCAGCTCTTTCATCGTCGCCCGCAGCACTTCGGGCTCCAGCTGTTCCTGCCCATAGGCATACAGCGCCAGCTCCCGGTTATAGATAGCGTGGGCATATTCCATAAACGCCCGGGCGCAGGAAAGCAGAAAGGCCGTCGCCTCCTCATCGCCCTCATACGAGCGCAGCAGCGCCCGAAATTTCTCCAAATCCAGCACAAACATCATCTCCTTTATCTTTGATTATTCGCCATGCACCGGCGTTTTCCTTGTTTTTCCACCCTCTTCGTGCTAAAATGAGAAAAACTGCTTCTTTGGAGGTTCAGGCATGGGTAAAAAAGTTTTTCTGAATGAATTTTCTGCGCTGGAAGTACGCGAGCTGCTCAAAAAGAAGGAGGAGGTCGTTGCCATCGTGCCCTTCGGCTCCTGCGAGAGCCACGGCTGGCACTGCCCGCTGGGGCCGGACTTCTTCGTCCCCACGGAGGTCGCAAAAAGAGTCGCAGAGCGGCTGGACAATGTGGTCGTCGCGCCCTGCCTGCCTTACGGCACCTCCATCCACTATAACCAGTTTCCCCTTTCGCTGACCCTGCGGTTCGAGACCGTGCAGGCTGTGGCTGAGGACGTGCTCGAAAGCCTCATTGCCAATGGCATCACGCATCTCTACCTGCTCAACGGCCACGACGGCAACATCCCAGCGCTGGAGATTGCGGCGCGCAACGTCAAAAACCGCCACAAGGAGGCGCGCATTCTCTTCCTGCCGGCATGGTGGGAGAAAGTCGGCCCGATTATGGGCGATCGCTTCGAGGTTTGGGGCGGGCTTGGGCACGGCGGCGAGGGCGAGACTTCCATCATGATGGCCGTCCGGCCGGATTTGGTCGACCTCTCCCGGGCCGAGGCGCAGGTGCCCCAGGGCGTCATCGATATGGACAAGGCGACCATCATCTGGGATATTGGCGAGATTACCCGCACCGGCGCCACCGGCGACCCGACCCGCGCCAGCATGGAAAAGGGCCGGCAGATGCTGGAAATTTTGACCGGGCTGATTGCCGACGCCATCACGGCCATGCGGGCGCAGGGCTGGGATTACAGGACCAAATAGCGCACAAAACCGAGGGCTCTGCCTTCGGTTTTTAGTTGGAGGCGAAGGGCAAGGCCGAAGGTCAAGGGAAAAGGGCAGGGGCTTGAGTGAACATGGGGGCACGCCCCCATACCCCCATGATAAAAAAGCAAAGTTGGAGACGGCAAAGAGAGCGCAGACAAAGGCACTAGGGAGTATAGGGGCAGAAGGGCAAGGGCATCGGTGAACATGGGGGCGAGCCCCCATACCCCTTACATTATAACAGGGGTGGGGCTTGCGCAAAGAAAACACGGCGGGCAGGGAGCATGTGCCCTCTGAAAAAATAGCTTCCGGCACCGCATGCGGAAGAGACAGATTCCTGGGCTCCATCATTCGGGGACCGCACCGCACACAGGGCTGAAAAGCGTTTCTATCCTGCTAATCGGACGCGGCGAAAATCTCTTACCGCCAGATGGTTTTGCGGTTTCCAAGTCCTGGGGTATGGGGCGGAGCCCCATGACCGCTCATCGCCCTTGATCTTGTGCGCGCCTGGAGCTGGGCCAGGGCGGAAGAACAAAGGATATACTAAAGAAGGAAAAGCGCAGGCGCTTTTGAGAGGAGGGACGCGGCATGTTGGAGGTTGTTTTTAGCGAGAGCGCGGCAGGAAGCCTTGCGGCAGCGATTGGCAAAAAAGCGGGCGGCCAGGGCCAGGCGAGCGCATTTGCCCAGAAAAACCGCGGGGCCAAAGCGGCGGCTCTGGCCGGGAGCCGGGCGGATATTTGCAGTTTTCCGCTTTATCTGGGCTTTGGCGCCATAGACGAGGCGGGCATCGGCCCTCTGCGGGAGCAGGCAATCGCCGCGCTGATGGGCGCTTACCCGGCCGAAGGGGCGCAGGCCGCGCAGGCGTTTTTGCAGACAGCCCGCTCATCCCTGGAAAAACTGCTGAGCCGGGCAAAGCAGGGAGAACCGCTGCGCATTTGGGCCAGCGGCCAGCCGGACGACGCCTGCGGGCTTTGCTGGCTGATGGAACAGCTGATGGACGCGCGACTGGAGAAGCTGGATGCCGCGCTGGTCTTGCTGCCCGGTTTCTGCGAAAAACCCGGCGGCACAGCGGTTTTGCACAGCAGCTGGGGCGAGCTCTCTGCGCCGGAGTGGAGCCGGATGGCAGGGCTGGGCCGAAAGATTCCGGCGGCTCTCTGCCAGGCCATGGCGGCCTGCTGGCAGCAGCTTCGGGCGCAAAACGCGCCGCTGCGCGCCGTGGTAAGCGGGCGGCTGGTCAGCGCGCCTGCCGCGTTCTACGATTCTCTGATTCTGCGCGAGCTGGAGGCAGAGCCGCAGGAGTTTTCGCAGGCGCGGCTGATTGGAAGACTGCTGGGCAAATACCCGCTGGGCCTAGGCGACGCATTTTTCGCCCTGCGTTTGGAGCAGTTTGTTCGGGACGGCGCCTTGCAGGAGGTCTCCTCCCCCGCCCCGGGAGAGCCGGCCTATCACCGCATACTGCGCAAGGCAGGCCCGGGCCGGTAAGAGACAGAGCGATAGCCCGGGCAGAAAAATCGGGCAAAGAGAACGCTCCCGCAGGGGCAGGCGCGCAAAACGCCCTTCACTTGAGGCGGGGCAAACAAAAAAGAAGAGAGCGAATTGCTCTCTTCTTTTTTAATCAAGATGAAGCGCATAATAGGAGGCCTCGAACAAGCTCCCATCATACCTCGGATACTGCCCATAAGATTCAAACCGAAACCCGCATTTTTTCAGCACGTTTCCGGATGCCGCGTTGGCAGTTGCATGACGGGCGAAAAAATCGCGCGCCAAGGCTTTCGTATGCCCACGAAACCAGCGCTTTTGCGGCTTCGGTCGCGTACCCCATGCCCCAGTAAGCCCGGTTCAGGTTGTAGCCCAGTTCATAGGGGGCGCGCTTTGTGTCGCGGATGACCGAGCCTGAGCCGATGATTTTTCCCGAATTTTTGAGGCAAAAGCAAAACTCGTTTTTCTCTCCCAGGGAGCGAATCTACATCTCGGCATCGGCGGGGCTCTTATGCAGAGGATAGGGCATATATCTGTTGACAAGCGGGTCGCCGGCCCATTCGAATACGGCGTTTGCGTCGCTCTGGGTCAGCGGCCGCAGAATCAGGCGCTCTGTCTCTATCTTTTTCATGCTTTCCCTGCTTTCTCTTCTTTGCGCGTATTTTTTACTGTTCCAGCAGTTTTTGCAGCCGCGCCACGCCCTGCTCACTGGCTTCGGGGGTATCCCGCAGGGGGAAAGGGATGCCCATCTGCTCGTATTTGGGCAGGCAGAGCTTGCGGAAGGGCAAGAGCTCGATTTTTTGCACGTTTTTAAACCCGCGCACGAACTCCCCCAGGGCGCGGATATGCTCCGGAGCGTCCGTCAGCCCGGGGACGACCACATGCCGCACCCAGACGGCCACGCCCATCTCCTCCGCCAGCCGCAGAAACGCCTGCACCTGCGCAAAGCTGCCGCCGGTATACTTCCTGTAATCCGCTTCCGAGAGGAACTTCACATCTGCCAGCACCAGGCTGGTCTGCGCGAGCACGGAGCGGGCATCCGAAAGCGCGCCCATGCAGGAGGTATCCAGCGCGGTATGCACGCCCTGCTCCCGCAGAAGCCGGAAAAATTCCGCGCCAAAGCCCGCCTGCATGAGCGGCTCGCCCCCTGAGAGCGTTACGCCGCCGCCACCCTTCCAATAGGGCGCATACCGCAGCGCCTTCTGCGCGGCCTGCTCCGGCGTATAGGGCTGGCTTTGGCAAAACTCCCAGGTATCCGGGTTGTGGCAATAGGCGCACCGCAGCGGGCAGCCCTGCAAAAACACCACAAACCGCAGGCCCGGCCCATCCACCGCTCCCAGAGACTCAAAGGAATGCACATAGCCGATATTCTGCTCTTCTTTGCGCATGGCGCCGCTCCTTTCGCTGGAGTGGGTAAGGTCAAGGGATTAAGGTCAAGGGCGTTTAGGCTCAAGGGCTTAGGGGTGTTTTTGAAAAAACACCCCTAACACCCCAAAAACTTTTGGGATGAAATGAGAGGGGCGAGTAAGCGTACCCAAAGGCGCGCCGGTGCGCCGTCCGGCAGGGGAAGGGCGCCGTCTGAAAAAACATCCGTTCTCCGGCTGACCGGCGGGCAACGCGCATCATCGCCGCATTCCCATCGCCGGGGCTTCTTGACGGGCTTGCCCTCATGGCTAAGAGCGGCCTTGGCTTTGGCGTACCCAATGGGTGATTCACGCGGAGGGGCAAGCTTTGCCGTTCCGCCGGGGCGGCACACCGCGGGCGGGAGATAATGGCATTTCAGCCTTTCTTCGACGCGGCTTTCTCAAGAAGGAGAAGGTTTCCCTGCGAAAAACCGGCCATCCTCTCAAAAGGCCAGCGTATTCTGGCGGCAGAGAACATCCCTCCTATATCAAGAGGGTTTCCTCTTGCTCACCTGCTGACTCGCCCTTTTGCCGGGACTTCTCTCCCATAGTGAAAGCGGGCTTGCCCTCATGGCTAAGAGCGCCCTTTGCCATAGAGAGTATTCCCCCCCATAGTAAAGGGGTATGGGGGCTTGCCCCCATGTTAACCAATTGCCCTTGCCCTTGAACTTGGCCTTGCCCTAAACCGCCTGGTGGAACGTGCGGCTGATGACCTCTCTCTGCTGTTCCCGGGAGAGGCGGACGAAGTTGACGGCATAGCCCGAGACGCGGATGGTCAGCGTGGGATAGAGCTCGGGGTGGTCGTAAGCGTCCATCAGCGTCTCGCGGTTTAAGACGTTGACGTTGATATGGTGCGCGCCCTGGGCGAAATAGCCATCCAGCATGGCCACCAGGTTTGCCGTCTGCTCGCCCTCGGTTTTGCCGAGCGCCGCCGGGACGATGGAGAACGTGTTGGAAATGCCGTCCTGGCAGACGCCGTAGCGCAGCTTGGCCACCGAGTTGAGCGCGGCCAGCGCACCGTTTTTCTCCCGGCCGGCCATGGGGTTGGCGCCGGGGGCAAAGGGCTCGCCGCCTTTTCTGCCGTCCGGCGTTGAGCCGGTCTTCTTGCCGTACATGACGTTGCTCGTGATGGTCAGAATCGAGAGCGTGTGCTCGGCGCCGCGGTAGCAGGGATTCTTCTTCAGCTCCTCAAAGAACTTCTCCACCTGCTCGCAGGCGATGGCATCCACGCGGTCGTCGTCGTTGCCGAAGGCGGGATAGCTTCCCGTGGTCTCAAAATCTGTGATGAGGCCGGTCTGCGCATCCCGGATGCAGCGCACCCGGGCATATTTGATGGCCGAAAGCGAATCGGCCAGCACGCTCATGCCTGCAATGCCAAAGGCCATGAAGCGGTGCACCCGGCTGTCGTGCAGGGCCATCTGGCTCTTTTCATAGGCGTATTTATCGTGCATATAGTGGATGATATTCATGGCGCTGACGTATGTTTTCGCCAGCCAGGGGCGGTAGAAATCCATCAGCTCCAGCACTTTGTCGTATTCCAGGTATTCGCCTTCATAGGGCGCGTGCACCGGGCCCACCTGCTCGTTCTTCTTCTCGTCTTTTCCGCCGTTCAGGCTCATGAGCAGCAGCTTGGCAAGGTTTGCCCGGGCGCCGAAGAACTGCATCTGCTTGCCCACCTGCATGGCCGAGACACAGCAGGCGATGGCGTAGTCGTCTCCATAGACCGGGCGCATGACATCGTCGCTCTCATACTGGATGGCATCCGTATCGCAGGAGACTTTGGCCGCGAACTTTTTCCAGTTTTCGGGCAGAGCCTCGCTCCAGAGCACGGTCAGGTTGGGCTCGGGGGCCGGGCCGAGGTTATAGAGCGTATGCAGCATGCGGAAGCAGTTTTTGGTTACCAGCGGGCGGCCATCCTCCCCCATGCCGCCCACGGCCTCGGTGATCCACATGGGATCGCCGCCGAACAGCGTGTTGTAGCTGGGGGTGCGCAGGTGCCGCGCCAGCCGCAGCTTGATGACAAAATCATCCATGATCTCCTGGGCCTGTTCCTCGCAGAGCGTGCCCTCGGCGAAATCCCGCTCGAAGTAGATATCCAGGAAGGTGGAGACGCGCCCCAGGCTCATGGCCGCGCCGTTCTGCTCCTTGATGGCCGCCAGATAGCCGAAATACAGCCACTGCACAGCCTGCTTTGCATTCTGGGCGGGCAGGGAGATATCCACTCCGTAATCCGCCGCCATTTTCTTCATATCCGCCAGCGCCGCGATCTGATCCGAGATCTCCTCGATTTCCCGGATGGTATCGCCCAGCAGCGCGCCCTGGCTCAGCGCCAGCTTATCCTGCTTTTTCTGCTCCATCAGGGCATCGATGCCATACAGCGCCACGCGCCGGTAGTCCCCGATGATGCGGCCGCGGCCATAGGCGTCGGGCAGGCCGGTGATGAGGCCGCAGTGCCGCGCCTGCTTGATTTCCGGGGTATAGGCGGCGAAAACGCCGTCGTTATGCGTCTTATGGTGCTCGAAGGCTTTCTCGATTTCCTCTGAAACCTGATAGCCATAGGCGGCGCAGGCCTCCCGCACCATGCGCATCCCTCCAAAGGGGTTGCAGGCGCGCTTTAGGGGCGCATCCGTCTGAAGGCCGAGGATGATATCCCGCTGCTCGTCCACATAGCCCGGGCCAAAGGCCGTGGGCGTGATGACGGTTTTGGTATCCACATCGTAGACGCCGCCCCGGACGATCTCCTCCTTCAAAAGGTTCTGCACTTTTTCCAGCACCTGCCGCGTGCGCGCCGTGGGCCCGGCCAGAAAGCTGGCATCCCCCAGATAGGGGCGGTAGTTTTTCTGAATAAAATCCCGGACGTCGATGCTGTTTTGCCAATTTCCCCCGGTAAATCCTCTCCAAGCGTTTTTCTGCATTGCGCTTCTCCTTTCCCTTCTGCCCGGCCAATGCCGGCAGGCTGTCTGCAACTATCAAAAAGGGCAGCACCGGATAGATGCTGCCCAGACGGTCGGCTTAAAAATCCCCTCCGCTCCCCGGTGGTACCCCACCCGAAACCGTCAGTTACGGAGGTTCCTGCTGTTCTGCGCTTTTTGCCAAAAGCACAGGTTTTTTTCTAAAACTACCATAGCATGTGGCCGGGAAAATGTCAAGCACATGCTCTAGCGCGGTAGCGCGGTAATGCACCGCATTGTGCGGGCAAACTGCCCCGAAAAATGCCGCCCCGGCGGGACAGGTTCAGGCGCGCGGCGACGGCGCCTGCCGGAAATTGCCAGCGGGCTTTCAGGCGACGAGCGCGCCGCCGCAGGGTTTGCCGGCCAGTTTTGCAGAACAAGCTGGGCATGAGCGCGGCGGAGGTCAAGAGCTTTGGGCAAACATGGGGCCTTGCCCCATACCCCACATAAAAATAAGAAAAACGGGCGCCGGACATATGGCTTGTTTCCAGCGGTTGCAGGAGGTTTTACAAAAAGCACCAGGCAAGCGCATGATTTTTTTGTCGGCCTTGCCTGGCTGACCCAGCTCTGCCGGCCAGTTTTGCCGGGCAATCCGGACAAAGCGCTGTCTTTTGGGAAATTGCCTGCCGCCCCGGCGATGCTCCTTTTATTCGTAAACCTCGCCGCACTCAAAATACATGCAGGACAGCTCGGGATGCGCCTTCTCTATCAGCATGCGGACGTGCTCCATGCCTGCCCGCTCGCTGCCCACATGCCCGCAGATGAGAATGGCCTTGGCAAAGCCCATCTGAGCGGCATCCCTGGCATATTCGCCACACATCCATTCGCAGACCTCCCCACCGATGAGCAGCTCGGTTCCGCCCGTCAGCGCCTGCATCATCATCTGCTCCCCCGGGCAGCCGATGAGCAGGGAGATTTTGGAGACGGGGGTATCCGCCGCGCCCACCATGCGGATATGCGCGATGCCCCACTTTTCTTCCAGCTGGGCCATAATCTGCCGGGGCGTCTGCTTCTCGGCCAGCGTGAAGGCAAAGCGGCCGTCGTAATCCCCCTGCCAGCCCAGCCTATTCAGCTCGCCCTCGATGATGCCGTCGGGCAGGCGGCCGTGCAGATGATCGTGAAAGCGCCAGAGCGTCATGCCGCTCTGCTCGATGAGCCGCTGTTTTGCCAAAATAACCGGGTCGCCCTCCCGGCCGGCCAGGTTGTCGTAGTGTTCGTAGTAGGTGGGTTCGTGGGTGATGAGCAGATCCGCCCCCCAGGCCGCGGCGTTTTGGATGACCTCCGGCGTCGCGATAAAGCAGGTCGCCACCTTCTTCACTTCCCGTTCCGGGTCTCCCGCTTTGCAGGTATCCACGGTGTTTTCAATCTTCTCCTCGGACCAGCCCAAAAGCTCGGCCATCAATTCGCTTGCTTTCATTTCTTTCCATCCCTTCCCGTGCCAGAATTTTCAATATAGAAAACTTCTGCGTTTTATGCAAAAATCCTTGTTCCGGGAAAAAAAGCAAAGTATACTGGGAAAAGAAAGCAAAAAGGAGAGAGCATATGAATCTTGCAGAACTGAGCATTCATCAGCTGCTGAGCCTGGGCCAGGTTTCGGACTGCCCCTGCGGCAAACAGCACGAGACGCAGTTAAAATATCTGGAGCTTGGGGCGGGAGTTCTAAATAAACTGCCCGAGGTTTTGCAAAAAGCGGGCTATCGGCGCCCCTTTGCCATTTGCGACGCCAACACCTATGCCGCAGCAGGAGAGCGCGCGCTGGCGCTGCTGGACGGCGCCGGCATTTCCTACCGCTATTTGCAGCTGCGGGAAAACAAGCCCGAGCCGGACGAGGCCGCGCTGGGGCAGCTCTGCATGCAGTTCGACGCATCCTGCGACTGCATTTTGGCCATCGGGGGCGGCGTCATCAACGACCTTTGCAAGATGCTGGCCGCGGCCACGGGCAAGCGCAGCATCATGGTCGCCACGGCGCCCAGCATGGATGGCTTTGCCTCGGGCTCGGGCTCGATGGTGGTAGGGGGCGTGAAGGTGAGCCTGCCTTGCCCCTGCCCGATTGGCGTGATTGCGGACACCGAAATTATGGCGGCCGCGCCCATGCGCATGCTTCAGGCTGGGCTGGGCGACGCGCTGGCCAAATACATCTCCATCTGCGAATGGCGCATTGCGCACCTGGTTACCGGGGAATACTACTGCCCCGAGATTGCCCAGATGGTGCGCACCGCGCTCAAAAACACCGTGGATCAGGCGGATAAATTGATGGAGCGGGATTTGCAGGCCGTGCAGAACGTGGCTGAGGCGCTGATTTTATCCGGCATCGCCATGGGGCTGGCGGGGGTTTCCCGGCCGGCATCCGGCATCGAGCACTATTTCTCGCACATGTGGGAAATGCGGGCGTTTGAGCGGGGCGAGGAGAGCGATTTGCACGGCATTCAGGTGGGCGTGGGCACGCTGCTGGCCGCGCGCCTTTATGAATGGATTGCGGGGCTCACTCCCAGCCGGGAGCAGGCCGAGGCGCATATGCGCCGGTTCAGCCAGGCGGCATGGGAGGCGGAAATGCCGCAGTATTTTGGCTCTGCCGCGCCCGAGATTATCGCCGTCGAGCATCGCCTGAAAAAGAACGACCCTGCCCGGCACGCGGAGCGCCTGAAGCGCATTCTGGCGCACTGGCCGGAAATTTTGCAGATCATCTGGGAGGAAGTCCCCCCGTATCAGCAGATTTTTGACCTGATGAAAAAGGCCGGGATGCCCATGATGCCCGCAGACCTGGGCTTCACCCCTGCCCAGACCCGGGAGGCATTCCTCGGCACCCGGGAGATTCGGGATAAATACGTCGCCAGCAGCCTGCTCTGGGATTTGGGGCTGGAAAAGCAATTTGCAGACCGGCTGGCGCAGAGCCTATAGGAAATGTAATATGTTCTGAGGGGCAAAGGGCTATAAGTAAACATGGGGGCAAAGCCCCCATACCCCCATAATGGGGAAGAGAAAAAGCAGTGGGGAGAAGGTCAAGGGCAGCGGGGCTTCTATTATTTGGGGCGGCTAAGGTCAAGGGCAACGGGTAAACATGGGGGCAAAGCCCCCATACCCCCTTTATGGAGAAGGAAAATAGAGCGGAAAAGCAGTTTGCAGACCGGACGGCACGGGGCGCTCCGCACGGGTATGGCTTGCTAGTTTTTAAAATAGATGATATGCTATTGATATAGAATAATATATTGGCAGGAAGCTTTTATGGCAAACTATCAAAACACGCCCGGCAAGAGCTAGATCATGACCTTTGGCATTTTGAAAATTATCTTCGGATTATTCTCAGTTGTCGTCATGCTGACGTCTCCCAACCTGCCCTCATTAAAGCTGTTTGGAATCATACTATACGGCGCTGAAATTGTCGTTGGCATTTTAGGCAACTGCTTTGCAGGCGTGCAGTCCAAAGCAAAAAGCCTGACCTTGCTGATTCTGGGCGGCATACAGCTCTTTCTGTATCTTTTAAGCGGTGTAAAGGCTTCCAACTTCTTCCTTATCCTGGCCATCGTTTTCACTGTTGGTTTCCTCTTCGGCGCAGGGCGCAATTTTTTCGCCAGCAGGGAATAACTGCCAAAAAGGCGATAGTGCCGTTATACAAGAAGGTCAAGGGCAACGGGTAAACATGGGGGCAAAGCCCCCATACCCCCATGACCGGGAAGAGAAAAAGCGATGACCCGGCGGGAAGGCGGTTTGCTGGCAGGCTGGCGCGGGTCTTACAGAAAATGTAATATTTTTGTTCCAGCGGCCAGCGCTTTGTTGCTTTTTTGCCTGGCTTGCAGTAGGATATAGGGAGAAAAAAAGGAAAAGGAGTTTTTACTTTATGAATCCATCGACATCTGGCGCTCCGGGCAAGAACTATCTGCTGGTTACGGGCATTCTGCTCGTGATTTTCAGCGTTTATAGTCTATTTGGCATCATCCCGGCGCTCATCTTATCGCTGGCCTCGCTTTCCCTCGGGATGGTGGGCGTGATTCTGCTGCTGGCCACGCTGGTGGCTTCGGCTTCGGTGATTATCAACTTTATCGCCGGGATTATGGGAATTATCAACCGCGAAAAGCCCGAAAAGGCTAAGGCTTGCATGGGACTGGGCATCACGATGCTGGTGATTGCGGGGCTCAATCTCATCGCTTCCAGCGGCGCAGGAGAATTTAGCTTTTTCTCCACGCTTTGCGGCCTGGTTCTGCCCATCCTCTACACGGTTGGGGCATCCAAAAACAAGGCGGCTGCTCAGCAATCCGGCAATTTCTAGGGAGAGCATTTGCCCTCTGACAGGCTGGTTTGCGGCTTCGCGCGCAGAACAGACAGGCGGCACATTCCCAGCATTCGGGTATAGCGGCGCGTGCAGAGCTAGAAGTCTCTGCACTCCTATCAATCGGGTATAAAAAAGGAGCAGAAACTGCTCCTTTTTTGCTGTGGTGATTTGTGGGGTTAGTTGAAGGGGAACCGGCGGGGCGGCAGGCCTGCGGCCTCTCTGGCGGCGCGGTCTTCCATTTCCTGGCGCTCCTCCTCGGCATATTTCCAGTTTTCCCGGGCGCCCAGGTAGAACAGGCTGGGCCATATCACCGGCGATGCCGCCATGATAATCGTCTGAATGGTGATTCTGGATGCTACGTTCATCGCTGCATACAGCATATAGAACGCAGAGAGCGCGCCTGCGATGAGCATAATCAATCCCAAAGTCTGGCAAACCTTGCATTTTTCCGGCTTGCCTGCCCGGCTAATCCCTAAAATGCTGGCAACCAGATAGAACACCGGAATGGCCAAAAATACCGTCATCATGAGCAGACCAACGCCAAATCCGCGGAAACCTCCAATCCTGATCAGCTCGCCCATCTGCACGATGCTGGCGAACCCATACAAAAAGAGGTTGATCACTGCGCTGATGAGCAGCATGATCGCTCCCCACAGCAGCTTCTTTTTCCCTGGTGCTTCCTGATACATTTTCCTTCCTCCTCGTCATAGGGGGCGGGCCTCTTAGTTCCCATCTTCCTACTGTATAATATAGATTACCAATAGTATAATCCTTCTTTTCATGAATAGCAACACCAAGAAAGCGCAGGAATGCCCTGCGCTTTCTTGCTCTTTTACAACTATAGGCCGCCCTATTTTTCCCGCTCCTCTCTTTGAGGCAGGGACTGCATCCATTCCGCCAGAAAAGGGCAAAGCCGCTGATAGCCCTGCTCCGAAAGATGGACGGTATCTGAAAAATACGTGCCCTTCTCAACCTCCAGAAGCTGAGAATATGCCACTTCCCGCCCTTCGAACAGAGCGCTCCCCTCAAACAGATCCAAATAGGGCACGCCCCATTTCCCGCAGGCGGCCCGGGCCATGGCCCAATACTCTGCGCAGGCCTCGTGGTTTCCCCGAATGCCCTTGGTATCCTGAGGGGTGTCGTAGCTGATGATAAAGCCGATGCGGGCGTCCGGCCATTGCTCGGCAGCCAGGCTCAGGGCATATTCCACCGCCCCGGCGAAGCTGCCAGTATCCATGGCCTGCCGATCTTTTCCCGGCGTCAGCTGCCCCAGGGGCGGCAAATCCCGCAGATCTCCATAGCCTCCCTGGAGGATGACATAGTCATATTCCTCTCCTTGGTGCTGGAGAATCTGGCGGATGATATTGTTTTCTCCCTGAGTGAGCGTATTGAACGTGGCGGTATTCCGGGCGGCGTTGGTCTGCTGGGCCAGGCCGTACTGCTGCTGAAGATAATACCCAAAGCCCCGCCCTTCTGTAGAAAATCCATAGGCCACAGAATCCCCGAAAAAGACGGCGCGCTGGCCTTCCAGGGAAATCCTCTGCTCAACACCCCCCCCCGGTGTCTTGCTCGCCACAGCAAGCCACCCGGCGCCTATCAGCACGCAGAGGATCGCCGCGCTTACGATGGCGGACATTCTTTTTCTGTGCATGCAGTCTCCTCTCCTCCAGCGCATTAGAAATAGCTGACTTTGATGCGCTTGCCCATTTTTTTGAGGCACTCGGAAAGCTCGGAGATCAGCCGCATTTTGATGGTCGAATTGACGGGAGAGCCCTCATCCTGGTGCGCCGGGTTGATGGCCTGGCCCACATAGAAATCGATATCCGTCGCCTCCTCGAAAAGCAGGCGGGCGATCTGCGAAGCGCCGTCTGGCTTATAGCTCCACTGGGCATAGCTCTGGTTATCCTCCAGATAGTTCTGCGCATAACTGAGCACGCGGTTTATGGTGATGGCGCCTTCGGTTACCAAGTCCACCCCGGCGATTTTGGAGGTCGGCGGGATTTCGGGATCCAGGTAGTCCGCAGAAGGATCCAGCGGCACGCCGAGAAAATCCGCCGCTAGCTGGGAGGTCGTCCCCCCGCAGACGATATGCTTGCCGGCCTTGGAGAAGAACAGGCTCATCATGGTCTTTTCATCTCCCCGGCGGCTGGGCGGGCCGATCATCAGGTTTACCTGGTTTCGCTCCCGCACTTTGACGACGCAGGCCGTGGTATCATCCTGGGGCTGGCCCTCATAGAGGTTTTCGCATTCGCCGATAAGCATGGTAGCCAAGGTTTTTGCCGTAAAATCGCCGTCTGCCATCATCTCCATAAAATCTGCGATATTCTCCCGCTTCCAGTTCGGGTTCATGGCTTTGCCCGGGCCGGCGCCGATGGCGCCGTCGCTGAGCGCGATAAAGATATCCCCAAGCTGCACGGGAATTTTGGCCATATAGATGGTCTTGCCGTCGACTTCCAGAATCGTCTTTGGAAATTCATAGCGCTTGCCGCCGCGCAGCAGGATGATATGCGGGTTGTCGTAGACGATGAGCTCGGCCTCGCGGTTTTCCGTGGTGCGGATGACCGAGAACGTCGAATACGCGACGCCGTGCTCGCTGCTGACGGGCAGCGTGGCCGCGATGGTGCGCACGCACTCCTCCAGCTCCATGCCGCCTTCCAGCATGGTCGTCAGAATCTTGGCCGTGAGCGTCGAGAGGATGGACGCCTTGACGCCGCTTTTGAGCCCGTCTGCCAGCACGACGATGCTGTGATCCGGGCTCTGGGCCACATCCACATGATCCCCGCAGAGCTGCTCGCCGAATTTATTCAGGCTGTAATAGCCGATATCCATGCAAAGGTTATTCATCTGCCAGCGACTCCTTGAGCTTTGTCAGGGCGACTTTGGTTTCGGCGGTCGTCTCGCCCAGCAGGCTGGCGATCTCCTGCACCGTGCGCATCTGCTTCTCGATGACCTGGTTGGTTACTTCGATGGTATGGCGCTCGATCTGCTCCCGGCTGGCGCGGCTGTCCTCCTCGGCGGTGATATCCCGCAAAATGCCCAGGATGATATGGTAGCTCTTATCGTAGATGATGCTCTGCTCCACATAGCGCTTATACTCGGCCAGATACACCCGCTTATCCCGGATATTGCGGCCGGTCTGGTAGACCTCGAAATAGGGCTGGGGATCCAGAATGCGCACGATGTTTTCACCCAGCACATCCTGCCGGCTCTTGAGATTGACGATCTCGCAGGCCGCCGGGTTGATCTGCTGGACTTGCATCTGCTCGTTTAGCACGATGACGCCGCTTGGGATATTGCGCAGAATTTTATCCGAGAAGGATTCCGCCTTTTCTTTGAGGAAGGGCAGGCACATGGAAAGATCGGCCTTGCCCTGGAAGATGGCCATGGCCTTTTCCCGGCAGCTATCGTAGCCGCAGCTGCCGCAGTTGAGCTCGTCTTCCGGCTTTGTTTTGCCCATCTGCCGCAAAATCTCCTCGATGGCCGAGCCGCCGGGAGTCGGGCTGCGCAGGGGGCTCGGAGCCAACTCTTTTCTAAGCTCCCCTTCAGGCGGCATCTGCACGGCGAAATCCTCGCTGCCGGCATAGGCATTCACGGCGATATATTCCCGCACGGGCGCCCGATGGCTCTTCTCCATGCCCGGGCCCGAGACGCAGCTGCCCTGGCAGGCAGACATCTCGATAAAGCATTTTTTAAGCCTGCCCTCGGCGATATCCTTGAGCGCCTTGATGCAGTTCTCCGTGCCGTCTACCACCAGGTAGGTATAATCCTTCTGATCGCAGTTCATGGTGCGCAGAATGCCGCCGGATGTGGGGAACATGCGCGCCCGGCCGGGGGCAATCTCATCCGGCTCTTTGCCGATGGCAACTTGCTTTTCGGCCAGCCAGCCCGAGAGCTCCTCGAACGTCAGCACGCAGTCCACCGCGCCGGGGTATGCCTCGGCCTCCTGCTTTTTGGAGATGCAGGGCCCGATGAACACGGTATGCGCGCCGGGATGCTCGCTTTTGAGCTTGGCGCAGTGCGCCTGCATGGGGGAGACGACATCCGCCAGATATTTTGTCAGCTCCGGGAAGTGCTTTTGCACCAGGGTATTGACCGAGTGGCAGCAGGTCGAGATGACGATATCCTGCGCCCCTTCCCGCAGCATCTGCTCATAGCGGGTCTTGACGATGGTCGCCCCGATGGCCGTCTCCTCCGCCCCGGCAAAGCCCAGGATTTTCAGCGCCTTCTCCATGGATTTGATGGTGGCGTCGTCGTAGTTTGCGACGAAGGAGGGCGCGATGCTGGCATAGACGGGCGCGCCGCTGGCGATGAGCTCTTTTGCCCTGCCCACATCGCTTCGGATTTCCTTGGCATTCTGCGGACAGACCATGAAGCACATGCCGCAGAGAATGCACTCGTCCTCCACGATATGCGCCTGGTTGCCCGAAAACTTGATAGATTTCACCGGGCAGTGCCGGATGCACTTATAACAGTTTTTACAGTTGGATTCTTTGAGCCTCAAATAGCCCTGCATGGCTTTTCCCTCGCTTTTCCTCTTTATCAAAATACGGCGGGCTGCTGCCCGCCGCACTTCTCCCAATGGGATGCTCCGTCTTTTGGCGGACGCTTCTTTGCGCTATTTGTTCTTATTTTGGATATATTCATCCATGGCCGCCGCGGCATCTTTGCCCGCGCCCATAGCCAGGATGACGGTGGCCGCGCCGGTTACAGCGTCGCCGCCGGCAAACACGCCTTCCCGGGAAGTCTGGCCGGTCTTCTCATCCGCGATGATGCCGCCCCACTTCTGGGTATCCAGGCCGCTGGTGGTGGATTTGATGAGCGGGTTGGGCGAGGTTCCGATGGACATGATGACGCAGTCCACATCCAGCACGAACTCGCTTCCCTCTTTGACGACCGGGCGTCTTCTGCCCGATTCATCCGGCTCGCCCAGCTCCATCTGCACGCATTTCATGCCCGAGACGAATTTGCTCTCATCGCCGAGAATTTCCACCGGGTTGGTCAGCAATTTGAAGATGATGCCCTCTTCCTTCGCATGCTCGACTTCCTCCGCCCGGGCGGGCAGCTCTGCCTCGCTTCTGCGGTAGACGATATACACTTCCTCCGCCCCCAGCCGCTTTGCGCACCGGGCCGCATCCATGGCGACGTTGCCGCCGCCCACGACTGCCACCTTCCTGGCGTGCATGATGGGGGTGGGGTTTTCTTCTTTATAGGCCTTCATCAGGTTGACGCGGGTCAAAAACTCGTTGGCGGAATAGACGCCCTTGAGGTTTTCCCCGGGGATATTCATGAACCGCGGCAGGCCCGCGCCCGAGCCGATGAACACGGCCTCATAACCCTGTTCGAACAGTTCATCCACCGAGAGCGTGCGCCCGATGACGACGTTGGTATCGATCTCGACGCCCATTTCTTTGAGGCCATCGATTTCCTTCTGGACGATGCTCTTGGGCAGACGGAACTCGGGAATGCCGTAGACCAGCACGCCGCCCGCCTGATGCAGTGCCTCGAACACCGAGACATCGTAGCCGCGCTTGGCCATCTCGCCCGCGCAGGTCAGCCCGGCAGGGCCGGAGCCCACGACCGCGACCTTATGGCCGTTTTTGGCGGGCGCATCCGCCTTCTTTTCCGCATGAGCGTTATGCCAATCGGCCACAAAGCGCTCCAGCCGGCCGATGGCCACAGGCTCGCCCTTGATGCCGCGCACGCATTTGCCCTCGCACTGGGTCTCCTGGGGGCAGACCCGGCCGCAGACTGCGGGCAGGGAGCTGCTCTTTTGGATGATCTGATAGGCGCCCTCGAAATCTTCCTCTTTGATTTTGCCGATAAACGCGGGGATATCGATGGCAACCGGGCAATGCCCGACGCAGGGTTTGTTCTTGCAGCCCAGGCAGCGGTTTGCCTCATCCACGGCCTGCTCTTTGGTATACCCCAGGGCGACTTCCCCGAAGTTTTTATTGCGGACGTCCGGCGCCTGGGAAGGCATCTCATTTTTCTTCAGCGACATATTCGGCATACTACTGCACCTCCTTCGCAAACAGCTGGCAGGTTTTCTCGTGCGCATGGCGCTCAAACTCGCGGTACATGGTGCCCCGCTCCATGGCTTCGTCGAAATCCACCTCGTGGCCGTCGAAATCCGGGCCGTCGACGCAGGCGAACTTGGTCTTGCCGCCCACCGTCAGCCGGCAGCCGCCGCACATGCCCGTGCCGTCGATCATGATGGGGTTCATGGAGACCATGGTCTTGATGCCATATTCTTTGGTCAGCTTGCAGACGAATTTCATCATGATGAGCGGCCCAATGGCGATGACCTCGTCATACTGCTCGCCGCTCTTGATGAGTTCCTCCAGGGCGTTGGTTACCAGGCCCTTTTGGCCATAGCTGCCGTCGTCCGTCATGACGACGTATTTATCGCTGCACGCTTTGAACTCATCCTCCAAAATCAGCAGATCCTTGCTGCGGAAGCCCACGATGCTATGCACCTCTGCGCCCAGGCTGTGCAGTTTCTTGGCGATGGGATACGCGATGGCGCAGCCCACGCCGCCGCCCACCACGGCCACTTTTCTAAGCCCTTCCACATGCGAGGGCGTGCCCAGCGGGCCCACGAAATCCACGATAAACTCGCCTTCCTGCTTGTGGTTCAGGGCCTGCGTCGTCGCGCCGACGATCTGGAAGATGATGGTCACCGTGCCCTTTTCTCTGTCGTAATCTGCGACGGTCAGCGGGATTCTCTCCCCCGCCTCATCCACGCGCAGGATGATGAACTGCCCCGGCTCTGCCTTGGCCGCAACCAGCGGCGCGTCGATTTCCATCAGCGTAACCGTGGGGTTCAGCTCTTTTTTTCTCTTAATCTGATACACTGCCCTTCTCCTTTTCCTTTATCAATTTCCCGCCCCGCATCTGCGGAGGCGCTCTCTTCTTGATCCTATACCCAATTCCTGCCGGATGCAAGAGAATTCTTCGCTTTGGGCGGCCGGCGGTTTTGCCCGGCTGCTCCAGCTCTATTTTATCATATTTGTCTGAAAAATTCCGCTGGTAATTCTGCCCTGGGCGAAAAATTTTCAAATTTTCCCAAAATTTCCGCTATATAAGAGGGCAGGGCCTTTTTGGGGCCCTGCCGAGAAAAGCCATCGCCCGCCGCGCTGCCAGCGGGCTTTGGTTTTAGAGAAGCTAGCTATTTAAAAATCCACTTCCGTGCCGTAGTAGCAGCAGCCGAAGAGCTTTTCCATCTGCTCCGGGGTGATCGCTCTGGGGTTGGAGCCCGTGCAGGCATCGCCCACGGCGTTTTTGGAGAATTCTGCCACTTTGCTCTTAAATTCCGCCTCATCTACGCCAAAGGCTTTCATATCGTGCGGAATCTCGAATTTCTGGTTATACGCCCAGATTTTCTCGCGCAGAGCCTGCACCTTCTCCTCGGCCGTTTTTCCGGGGATGCCGGCATAATCGGCGATCTCGGCATAGCGCCGCATCGCACGCTCATCCTTGGCGTTATACCGGATGACATAGGGCAGATACATGGCGTTGGCGCAGCCATGGGTGATATGCCCGGTGGAGAAAACCGCGCCCGTCTTATGCGCCATGGAGTGCACGATGCCAAGAAGCGCATTGGAGAAGGCCATGCCGGCCAGGCACTGCGCATAGTGCATCTGCTCGCGCGCGGCCATATCGCCGTCGTAGGAAGCGGGCAGGTAGTCGAACACCATCTTGATGGCTTTGAGGGCCAGCGGGTCTGTAAACACCGAGGCCGCCGTGGAGACATACGCCTCGATGGCGTGGGTCAGGGCGTCCATGCCGGTATAGGCCGTGAGCGTCTTGGGCATAGTCTCGGCCAGAGCCGGGTCTACAATGGCCACATCCGGCGTGATGTTGAAATCCGCCAGCGGGTATTTGATGCCCTTCTGGTAATCCGTGATGACCGAGAATGCCGTCACCTCCGTGGCCGTGCCCGACGTGGAGGGGATAGCCAAAAACTTCGCCTTCTGGCGCAGCTCCGGGAAAGAGAAGGGCGTGATGAGCTGCTCGAACGTGCAATCCGGGTATTCATAAAAGACCCACATGGCCTTGGCCGCATCGATGGGCGAGCCGCCGCCGATGGAAACGATCCAGTCCGGCTCAAACTCGCGCATGGCCGCCGCGCCGCGCATGACCGTCTCCACAGACGGATCCGGCTCGACATTCTCGAACAGCTGCGTCTGCATGCCGGCCTCGTGCAGGTAGTTTTCCACCTTTTCCAGGAAGCCGAAGCGCTTCATAGAGCCGCCGCCCACGACGATGATCGCTTTTTTGCCCTTGAGGGTTTTGAGCGTTTCCAGACTGTCTTTTCCATAATACAGATCTCTTGGTAGTGTAAATCTTGCCATGATGGTCTCTCCTTTTCTTTATTCACAAACTTTGGGCGTTCCGCCCCTTTTGCTACTATAAGTTTAGCATATGTAGTTTTTCTTTGGAAATGCAAAAACAGATATATCGATATATATTTATCGATATATCTGTACTGATTTCGATTTTTTTCGGCAAAAGCCGTGCCGCTAGGCCTGCCCGGCCTGGGCGATTTCCCGCCGCACGGCCACCACCTGCTCCAAAAACGCCTGCTCCAGCTCGGTGGGCCGGAAGCCCCGGGGGAAGATGAACACATCCTGATAGCGCTCTGCCCCAAGGCAGGGACGCTGAACCAGCCCATAGCGGGCGAGCATGGCCGCGGGCAGGGGCGAGCAGAGCATATAGGCCGCGGGCACGGCGGCCAGAAGCTCCAGCTGGCTGCCCCGCTCATAGACGCTGATCGCCTTTTTCTCCTGCCGCTCGGCCTGGGCGCGGCGGGCATCCGCCAGGGCCATGGGCCGGGCGTTTTCCAGATCGCCGTGCTCCAGCTCGATATAGCCCCTAAGCTGCTCCGGGCAGAGCTGTTCCTGCTCTGCCAGCGGGTTTTGGGCGGAAAACAGCACCACCGGGGCAAATTCCCACAGCAGCTCGCTCTCCAGCCCCTTTTCCTCCAGCTGTTTCTGATAAAAGCCCTGCTGGGAGAGGGCATAGCGGATGACGCCCAGGGCGCTCTCCCCTTCGGCCACGCCTGCGATGGCATCCAGGGCGTTGCTCTCCCGCAGGGTAACATCCATCTCCTTTTGAAAATCCACACTGCGCACGAACTGGGCGAAGGCATAGGAGAGATAGCTGGCCCGGGGAATGCAGAGATGCAGGCTGCTCCTCTGGCTGCCCGGCCGGTAGATGGCCTCCATCTCCTCGATCTGCTCCAAAATGGCCTTGGCATAGGCCAAAAACTCCTCGCCCCGGCGCGTGGGCGCCACGCCCCGGGAGGTGCGCCGGAAAATCGTGATGCCAACCTGCTGTTCCAGCTCTTTGATGGCCTTGGAGAGATTGGGCTGGCCCATAAAGAGGTTGTCCGCGGCCCGGGTGATCGAGCCGGTCTTTTCTACTTCTACTGCGTATTTGAGATGCGTCAGATTCATGCTTCCCCCTGGGCCTCCCGCATGGCTTCCCGAAGATGCTGCGAGAGCGCGGCCAGCGAGGCCGCCATGTTTTCGTGATAAACCAAGATCCCTTCAGGCACCAGAAGATGCGCCGAGGCAAAATTCCAGATGGCCAGGACGCCCCCGGCCACCAGCGCATCGCAGACATCCTGGGCGCTGGCCGAGGGGACCGTGATGATGCCGATATGCGCCCTCAGCCGCCGGCAGAGGCTGGGCAGTTTTTCCATGGCCAGCACGGGTTTGCCGCCGATGCTCCGGCCGATGGTGCCAGGGCAGTTGTCGAACGCCGCGACGATCTCCAGGCCGTATTCCGAAAAGCCGCGGTAGCTGAGCAGGGCGCTGCCCATATGCCCCGCGCCCACCAGCACGGCCCGGTTGACGTTGTCGTAGCCCAAAAAGCGCTCGATATCCCCCGTCAAAAGGGCGGTATCGAAGCCTTTCTTGGGCTTGCCCGCCTGCGAGCTGACCGCCGCCAAATCCTTGCGCACCTGCACCTCGTTCAGCCCCAGATCCGCCGCGATGGCAGGCGCGGAGATATGCTCCCCCTCCTGCCCCCGCAGATAGTTCAGATACAGCGGCAGCCGTTGCAGCGCCTGCTTGGAAATGGCCTCAAACGGCCGTTTATACTCTCCCATCCTGCGCCTCCGAAAAATCAATCGTATGCTATCGATATTATTATACCGAATCTCGGTGCCTTGTCAAACCGAAACATTTTGCAAACATGCCTGGCCGCCGGTTGTGAGCGCGCGAAAAATGCAGTATAATGAAGATGCGCGAAGGCGCGAGATAAGGAAAGGGGAATCGTAACATGGATTACGAAAAACTCATCGCAACACTAAGCCGCAAGGGCTACCACGGCTATTTCTGCAAAGACAGCGCCGCGGCCAAAAAACTGGTCATGGAGGAGCTGCTGGCCGGCGTGCGCTCCATCGGCAAGGGCGGCAGCGCCTCGCTTCGGGAATGCGGCATTTGGGACGCACTTTTGGAGCAGGACGCCCGGACGGACGACGAGCGCATCGAGCTCTTTTCCACGACGCTCTACAACTCCCAGGGCAAAGACCCGCAAATCGCTCTGGAAAAGGGCATGACGGCAGACGCCTACATCTGCTCGACCAACGCCATGACCGAGGGCGGCACGTTCATCAATATCGACGGCGTGGGCAACCGGGTGGGCGCGATGATTTACGGGCCAAAGAAAGTGATTTTGGTCGTGGGCAAGAACAAGATTTTCCCGGATTACGAGACGGCATGGGATCACCTGAAAAACGTTACCTGCCCCAAGCATTCCCTGCATGGCAGCGGCAAATCCGCCTGCGCCAAGGCGGGCAGATGCGTAGACTGCGACAACGACAACCGCATGTGCTGTATCACTTCGATTCTGGACCGCGCTCTGCCGGACCGCGAATACCACATCGTCATCGTAGACGAGGAGCTGGGCTATTAGAAAGAGGAAAAGAGCGGGCGCGCCTGCTCTTTTTTGCGTTTTGCAAAAGGAAGGATGAGAGGAAATGTTACAGGATATTGCGCCGCACATTTTTGACAACGCCTACCGCCCCGGCCCGCCCGGGTCGGAGGACCTGGCGCTGTGCTTTGGCGAGCAGGGCGTTTTGCTCAAAGACGGCGTTCTGCCAAAAGTTTCGGATCTGCCAAAAACCGAATATGAGCGGCTGTTTTGCATCGACGAGACCGGGTTTTTCCTGGCGCAGAGCGCGCCGGAGGAGCTGGCGGCCGGGTTTGCCTGGCACTCTGCCCGGATTTTCCGCACCATGCAGCCGCTTTGGATGGCCTTTGGCGGCATCACTGCCTGCCAGCTCTGGCGCTGGGAACAGAGCCGAAGGTACTGCGGGCGCTGCGGCGCCGAGACTCAGCCCAGCCAGACCGAGCGGGCGCGGGTTTGCCCAAACTGCGGTTTAACCGAATACCCCAAAATCTGCCCGGCCGTCATCGTGGCCATCTCGGATGGGGATAAGCTGCTCATGGCGCGCAATGTGAGTTCCAAAACCGGTAGCTACGCGCTGATCGCCGGGTTTGTGGAGATTGGCGAGAGCTTCGAGCAGGCTGTGCACCGGGAAGTGATGGAGGAGGTCGGCATCAAGGTCAAAAACGTGCGCTACTACAAGAGCCAGCCCTGGGGCTTTTCGGATACCGTCATGATCGGGTTTACCGCCGAGCTGGACGGCAGCCCGGCTCTGCGCCTTCAGGAAAGCGAAATTGCCGACGCCAAATGGGTGCCCAGAGAGCAGGTTCCGCCCTCGGGCGGCTCCATCAGCATCGGCGGCGAGCTCATCGAAAATTTCCGGCTGGGCCGTGCCTAGCGCGCGTTCTGTATCAAAAAAACGCGCCCGGGCATACTATACGCAAACCGACGCAGAAAAAAGCGCCGCGCCGGAAGGAAAACGGCGCTCCTATGGCGAAGAGTAGGGAGAAGGAAAAATTTCTTTCGCCGCCTAAAACCAGTTGTCTTTTGGGCGGGAACATGGTAAGATAGCTTCAATATCAGCGGGAATGGTATTTTGTTTTAGGATGAGGAGGAACGTATTATGAAAATGGTATTTGCCATCGTAAACAAAGACGACAGCGGCGTTGTCTCGGAAGCGCTCACGCAGGAAGGTTTCTTCGTAACCAAAATTGCCACCAAAGGCGGTTTCCTCTCGGCAGGCAACACGACGCTCATTACCGGCACGGACGACGACAAGGTGGATCAGGTGATCCAGATCATCGAGGAGCACAGCAAGAGCAGAAAAGAGCTGGTTTCCATCGGCTCTATCGGCACGGCCACCTACTCTCCCTTCCCTGTGGAGGTTACTGTGGGCGGCGCGACAATCTTCGTTTTGCCCGTCGAGCGGTTCGAGAAGGTCTAGGCGATATTTGCAAAAAAGCAGCCGAAAGGCTGCTTTTTTATACCCGATTGACGGGACAGTGGAAGCCTGCCAGGCTCGCACACGAAGCCGAAAATCGGTTTTACCGTCGGCAAATGCTCTCCCTTGCTCTGGCGCCAAGGTCAAGAGCGATGGGTAAACATGGGGGCACCGCCCCCATACCCCCCTATATAATATATAGTAGCGCAGTGCGGGAAGTGAGGCTATGCGGTAGGGCAGAGCACGGGAGAGCACTTGCTTCCTGGCAAGCTAAATTTCAGCGGCGTGTGCGGCAACATCAGGTTTCTCCGCCCTGGCATTCGGGTGCGGCAATGCCTACCGTGCTACCCCGACAGGAGGATACCCGAAACAAGGGAAATGACAAGCCCCGAAAAACCTGATAAGATAAACGCATAGCAGGTGCTATGCCACAGCCAACAACAGACGCGCGCAGGCAGATTCCAATGCGCGCTCCCGCGGGTTATACTATATCCAGAGGAAGAAACTGGAAATGAATGGGAAATTGCGCAACGAACGGTTTATCAAAATCGGGTTAAACATTTCATATTATCGCAGGCTGAGAGGACTTTCGCAGGAACAGCTGGCCGAAGCGGCGGATATCAGCAGGCAATGGCTGGCACAGGTGGAAGCGCCCGGCCTGGTATCGCCGCTCTCCATCGAGACGCTTTTTTGCATTGCGGATGCGCTTGGCGTAGAGCCGGCGGCGCTTTTGGATTTCAGCCGATAAAACAGCCCACATGCCGGGCTGTTTTTTTGTTCCGGGAAAACGCCCAAAGAGGAGACAGACCATGGATGAAACGACCAAAATAATCTACCGAACGCTGTCGCGGCATCTGCTGGACGCCGCGCAGGAACTGCGCAGTATCCGCTGTTTTGATGAGCAGGTTTATCTGGAATCGGCTCTGCGGGAAGTCTATTTGATTTTGCGGCAAGACAGCCTGCCGCCCGAAAAAAAGATAGCGCAGATTCGCTCTGCGCTGGAAGCATTCTGCCCCTATTTTATGGAACAGGCAAATTGCCTGTGCATTGAAGATTTGCAGGAGCTCATGCAGGAAGAAGAATTTCCCGAATAATCATACCCGAATGATAGGAACCAGAAGCTTTCATAACCGCACGCGAAGCCGAAAGCCAGCTTGCCAGAGAGCAAATGCTCTCCCGTGCAGGGGAATACCCGAATGCCGGGGCGGCGTTTTCACGCGCCGCTAAACCCGAATGATAGGGTGGCAAAATCTTCCAGTCCTGCACGCGCCGCTTTCTATACCCGAATGATAGAAACGTGGAAACTGTTGGCCCCGTCCGCGCCGCTGAAGGCCAATCTGCCAGAAGACAAACGCTCTCCCGTGCTGTTCCGCGCTGGGGAAGAACAGAAAAATTTGAATAGCCAAAGGGCTGTACCCCAATAAAATAGCAGGATAGCGCGCATATCCTTCCCGCACTATCCTGCTATTTTCATATATTGGGGGTATGGGGGCCATGCCCCCATGTTTTAGCGTGGCCCTTGACCTTGCCCCCATGTCTACCCATCGCCCTTGACCTTCTAGTTCCCGCACTCCACGCTGATGGCGTTGAATACGCCCAGCAGATCTGCAACCGCGAGCTTCTGCTTTTCTTCGCCGCCGCGGTCTTCCACGATGGCGCCGCCGTGCATCATAATCAGCCGGGAGCCGTATTCCACCGCGTATTTGAGATTGTGCGTTACCATGATCGTCGTCAGACCCTTTTCGCGCACCAGCTCATCCGTCAGCCGCATGACGTTTTCCGAGGATTTCGGATCCAGCGCCGCGGTGTGCTCATCCAGCACGAGAATATCGATGGGCGTCATGGTGGCGAGCAGCAGAGCCAGCGCCTGCCGCTGGCCGCCCGAGAGCGAGCCGACCTTCTGCCCCAGCCGGTTTTCCAGCCCCAGATGCAGGCGCTCCAGCTGCTGTTGATAATAGCCCCGGCGCTTTTTATCCACGCCCCAGGAAAGGCCATAGGCCCTTCCCTTGCGGTCGGCCAGCGCCATGTTTTCCAGCACCGTCAGGCTCGGGCAGACGCCCCGGGAAGGGTCCTGAAACACGCGCCCCATTTTGGCCGCGCGCCTGTGCTCCTTCTGGCGGGTGATGTCTTCCCCGGCCAGCAGGATTCTTCCGCTGTCTGCCGGGATGCTCCCGCAGAGAATGTTGAGCAGCGTCGTCTTGCCGCTGCCGTTGCTGCCCACGATGGCCAGAAACTCGCCCTTCTCCAGCTCCAGATTGAAATTCTGGAACACGACTGCGGCGTCCGGCGTGCCCGGGTTGAAGGTTTTGCAGATGTTATCGAATTTCAGCATGTTTTTTCCTCCCGAGGTTGTTGGAAACCAGCACGGCCGTGAAGATGGCGGCCATGAGCAGCTTGAGGTAGTTGGTGGGCAGGCCCAGCTGCATGGCCACGGCCAGGCATGCCTTATAGATGCACGCGCCGACCACGGCGGAAGTGGTGCTGCGCACAAAGCGCAGGCGGCCGAACAGCGTGCGCCCGATGATGACGGACGCCAGCGCCATGACGACCATGCCCGTTCCGCTGGAGATATTGGCGCTTTCCGCCTGCTGGGCCAGCACACAGCCCGAGAGCGCGACCAGCCCGTTGCCCAGGGCAAGGCCCAGAATCTTGCGGTTGCCCTGGTCTTTGCCCAGGGAGGTTACGAAGCTCTGGTTATCGCCCACCGCCCGCAGAAGCAGGCCGGATTTGGTTTTGAGATACAGATCCACGATGAGCTTGACGGCGATGACGCAGAGCGCCCCGATAATGACCACCCGGTGCGCATACAGCCCTTCGGGCAGCAGTGCGGCCAGGCCGCTGTTGAAAATAGTGGGCAGGTCATAAAAGGGCAGGACGGATTTGCCGCCCGTTACCACCAGGTTGACCGACCAGAGCGCCGTCATGGTCAGGATGCCCGAGAGCAGATCCGTGATTTTGCATTTGACGTGCAGAAGCCCGGTGATGCACCCGGCCGCCATGCCGCAGAGCAGCGCCGCCAGGCAGGCCAGCAGCGGGTTTGCCCCGGCGCCGATCATGGCCGCGGCCACGCACCCGCCCAGCGGGAAGCTGCCGTCGACCGTCAGATCCGGAAAATCCAGGATGCTATAAGTGATATACACGCCAATGGCCATGATGCCATAGATGAGGCCTTCCTCGAAGATATTTTCGAGCAGGCCGCCGATGATTGCCAAACTCATTTTTACACACCTGATTGATAGTTTTGTGGAGATTGCTCTATTTGCACGCGCCGCCGGAAGGTCAAGGGCGATGGGTAAACATGGGGCTCCCGCCCCATACCCCATAACTAGGAAAGGGGGACAGAGGGCAGTGCGCCGTGCTCTGCCCGCCGCTTTGCCAAAAGGGCAAGGGCGGTGGGTGAACATGGGGCTCCCGCCCCATACCCCGCTACTTGGAAAGGGGGATAGAGGGAAGCGCGCCATGCTCTGCCCGCCGCTTTGCCAAAAGGGCAAGGGCGATAAGTAATCATGGGGCTCTCATGCCCCCATGAAAGGGCAAAATGGGGGAGCATGTGCCCGCTGGCTAGCTCACAACGCCGCGTACAGAACTGGCAGATTTTTCTGCTCTTCCATTCGGGTGCGGCTTCCGCCCCATACCCCATTACTGGGAAGGGGGAGATGCGCGCTCCCGTGCTCTGCGGAAAGGTCAAGAGCGGTGGGCAGCCATGGGGCTCCCGCCCCATACCCCATTGCTGGGAAGGGGGAGATGCGCGCTCCCGTGCTCTGCGGAAAGGTCAAGAGCGGTGGGCAGCCATGGGGCTCCCGCCCCATACCCCATTGCTGGGAAGAGGGAGAAAAGGGGGGCGGCGCGCTTCTGCGGGCGGTGCCTGATTGATAAAACAGCACCGCGGCGCTGCACCCGAATGCCGAAACAGCGGAATCTGTTAAACCTGTTCGCGCGCCGGAAAGCGATTTGCCGGGAAGCAAACACACTCCCATCCTCTGCCCGCTGAATGACCCTTCTTTCCGCACTACCCTACTATTATATATAAGGGGTATGGGAGTTTTCCATACCCGAATGATAGGACAGCGGAACCTGCCAGCCCTGCGCGCGATGTTGTCAGCAATTTTGCCAGGAAGCACATGCTCGCACAATCTCTGCCCGCCAGGGAAAGCCCGCAGGCAACTGCAGCCAGCAGCAGCCAGAGGACGCT
>CAJUPM010000002.1:9641-155965 GCA_910588425.1 uncultured Christensenellaceae bacterium | reverse complement strand
CAACTTTGCGCACGGTGCTCATCAACAAAGGAATGCGCGTAGTAGGCTGCATCATTGCCGCTATCGAGTACATCCTGTGGCTGTTCATCACAGCCTCGGTTTTGACGGGTTATCAGGAAGATCCGATGAAGGCCATTGCGCTGACGCTGGCATTTGCCCTTGGCAACTATATCGGCTCCTGGATGGATGAAAAACTGGCGCTAGGGCTTTGTGCTGTGTCCGTCTATCTGCCCAGCGGCGCAGAATCTCTGCAGCTCGCCTCTTTCCTGCGCGAAAAGGGCTTTGGGCTGACTGTGCTGGATGGCCAGGGCATCGACGGCGAGCAAAAATACGTCCTGCAGCTGACGCTCAAACGCAAGCGCACCAACGAGGCTATCGCGATCATCAACGACTTTACGCCAAACGCTTTTATCACTGTCGGCCAGGTTTCCTCCGTCAAAGGCGGGTATATCAAAGGCGCCGCTTCCAAGCTCCCTGCCCTATTCGGACGGGGGCGCAATGCAGAGCGCGACAGCTAAATTCATCTGACAAAAAAACGGGCAAAAGCCCGTTTTTTGTACCCTCTTTTGTTTGACTTTCCTGCCCCAAAATGCTATCCTTATAGAAATATATGTTTTAATTATCATAAGGAGAAATTGTGAGTATGGCATACTATTTTAGTGAACCGTCGCGCACGTTTGGCGAGTATCTTCTCGTCCCCGGCCTGACTACCGCCGAGTGCATTCCTTCCAATGTCAGCTTAAAAACGCCGCTCTGTAAATTCAAAAAAGGCGAAGAGCCAGAGCTCTCTCTCAACATACCGCTGGTTTCCGCTATTATGCAATCGGTATCCGACGATCGGATGGCCATTGCTTTGGCGCAGGAAGGCGGTCTTTCTTTTATTTATGGTTCGCAGTCTATCGAAAACGAGGCCGCGATGGTGGCCCGGGTCAAGGGCTATAAAGCCGGTTTTGTTACCAGCGATTCCAACCTTCGCCCGGATGATACGCTTGCAGATGTTTTGGCGCTCAAGCAAAAATCTGGCCATTCTACCATGCCCGTAACCGAGGATGGCACGCCAAACGGCAAATTGATGGGCCTTGTTACCAGCCGTGATTACCGCGTCAGCCGCATGTCTGCAGATACAAAAGTCTCCGAGTTTATGACCAAATTCGAAGATCTCATCTGTGCTCATGTCAGCACCTCTCTGAAAGTTGCCAACGATATCATCTGGGAGCATAAGCTCAATGCCCTCCCCCTGATCGACGACGACAATCACCTGGTTTATATGGTATTCCGCAAGGATTACGATACGCATAAGGAAAATGCTCTGGAACTGCTGGATCATTCCAAGCGCTATATGGTCGGTGCGGGCATCAATACCCGGGATTACGAGGAGCGCATCCCCGCTCTCATCGCCGCCGGCGCAGATGTTCTCTGCATCGATTCTTCCGAGGGCTATTCCGAATGGCAGCGCCGGGTTTTGGAGTTTACGCGCAAGAATTACGGCGACAGCGTTAAAATTGGTGCAGGCAATGTTGTCGACAGCGATGGTTTCCGCTATCTGGCTGAAGCCGGCGCAGATTTCATCAAAGTAGGTATCGGCGGCGGCTCCATCTGCATCACCAGAGAGCAAAAAGGTATCGGACGCGGACAAGCTACCGCTCTCATCGATGTGGTCAACGCTCGAAATGAGTATTTCAAAGAGACTGGCATCTACATCCCCATCTGCTCTGACGGCGGCATTGTGCATGATTATCACATGACGCTGGCTCTGGCAATGGGTGCTGACTTCCTGATGCTTGGCCGCTACTTCTCCAGATTCGATGAAAGCCCGACCAATAAGGTCAACATTAATGGAACTTATATGAAAGAGTACTGGGGCGAGGGCTCTAACCGTGCGCGCAACTGGCAAAGATACGACAGCGGCGAAAATACCGGTCTTTCTTTTGAGGAAGGTGTCGATTCCTATGTCCCCTATGCCGGCAATCTCCGCAGCAATGTGCAGGCATCTTTGAGCAAAGTTCGCTCCACCATGTGCAATGTTGGCGCTATCACGATTCCGCAGCTGCAGGAGAGAGCCAAGATCACGGTCGTCTCCTCCACCTCTATCGTGGAAGGTGGTGCGCATGACGTCCTGCTCAAAAACAAAACAAATTAGTCTTTCCATCGCAAAAAAGAGAAGCAAAAGCTTCTCTTTTTTTATTGCCATAATCTTCAATTATCCACTCTATTTCTGCTTTATTTTTTAGAATGGCCTCTCACCTTTTCTTTTCATTCACCCCCTTAGTCGTTTCAGTTGTCTCCCATTTTGAATTAGCAACTTGCACCCTTAAAAGAAGGCTAAGCCTGTCATCTTTCTATCAGTTATCCCCTTGCCCGCTATAATATAGAAAATTGAAATTTTCATATATATGTCTCAAAGCTTTTGCCCCTTACCTTATAAATACAAGCCCTTATCCGCTTATAACAGCAAGCTCATTGTTCAGGCAGCGATAGCGCATCCTATGCCCGGGAAATAATCAAAGATTTTCTTGAAAAAGCCCATTCCCTAAGCATGTAGCGCAGATGAGGCGATTATTTCAAAGCAACATAAAAGAGCAAGCACACTGTGCTTGCTCTTTATCATTCAGATTCGCTGGAAAGCGACTAGGACATTGCTTTCTCTCTTCTGATTCTATCGACGACAACCGAGATAATCAGGATAACACCTGTCAGAATCATCTGATAGTTGGTGTTAACGTTCATCAGGTTGAAGCCGTTCTGGAGCAGCGTCATCAGGATAGCGCCGATAACTGCCGAGCTGATGGAACCATGACCACCAGCCATGGAGGTGCCACCAAGAACCGTAGCAACAACGGCGTTTCCTTCGTAGCCAGCGCCAGCCGTCGGGTTACCACTGTTAACACGAGCTGCATACAGAACGCCTGCGATTGCAGCGAAGGTGCTGCCCAGCGTGTAAGCCATGGTGCGGACAACCGGCAGGTTGATACCGGAAAGTCTAGCAGCTTCATCGTTGGAACCGATAGCGAAGATGTGGCGGCCAAGAACTGTTTTCTTCAGAATGAAGGAAGCAATGAGGCCGAAGAAGATTGTGTAAAGAATCGGCAGCGGCAGGAAGCCGAAGAGCTTCTGCTGAGCAACCAGTCTGAAGTCAGAAGTCGGCGCGACGTAAATCGGGCTGTTGCTGGAAATCAGATAGGTAACACCTTTCAGCGTCAGCTGCATGCCCAGGGTTGCGATATAAGGAGCAAGGCCAAAGCGTGCAACAACCGTGCCGTTGATGAAGCCGATCAGAGCGCCAGCCAGGATGCCCAGCAGCAGGCCAATGTAGATATTGCCCGTGCTGTCGCCGTCTTTGCCGCCCTTAACGAACAGAGCTGCGACAACGCCGGTGAAGGCGATGATAACACCCATCGAGAGGTCAACACCACCATTGATGATGATGATCGTCATGCCGAAGGACATGATGCATACAACGGACATCTGAAGCAGAATGTTCATCAGGTTCTCGAGCGTCAGGAATGCTTCCGACAAGAACGAGAATGCGATGCAGACGGCCAGGATTAGGCCGATAATCGTAATTTTTTGCCACTGGTCACCAGTGAGCTTCTTCTTTCCAAGCTTAGCTTGTGCTGTCTTTTCCATCTCTTATTTTTCCTCCATAAGTCTATGTGTATTGGAAGCCATGTGCAGGACGATCTCCTGATTCGCTTCTTCCGCAGACAATTCGCCTACGACAGTGCCTTCATACATAACCATGATTCTATCGCTCATGCCCAAAATCTCGGCCATTTCCGAAGTAATCATGATAACTGCAGCGCCGTTCTCTGCCAGCTCGTTGATGAGGCAGTAAATCTCATATTTGGAGCCAACGTCGATACCTCTCGTCGGTTCATCGAAGAAGATGATATCGGATTTCTTGCAGAGCCATCTAGCGACCAGAACTTTCTGCTGGTTACCGCCGGAAAGGAACTGCGTGAGCTGCTGCAGCGAAGGAGTCTTGATAGAAAGTGCTTCGACAAACTCGCCAACTGTCTTTCTGATTTCCTTATCATTTACAACGCCGCCCGTGGAGTATTTATTCAGGTTTGCGATGTAGGTGTTGAAGGAAACATCCTGGTCGAGCATGAGGCCATCTCTCTTTCTATCCTCGGAGAGATAAGCAATGCCCATCTTAACAGCATCTTTCGGGTTGCGGATATTGACTTTCTTGCCGTTGATGAAAACCTCACCGGAATCGATCTTATCCGCACCGTAGATTGCGCGAGCCAGCTCGGTACGGCCGGCACCCATCAGGCCTGCCATGCCCAGCACTTCGCCCCTGCGAACATACATCGAGCAGTTTTTGAGGACTTTGCCGCGCACGATGTTCTTTGCTTCCAGAACGACTTCGCCAATCTCGGCGTGGCGCTCGGGGAACTGCTCCGTCATCTCGCGGCCAACCATGGATGCGATCATCTCATTGATGGTCGTCTCTTTCCAAAGCTTGGTATTTACATATTGGCCATCCCGAAGGACTGTTACTTTATCGACAATATGATCGAACTCTTCCAATCTGTGGGAGATATAAACTATACCCTTGCCTGCATCCCGCAGACCACGGATAATCGTGAACAACTTCTCAACCTCTGCACTTGTCAGCGAAGAAGTCGGCTCGTCAAGCACCAAAATATCCGTATCGACAACGAGGGAACGCAGAATCTCAACCATCTGCATCTGTGCTACTGTAAGTGTTCCTACGATAGCATCGGGATCCAGATAAAAATCGATTCTCTCCATCAGCTTGAGCGTCTCTCTGCGCATCTTCTTGTCGTCGAGCACGAAAGCCATCTTTCTGGGCTCGCGGCCGATGAAGATATTCTGCGCAACCGTCAGCGCGTTCATCAGGTTCAGCTCCTGATGAATAATGGAGATACCTTTATCCGTTGCTTCTTTGGGGTTAGAAACTTTCCAAGGCTCGCCTTTGAAAGTCATCGTCCCTTCCTCTGGTACATAGATTCCCGTCAAGCATTTCATCAGGGTGGATTTGCCTGCGCCGTTCTCTCCGATTAGGGCATGTACTTCGCCCGATTGAACTTCGAAGTGAACATCTTTCAGCGCCTGCACACCCGGGAAGCTTTTCGAGATCCCTTCCATGCGTAATAGCTCTGCCATTTTCTTACATCACCACCATCTTTAATATTTGAGTATAGTTTATTAAAGTAACAATTAAAAATTGTATATTACAATAAACACATGAACCAAAAGAACACCTCTTAAAAAGATGCCGTTTTTTCATTTTTTTAGTTGAATAGCGGGGTTAAAACCCATTTATATAAAAATTGATATTAATGAAATTCCCAATTACCAACAACAAAACGAACTGTTGTTTAACTCTTAGGTAATGTTAGCATTTAAAGCTCTCAAAGTCAAGAAAAATTTCAGGAATTTTTTACGTTTTTTTCAAATTTGCAATTCCCATCTTTACTATATCTTGCTTTCTATCAAAAAGTATACCACAAGAAGTGCTTTTCGCCTATCGTTTGAGTAAAAATGCTCTGCCATTTTAAGGCCGCGGGAAAATGATGGAGAAACGCGATTGAAAAACTTTCCAATCATTTATATAATGTAGATATTCTTTTTCATCTGTTTTTATGATAGGAGTCTTGCTTTTTTCGTTTTTCCGGAGGTGTTTATGAAGCATCAAAGCAGCTGGCGGCTTGCCGGCGAATTGCTCAAGGGCTTGCGCCGCTATCTTTTCTTAGGCGCCTTTTCCGTGCTCTGCGGCACGGTTCTTTCCTATCTTATTCCGCTGGTTTCTAGCTTTACCATCGACTATGTGATCGGGGGCCAGGCTCCTTCCCTGCCCTTCTTTCTCGAATCCTTGGCGCAGAGTTTTGCGGATAGGGAGATGCTGGCTGGCAACCTCGCCATCTGTGCTGTCGTTTTAGTTGCTCTCACCTTGCTTAACGGTCTTTTCGCTTTTCTGCGCAACCGCAGCATCGCGCAGGTTTCCGAGGGGGTCGCCAAAACCCTGCGGGATAAGCTTTACGCGCATTTGCAGGAGGTTCCCTATGATTACCATAAGCACGCCTCCACGGGCGATCTGGTGCAGCGCTGCACTTCAGACGTGGATATGGTGCGCCGCTTTATCGGCATGCAGCTGCTGGAGATCGTCCGCGCGCTGACCATGGTCAGCGTCGCCGCTGTCTTCATGTTCTCCATTCATCCGCAGATGGCGCTGATCTCGATGTCCACTTTTCCCTTCCTCTGCATCATCTCGTTTGTCTACTATAAAAAAGTGCGCAAATACTTCGCCTATTCCGACGAGGCCGAAGGAGAACTTTCTACTACACTGCAGGAAAACCTCACAGGCGTGCGCGTCGTCCGCGCATTTGGGCAACAAAAAAATGAGATGGCGCAGTTTACAGAGAAAAACCGCGCCTATAAAAACATCACAGCCAAGCTCAACACAATGCTCGGCGTCTATTGGGGCGGAACAGACGGCCTCATCTATCTCCAGATCGGCATTTCCACGCTGGCAGGTGTGTATTTCGCCGTAACAGGCAATTTCAGCCTGGGCAACGTTTTGGTTTTCACCACCTACACCGATATGCTCGCCTGGCCCGTCCGGCAGCTGGGCCGCATTCTCTCGGATTTGGGCAAGGCCGGCGTCTCTCTGGGCAGGCTTGGCGAGATTCTCTCTGCCGAGCCCGAAAAAGAGCCGGGACAGGCGCTGACTCCAGAGATTTCCGGCAACATCGAGTTTGAGCACGTCTGCTTTGGCTATGATCGCTATGACGATGTGTTAAAAGATATCAGTTTCTCCGTCAAAGCCGGGCAGACCATCGCCATTCTCGGCTCGACCGGCTCGGGCAAAACTTCCCTTGTTCAGCTGATGCAGCGCCTTTACCCCTGCACTTCAGGCAAAATCCTTATCGACGGCGTCAACGTGAACGATATCGAGCATAAACATCTGCGCAAAAATATTGGCATCGTACTGCAGGAGCCCTTTCTCTATTCCCGCACGATACTGGAAAACATCCGCATGGCTGCGCCAAACGCCAGCAACGATGAGGTTTATGAGGTGGCAAAAGCTGCCGCAATCCACGATGTCGTCCAGCGCTTTGACCTAGGCTATGATACGGTCGTGGGCGAACGGGGCGTTACCCTCTCGGGCGGCCAGCAGCAGCGTGTGGCCATCGCCCGGACGCTCATGCAAAATGCCCCGATTCTGATTTTCGACGACTCCATGAGCGCCGTCGATACCGAGACAGACGCCGCCATTCGCTCGGCCTTGGCCTCTATCCGCGGCACCTGCACCACCTTCATCATCTCCCACCGCATCACGACCCTGCGGGAATCCGACCATATCCTGGTGCTGGAAAACGGCCGGCTGGTTCAGCAGGGAACGCACGAGCAGCTGATGGCGGAGGACGGCATGTACCGCCGGATTGCTGAAATTCAAAGTATGCACAAACAAAGCAGCCAGAAAGGAAAGGGCATATGAGCAACCTTCACGAACAGGAATTTTCAGAAAAAATAGATATGAGCCTTTGGAAGCGCCTGATCTCCTATGCCTGGCGCTCCAAGGGCCTGGTGATGTTCAGCGTCTTTTCCCTGATTTGCGTGGCGCTTGTGGATATCGCCTATCCGCTTTTTAACAAATATGCCATCGACCATTTTATTACACTCGGCACTACTGACGGCCTGGGCTGGTTTTTTGCGGCCTATGTTCTGGCTGTCGCTTTTCAGAGCATCGGCGTCATGTGCTTCGTTTCGGGCGCAGGCAAGCTGGAAATGCAGATCTCCTATGATATTCGCCAAGATGTCTTTCTCAAGCTGCAAACGCTCTCCTTCTCCTTCTACGATAAAACGGCGGTTGGCTATCTCATGAGCCGCATGATCAGTGATGTGGCCCGGCTTTCCGAAATGATCGCCTGGAGCCTGGTGGATGTACTCTGGGCGCTGAGCTTCGTCATCGGGTGTATGGCGGCAATGCTTTCGCTGAATTGGCAGCTGGCGCTCATCGCCCTCTGCGTCATCCCCGTTCTCGCCGTTCTATGCCTCTATTTCCAGAAGAAAATCCTCAAATGCCAGAGGGAAGTGCGCAAGACCAACTCCCGCATTACCGGCGCGTTCAACGAGGGGATCATGGGCGCTATGACGACCAAAACTCTCGTGCGCGAACAGGCCAACCTGGAAGATTTTCAGGAGATTACCACGACCATGCGCAAGGTATCCATCCGCTCGGCGGTGTTCTCGGCGGTTTTCATGCCTATCGTCATGCTGCTCAGCTCTGTGGGCACGGCGCTGGCCCTATACCGCGGCGGCCAGGAGGTTTTGCTTGGCCTCATCGGTTTTGGCACGCTCTCTGCCTTCCTTTCCTATACCACCCAGCTCTTCGATCCCATCCAGCAGCTGGCCAGAATTTTTGCAGAGTTTCAAAGCGCGCAGGCCGCGGCAGAGCGCGTGCTCTCTCTGCTGGATACGCCCCTTGAGATCACGGATACGCCCGAAGTTGAGGAGGTCTTTGGCGATAGTTTCCATCCCAAGCAGGAAAACTGGCCAAAGCTGCACGGCGATGTTACCTTTGAGAATGTTGGCTTCCACTATATCCCCCAGGAGCAGATTCTCTCCAACTTCAATCTGCATGTTCCCGCGGGCAAGAGCATCGCGCTGGTCGGAGAAACCGGCGCAGGCAAAAGCACGATTATCAACCTCATTTGCCGCTTCTACGAACCCACTTCCGGCCGCATTTTAATCGACGGCGTGGATTACCGGGAGCGCTCCCAGCTTTGGCTGCAGCGCAATTTAGGCTACGTGCTCCAAGCCCCGCACCTCTTTTCGGGCACAATTCGGGATAACATCCGCTACGCTAGAAAAGACGCTTCGGATGCGGAGGTGCGCAGAGCCGCGCAGATGGTGCATGCCGAGCAGTTCATTCTGGAGCAGGAGCACGGCTACGATACCGAAGTCGGCGAAGGCGGCATCCGCCTTTCCACAGGCCAAAAGCAGCTCATCTCCTTCGCCCGGGTCATCCTGGCAGATCCCCGCATTTTCGTATTGGACGAGGCCACCTCCTCCATCGATACGCAGACCGAGCAGCTCATTCAGCAGGCGATCACCACGGTTCTGCAAAGGCGCACCAGCTTTATCGTTGCACATCGGCTCTCCACGATCCGCAATGCCGATCTCATTTTGGTCATCGGCGATGGCGGCATCGTCGAGCAAGGAACGCATGAACAGCTGCTGGAGAAAAAAGGCGCCTATTATCAGCTCTATTCCCAGCAGTAGAAATCTCCAAAATAAAAAAAGCCAAGGCATTCGCCTTGGCCCTTTTCTTCTGCTTACTTTGTAAAGAGAGTGTGGATCTTGGGCATCAGCTCACTGGGCTTTAGATGCTGCGGGCATTCCGCTTCGCAGGCATGGCAGCCGATGCAGGCATCCGCCTTGACTTCCGTATCCATATAGTTTTTGCGGACCTCTTCAAACTCATAGATAGCCGTATTGTTGTATTTGTTGATCAGGCTTGGGATATTCAGTCCCGCCGGGCAGGGCATGCAGTATGCGCAGCGCGTACAAGGTACCAGCGCCTTGGCATCGTAAATCTGCTTGGCCTTGGCCATGATGCCGCGCTCCTCTTCCGAGAGCTTGCCTGCCGATGATGCCTCTGCAAACTCGATATTCTGCCTTAACTGCTCCAAATTGCTCATGCCCGAGAGCACAACGCCAACCTCCGGCATATCCCAGAGGAAATCCAGCGCCGCCTGAACGGGATCTTTGCCTTCGAACACCTCTTTAACATCCTTTGGCGGCGTGGCCAGCCGGCCGCCCAGCAACGGCTCCATAATCGCAACGCCCATGCCCTTCTGCGCCGCATATTTCAGACCCTCAATGCCCGCCTGATAATTGGTATCGATATAGTTGAGCTGAATCTGGCAGAATTCCCAGCCCTCATAGCCATCGACAATCTGCCGAAAAACCTCCAGCTTATCGTGGAAAGAGAAGCCGATATGGCGGATTTTTCCCGCCGCGCGGGCCTGCTCCATCTTTGCGCACAGATTGAATTTCTGCACTTTATTCTCCCAGCGATCTGCATCCAGAGCATGCAGCAAATAGAAATCGATATAATCCACGCCCAGCCGCTCCAGCTGCTCATCCAGGTATTTATCAAAATCTTCTTCTTTTTCTATCAGCCAAACCGGGCTCTTGCTGGCGATAAACGGCCTGGGCAGCCCACTCTCCCGCAGTGCAATGCCCAGGGCAACCTCGCTCTGCCCGCCGTGATAGGGATACGCCGTATCGAAATAGTTAATGCCTTTTTCCAGCGCCAGCTTCACCATCTCGTTTGTCGCCGCCTGATCGATATCCTTAGAATTCCCCTCTTCGCTTGCTGTGGGCAGCCGCATCATGCCCAGCGAAAGCGCCGAGACCATCTCTCCCGTCTTGCCATACTTTCTGTACTGCATTTTCGTTCCTCCTCTTCCTTTCTTGCGATTACAACAAATCCAGTGTAACCGATAAAGCACACTTTAAGTCAAGCAGTATTTCCTTTTTCTTTGCTCATTATCATTCTACCACGCCCGCCTTTTAGGCACAAGCGCAAGGCGCCTCCAATAAAAAAAGCGGGAGTCCCTCTCCCGCCTCTTTGGCTATTTTTCTGGAAATTTCTGCTGTCTCATCCAAATCCGCATCACAAGCCGATGCGGCAGAAGCTTTGTAAAAAACACCTGCATCTTGATTTTGAACCCGTGGATGGAGACATCTTTTCCCCTCTTCATATCCTTCAGCGCCGTTGCAACCACATCCTCCGGCTGGTAGACAGCGTTGAAATAGGTGATGACCTTCTCGCTCTGCGTCTCGGCCCGGTCGAAAAACTCGGTATTCACCCACCCCGGGCAAATCGCCATCACCCGAATGCCTCTCGGGCGCAGTTCCAAGTTCAGCGCCCTGGAATGGCTCAAAACAAACGCTTTGGTCGCTCCATAAATATTGATATAGGGAACGGGCTGGAAAGAGGAAAGCGAATCCAGCTGGTAGATCTCCCCGCCGCGCCCCATATAGGGCAGCGTCAGCGCCGTCATGCGCACAAGTGCCTTGCAGTTCAAATCGATCATGCCCATCATATCTTCGAGCGCAATTTCAGAGAAATGGCCGAATTTTCCGTATCCGCTGCAATTCACCAAAACGGCAACCTCGGGGTTTTCTTTCTCCAGCGCCTGAGCATATTGTTCAAAGCTCTGCTCCTTTGTGAGATCCAGCGCCAGCGCCCGGATGGGAACTCGCACCTCATCGGCCAGCTCTTTGAGCCTTTGCTCTCTTCGGGCAATCGCCCAAATCTCATCCAGTTCCTCCTGCTGAGCCAACTGCCGAACAAATTCTCTGCCCATGCCGGAAGACGCGCCCGTAATCACCGCAATTTTCATATTTTTCCCTTTCCGTCATAAAACCGCCGCAAAATCCACTTGCCTTATTATATCGCCCTGCCCCAAAAATGTAAAATTGCCCTCTGGCCGCCGGCATTTCTTCTCACGAAAAAAGGCAGCGTTTCGCTGCCCTTTTTTACCGCGCCATGCTGCCCGGATTCATCTCAAACTTGTTTGCCTGCCGGACGCAGTAATCAAAGCTTGGAGTAACCTCTTTCTTATTTTTGTTATCCACCAATATGAATTCATACTGCTCATACGGGAGGTTGTCATCTCCTGCAAATAGATTGAGCGATACGCGGTAAATCCCCTGCGCCGTCTCTTGAACAGCATAGATTTTCCCATAAATCTCGCTCTGATCTGTATTCTTCAGGAGATATTTCCCGGTGCTTTGCTCGTAGACCACTTGCTCAACGCTTTCCGGAACCTCCGGCAGCTGGGCAAATCCCTCAAAGCAGGCCGCCGCATATTGCTCCATAAGCGTTTTGCTGACAGACAGATCTCCGCCTTCCTGCCAAACCGCCTCCTGCCCCTGCTCGCCGTTGCGGTAGGCAACCGAATAGAGCATCTGCCAAACCTGCTCCGCATTCTGGCTGTCATACGTCTTGCCGCCCTCTGCCGCCACCGCGATTCCCTCCAAAATGGGCAGCATATGCTCCAGCTCCTCTTCGCCCAGCTCGGGCACTTTCTCAGAAGCCTCCGGCACAGCGGCAGAGCCGCTCGGCGCTTCCGGCTGCTTTGCGCAGCCCCCTATCATCATCGCCAGGCACAGCGCCGCGCAAAGCAGCAGCGCTAGCCCGCCTCTCATACTCTGTTTTTTCATCCTGCCCTTCCTTTCTATTCCCGCCGCAGCGCCTCAATCGGGTTGAGATTCGCCGCTTTCATGGCGGGCACAATGCCAAAAATCAGCCCGATGATCACGGAGAATGCGACTGCAATCAGAGCTGTCGGCGCGCTGATGGCGATGGGAACCAGCGATATTTTTGAAATTACCACCGCCAAAATGATGCCGCTGATGACGCCCACCAGACCGCCCAGGAAAGTCAAAACGGCCGCCTCCGTCAGGAACTGCCCGGAGATGATTCCCTTTCTGGCGCCCAGCGCCTTTTTGAGGCCAATCTCCCGCGTCCGCTCGGTTACGGAAACCAGCATGATATTCATGACGCCAATTCCACCGACCAGCAGCGAGATGCTGGCAATCCAGATGAGCTGCTGATTGGTGCTCTTGGAGAGATCCTGCATCTCCTTCGCCTGCTCCAGCAGATCTTCTCCCTTATAGAGAATCGGACCTTCGCTGCCCGTCTGGAGATAGCTGTTCAGCACATCTGCCGCCTGCTTGCCCACTGTGCTCATGGCCTCCGTGCTGCTCGCCCGCACAGCCACAGACTGCGGCTCATCGTACTGATAGATCACCGGCCAGGTCGCCATCGGGACGAACACCTTGCCATTGCTGGTCTTCATATAGTTATAGTAGTCTTCCGGCGTGTTGATGACGGGCTGGAACTCACTGCTCTGTGTCACAACCCCGATGATCACATATGGCTCGCTCTGTATTTCTACGGTCTTGCCAACGGGGTTTTCTCCCAGGAACAGCGCGTCTGCCGCATCCTTATCCAGCAGGGCGACTTTGTGCGCGCCCTTTTCATCCGCCTCGGAAAAGCCTCTGCCTTGCCGAATCTGGTATCCATATACGCCAAGATAATTTGAATCGATCCCGTAAAGATAGCCATTGGAGAGGCTTGTCGCTCCGTAAAAAACGCTGGAATAGATATTGCGCTTATAAAACTGCGCTGCCGCCTCCACATTGTCCAGCGCCGCGATCTCCTCCATCGCCTGCTGGGAAACAGTTGGGATTCCCTGCGGAACGCCGCCTTCCATATCTATGGGGTAATCGTTCTGGTGCAGCTGAATTTCTACGGCGTTATTGCCCGCGCCAATGAGGTTTTGCTTGATCTGCTCGTTCGTCCCCATAATCGTGGAGGAAATGGCAATGATAGAAGCGATGCCGATGATGATGCCAAGCATCGTCAGGCAAGAGCGCATTTTATGCGTCCATACCCCGACGAACGCCAATCGTATATTTTCTAGCATTTCTCTGCCTCCTATCGTTTAACCGCCCAGGCCATATCGTCGCCCGTATTGTCCGGCAAATTCACTTTCGTCCCGTTCCTCGCCAGCTTGCCGTATGGGAAAGCGATATAATCTTCCGGCGAGAGGCCTTCCCTGACCTCAATGCACCAGCCATAGAGCGTCGCTCCCGTCTTGACCGTCTGCTTTTTCAGCTTGCCGTCCACTGCAATGAACACATAGCTCTCGCCATTCTCTTCCCGGACATACATCTTATCGATATAGAGCGCTTCATTCCCTCCTGAGGCAGCGCCGCCGCCATAGGAGATATCCACATAGTCTCCAATGGTCAGCTCTGCATCGCCGCCCACATGGACCGTAAACGGATATGCGGATTCGTTGGGGTTTTGAGAGAAGCCGTAATTTTGCTGCGGCATATCCGAAACTTCCACAACTTCTCCTTCGTAGCTCATGCCGTTCATATAGTTCATCACATAAACCGTGTCCCCCGGCTGCACTTTGGACAAGCTGAGCTCATTGACCATTCCCTGCACATAGAAGCCGTCGCCGCCCGTCACGGTGAGCAGCGCTTCGCCCTCCTGAAGGGCATCCTGGTTGGGCGCCAGCTTGACTTTTCCCTTGACCACGCTCTTCACGACGCCTTCTGCGCCCAGCTGTGTCTCCGCCTTTTTCAGCTCCAGCTCGGCCTTTTTGATAGCCAACTCCTTTTCCCGAACCTCTGCCTCTTTCTCCGCTATCATCTGCTTAATCTCATCGGCGGTATAGCCCGGATCCGGCTCAATGCTGGGCTCGGGCTCAAAGCTCGGTTCAGGCTCCATGCTGGGCTCCGGCTCCTCCGAAGGCGATGGCTCGGCGCTGGGTTCCGGCTCCTCGGATGCAGAGGGTGCCGGGGGCTGAACTTCGGGAAGATCTAAATCGAATTCAAACTCTCCGTTCGCGTGAAACGCCATGCGGTACGCATAGAGCAGTTCTCCCGTCTGCGTATCCCCCTGGCGGTATTCCACCCGCGCAAAAACAGAATCTCCCTTCTCTGCTGCCAGCCTGAGCATTTCCGCAAGAAAACCCTGCTGAATCTTGGTACCCTTGGCGCATAGGAACAGATAGGGATCTGCCTCCGTCCCGGCAGGAGGCATCTGGTTATAGTAGAGGGCATTCTCATCCAGCTCGCCTGTGTTGATCGCGCTCCCCGGCGCAACCGCCAGCAGCATCAGCCCGTCTGCTAGGGCAAAATCTCCTGCCAGCCTTGCAGAGCCCGGCTTCAGCCCTCTTAGCGCCGCCAGCTCCTCTTTGAGCTGCGTCAGTTCCAGCCCCATGCGCTGAACTTCCAGCTTTTTGAGCCTTTGCTGCAAATCCAGTATGGTTACATCGTATTCCAGCAGCGGATCGCCAATCTCCACCTGGTCTCCGTCTTTGACGTATATCTTGGTTATGGTGTTGGCCTTGCTATGCGGGATGGTCTGCGCCATATAAGACTGCACCATGCCGCTTGTCGTCTGGGATTCCCCCATCCAGGAATTCATAATCTGATAAACCGGGACGACGTCCACCCGCGCGTTGCCCGCCGAAATTGCAATGGCCGCGCCAATTCCCGCGATGATTACGGCAGCAACCGAGATGCTGATGGCGGCAACCATCTTTTTGCTCAATTTCTTCTTCATCTTCCTGCCTCCTCCCGGTGCAATTCGCCGTCGCGAATATAGAGGATCTTCTGGGCGCATTCGGCAATCGAGCGCTCATGCGTAATCATGGCAATCGTCGCGCCTTCCTGATGCAGCCGGGAGAAAATCTCCATCACCTGCTCGCCGGATTTGGAATCCAGCGCGCCGGTGGGCTCATCTGCCAGCAGAAGCTTCGGCTTTCCTGCGATGGCGCGCGCAATGGCAACTCTCTGGCACTGGCCGCCTGAAAGCTGCCCCGGCTTAAACTCCATGCGGTCTGCCAGGCCGACCTTCTCCAGCGCCGCTTCTGCCATTGCTCTGCGGTCCTTTTTGGAATATCCGCCGTATAGAAGCGGCAGCTCCACGTTCTCTATCGCGCTTTGGCGCGGCAGCAAGTGGAAAGTCTGAAAGACAAAGCCGATATAGCGGTTGCGCAACTCTGCCATCTCCCGATCCGAAAAGCCGGAGACGTCTTTCTCCTCCAGAAAGTAGCTGCCCTTGGTCGCAATATCCAGGCATCCGAGGATGTTCATCAGCGTCGTCTTGCCAGAGCCGGAAGGGCCCATAATGGCCAGGTATTCGCCCTCCTCAATATCCAGCGAAATATCTTTGAGCACGGGCACAGTCAGCTTGCCCTGCATATAGTCTTTAAAGATATGCTCTAATCTGACTACCATACGCCTATTCCTCCAGGGCGGCAGCATCCGAGTATGGCATAATGCCCTCATCTCCGCCGCCGGGTGGCATGTCGTCTTCGCCGGGCAGGCCGCCTTCCGGCAGATCGTCATCGCCGCCGCCATAGGTGGGCGAATCCGTTACTCCCATCCCCGCTTTGATGAAGTCTTCCGGGAACGCGATGCGGTCTTTCAGATCAAGGCCCTTCAAAATCTCATAGCTGTCGGTCGTCTCGTCGTATTCGCCCAGCTCGACGCTGCGCTTCTCAATCTTGCCCCATGTGTTCGCCGCATAGACGAAAGCCTTCTCATCCTCCAAAATCAGATAAGCGCTGGGCAGCCAGGTGCCCTCCTTCTGCGCGCCCTGCCCCATATCCGGCTCGATATAGACGTGCTGCCCCATGAGCAAATTCTCGGAGGACTCCAGCTCCACATAGAAGGGATATTTGGACGTGCTGGTGGTGTCGTCCTGCGCCGCCATGCCGTCATAATGCATCATGCCGTTATTGTTGCCCTTGACCGGGTTGCCGACATCGATGAGCTGGATGGTTCCCCGCCAAATCGCATTTTCATCTGTCCGAGAGCGGATGATCACGGGCATACCCTCAGAGAGCGTGTAGACAAACTGCTCGCCCACCAGCCCTTTGACGCGGAAAGAGCCCGTGGCCGTGATCGTCATAAAAGAGGACTGCGTGCCGTCGCCATAGCCCGGCTGCTGTTCTCCCCCATTCCGATTGAGCTCGCGCACAACCCCATCCATCTCCGCTGTAACCACAGCGTGCTCGATGGCGCTTTTCGCCTTCTCGACTTCGGCAGTTTTTGTCTTGATGGTGTATTCTGCCTGCATGATGTTCACTTCCAGCGTCTGGATCTGGATGGTATACTGCAGCTGCTCGCTTTTGGGCGCGCTGGCTTTCTCTCTTTTCAGCGCGGCAATCTGCTCCTGCATGGTCGTGATGCTGCTCTTTGTGCTCTCCAGCTCCAAATTGAGCTGCTCCAGGTTCAGCTTCAGTTCATCGACATCGTAAGAAAAAAGCGGATCCCCCGCCTTCACTTCATCGCCCTCTTTGACGAAAACCTCCGAAAGCGTTTTGGAAGGATCCAGCTCGATTTTCAGCGTCTTCTGCGATTCGATCACGCCGGCATACCGGTTCTGCACGCCCGCCGCCCCTAATCCCAGGATTTCGGAAACCGGCTGCACATAAACCTTCTGCCCCGAAGCGCCCGTTCCGCTAAGCAGCCAGTACAGCCCGCCTGCGATCAGCAAAACAGCCGCTGAAATAGATGCAATTAGAATGATCTTTTTCTTCTTACTCATGTTTTTTTCTCCATTGCCCTTTCAAATACTATCCTCTTAGACGCGCAATTTTCAAAAAAGTTCCAATTAGGATAGCTTCATCATAGCAAATTTTGCCATCCTCTCCTATATCTTTTACAACTTGATACAAATTATATACGTTGCCCCGGCGCTATTGCCCGCTGGAAAAGCTCTTTTTGGAAAGTAGCCAGCAAACTGCGATGCCGTCCGCGGCGCAGAGCGCGCTCATCGCCCAATAGGCCGCCTGCATGCCCGCACCCTGCACCATCACGCCCATAAGCGTCGGCCCGAACGTCATGCCGATGCCATATACCGCCTGGAAAAAGCCCATGGCAGTCGAGCGCTTTTCCTGGGGCACCCCTTCCACTGCCCCAGACATAAAAAGCGAAAGCAGGCTGGCAAAGGAGAAGCCGCCCAGAACCTGCACCAGGCAGAGCAGCCAAATCTGCCGGATCAGCGGAACGCCTGCACAGCAAAGCGCGTAGACCAGGAAGAAGGCCGGAACGAGTTTTTTCTCTCCCAGACGCGCGGCATGGCGCGTCCCCGTATAAAGGGAGCTCAGGGCCGAAGCGCCCATATAGAGCGCCGAAAGCAGGCCAATCTGCAAATTATCCGCCCCAATCTGCCTGCCGTATTCGCTGGTGAACGACATGGCCGTGCTCATATTGACGGCCTGCAAAAGCGCCATGACCACGGAAAACAGCAGAAGCCGCCTGCGCTTAAAAATGCGGAAGTGATCGCGCAGCGGCGGCAAAGCCTTTGCCTGCGCCTGCGGCTCTTCCCATAGGAAGAGGCTCAGTGCGGCGCTCAAAATTCCCGCCCCGGCGCTCATCAAAAAGAGAATCTCTGTTTTAAAAAACTGGGTCGCGATCATGCCTGCAAGAAAGCCCAGCAGCGTGCCGAAATTGTTCATGGCCAGCAGTGTTCCCATGGCCTTTTTCAGCTGATCTTTGGGGTAATACGTCGGGTAAAGCACAGTGCTTGAAATCCAGGTCGAGGCCGCCATGCCAGAAATGAGGTTTGCCAGCAGAAAGGAGACTGCACCGGGCCAGCAGAAGCGCAGAACAGAGGCCGCCGCCGCGCAGATATTGCCCAGGATGATAAAAGGTTTATGCCGCCCTTTTCGGTCTGCCCCAATCCCCAGCGGGATGCGGATGATCATCTGGGAAAACCCATAAGCGCCCAAAATAATCCCGATAAAAGAAGACGCCACGCCCAGCAAAGTGAGGTACGGCGTCTGATAAGGGACATAGACATAAAGCGCAAACCAAAAAAGCACAGTGATCATCTGCATCACGGCGCGCTTGTGTTTTTCCAAAAACAGCTGCATAAAGAATTCTCCATTTCTTTTTATCCGGCCTGTTTTAGTTTACACCTTTTTCCACCCGCCTACAACCGCTCCTTCGCGTCTTTTCGCGCATAACAGTGGCCAATTCACAGATAATAAGGAAAAATGTATTTCTAAAGGAGAAAACCATGTTTGAACACAACAAAAAATTATTGCAGGATGTCAAAGTTGAGCGCCCCAATCCGCAGTATGCCGTTTTGCTGCAAGAGCAGCTGGGCGGCGGAAACGGCGAGCTGAAAGCGGCCATGCAGTATATGTCCCAGAGCTTCCGCATCAAAGATCCCGCCATCAAGGATCTGTTTATGGATATCGCCGCGGAAGAGCTGAGCCATATGGAGATGGTCGCCCAGACGATTAACCTGCTCAACGGCCACGACGTGGATTATCAGCAGACGCAGGTTGGCGAAATCCAGACGCATGTCATCCTAGGGCTGAACCCCGGGCTCATCAATTCCTCCGGCTATTCCTGGACTTCCGACTACGTTACCGTGACGGGAGATCTCTGCGCAGACCTGCTCTCCAATATCGCCAGCGAACAGCGCGCCAAAGTGGTCTACGAATATCTCTACCGCCAAATTGACGATAAGTGCGTCCGTGGAACCATCGACTTTCTGCTCAACCGGGAAGAGGCGCATAACGCCATGTTCCGCGAGGCCTTCAACCGCGTTCAGGATACCGGATCCAACCGGGATTTTGGCGTAACCGAGGATTCCCGCCTGTATTTCGACCTCTCCTCTCCCTCCCCCAAGAATAATTTCGAGAATACCCAGGTGGAAAAGCCGAGCTTCCAGCCGCCCCAAAAGGAAAAGCCAAACTTCGGCAAGAAATCCACCTTTGTTCCGCCGAAAAAAGGCTGAATTTTAGATAAAAAAAGAGCGGTGCCTGGCCTTGTATCCGGCATCGCTCTTTTTTTACCAAATATCAGCAGACGCTTGAGCCGCATCCCAAAACTCTGCCCGCGCCGCCATCGTCATTGCTGTTTTTCCCTGTGCTGCTCTTTCCACTGCTCAATCTGCTCCAGCCGCTCTTTGATTCGGCTCTCCCTGCCCTGCTCCGTCGGCCGGTAATACTTCTTGCCCAAAAGCGAATCCGGCAGGCATTGCATGGCCGTCAGCTTTTCCTCCGTATCGTGCGCATACTGGTAGCCTTCGCCATAGTGCAGCTCCTTCATCAGCTTGGTCGGCGCGTTGCGGATTTGCAGCGGAACCGGCTCCGCCAGCATGGTCAGTGCGTCCTTTTTGGCCCGCTCATATGCCGTATAGAGCGCGTTGGATTTTGGCGTTACAGAGAAATAGATCACTGCCTCCGTCAAATTGACGCTGCATTCGGGCATGCCGATAAAATGACAGGCCTGGTATGCCGCCACAGCCAGCGAAAGCGCGCTGGGATCTGCCAGACCAATATCTTCGCTGGCATAGCGAACCAGCCGCCGGGCGATATAGAGCGGGTCTTCCCCCGCCTCCAGCATACGCGCCAGCCAGTAGACCGCCGCATCCGGATCGCTGTTGCGCATGGATTTATGCAGCGCTGAAATCAGGTTATAGTGCTCCTCGCCGTTCTTATCATAGAGCAGGGATTTTTTGCTGATGCACTGCTCCAAAATCTCCTCGGAGACGATGGTCTTCTCCCCCCGCCGCTCTGCATTGAGCACAACCATCTCCAGCGTATTGAGCGCCGTCCTGGCATCACCATTGGCAAAAGCGGCGATCATCTCCAGCATCTTTTGGGAAATCTCCACCTGCTGTTCCCCAAAGCCCTTGGGATCTGCCAGCGCATTTTGCAATAACTGCACCAGATCTTCCTGCGCCAGCGCCTGCAAGACAAATACCTTGCATCTGGAAAGCAAAGCAGAGTTGACCTCAAATGAAGGATTCTCCGTCGTCGCGCCAATCAGAATGATGCTCCCTTTTTCCACAAAGGGCAAGAAAGCGTCCTGCTGGGCTTTGTTGAAGCGGTGAATCTCGTCTACAAATAGAATCGTCTTTTCGCCCAGCAGCCTGTCGTTTTCCGCCCGGCTCATCACCTCGCGGATCTCCTTGATCCCGCTGGTTACCGCGCTGAAATCGATAAAATTCGCCTTTGTCTTGCCGGCGATGATGCGGGCCAGCGTCGTCTTGCCCACGCCGGGCGGCCCCCAGAAGATCATGGAGGAAACCATATCCTGCTCGATGAGCTGCCGCAAAACCTTTCCCTCTCCCAGCAAATGCTTTTGGCCCACAAACCCATCCAGATCCGTCGGCCGCAGTCTGCTTGCCAGCGGGTGGTTCTGCCCTGTTTCAAATAACGATTGCTGTGCCATAATCTCCCTCCTGCGCTCCTGCTTCAAATTGTAGCAGAATTTTCGTCAAAGAGAAAGCCCCGCCCAAACTCTCTCTTATTTTTTAAAAACTCAAAAATAGATATTGAAACTTTGTGGGAGATGGTGTATAATGCATGTTGTTGGAAGTTGGGGGTGTAGCTCAGTTGGCTAGAGCGCTTGCTTCGCATGTAAGAGGTCGTGAGTTCGAGTCTCATCATCTCCACCATCTCGCCGCGGATAAAATCATCCGCGGTTTTTTATTGCCGCGGCTTTCTCCGCTTTGCAAAACCCTGCGTTCATGGTATCATAAAGGCACAGCAAAAAAAACAGAATAGAATCTTAGCAATATGATGATAGGATGGTGAAAACATGGAGTATCGTGAAATTGGAAAAACCGGGTGCCGGGCCAGCATCATCGGCCTTGGATGCGAGCATCTGGACGGCAAACCCTTTGCGCAGGTAAACGAGACAGTCTCGGCGGCGCTGGATCACGGCGTGAATATCTTGGATGTGTTCATGCCCGGCCGGGAAATCCGGGAGAATATCGCCAAGGCCCTGGGCGCGCGCCGCAAAGATGTGCTGATTCAGGGGCATATCGGCTCGACGGACCTCAGCAAACAATACGACATCAGCCGCGATCTGCCCACAGTTCAGCGCTATTTTGAAGATCTGCTGCGCATCTATGGCTATATCGATTTTGGCATGATGTTCTTTATCGATTCCGAGGAGGATTATCACGGCGTTTTCGATACCGGTTTCGCAGATTACGTCCTGAAGCTCAAAGAGCGCGGCGATATCCGCCATATCGGCTTCAGCTCGCATAACCCGGCGATGGCACAGCGCATCATCCAGACGGGCCTGCCCGAGATGCTCATGTTCAGCATCAATATGGCGTTCGATCTTATTCCCGCCGAATCCAATGCGCTGGATGCGCTGAGCGATGGCCTGGATTCCGCGGCATTTCACGGCATCGATCCCGGTCGGGCGGCATTCTATCAGCTTTGTGCCAATAAGGGCATCGGCATCACCGTCATGAAAACGCTCGGGGCCGGCAAGCTCATCTCTGCCGAACATACGCCGTTCGAGAAGCCCATGAGCGTCGCCCAGTGCATCCACTATGCCCTGACGCGCCCTGCCGTGGCCAGCACACTGGTGGGCTGCCAGACGGCCGCCGAAGTCGCCGAGGCCATGCGCTATCTGGAGCTGAGCGACGAGGAACGGGATTATTCCCCCATTCTGGGCACCCAGCGCAACGATTTTAAGGGCAACTGCGTCTATTGCAGCCATTGCCAGCCCTGCCCTGCGGGCATTGATATCGCGGCCGTCAATAAATATCTGGATATCGCCCGGCTGGATGAGGCGCATATCCCACCTTCCATCGCCTCGCACTACGCTTCTCTCTCTGCAAAAGGCAGCGACTGCATTGCCTGCGGAAGCTGTGAAGGGCGCTGCCCCTTCGGTGTCCCGGTAATCGAAAACATGGCTAAGGCTGCCAAGCTCTTTGAGTAAGCTTTTAACAAAAAAGGAGGTGCGTGAGCGCCTCCTTTTTGATCTCCCTGTTTCTCCCCGTTTTTTAAACCCGATAAACTCTCACGGGCTTGCCCAGAGACTGAGCATAGTCTATGGTATATTTCGTCCCACGGGAGGTACCGTCCCAAACAGCGATGACGAGCTCCGCCGCCTGCACGATCTGTCGGTTGCGCACCAGCGGCGCTCTGCGCCCGTATCTTTGGTAATCCGGCAGAAAAATGCGCTTGGCGATGCCGTGCGCATCTGCATAGGTCTCCGCCGCCCGATCGATGCCCCGGGCTCCCCCGCTGATGATCTCTGTTATTCCCTCCGGCAAATATCTACCAATCTCTATCTCCAGATTTCTCGAACCCACTACCGCGATTTTCATTCTGCCACCACACTAGAATATTTTGCCTGAGTATAACACATTTTATCTATTGTTGCAATACATTTGCAATGCATACGCATTGCCAAAAATCATCTATATTGTGTATATATACGTATTGCAAAGGATGGATATCATGAAAAAATTTAAAATTCCCTCGATCCCTCCGACAACTAATAAAACGATTCGCTTCCCAAATGATGTTATTGAGAAGGTGGAAGATGCTATTCGGGAAACGAACTGCACTTTTTCTGCTTTTGTCATTGCGGCGGTAAAAATGGCGTTAGAAGATTTAGAAGAAAAATAAGAGACCAGCGCTCCCGCGCTGGTTTTTTGATCGCATGACAAGCTCCCCCGATTTTGCATATAAAAAGAGCGGCTTTTCGCCGCTCTTTTTATATGCGCCTAAACGCGCTCCATGTAGTCTCCCGTTCTGGTATCTACGCGGATCCGATCGCCCTGGTTGACGAACAGCGGAACCATAACCTTCGCTCCCGTCTCGAGCACAGCCGGCTTGTTGCCGGAAGTTGCCGTATCGCCCTTGAAGCCGGGCTCGGTCTCGACGATTTCCAGCTCGACGAAGTTGGGTGCTTCCACAGAGAACGCCTCGCCCTTGAAGAATTTCACCGTAACATTGGAATTCTCCTTGACATACTGCATCGCCTCTTCCACCAGCGCTTTGCCCAGGGGCAGCTGATCATACGTTTCGAGATCCATGAAGTAGTAGAGATCGCCGTCCGAATACAGATACTGCATCTCTTTTCTCTCGACCATCGCCTTGGGGTATTTCTCCGTCGGGTTGAACGTCCGCTCGAGCACGCCGCCCGTAACGACGTTTTTGATCTTCGTGCGCACAAATGCCGCGCCCTTGCCCGGCTTAACGTGCTGGAAATCCACGATAACCCAAACCTGGCCATCGATCTCGATCGTAACGCCCTTTCTGAAATCGCCTGCTGATACCATTTGTTTTCTCCTCCAATTATAAAACGATTAAATCTTTTGATACCGTATAGAAATTCTCATAGCCGTCCTCTGTGATGGCTACCATATCCTCGATGCGCACGCCGCCCTGCCCCGGCAAATAAATGCCCGGCTCGACAGTGCCGATCATGCCCGCCTCGAGCACCTGCGGATTGTCTCTGCGAAACCACGGAGCCTCGTGAATCTCTACGCCCACACCATGGCCCGTCCCATGCTCATAGAACGCACCATAGCCGGCATCTGTGATGATATTTCTCGCAACGGCATCCACATCGCCGCCCGTAATCCCCGGGCGCAGGGCCGCCAGCGTCGCGAGCTGTGCTTTCTGCACAATATTATAAATCATTTCCAGCTCGGGCGCAACCCCTCCGACGGCGACAGTTCTGGTGAAATCTGTGCACTGCCCTTCGTAGATCACGCCGAAATCCATGGTAACAAAATCTCCGTTCTGCACTTTGCGGTCCGAAATCGTCGCGTGAGGCAGAGAAGAATTGGGGCCTGTGGCGATAATCGGCTCAAAAGAGGGCTTCACACCGTTTTTATGGAAGAAGTAGATCATCTCGGCCAGCAAATCGTACTCCGAAACCCCCGGCTTAATCACTTTGGTCATGTGATAGAACGTATCCGCGGTGATCTTCGCGCCTTTGCGCATTTTCTCGATCTCTTCCGGCGTCTTAATGGTGCGCAGTGCGTGCATCTCATCGTCGATTGAGCAGTAGGAAACCGAAAATGCCGCGTCCATCGCCGCCTTCTGATCCAGCGTAACTTTGGAAGTCTCGATAGCAAGCCTTTTTACGCCGTGCTTTTTCACCAGCTCCGCCGCCTCGCGGTATGCGCCGTCCTGCGTGATTTTGACAAACTCAAAATCACCGCCCATCTCCCGCTCGGCCATCTCCAGATAGCGGAAATCCGTCATAAAATACTGCGCTTCCGCCGTTACCAGAATATCCCCGGTATCGCCGGAAAACCCGGAATACCACTGCATATTCTCCAGGCTGGTGATCAGAACGCCGTCTACTCCGTTTTCCGCCATATAGGCGCGCAGTTTTTCAAACTTATTCATGTTTCATCCCCTCCTTCGCTTTTTCGTACATCTGCTTCATGGCCAGCGCATCCATCGCCATCGTCCCTTTGGATTCGCAGATGATGCGCGGCTGTAAATCGTATTTAAGCAGCATAGGCGCCAGATGCGCGAAATCTGGTCCGTATCCTTCCTCGGCAAAGGTTCTGTGCTGTTTTTCCCCCATGGCCGTAAACTCAATTTTCGAGAAATGGACGTGCATCCGGCTGGTTCGCTCCTGGCCAATGCCACCGATGAGCGCTTTTAAGATCGCCTCAAAATCCTCCGGCGAGTTGATAGCGCCCCGCCCCCGGGTATGCAGATGACCAAAATCGATGGTGGGCAGCACTCTCTCATCCAGATTCACCAGAGCGATGATCTCCTGCAAATCTCCCAGCTGGTTGATTTTGCCCATGGTCTCGGGGCAGTAGGTCAGGTCGCCCTGGCCGGCCTCGTCCAGCTGCTGCAAAATCCACGCGAAATTGCGCTTTGTCATATCAAAGGCCAGCGCCCGATCCAGCTTGGCGCAGGAGCCTGGGTGAAAGATCACGCGGTCTGCCCCCAGCCACTTGGCCGCTTTGGCGCTTTCCAGAAAATACTGCAGGTTCTTCTCCCGCTTTTCCGGGTCGTCCGTCGCCAGGTTGATGAAATATGGCGCGTGCACGCTCATGGCAATTTCATTCTCCCGCGCCTTTTCCCGCACGACTGCCGCCGTCTGCTCGCCAATGCGCACGCCTCTTCCAAAAGAGTATTCATATGCCCCAAGGCCCATGCCGCGGATCCAGGCCATCGCCTCATAAGTATGCTTATATCCTGCCTCGTAAAACTGCTCCGAATTTCCGGAAGGCCCAAATAAAATCATGCGTGTTTTTTCCTCCTAAGTTTTCTGCCCAAAACCGATTTGACCTGCCGCGCAAGCAGCTGGAAATCCCCAGTCTTGCGGAAAAGCAAGTAGAAAATCGTATTGGGCACGATCATGCAGATAAGGAATTTTCCTGCAAACACCAGCAGACCGCCGCTTCCCAGCAGGCCCGCCAGAAAATCCGTCAGAAGCGCCGTGAGCAGTGTAACGCAGAAATAGACGGCATATTTGAAAAAATACACGAGCGGGCTGCGGTGGAACCCATGTTTAAACAGCACGACCGGCTCCATCCAGACCAGCGTCGTCAGCATACTGACGGTTGTCCCGATAAATGCGCCGATGAGCCCAAAAGCTTTCGCCGTCATAATCGAGATGCCGATATTGACGATTGCCGAGATGATCGGAATAAACTTCCCCTCTTCAAAAACGCCCATGGTATCCCGGAACGTCGTGTTGACATTGCGCATCCCGACCAGATAGAAGTTTAAAACGATGAAGACGACCATCGTCTGATCCAGCAGCCGATCCTTGCCGGCCCAAATCGTTACGAACGGGTTGAACAGCACATAGAAGCAGACCGCCGCAAAGCCAAACATCCAGAAGTTTCCAAAGAAGATGGCGTTATAGACCTTGTATTTGCGCCGGTTGCTCTCGGTCGCCGCCATATTGCCGATGCTGGCCGTGCAGGCGTTGAACACCTGCTGCAAGAGGTTCTTGACCGTCGTCGTCAGCAGAGAATAGTTGGAGTAAATCCCCGCCTCCTTGACGCCGACAATGGAAGAGATGATCAGGCTGTCCGTGCCGTTGATGACAACTTGTCCTGCTCTGTAAAACATGAGCGAGCCCATGCTTTTAAAGATCGCCTTGCGGTCCTTTTTGGGGAGCACAGAGTCGTTTTTCCCCCGGATATAGGGATACATCCGATCCGCGATGAACATGGTAATGATGCCCTGCAGAGCGTTGGTGCCCACCTGAATGGAGAGCGTCAGGATATAGTTATGCGTCAGGCTCATGACGATCATCTGAATGCCGTAGCACAGGATGGACGTCCCGTAGATGACGTTGGTAACGATATAGTTCTTCTGATGCGCCGTAATCAGCGATCCCTTATACGAGAAGAAATACCCCGATGCCGTATTGATGACGAACAGCATGAAAATCAGGTGCAAATCCGGAATATTCGCGTCTTTGACCAGATATTCCAAAAAGGGCAGCGTCACAAGCCCCATCGCCACAACCACAAAACCGACGATGATATACGCCTTTTGATATAGCTTCATCAGGCCCTGAATTTTGACTCTGTTATCCTCTGCAATCGGTTTATAGAGCGCATAGATGATCGCCGTCCCGACGCCCAAATCCGCCAGGGAGAAGAGCATCAGAATATTGGTGAACGTCCCGTTCACGCCCTGGTATACCTCGTCCAGCGTATGGATAAAGACCGTGCGCATGGCGAAGCTCATCAGGATATTTAAAATCTGACCGCCCAGGCCGAATATGATATTGCGAATAGAATTCCTTGCGCGATTCAAAGGGGCTCTCCTTTTTGAAAGATACTAGAATATTTTAGCATATTTTTATGAAAAAGCAAAATCGGCTGTTTCTTTTTAGTCTTTTCCAAAATGCCGGGAAAATTCCCTCGCTCCCTTTTTTCTTTTTGGATTTTTGAAGCGTTCGGCCATCCGCTTGATACTGCACGATAAAGCGGATAGCGCATTGCGACCCTCTCTTTTTTGCGAGGCAATTTCCACCCTGTGTGCTAAACTGAAAGCAGATCATCTATCTAAAAAGGAGAATCCCATGCTTCTGGAATTGATACAAAACGCTCAAAGCGCGGAAACGCCAATTGAAAACCAGATCTTTGAAAATGAATCGCTCCTGCTATCCGATTTCTCCCGGCTGGATTTTAACCGCGTTCTATTCCGAAAATGCAGATTCCTGCAATGCGATTTTTCCAAGACCTCCCTTTTGCATACGCGGTTCGAAGGCTGCGATCTCTCGGGCAGCGATTTTTCCGAGAGTTTTTGGAAATACGGCGGCATGACCGAGAGCAAATTCGACGGCTGCAATTTTTCCGAAGCACGCATCCGGGAATGCAGGATCGCCGAGAGTCTTTTCTATTATGCAAACTTTCCGCAAATTATCTGGGAAAACTGCGAGGTCTCTGAAAGCTTTTTCAACGGCGCCTCGTTTCACGCTGCCCGCCTCAAGGATCTGCGGCTTCAAAAGGTCAATTTCTCAGATGCCGATTTTTTCGGCGTTTCCATGAAAAAGCTGGATCTTTCGGATTGCGATCTGGCAAACATCTCCATCTCGGATACGTTTCAGGAACTGCGCGGCGTCAAGCTAAACGCCATCCAGGCCGCCGCCTTCATGCGGTTTTTCGGCGTCGAAATTGTATAATCGGCCACCCGAAATCTATGTGTTCAAAAACTTCTGAACCAAAAAAGAAACGCCCAGGCGTTTCTTTTTTATTGCTTCGCATACCGCGCATAAATGGCGTGCGGCATCTGCTTTCCATTGACCATCTTGATAAACTGGCTCTCTTTTTTCATGCCCAGCCGCTCCGCTACCCGCACAGACGCCTTATTTTCCGGCCTAATCTCTGCAATCACTTTCTCCGCCGGGTAGTTTTCAAAGAGATACTGAATGCTGGCCTCTCCTGCCTCTGTGGCATAGCCCTTGCCCCAGGCCTCTTTTCCCAGAATGTAGCCAATCCCGTAAAACTTTTCTCCGTCAATCTGCTCCATCAGCGGCCCCATGCACCCTATTACTTTGCCGGATACCTTTTCCACTGCCGCATAATATCCAAAGCCGTCCGCCTGATAGCGTTTTTGCTGATTCGTGATAAAGCCGTGCACCTGCTCGTCGCTAAAGGCATATTCCCAGGCGTACATCACCTGGATATCCTGCAAAAACGTGCACAGCGCGCCGAAATCCTCCTGCTGCAGCTCTCTCAATCCCAGCCGCTTTGTCTCGATGATATATTGCATGTTTTCCTCCCATTTTCCGCATAGAAAAAGGCCTCCGAAGAGGCCTCTAATTTTCCCTTACTCCAGGTTGTTGTGGTTAAACCCAATATCCGCCGGAACAAGGTTCATATACTCCGCCAGATAGGACTGGACGGTATCGGCCACCATGTTGAACACCGGATAAATCGAGCCGCCGCAGCCATCCGGAACCTCTTCGCCATCCGGCCGAACGGGCCTGGGAATGACGACTTTGAGATCTGCCAGTCTGCCAATAGTGGAATCCTGGCTTCCCGTAACCAACGCCAGCTTTGCGCCGTGCTCTTTTGCCTGCTGTGCGATGATGCACATGGTCTTGGTCTCCCCGGAGCCGGAACCGATCACCAGCAAATCCTCTTCGCCAATCGCCGGCGTTCCGTTATCGCCGACGACAAACGTCCTCAGCCCAGCCTGAGAGCAGTTCATAGAGAGAATTTTGATCATATTCCCCGCTCTGCCCCAGCCTGCGACGAAAATTCTTCTGGCATGGAGAATCGCCTTGGCGAGTTCATCCAGTTCCTGCTGGCAAACGCCGTTTAACATCTGGGCGCACTCTTCGCCCATTCTGATTTTCTCTTTTACTCTATCCATCATGATCGTAATCTCCTCTTATTCCAGGTTGTTGTGATTTCTGCCGACGTCTTCCCAGGTTACGCCGAGCCGTTCCATCGCATAGGCACGGATCAGATCACAAACCATGACGATAACATGATACATAGAGCCGCCGGAGCTGGTGGGCGCAGGAGGCGCGCCGTCGCCGCGCTTGCGCTTAATCTGCGGAATGACGACGTTCACATCTGCGAGTTTGCCGATGGTGGAATCCGCGTTGCCGGAAATCAGCCCCAGCTTTGCGCCGTGCTCTTTTGCCTGCTGTGCGAGAATGCACATTGTCTTGGTCTCCCCGGAGCCCGAGCTGATGACCAGGATATCCCCCGGCTGAATGGCCGGCGTTCCGTTATCGCCGACGCAGTAAGTCTCAAGGCCAATCTGCGAGCAGTCCATCGAGAGGATCCTGCCGACGTTCCCCGCTCTGCCCCAGCCTGCGACGAAAATCCGCTTTGCTTCCAGGATAGCATCTACCATCGCATCCAGCTGCGCCTGGTCGATGCCGGCCAGCATCTCGGCATCTTCTCTGCCTGTTCTGGCTCGCTCTGCAACTCTATCCATTTTCTTTGTCATTGCCTATCTCTCCTTTAGCAGTGGGATTATTCCAGGTTGTTGTGGTTTGCGCGGACGTCCTCGAACGTCTTGCCAAGGCGCTCCATCACGCACTCTTCGATGAAGTCGTTGAGCATGAAAGCAACCTGATAAACATTCAGCCCGCGGATCTCGGAATGTTCCTCGCCTTCCTTCTCTTCTTTCCACTGCGACGCCGGGATGACGACGTTGATATCCGCAATTTTGCCCATGGTGGAATCCGCATTGCCCGAGATCAGGCAGACTTTCGCGCCGTGATCCTTTCCCTGCTGGCAGATGAGGGAGATGGTTTTGGTATTGCCCGAGCCGGAGAAAATGATCAGCAGATCTCTCTCATGGATAGAGGGCGTGTTGTTATCGCCGACGCAGAACACATTCATGCCCAGCTGCGACATATCCATGCCCAAGATTCTGACGATATTTCCCGCTCTGCCCCAGCCGGAAACGAAAATTCTTCTGGCATCAATAATCGCGTCTACCAGCTCGTCGATCTGCTTCTGATCAACTGCGGCCAGAATCTCCGCGTTAATTTTGCCCATTTCCTGTCTTCTCTTCAACTTATCCATTTTCAAATCTCCTTTTCTTTTGGCTCAAGGCCATAAATTGGATACTTCTGGAAAAACAAAACAGACGGAGACAAAATGCTCCTCTTCCCTATTATTCTGTCCGTCTCTCCGAATGTCTTTATTATACATCGCCGGAGCACATATTTGCAACCTTTCTCTTCCCTTCGGCCCATTTTTATATCGGCGGTGGCTGACTGCAAAAAAGCGCCCTGCTTTATTTTAAGCGTATCATGGCTCTCCCCGGAAGTAAACGCCATTTTCCTGCAAAAAAGTTATCTTTTCTGAACTCTTGCTTTTGAAAACGCATGGCAGGCAAATATTTTCCTCCAAGACTCGGCCTTCAAACTTAATTTCGGTATTTTTCGGAAACCCCCTTGACATTTTCTCTGTCATTGTTTAATATATTATACGTCCCGTTTGTGGCCCCTTGGTCAAGCGGTCAAGACATCGCCCTTTCACGGCGGTAACAGGAGTTCGATTCTCCTAGGGGTCACCATTTTTAAAGCTTGCTCGTCAGCTGCCTCGGGCGGTTGGCGGGGGAGTTTGGGAGCATAGCTCAGCTGGGAGAGCATCTGCCTTACAAGCAGAGGGTCATTGGTTCGAGCCCAATTGTTCCCACCAATGGCTGTCGCCGAAAATACTGTTCTGATTTTCAGAGCAGTATTTTTCTTTTTAAAAATTGCAGAGCACCCTGCCGGATCCGCCGTATCTCACCGCACTTTAGCATGGCGGCCAGCCTCTCCCACAGGAATTTGCCGCACGGGCAAAACGCATCGGCGTTTCCTGCGCCCCGCTCTTCTGTTTTCCCTCAAAATCAAAACGCCTGGCAGGCTCTTATTTCCTGCCAGGCGTTTTCTCTAAGGCGCGTAGAATTTTACTTTGCCATAGGCATATTCCCTGCATGGTATTTCGCTGTCTCGGGGCGTCTGCCCTTCTATTTCCCCTTTCAAAATCGCCTGCGCCCCTCTTTGGATTTCTCCAAGATACGAAGCGCCCAGGGGCATTTTGCCATGGCAGGGCAGCACGGTTTGAAATGCCTCTTTCCTTTTCTCCAATCGCTCCATGCTGGCGCAAAGGGCCTCCAGGTTGCGCCCCGAGCCAAACATATAAATTGGCCCCTCCTGCACGCTGTCCCCCGAAAACAGCACGCCCGTTTCCTGCTCCAGCAGCATGATACTGCCCGGCGTATGCCCCGGAGTATGCAGCACGGCCAGCCTTCTGCCGCCTAGCTCGATGGTGTCGCCCTCCCATAAAGGCTTGAGGCGCAGCCGGTTCTGCGGCATATTCTGCAAAAAGCACTCATATTCCGCTGGATGCAGATAGATCTCCCCCTCAAACTGCCCGCATCCGCCAATGTGGTCTCGATCCGAATGGGAAAGCGCCAGAATCAGCGGTTTGGGTGTCAAGCTGGAAACCAGCTCTTTTAAATTTCCTTTGCCAAACCCCGTGTCCAGCAAAAGTGCACGCGCTTCCCCCTCGATCAGAAACATGCGGACGACACCTTCCTCAATCGCCCAGGTTCTCTCGCCTATTTTCCTCACGCAGTATTCCTGCTCCACGCGATTCGCCCCCTTCCCACTTTGAAAAAGGAGCCCAAAAGCACCGGCTTCTGAGCTCCTGTTATGCTATTCGACTTCGCCCCAGGCCATTGCTCTGGCCGATTTGACGATTGCCTCGGAAATTTTCATCTCGCGCACGCCGTCTTCGAATGTCGGGAAGCGCTTTTCCCCCTGCTGCCCGCCCAGGATATAGTCGTAAACCTGCTTGAAGCATTGCTTGAAGGCATCGCCAAACCCTTCGGCATGGCCGCCCGGGTAGCTCATGATCTCCTGCGCCAGAGGCATTGCCAGGGAAGGATCCTTGATCATGATCTCGTTATTTCCCGTGCGCTTGCCAATCCAGAGCTGGTTGGGCATTTCGCCGTCAAAGCAAATGCCCGCCTTGCTGCCGTAAATCTCATAATACAGCCGGTTTTTGCGCCCAGCCGCCGCCTGGTTGACCGTGAGCGTTCCCCGGGCGCCGCCGCCAAACCGCAGCAGAACAGAGGCGTAATCCTCTGTCGTAATCTCCATATCCTCGTAGTCGTCGTTTGTGAGCATTTTCACAGAGAATGTCTGGATCGCCTTTTTGGGCTTTTTGCGCACGGGCAAGAACGTCGCGAAATCGGCGCAGACCTTTTCAATGCGCAGGCCAGTCATGAACTCAGCGCCGTCCAGCCAGTGCGAACCGATATCGCCAATCGCCCGCGCTTCTCCGGCCTGCTCCGGCTCCAGGCGCCAGCTGTAGTCCGTGGGAAGCTGCAGCCAATCCTGCTGGTATGAGCCGTTCACCGCGTAAATCTCGCCCAGCTCTCCCGCGTCTATCATGGCCTTCACCTGATGGAGCAGCGGGTAGTAGCGCAGGTTGAAGCTCACCGCCGCAACCACGCCTTCCCTCTCTGCCAGGGCCAGCAGCTCCTCTCCTTCTGCGGAAGTCATGGCCAGCGGCTTATCGCATACCACATGCTTATGCGCCAAAATCGCCGCTTTGGCCATGGAATAATGCAGGTAATTCGGCGCGCAGATATGCACCGCCTCCACCTGCTCATCCGCGATCAGCTCCATATAATCGCCGTACCCCTTAGGGATGCAGAGCTTCTGCGCCAGCGCCTCCGCCCCGGCCGCGTTGGTCGTCGCGATTGCCACAACTTCAATATAGCCCAGCCTTCTCAGGCTTTCCACATGCACCGGCCCGATAAATCCCCCGCCGATCACGCCGACTTTTATCTTCTTCATGGCGCCCTCTCCTTACAAAATATACTGGTTCATAAAGTTCTTGGAAAGGCGGATGGAATCCAGCCGATCCTGCAAAGTCTCCTCGTATGCCCGGTCCTCGATCTCCAAAATGGCCGCGCCCTTATACCCGATATCGTTGAGCGCCGAGACGAATTTGCCCCAGTCGATATCCCCAAGCCCCGGGAGCTTGGGCGTGTGGTATGCCAGCGGCGGCGCGAAGAAGCCCACCTGGTTATATTTCTCCGGATAGAACTGCACATCCTTGATGTGAATATGCCGGATTTTTTCCGCAAACTGATAGATGGGCGGCGTATAGTCCATCTGCATGATGATCATGTGCGAAGGATCATAGTTGAGCGCAAAGTTCTTGCTGTCAATCCGCGAGAACATCTCCTGCCAGATCGCAGGCGTGCAGGCGAGGTTCTTGCCGCAGGGCTCTTCATCCGTCGTAAAATACATGGGGCAGTTCTCGATGCAGACGGTGATGCCGCGATCCTCCGCCTCTTTGATGATATCCGGCCAAATTTTCTGGAACGCATCGAAGCTCTCGCTCAAAGTTGCCCGGGGATCTCTGCCGATAAACGTGTTGAGAACCGGAACGCCCAGATCTTCCGCAACTTTCAGGAGCTTTTTGATATGCGCAACCGCAAGCCGGCTCTGCTCCTTATCCGGATCCAGCGGGTTGGGATAGTATCCGAGGCCGGAGATCTCGATGCCCGTCTCGGCCAGCTTTTCCTGAATCGCTCCCTTGTCATAGCAATCCGCATCAATATGCGTAACGCCCGCATACCGCCGCGTCGCCTTTCCCATGGGCCAGCATGCCAGCTCCACGGCCTTAAGCCCCAGCTGCGCCGCATAGTCCACCACCTGATCAAAGCGATACTCCGGCAAAATTGCGCTCAAATATCCAAGTTTCATAAAAACCTCCGCCTATTTGCATTTTTAGATTCGGTATGCCCATTATATCATATTTGGAAAGAGAAAAAAGAGCGTTTATGCTCTTTTTTCATAAAGCTGCAAAGTTTCTTTTGCGGCCTGCTGCAATTTCGCCGCGACACTGGGCGGCGAGATGATTTTCGCCTTGCCTCCAAACTGAAATACCCAGGAGAAAAAGGCTGGGCTGACCGCGACTTTGAGATGCGCGGTAAACTTGCCGTCTTTTGCGCTGGAAATAGGCACGTCTCTGCCAAAGCGATCTACCACGACACCCACAAGGCTCTCGTCAAATTCCATCACAATGCCCTGCACATCTCCGCCAAACATGCCGAACATCCGGTTGGCATATTCTGCCGGCTCCAGCTTTTGCCCCATCTCGATGCGCCGCTCAGGCTCCAGGCTGATTTTCGCCATTTTATCCACGCGGAAATGCGAGAGCCCGCCATACCTCTCATAATAGGCCACCAGATAGTAGTAGCCGTCATTCCAGAGCAGCAGATACGGACTGACGGTATACCGCTCGCCGTCTCTGCGCGGATGCAGTTTTTTATCCAGCTTGTATTCAGAATAGAGAAAGGAGATCTGCCGCTCCTCGGAAATTGCCCGGTGAATCTCGTCGACATTATAATAAATGCTCTCGTTCATGGTTTTCACCCGGTTCAAAATATAAACCTGGCGCTCCAGCTGGCGCGCCTGCCCGGCGCTGGTCAGGCTCTCTATTTTTTTGATGAGCTGCTCGCTTTTCTTATGCGTGATAAACCTGGATGCCTGCACGGCGTCTACCAGCAGCTTGAGCTCGGGCAGTTCAAACGTCCTGCTGGCCACATAATAGCCAAAATTTCTGCTGCGCCGGCATTCAATATCCAGCCCAAACGTCCGCAGTGTCTCCAAGTCGTCGTACAGGCTCTTGCGTTCTGCGCCAATTCCGTATTCCGCCAGCGCCTCAACCATCTGCGGAATCGTCATCAAATGTTCTTCATCCGTGCGCTCCAATAAAATCTTCATCAGATAGAGCAGCTTCATCTTTTGCCTTGGGCCCTTAGCCATGTCTCGCATCCCTCCTCTTTGTTTTTCAGTGTACCATAAACATCCCACGCTTTCAACCTCTATAGTCCGTTTTTTCGGACTATCCTTTTGGTATGATAACTACAGAGAAAGGATGTGGTTTCATGAAAAAGCGTTATTCGGTTTTGCATAGATTTCTGGAAAGCTTCCTGCGCGGCGCGCAGGGCGGCCGCTACGGCAGAGGCGCCGCTTTCTTCTGTTTGGGCTGCTGCTTGGTTCCTCCGGTTTTCGCAGGGCTTTTTCATTTTTTAGGGGCCTTTTGGGGCTGCACAATCGCCGCTGTTCTGGCCGCTTTGGCGCTGGCACACTTCGATGCATACGAGAGCGAATATCCTGCCGAGCCGGAAACATCTGTCCGCAAAAAAAGTGCCCGCTTTTCCCACAGCGGAAAAACACAGCGATGTTCCCGCAAAAAGATAAGCTGAAGCACGATGAAAAAGCGCCGCATCTTTACTGCGGCGCTTTTCTGCGCTTTTTTGCCACCCTATTCTATCGCTCTGCCATCTTCTTCGCACACCAGGCGATAAGCCGCATAAACAGCTCCTCCAACTCCTGCCCCTGGGCATCTGCAATGGCCTCTCTGTTCATGCACCGCCCAAATAGCCATGCCTCTTCCCCGGAAAGCGCCTGCGCAAGCGTCTGCTTGCTGTCATAATAAACCTGATCCCTGCAAAAAGCGTCTGCTTGCAGCAAAAAGAAAGCTCCCTTATAGAGCATCGCCAAAGTCTGCGCCTTTCCCTCTTCAAAAAGATAGCAATGGCAGGCGGCATGATAGAGATTTGCCGCGCCGATTTTCAGCGCCTCCTGCGCTTCCTCCCGCCCAGGCTTTGGAAACAGCTCGCATAAATCCCCTAAAATGGGCTGGGTATCATAATAAAACTGAAACAGATCCGCTCTGGGCCAATGCGCCAGTTCGCTTCTCCCCGAGACGAAGCCGCACATTTTTTCCCGCTCCGGCATCTTTTCTACCATCTGCCGATAGGCCCGCAAGTCCTCCGCGCCCAGTTCATCCAGAATTACGACCATATCAATATCGCTTTGCTCTGTCTCCTCACCCCGGCGATGGCTGCCCTGAATCCCCAAAAAGGCAACGCGCCCCGGGAACAGCTCTAAAATCGCCCTCTGAAACGCCCCGCACCACTGCTTTGTCTGCTCTGTCATATTCTCCTCCGTCTAAAAAGCAGCGAAATCTCGCTGCTCATCCTTATTTCTGCTCTGCCTCTTGTTCTGCCGCCTCGCGGTATTTGCGCATGCTGATCGCGAAAAGTTCGCCGTTGCTGGGCGGCGTATAGGTGATGGCGTTGGCTCCTGCCGCAATCGTCGCTTCAATGCTCTCTTCCGTGGGCCCGCCCGTCGCAATGATCGGAATATCCGGGTATGTTTCCCGTATCTTTTTGACGATCTGCGCCGTTTTGGCCGCCCCGGAAACGTTGATAATATCCGCTCCCGCCGCGATTCTCCCCGCAATATCCGTATGCTCGGATACCACCGTAATCACCACGGGGATGTCCAAAATCTGCTTGAGCTGCCGGATGGTCTCATTTTCCGTCGGCGCATTGAGCACAACCCCAAATGCACCCACAAACTCCGCATCCCGCGCCAAATCGATCACCCGCGCGCCCTTGGTAACGCCGCCGCCCACGCCGACGAAGACCGGCATATCGGCCGCCGTCATGATGGCTTTTGTGATAGCCGGCTGGGGGGTAAAGGGGTAAACTGCGATAATCGCATCGGTATTGATATTGCGGATGATGGCAACATCCGTCGTAAAGGCCAGGGATTTGATTTTTCTGCCAAAAATGCGGATTCCAGATGCTTTTCGCAGGCACTGTGGAACGCTGATCATATGGCTACGCAAATTTCCTTCAAAGCAGGGAATCCCTCTGTTTTCCTGTTCCCATCTGTTTTCTTCCATAGCCTTCCCTCCTCTGCGATTTTTGGTGTCTTTTCCCTTATTCTACCATGCTTTCGCGCTATCCCCAATGCGGCGGCATCCAAGTTTTCCAAAACGTTACATCCTTGCTGTATTTTTCTATGACTGCAAACTCTAATTGTAAAAAGGAAAATTTCCCACATTTACATCCTTTATCTCATTCACTCAAAAGTAAATTTTTCTAAAAAAACAACACATACCATTTCGGCCGATGTTATACAAGGAGTGAGCATGATTCGCTCGTGTCATATCTGGAACAAAATGGATGGCGCGTCGTTAAGATGCAGAACGGCGAATCCCTTGACAATACCTTCCGTCTGCTCCATCTGACCGAGTACGCCAACGGCAAACAATCTTTCGCTTTCCAAAGCCCGACTGCCAAATTGGTCGCCATAGATCGGAGCCTTGCTTCCAGAGACCAGACATATCTCCTCGCCCATGAGCTTGGACATATAGAGCTTAAGCACAAGTTAGACAATCTGGGTGTCGATGAAGAGCGGGAGGCCAATGTATTCGCCGAAGCGTATCTCTCCACCTATTCCAGGAAGCGCGGCAGGTGGTTTATGCTGGCCGCCGCAGTGCTTTCTTGCCTGGTTGCGGCTTCCGGTATTACCTTCGGCATCATGGGGTTTCGGCATTCACAGGCCACATTGACCGCCCCGGTTGTCAACGTATCTCCGGCGCCTACTTCCTCAAGCACCATGCTCTCGAGTAAGAAGGTGGTTGTTACCAAGTCCGGAGACAAATACCACAGGCCGAATTGCATCTATGTTGAAAGCAAAAATAACTTGCAGGAAATGACAGTCCAGCAGGCCGTGGCATCTGGCAAAGAGCCGTGCTCGGCCTGCAAGCCATAATAAAGCGGCCTCCGGCTGGTTGGTGCACAAAAAAGAGCAGGAAAATTCCTGCTCTTTTTTGTGTGGCTGTCTCTTTATTCAAAAGTAATTTTGAGATAGGAAGTATCTTTAGCACTTTTCTCCAACACTTTTTGAATGATATAAAGCTTAGTCTTTTCATCAATCGGAACGCCAGCAGGATGCTCCCATTCCTTTATGGACTTGCTCTCTGCCACAAATCCTCCAACTACTAACTCCCCATCAATCTTAACAATTCTCCTATCGTCCATATGAACTCTCATGCAAGAGCGTGTTCCTGTAATTTTCATAAATATATCCTACCTTAAAGCAAAGGGAAGCAATATTACTTGCCTCCTTTTGCCTATTTGCTTATAGCATGGAAAGAAACTTTGCTGGATCTTGACAGAATTTAGCGGCTCTTGATTGAAGCATAAGGTTACGCAAACTATCAAAGTCTACTGGGTACGATTTACCATTATATAATATCACCCCATCCGTGAGCTTGCAGAAATCAACGATCTTCCCTAGCAATAATTTTGTCAGGTTTCTTAAATCCAATCTGCAAAGGATTTCATCTAATCTGTCGTCTTCATAGAACAATTCGATGCACGTTGAATCGCTTTCACCATATTTTACCACGCCGTCCAACATACTCTTTTTTAAAATGGTGTCCAAATATTGTATAGCTTTCTCTGGAGCAATCCCCTCTTTCCAACTTTCTCCATTTATATTTTTAGGTATTAACGAAAACTCAAATTGCCATAGTGCCATAAAAAACTCTTTTCTGAAATCAGTCAAACCATAAAAATGCTCACACATCCTTGCCGTGTTATCATTGCTGCTCCTTCACCGACCGCTTCATAGCCTGCTAAAACTAACAGACAATTTATTGTTTTCAAAATACCAATTCACCCAAACGCGGTTATTCTCGAAATATTCATCCTCAGTTCCGTTGCGCCGGCACAGGATAAATCTATCCCTCTGTTCTGGTGCGATTAGCCATCCGCTTAATTCTTCAACGTCCCATCCTTTTTCTGTATAATCAAAGTCATTTCCCTCCCCGGTGTCCAGCATAAATAACTTGTTGTGGATCCGCAGCGCTTCTTGCGTAACGAAATCCAAATATCCGTCTTGATTGGAATTTTTCACTTCTCCATTCTCCTTTTTAAAAAATAGGTGCAGAGCCTAAGTAGCGCTTGTTGTTTGCGCCATCTTTTAGAATCGTAACAAAACCTCCGTTCAGGTCTGTAACTACCACATCATTTCCTTTTCTAAAGAAGATTGCAGGACCTTCTGCGCGATTTCCATCAGGAAGCAATTCGCCTACACTTCTCCATTTTCCTAACCGCGGGGACTCATCAGGTTCAAAAACAATGTTGTTTATGACGCCCTCGATTCGAGTCCTGCTTTCAGGATCGCCCGGGTTCAGGCCAAAATCCTGCGCATGCTTGCCGACTTTTTTGCCGAACTTTTTGTTTGTGATCTTAAATGAAAAATCCTCGGAAGCGCCCGTTTCTTTTAACCTGTTACGTACTTGTCTAATTACAGTATTCTCCGCCGGCAAATGGTTTTCCTGCCCATATTCTCCCGGCTGCACCTTAACGCTGCTGCCGGTTTCGTGTTCCATCATGTTGGCAAATACGCGCGCATTATCTGTCGGCAAATCATCCGTACCGGTCATTTTCAGCGTTTGCGCCGAGGAAATACCATCAACAAGGTTGTCGCTGCTCCGGGGCGTCTTTTGCGGGTATAGGCCAGCAGGCAATTCGCTCTGTACATGCCAGCTATCTGATTCTCCCGGCTTGGCATAGGAAGAGGGAAGAGCATCCGCCTCTCCTATCTCCTTTCCGTACACAGTCTGCCCTGGCAACTCATCGAACATCTGCGTAAAAGCATTTACCTGCTTGCTGAATGATTACAGGAAATATACAGCACTAAAAAGCGGAGTTTAAACTCCGCTTTTTATAAGTATTAACTTCTATGAAACTGTAATAGTATTTTATTAATTTCTGCTTTGACATCATGCTCCGAAAAATATACTTTTGGATATTTTATAAAATCTTCTTCAAAAGCAGAAAAACGTGCTGTCATAGTGGATAATCTATCAAATGCTTTCTCTTCCTCTTCGCTTAGCTCATCATAATCAATTTCAAGGTCAAAGATTCTAGTAAAATCCCTACAAAAAACCTTAACATCGATTTTATTATCAGTTAAGTCATCAATTAATTTCCATAATTTTTCCCGTTCTTTCATAAATTCACCTCATTTCTTTATTTTAGGCAGGGGACCAATAGCTTTTCTAGTATACTTAAAATGGAATACTGTATTAGAATCTGGATTGTACAACACTTCCAAATTATACTTTTTCCCATTTTTATGTATAGTTGTATAATACATGATAGCAGAAGATCCACATGGGTCTGGCTCATGTGTCCCCGTAGCAATAGCTTCTTTTAAAATCTCAACTGGAACAGCACGTTCAGCCTCATCCATGTGCTCCTTTGGAGATAGACTAAAATTCAAATCAGATACCTGATAATTTTTTAATCTTTCTTTAGAAGGTTTGCCATCAGTTGACGCTAATTTATCATTATTCTCTACTGCTAGATTGCTTTCCTGCTTCTGCTCATCTCTTTGTACATTCATACTGCCATTATTTATCTCAATATCAACAATTTTACCAAAAGTATCAGCACTACCATCCTCAGTAACTGCAACTTTGTCTGTGCTTGATGCTTCATTAAATACACCTTCTTGATTTGAAGCAGGTGAGAAAGCATTATTTTGTTTCAACCAAGACGAATCAAGTCCATCTGATGTAAATGACTGCTGGTTGTTGAGATCATTTGACATATTATCAGATATAACATTTGCATCAATACCAGCGAGTTCTGGGTCAGAGGCCAGCACCGAAGCAAGCCTGTCCCCGGCATCCTGCGTCTCAAACCTCTGGCTTCCCATGTCTGCCGCCGTATTCGCCTCCATCTGGGCAACCGCCGTCTCCGGCCTTGCAGTTGCCGCACCGATGTCCGGCGTTTCTCCGGCCTGCGCCTTTTCAATAGCAGATTCAAAGTTTTCATCCACCTGCTGTTTGATATATCCGGGTAATGTGGTATTCCCACTGTTTAAAGCGCTGGCAAGCTCGGGCAGAGACCAGGCAATATTGCGTAAGCTGTGCTTTGCAAAGCCCATAATCGTCGCTTCGGCAATCTGATCTACGGTATATGACTTTGCGTTCGGGTCGTAGGTGAGGCGCTTGAGCTCCGGCTGCATGTAAAATGCCAGCGTATCCATCGGCTGCTCTATCGCCGCGCTGATGACCTGCTTTGCAAAGTATCTCCCCGTCTCTGTTGTGCAGAAGTTCCCGGCGATTTTCTTGGCGATTTTCCCGGTATCTATGCCCAGATTTTTGCTCAGGCCGCCAAATGCGGCCGTCGCTCCAAGGTCGAGCAGGCCTGCCAGCGCACCGTAGGTCATGGCCTGCTCAAAGCTCGCTCCCTCCTGCAAAGCTGTCTGCGCACAGGTGCCAGCCGTAGACACAGCCCCGAAAACAGCATAGGCGCTGTATCCCGAACTTGTTCCGGCTCCCAGCATTGTGCCTGCTCCCGCTCCGCCTGTGGAAGCGGCGATCACCACGCCGGGCAAAATCTGCCCAAGCAGGAAAGAGTACTTCCCGAAGCGCATGTCCTGAGCATCAGCTTTGTATTTCTTTTGTGCTCCTTCCCGCATTTGCTGTGCCCAGGATTCCGAAAGCCAGCCCTCGGCGGCGTTCATGGTATCTTCCGCATATTCGTCAGCACCAAACAGATATGCCCCGGCAGAGGTTAGCCCCAGCCCCAATGCGAGTGTAAAGCGCAATGCGGATTCTCCTACGCTGACGATCCCGGCCAGCAGCTCGGAAAACTGATAGCCCACCTGGTCCCAGTAGTCCCTATCGTACTTGACGATAGCATCCATCTGCCGGCTCAGCTTTTCCGCGTATTCCCGGGTAAAGATGCCGCGCTCGCCGTAATGACAGATATATTCTGTTACCATGTCGTGCTGCTGCGCCAGCTTAGACCAGCATTCAAAGGCATAGAGCTGTTCCTTGGAAAGCGAGTTTATGGTTTGCTCGTCCGCCCGGCCATAGTACATGGAAACAGCCGTCTCATAGGAGAGAACTTCATTGCCAAGGTTCAATTCGCTGGAGGAATCCGACATCTCCTGCAAATCAGAGGAGATTTGCCCAAAATACTCCTGGCTGTCGTCGTAGAACTTTTCCCCTGCGGCCTGCCTGTTGTCCCGCTCCTGGATGACAATCTGCTGCATGGCATCCAGTTCAAGCAGCTGGCTTTTAAAAGCGCCGTCCTCATCTATCTCCATGCCCGGCTCAAAGAACATGCCGGAATCGGCGTAATCTTTTTTGTACTGTTCCAATTCAGAATCGCTGGGGAATTGGGCGCTCTTTCCTTCCTGGTTCCATCGTCATAGACGGGCATATCTACAAAGTATCCCTTGCCATCTCCCTCGCTGATCCAAACCTGCTTATGTTCCTTGATAGTGCTGGGGTCCGGCAATTTGAAGGTTACACGCTTAGCCTCGCCGGTCTGGGCATAGTCTGCGGCGACCATGCCAATCCCACGAAGGATATTGTTAAACTCAATTTCCCCATTGCTCGTATCCAGATAGACGCCGGGCTTTGGCGCCTGCGCCTGCCCGCTCCCATACACGTCATTGTACAGACTGGAATACAGGTTAGTAGACTGCGTTTTGCCCATCAATTCAACCGCAATTTGTTTTTGTTCCTGCGTCCAGTTTGAGGATGATGGAGCTGAATACCTCGGCTCACGCGGCGGAGCGCCACCCTGCTGCCGCTTACGCTCTTTGTCCAGAATTTCCTGATACAGCTGGGGGTTCTGCACCCCAGCATATTTGCTCATATCAAGCATTTCACTGCCTCCTCGTAATGTAATTTTGCATCACTCCTATTATCACATTATGTGGAGTACATCAATTTATTTTTACACAAATCGTGTCATTTTATTTCATCACTATTTTCTTCCAGCAATTTCTTTCTGCGGAAACGAGAAACCAAATTATCACCTATGCTATACTTTTTTATGAAGAAAGGAATCAATGAAAAGCCATGCCAAAAACCAAGTACAAAAAGCGCCCGGACGGGCGGTATGTCAAAAACATAACGATAGGGATGAAAGAGGGTGGGACGCCGGACAGGCGAAGCGTTTACGGCCGCACAATACAGGAACTCGAGGCCAATCTCTCAAAATTTGAGGAAGAACTCCGTAAACACGGCGCGCCCTCAAAGGAGAAATATACCCTGGCCGAGTGGGCACAGCAATATTATTATGCGTATTGTAATAGCCCGGACAACCCAGATGCAGGATACGCCGATTGGCGGCTGATAAAGAACTATATCCTGCCCTGGCCGCATTCTTCCATCAACATCAGGAAAATACGGCTATTGGATTTGCAGCAATTTACGTTGGCGCAGGGAAACACCCGCACAGCGCAGATGCTCCGCGCCCTGTTGGTGCGTATGTATGACGCGGCGATAGAAAACGCTGTCACATCTGTAAATATCGCCAGAAAATTACCGCCGGTAAATTATTCTGCGCCGCCCACCAGGACGCTCACAGAATTAGAAGAGATTGCCATTTTAAAAGCGGATTTTACGCCGCAGGAGCGCGCATTTGTTTACAGTATATAATTTGCCGGACTGCGCCGCGGCGAGGTCTTAGCCCTAAAAAAATCAGGAAACGAGCAAACCATGGATTTATCGCGCAAGCTATTGGAAGTTAATAAGGATATCGAATTTTCTCCAGTTCAAAACAAGGGTGTGCTAAAATACATGCCCAAAACCGATGCTGGCTTTCGGGTCAGCCCGATCATCGTTCCTCTGCATTCCGCATTGAAGGAATGTGCAGAGTTTGAAAACAACTCGGAGTTCCTGCTGGTGAACCGTTTGGGAGAGTTTCACAGCCGGACATCATACCGACGATTATGGGAAAAATCATCCGCAAAATGAACGCGGCTGTGGGAACCCCAAAGGAGCCGGAACCAATCAAAGGATTGCGAAGCCACATATTGAGGCACACTTTCTGCACCTATCTGGCTGTCATCCGTCTCCCTCCGTTTACAGCCCAGCAGCTTATGGGTCATTCTGATATATCCATGACGCTCGAAGTATATACACATCTGCCGCTGGTGAATCGGTATATTCACTCTCCGATATTCCAATACTACCAAGAGTTTTTAGCTATTTTACAAGGGTAAAGCAGAGCAATTTCCATAAAAGGGAAAACACTTTGCGGGCCATCAAAGTTATCAATAATCTGACTACATTTTTTGACTACAAAAGTGAGATAATTTGGGATATTTCCAGATAATTTAACAGAGCATTCAGCAATAGAAAGCACATAAAAAACCGCTCTACTGAGCGGTTTTTCTTGGTGACCCGCCGGAGATTCGAACTCCGGACACCTTGATTAAAAGTCAAGTGCTCTGCCAACTGAGCTAGCGAGTCAAATATGAAATTTTGGCTGGGGTGGCAGGGTTCGAACCTACGAATGCGGGAGTCAAAGTCCCGTGCCTTACCGCTTGGCTACACCCCATCATTGCCCTTGCTCAAAAATAAAATGGGGTGGACAGTGGGATTCGAACCCACGACCTCCAGGGCCACAACCTGGCACTCTAACCAACTGAGCTATGCCCACCATACTGGCGCGTCTGTGGGGATTCGAACCCAAGACCTACGGCTTAGAAGGCCGTTGCTCTATCCAGCTGAGCTACAGACGCATGTCCTTCGGCTCATCGCCGCCGCGTTTACTGGGAAACTTGCCAGAAGCTTGCCCTATCGCGCAAAACAAATTATATCTTAAATGGTATGAAGTGTCAAGGAAAAAATTCGGCAAAACTTTCTCCCGCCCCATTTTCCCTTTTAAAAAAATGAAATCAGTGCAAAACCAGCCCCTCTCTGACGGTGAGTTTTGCCTTTTAATAAAAAAGAGCACACAGATTCTGTGCGCTCTTTTTCGATCTTTACTCGTGCTCGTTATTCATCTGGTTCTTGAAATTCGAGTTTCTGTTGTTCGAGTTATTTCTCTGATTGCTCTGGTTGCTGTTAGAGCGGTTAGAGTTCTGGTTGTTAGACTGGTTCGACCCCGTGTTGTTGCAATTGCAATTCTTATTGTTCTTCATTATAAATTGCCTCCTTTCTGACTTTTGAGTTTCGCAAGCTTTGTTGCAGAGATAGTATCTGTAAAAAACGCTTTTTTTATGTTGCCAATCGTCCGGTTTTTCCAGAAAAATTTGTCTTTGATTTTCTTCGCTTGCAACAAAACTAACTCTCAAAGTCTAAGCCAATCTAACCACGGTTTGCTTTACCATTTATTTAATGTAAATTTTCAATAGAACTATTTTTATAAAATACTCTATCATCCGACCTCACTATAATTAAATCTATATTTTCGCTCAATATATCTTCCTATGCCATCTAGGCCAGGAAATAATGACTTAGCATGAATGCCCATATGTTCAAGTTGACGCATAATAGTTTGCTTGTCTGATTTATGAATGAAAAGGCGATATAGGAATCTTTCAGTTTGCGCTCGTCCATAGGTGCGCACCCCATCTGTAGATGGCTCATATCTCATATAACAAAAATCTTCTATCATATCTTCAAATGACTTTTTTTGACTTCCCCAAGCCATAAACCAACTAGCCTGCGCAGACATTCTATGATCAAAATAATAAGGAGTATAAATGAGAGGAAATTTTGGTAATTCGGAATCTTGAATTCTTTGTTTTGAATCAGTCAAAAAAATTGTAATAGCTTCTTCAATTGACATATCCTTAGCTTTAGCGCGATTTTCACCGTATCTATTCGTATAAGCTAGATAATTGCCTTTATGAAGCATCCATATCACCGCATCGCATTCTTTATTGCTTTCGCACGCAAAATAAAGTGCAACGAGAGGGTTCTCCGTCCAATCCAGAAATCGCGTGGGCACACCATGATGCTGCGCTAACTCCGCCCATCTTATATAATCATGTGCATCTAATCGTGGAACATACGCAGAAGCCTCCTGAATAAACTTTTGAATTATCTTTTTCTCACTCGTCAAACTCAAATATTTATCATTAGTAATACATAATCCCCCGTCATTATCTTTTACACATCTATAGACGCTTGGTAAAAGCTTATACTCCCGATTCTCCATACCCCGAAAAAGAAAATTGCTGTCTATCGGATTGTTCATCCAAGGGCTGCTCGGATATTCTTCACCAAGTTCTTCGAGTATGTTTAAATAATCTGCAACGCTGCTTATATACTTTTCATCCATTTTCATCACCATAAGAATAATTATGCCATTTTTGCCCTAGACAGCGCGAGTTTCTAATTCTTCCGACCTCTCTATTCAAATAGAGTTCCATTTTGCTTCAAAAAGAAAAGGCCGTATCTTGTTTTCCAAAATACAACCTTTTCTTTGGTCTGGGTGACAGGAATTGAACCTGCGACCTCTTGAACCCCATTCAAGCACGCTACCAAACTGCGCTACACCCAGAAGCTATGAGAAAAAATCAACATTGATATCTTAGCATTCCCAATTTTGTTTGTCAAGGCAAAAATCGATCTGTTTCATTCCAAGCAACACCTTGGAAGATGCGGCGTCTCCAAAAGCAAATTTTTTGCGCGCAGGATCACACAAAGAAGCACGCCTGCCCTCATGGCATCGGCGATTGATTCGCTCATTTAAATAATAGTAATGAAGAAAAGTCAGTTCATAGCAATGCTTGCACCAAAAAAGCAGCGGAGAACAAAACTTTTATGCTCTCCGCTGCTTTTTTACGAGCCAAATTGGCCCTACTCCTCTTCCTCTTCTTCATAGAGGCGGATAAACTCGTTCCAAGCTGCCTCCAGCTCCTCCTCAGATTCGACGGGGCTGAAAACGCTCTCCTCGCCATCCTCATCCAGGCGCATGATGAGCACTTCGCCTTCCTCAAAATCCTCCAGGGGAACGACGGGCAGAAGCGACGCATAGAAATGCTCGCCGCAATCAAACGTCATCAGGCACTCGAATTCGACTTCGTTGCCTTCGTCGTCCGTCAACGCAATGATGTTGCTCTCGATATCCATTTCGCCATCATGGCCAGCGCAGTGCTCGCAATGGCCGTTGCAATGTTCACTCATGTTATTTTCTCCTAAATCAGTAAATTTTCGTCCTATCTAAATAGCCCTGCAATATCGCTACCGCAGCCAGCTTATCGACCACTTTTCTCCGCTTTGCCCTGCTGACATCCGCTTCGATGAGCGTGCGCTGTGCAAAGACCGTCGTCAGGCGCTCATCTTCCATGATGATCTCCCGCCCCGTCGCTTCTTTCAGCTTTTCCGCAAACGCGGAAATCTTCTCCGCCTGGGGGCCAATCGTCCCGTTCATATTTTTCGGGAGCCCGCAGACAATCTGCTCCACGCCATGCTTTTCGCAAAGCGCCTTAATATAGGCAATATCCTCCTGCTCGCCCTGAACCTGATAGGATTCCAGGCCCTGCGCCGTAATGCGCAGCGGATCCGAAAGCGCAATGCCAATGCGCTTCTCTCCAACATCTAACCCCATGATCTTCGGGTATAACAATCCTGCCTCCTATTCGAGATTCTCGATATACTGCGAGACAATCTCTTCCAACAGCTCGTCCCTATCCAGCCTGGTCAGCAGACTGCGCGCGCCGTTGAAGCTTGTGATATATGTCGGATCGCCGGAGAGGATATACCCAACCAGCTGATTGAGAGGATCGTATCCCTTTTGCTGCATCGCATCGCAGGCGAGCTTGATAATCCCGCGCGCAGGGTTGTCCATGTCTTTTGTCAAGACAAATTTCGTCGTCCGATCAGCATGATTCATCGTGATAGCCCTCCTGTTGCCCTCTTAATAGAATTATTATATACCAAGCCCAATTACAAATCAACCAATCTGCGCCTGAATTTACCAGTTTTTCGCAGATTTCCGGCGTCTTGGCATGATGCAAAAAGCCGCTCTGCCGAGCGGCTCTTCACGATTACCACATATTGCAAACCGCGTCCTCAAGAGCGCGTTTGCCCTTTCTCATGGTTCTCTTCATAAAGGTCTTGGTTCCGGGAACAGTTGCCATAACCGCAGCCGCGCCCACCAGACCGCCCATCAAAAAACTAAGGGCTGTGCATTTCATATTCATTTCAAACTCCCTTCTGCAAATGAATTCTCATCGTTAATCTGCGCAGAAAAAAGGAATTTAATCACAAAATCGTGCGTTTTCAAAATTTTTTTCAAAAATGCAAGCTGCTACTTGCGCAGCCGCTGAGCAATTTCCGCCAGTGTCTGCACCGCCGCCTCCACTTCCTGCCGCGTCGTATAGCGCGAGAAGGTGAAGCGCAGAGCGCCCCGCGCCTCCTTTTCGGAAAGCCCCATCGCCATGAGGACGTGCGAAGGCGAAAGCGAGCCTGCCGTGCAGGCAGAGCCGCTGGAGCAGGCAATGCCCATCATATCCAGGTTATAGAGCGCGGCCTCGCTGGTCAGCTCGGGAATGCGCAGGTTGACATTGCCGGGCAGCCGCTGGGTGGGATGGCCGTTTAAAATGACGCCGGGAATCTTCTGGCGCGCCATTTTGATCATCTCTTCCCGCAGCGCCGTCAGCCGCTGTGCTTCACCCTCCAGCTCCTGGGACGCCAGCTCGATGGCGCGCCCCATGCCCACGATAGAGGCCAGATTCTCCGTGCCGGACCGCCGGCCGCGCTCCTGGCCGCCGCCGTGCATGTATTTATCGATGGGCGTGCCCTGCCTGACATAGAGCGCGCCGACGCCTTTGGGCGAATGGAATTTGTGCCCGGAAAGCGAGAGCAGATCCACGCCCAGCTCCTGCACATCGATTTTCACATGCCCCACCGCCTGCACGGCATCCGTATGCATCAGCACCCCCGCCTGATGCGCGGCCTGGGCAATCTCGGCGATGGGGTTGATGGTCCCCACCTCGTTGTTTGCAAACATCACGCTTACCAGGATGGTATCTTCCCGAATCGCTGCCCGCACAGCCTCGGGGCTGACCTGCCCATAGCAGTCTACATCCAGATAGGTTACCTCATAGCCATCCGTCTCCAGCGCACGGCAGGTATCCAGCACGGCGTGGTGTTCCACTTTGCTCGTGATGATATGCCGGCCCTTTTGCCGCAGCGCATGAGCCGCGCCGGAAATCGCCCAGTTGTCGCTCTCCGTGCCGCAGCCGGTGAAGAAAATCTCCCGGGCCAGCTTTGCCCCCAGGGCCGTTTTCAGCTGCTCTCTTGCAATATCCAGCGCGTGGTGCGCCTCCCTCCCCAGCCCATAGACCGAGGACGGGTTTCCATATTGTTCTTGCAGATAGGGCAGCATCGCTTCTAATACTTCCGCCCGCACTTTCGTCGTGGCGGCATTATCTAAATAGATCAAAATAAGCACCTCGCTCCTTATTAAAAAAGCAGGCAGGGCGCCCGCTTTTTCCAGTTACAGCGCGATGAAAGACCCCATCGCGCCCGTTTTTCCATGGTCTCTTCGATGAGAGAAGAACCTCTCGCTATTATCATATGTACAAAGCCCGGAGAGTGTGATATTTTTTGGCGGAATGCCGAGATTTTCAAACTGCGCCAGCAAAACGGCCCATAAATCCAGATGAATGCCTTCGCTCCCGCGCAGCACCGCCGCCGGATATTCCGGCTCGAACAGCCCTGCCACATCCTCCTGAATCTCATAGCAATGGCCGCAGATGGAAGGCCCGATGCCCACCAAAATTTCATCCGGCGCAATGCCAAGGCTAGCCAGTTTTTGCACGGCCGTCCGCGCAATGCCCGAAAGCGTGCCCTTCCAACCCGCATGGCAAACCGATGCCGCCCGCAGTTTCTGATCCAGGAAGAAAAGCGAGTTGCAGTCTGCGTGCAGGCTCACGCCCACCGTTCCCGGCGCTGTCATGCAGACCCCGTCGCATTTTGGCAGCTCATTTTCCCGGAAAATTCCCATGCCGTGATGGCGCTCATCCACGAATTCCACCTGATTGCCGTGCTCATAGTTGCAGACCACCAGCTCTTCCGCCTGCATTCCCATAGCCCCTGCCGCGCGCCGGAAGTTTTCCCGGACGCGCTCCGGCGAGGGATCGCGCTTAAAGCTCAGATTTAGGGAAGAAAAGGGGCCGTCGCTCACACCGCCAACCCGGGAAGTGAACCCATGGCGGATTCCCAGTGCCTCGAAGGATGGAATCGTGTAGAAAATGACGCCGTCTTTTTGCCGCTCCAAAAAGCCTCTTTGCACCTTATCTGCATATGCCATAATGAAATCCCCTTCTGCTTTTTGCCGCGAGGTCCCCGCGCTATTTCTCTGCCACCAGTTTTTTGAGCTCGCTCATGAAAGTGCTGATGTCTTTAAACTCCCGGTAAACCGAAGCGAAGCGGACGTAAGCCACCTCGTCCACCTTTTTGAGCGATTCCATCACCATATCGCCGATATCCTGCGCCTGCACTTCCTGCTCCACCCGGTTCTGCACCTGGTTTTCGATTTCCAGCGCCATGGCATCGATGGTATCGATAGAGACATTGCGCTTTTCGCAGGCCTTCATAATGCCCCGTTTGATTTTATCGATATCAAAGGCCTGGCGGCTGCCATCCTTTTTGACGACCATCACGGGCACTTGCTCTGCCTTCTCATACGTCGTGAATCTTCTGCCGCATTTCAGGCATTCTCTGCGCCGGCGCGTGGAAACCCCTTCATCCAGCGGCCTGGAATCGACTACCTTGCTCTCCTGGTGTCCGCAATAAATACACCTCATAACTCTACCTCTTACATCGTTTTGCGTTTTCTTCGGAACACAGCAGCTTCATTCTATCATATTTTCCCGCCTTGCGCGAGAGAAGCCGCGCCGAATATGCGCTTTCGGGGTTATTATAGCACAAAAAGCGGCGCATACTCAATGAATGATCTCGCAAGTTGCCATATCGATCTCGACCAAAATCACGTCGTCCCCAATTTTGCAGATATCTTTCCATGGAATCACGTAGTCCCGGTGCTGGAACATGCCGCGCAGCCCGCAGCTTCCGGGCACGACAATGGCATGGATATGCCCCTTGCACTCATCAAAAATTAAATCGCATATGTAGCCAAGGCTGCGCCCCTCGCAGACGTTGATGACTTCTTTCTTTCTCAGCTGATTAAACCGCAAAAAACTCCCCTCCTTGCTTTTATCATATGCTTGGAGGGGAGTTTTGGTTTATCAGACAGCGCGTTTATTCCACAATATGCACTTTGATGATATTCGTCGTCCCGGCAAAGCCCAGGGGAATGCCCGCCACCATGATCACCAGCTCGCCCCGGCGCAGGTAGCCCGCCTCCACCGCCTTTTCCACGGCGTGCGCAAAGAGCTCATCCATCTCCATCTTCTCCTCCACCCGCACAGGAAAAACATTCCAGGAGAGATTGAGCTGGCGCATCACCTCGTCCGTCATGGCACAGCCGATGATGGGCATGGACGGCCTGAATTTGGAGATGAGCTTGGCGGTCGTCCCGGTTTTGGTGAGGGCCAGCAGGGCCGCCGCGTTTAAATCGTAGGAGACAGTGCAGGCCGCATGGGAGACGGCATCCGGCGTATTCTCTGCGCCGCGGTTGCGCTGGCTCTCCGCGAAAAAGCGCTTCTTGTAATCGATATCCTGCTCGGTGCGCAGGGCGATGCGCGCCATAGTCTCGACGGCTTTGACCGGATATTTGCCCGCCGCCGTTTCGCCCGAAAGCATGATGGCGCTGGTGCCGTCGTAAATGGCGTTGGCGACGTCCGTCCCCTCTGCTCTGGTGGGGCGCGGATTGGTGATCATGCTCTCCAGCATCTGCGTCGCGGTAATGACCTGCTTGCCTGCAAGGTATCCGCGCTTAATTAGCCGCTTCTGCTCAACGGGCACTTCCTCCAGGGGAATTTCCACGCCCATATCGCCTCTCGCGACCATGATGCCATCGCAGCTGCGGATGATCTCTCCCGCATTCTCGACGCCCTCGGCGTTTTCTATCTTGGCGATGATCTTCATATGCCCGCCGCCGTTTTTATTGAGGAACTCCCGGAGAATGATCAGGTCTTCGGCGCTGCGCACAAAAGAGGCCGCAACGATATCGTAGCCATGCTTGATGCCAAAGAGGAGATCCTGCTCATCCGCCTCGCTCATATAGGGCATATTCAGGTGCACCCCCGGCAGGTTCACGCCCTTGCGGTCCGAAATGATGCCGCCGTCGATGATCTGCGTGTCGATCTCGGATCCGCAGACGCGCTCAACGCGAAGCTCGATATTGCCGTCGTCTAAAAGGATGGTATCTCCCGCCCGCACGTCCATAGGCAGGCGCTTATAGGAGACGCTTGCGCGCTTTGCCGTGCCCAGCAGATCCGCCGTCGTCAGCGTAAAGCTCTCTCCGGCCAGAAGCTCGGCCTTGCCGCCTTCAAACCGCCCAAGGCGCACTTCCGGCCCCTTGGTATCGAGAAGCGCCGCCACCGGTTTGCCCAGCTCTTCGCGCGCCTGCTTCAGCGCCAAAAGGCGGCTGAGCTGCTCGCGGTGATCGCCGTGCGAAAAATTGAAGCGCGCGACGTCCATCCCTGCGCAAATGAGCTGTTTGATGGTCTGCACATCACTGCTGGCCGGCCCCAGCGTCGCGACAATTTTGGTTTTTCTCATGGCCATATTCCTTTGCTTCCTCTCTTAGGGGTAATCTATTCAAAAAATACTTCCAGTCTATATTATACACGAAAAATGCAGGATGAAAATACTCTCCTTCATTTTTTACACATTCGCCATTTTGTGCGCTTTTTGCATCCCACAGTTCTACATTTTTTGAAAAGTGAGTAGGATATACTGTGCCCGGGTGAGGGAAATGAAAAAGGTATATATCGAGCTGGTCTTTCTGGATAACTTCCTGATGGACTTTATCATTCTATTTTTTGCTGCGCGCCTGAGTGAAAAACGCGTCAAATTCTCCCGCGTCAGCATGGGAGCGGGAATTGGCGCGCTCTATTCTGTTTTGGCGCTGGCTTTCCCGCCGCTCGGGGGATTCGCCTTTAAGTGCATCGCTCTGGCCGTCATGTGCCTGCCCATGGGAGCCCGCCCGGCTAAGCGGTATTTCCTGCGCTGCGGCCTGGCGCTTCTGTGCTCCTTCCTCTTTGGCGGCTGTATTCTTTTCGCCATGCTGGCGCTGGATGCGCCGCTTCACGCGGCATATCTCGGGCTTCCCATTCTGCGCTATCTCCTGCTCGGCCTGGCCGCTGGCATCGTACTTTTGGAGTTGCTCCTGCGCACGCCCCATCCCAAGCAAGGAACAGACTACCTCATTCACGCGGAATTTTCCGGAGCTGCCGTCAATCTCCGGGGTTTTTTGGATACCGGCAACCTGCTGCAAAGCCCCGGCGGGCTTTCCGTCATCATCGTGGCGCGCAGCGCGGCGGGCAGCGCGCTTCTGGAGCAGATAGAGCGGCATGCTCTGCCCTCGTTTCCCTGCCGCACGGCATCCGGGGAATCCAGCCTGCCCGGCTTTTTGCCAGATAAACTCATTATTACCGCAAAGGGCAAAAGCTATGCGGCCAAGGCTTATCTCGCGCTTGCAGATACTTCCCTCCCAGAGGGCTACACCGCTCTTCTCGGGCCGAATTTAAAACTATTCCCATTATAGGAGGAACATATGATAAAAACATTGGAACAAATCCGTCTGGCCATTTTTAAAATCACTCTGGCAAAACGCCATCTCCTATACGTCAATGGGAGCGAAGCGCTTCCCCCTCCCCTCTCCAAGAGCGAGGAGAGCCTTCTGATACAGCGCCTGGCCGGCGGCGAAAGCGAAGTCAAAACCAGCCTGATTGAGCGCAATATCCGCCTGGTGGTCTATATCGCTCGCAAATTCGACAACACCGGCGTCGGCCTGGAAGACCTCATCTCGATCGGCACCATCGGGCTGATCAAGGCGGTCAACACCTTCGACGCCAGCAAAAATATCAAGCTGGCGACCTATGCCAGCCGCTGTATTGAAAATGAGATTCTGATGTTTTTGCGCCGCACCTCCCGCATCAAGGGAGAAATCTCCCTGGATGAGCCGCTCAACGTGGATTGGGACGGCAACGAGCTCTTGCTCTCGGATATTTTGGGAACCGAGGGCGATGCCGTTTTCAAAGAGATCGAGAGCGACGTAGAAAAATCCCTCATCGCCGAAGCTGTTTCGCACCTGCCCGCCCGGGAAAAACTGATCATCAATATGCGGTTTGGGCTGTCCGGCTTCCGGGAAAACACGCAAAAGCAGGTCGCAGACGCGCTGGGCATTTCGCAGAGCTATATTTCCCGGCTGGAAAAGCGCATCATCAAGCGCCTGCAGAAAGACGTCTCGAAAATGCTCTAGCTTCAAAGGCAATAGAAGCTTTGAAAGGCAGCCCTCAGGCTGCCTTTTTGATTTGCATTTCCCTCCCCCATTTTTCGCGGTTTCTTCCAGTTTTTCCCCGGTATAGAAAATCCCGCCAGAGGCAACCCTAAAACCCAGAGGCACAATTTACTGCAACAAGGGAGAGCAATGCTATGATAAATAAAGTGGAAATTTGCGGCGTGGATACTTCCAGGCTGCCCGTCATCCCAGAGAGCCGCTTAAAGGAATATTTTGATAAAATTTACGCCGGAGACCGCAACGCGCGGGAGGAATTCATCCAGGGAAACCTGCGGCTGGTTCTCTCCATCGTACAGCGCTTCTCGACGCGCGGCGAGAACATGGACGATCTCTTCCAGATCGGCTGTGTTGGCCTGATCAAGGCCATCGACAACTTCGATATCAGCGTCGGCGTCCGGTTCTCCACTTACGCCTGCCCAATGATCATCGGCGAAATCCGCCGCTATCTGCGGGATAACAGCCTGATGCGCGTCAGCCGGTCGCTCAAGGATACGGCATACCGCGCCTTTGCCATCAGCCGGGAACTGGCCGAGCGCAACGCCCAGGAGCCGGGCATTGATGCCATCGCCAAAGAGATGGGCATTTCCCGGGAAGAACTTTCCTTCGCGCTGGACGCCGTTCAGGATCCCATCTCCATCTCCCAACCCATCTACCAGGAGGGCGGCGACGCGCTCTATGTGCTGGACAGCCTTTCGGATGAAAAAAACTCCTCGGAAAACTGGCTTTCAGGCATCGCGCTTCGGGACGCCATCGGCAAGCTGGGCGACCGCGAAAAGAACATCATCCGGCTGCGGTATTTCGAGGGCAAAACCCAGATGGAGGTTTCCGAAGAAATCGGCATCAGCCAGGCGCAGGTCTCCCGGCTGGAAAAAAGCGCAATACGCAACATCAAGAAAAACTATGTATAAAAAAGAGCCCATATGGGCTCTTTTTTATTTGCTCACCGCAGCTCTACTGTCTTTGGGAAGATGCCGTCCCGCGTAACCAAAAGAAGGCCGAAGGTGGGCCGATGCCCGCCTCTGGGTTCGCCGACGCTTCCCGGGTTATAGAGCAGGCGCCCGCCCGCATATTCTGTGAGCGGCATATGCGTATGGCCGAACAGCACGGCATCTGCCTGCCGCTCCTCCGCCAGATAAGAGAGGCGATCCAGGGAGTATTTGACGGCATAGGAATGCCCATGCGTCAAAAGCAGCTTCTGCCCCTCCAAAAACACAGTTTGCTCGGTTTCCCCGATGGAATCGCAGTTTCCCCTCACGCAGACTACTTTTGCATCCGAATACCTAGAGATTTGCCCGGCATCGGCTCTGTTGTCTCCCAAATGGAAAATATAATCCACCGGCCCTGCCTGGACAATGGCGCGCTTCATGAGCTCCAGATGGCGGTGCGTATCCGAAAGAACGAGAACTCTCATTTCTATTTCTCTTGCTCCGCAAATTGGCGCAGTTCTGCCAGGGCCTTTGCCCGGTGGCTGATTTTGTTTTTGACGGCAGGCTCGATCTCCCCAAAAGTTTTGCCGTATTCGGGGAGCAGGAAATAGGGATCGTATCCAAAGCCTTCGCTTCCCCGGGCTTGCAGGATAATTTGTCCATCACAGCGGCATTCGCAGGAAAAAGCGACTTTCCCCTTCCGCGCCAGGACGATGGCGCATTCATAGTGCGCGCCCCGCTGGTCTTCGCTCAGCTGGGAAACCTCCTGCACGAGCTTGGCATTGTTGGCCTCGTCCGTCCCTTCCGCAGAGTAGCGCGCCGAGTAGACCCCCGGCCGACCGCCCAGCCCATCCACGCAGAGGCCGGAATCATCCGCCACGACATCGCATTCCACCAGCTGGCTGATGGCCAGCGCTTTTTTTGCCGCATTGCCCAAAAAACTATCCGCATCTTCCACGACGTCCACGGCCACGCCCGCTTCCTTCATGGAGATCACTTCATCATAGAGCCCTGCCAAAATCTGCTTCATCTCCCGGACTTTGCCCGGGTTTCCCGTTGCCAAAATCAGTTTTTTCATAAATTCTCCAGCACTTCCTTCTGCTTTTGTATGAGCTGCTTTACGCCGGTTTTGCAGGCGACCAGCAGGTTTGCAAATTCCACATCCGTGATCGCGCGCTTTTCGCCGCAAATCTGAATCTCGCTGATACAGCTGCCCTCCGTCCCCACGAAGTTCATATCCGCCTCGGCCCGCGAATCCTCCTGATAGCAGAGATCCAAGAGCGGCTCTCCATCCACGATTCCCGCCGATACCGCCGCCAGATATTCCCGAATGGGATTTTTATCGATGATGCCCTCGCTCATGAGCCGCCTGACCAGCAGGCCAAGCGCAATAAAACCGCCTGTAATCGAGGCAGTCCGCGTTCCGCCGTCTGCCTGGATGACATCGCAGTCCACCGTGATCATCCGCTCGCCCAGCGCCTCAAAATCCAGCACCGAGCGCAGGCTCCGGCCAATCAGCCGCTGAATCTCGATGCTGCGGGAATCGGATTTCTGGCGCTCCCGCGGCTTGCGCCCCAGGGTGGAGCCGGGCAGCATGGCATATTCCGCCGTCAGCCAGCCGCTCCCCTTGCCCGCCAGAAAAGGCGGCACTTTATTTTCCACATTCGCCGTAACCAGCACTCTGGTATTGCCCCATTCTATCAGGCAGGAACCGCCCGAGCTCGGCATAAAATGCGGCGTAATGCGCAAATCGCGCAGCGCGTCGTTTGCTCTTCCATCTACTCTCATATTCTTCCCTCTCTATTCAAACAGCGCAGTGAGCTGCGCAATATCCTCTTGCCTGCTGGCCCAGCTTGTGGCCAGGCGCACGACCGTGTGCTCCTTATCGTATGCCTCCCAAAAGCTGAAGCCTATCTTTTGGGAGAGCCGCTCCATCCGCTGGTTTTCCAGAATGAGAAACTGCTGATTCGTCGGCGAATCGAACAGGAAGCGGCATCCCCTCTCTTCCAGCCCTTTTTTCATCTCCTGCGCCAGGCGCACGGCATGCCTGCCCAGCTGAAAATAGAGATCGTCCGTAAAAAGCACATCAAACTGAATGCCCAGCGCTCTCCCCTTGGCCAGCAGCGCGCCGTTTTGCTTGATGATGGAGAAAAAGTGCGGGATGAGACCAGGCCGCGGGAACACCAGCGCCTCGCCCAGCAGTGCTCCCATCTTGGTTCCGCCGATATAGAACGCGTCGCAGACTTGCGCCAGCGTTTGCAGGGTAACATCCGTCCCCTCTGCCGCCAGGCCATACCCCAGCCGCGCGCCATCCAGATACAGCGGCGCTCCATACTGCGCGCAGACTTTCCCAATCTCCTCCAGCTCTTTTCTGGTATAGAGCGTGCCGTATTCCGTCGGGTGCGAGAGATAAACCATGCCCGGCATGACCAGGTGATCCCGGTTCCCGTCGCGCTCATATGCTTCAAAGCAGGCCCGCACCTGCTCTGCGCTGATCTTGCCCAGCGTATGCGGCAAAGTCAGCACCTTATGCCCGCCATGCTCGATGGCCCCGGCCTCATGAGCGCTGATATGCCCGGTATCCGCTGAAATCACACCCTGATAGGGGCGCAGCAGCGCTTCTATCACTACTGCATTGGTCTGCGTTCCGCCGGAAAGAAAGAAAATCTCTGCTTTCGGGCAGGCGCAGGCCGCACGGATCTTCTCCTTGGCGCTTTGGCAATAGCGATCCATGCCATAGCCCGGCGCTTTTTCCAGGTTCGTCTCCATCAGGCGCTGCAAGATGAGCGGGTGCGCCCCTTCCAGATAATCGCAGCTAAAATCCTGCCGCATCGTCTCCATATCTTTCTCCCTATGCTCTAGCATATTTTCTTTCTTATTGTATCATACCGGATGCAGAATGCAAAGAATCCCGTTTTTCCGGGCAAAACCAGGAAAAGGTGGCGCGCAGAGGCAAAAAATAGTATAATAGGGTCATTGGCGACGGCAAAGCCGCCGCGCCTGGGAAAGGAACTTCACATGACTTTAGACGGACTCACCCTTTGCGCACTGATCCGCGAGCTCTCTGCTCCGCTGGCCGGCGCGAAGATCGAAAAGATAAATATGCCGCAGAAAGACGAAGCCATCCTGCTTCTGCACACGAGGGAAGGCAAAAAGCGGCTCCTGCTTTCCGCTTCGGGCAGCGACCCGCGCCTGCACCTGACGGCCCAGCAAAAGCCCAACCCGGATAAGGCGTTCAACTTCTGCATGTTTTTGCGCAAATACCTCTCGGGCGGGCGCATCGAGCAGATTGCCCAGGCGGGGCTGGAGCGCGTTGTGCGCATGGATATCGCGGCCAAAGACGAGATGGGCATCCCCTGCCGCTATGCCCTTTATACCGAGATCATGGGCAAATACAGCAACATCATTCTGGTGCATGAGAACGGCAAAATCATGGACAGCATCAAGCACATCTCGGTGGATACCAGCAGCAAGCGGCAGGTGCTCCCGGGAGTGCGCTATGAGCTGCCCCCGATGGATAAAACAAACCCGCTGGAAGCAGAAAGCGGCGAGATCGCCGCCGCGGTCTCGGGCAAAAACCTGCCGTATGGCCTGGTTGAGGCGCTGGAAGGCGTCTCCCCCCAAACGGCCGAGGAGCTTTGCGCGCGCTTCTTTGAAGAGACTCCCGCGCTCTTGCAGCCGGGGCAGGCGCCCGGTTTTGCCGCGTTCATCCGCGCCTATCTGGAACAAGCGCTGGCGCATCCCGCGCCCTGCGTGCAGAAAAATATGGCGGGCGTGCCCGTGTTTCTCTCCCTCGTCCCCTATGCCGCCTATTCCGAGCAAAACCGTCAAAGCTTTGCCGCGGCGAATGAGGCTGTGGACTACTACTATGCTCGGCGGGATTTCCTGCAAAAGCTGGAGCAGAGCCGCGCAGGCGTGATGCGCGTGCTGAAAAAGAACATCGCCCGGGTGGAAAAAAAGCTGAAAATCCAGTGGGAGACCATTCAGGCGGCCGAGCGGACGGAAAAATTCCGGCTCTACGGCGAGCTGATCTCCGCCAATATCTATCAGCTCAAACGCGGCATGGCCAAGGCCGAGCTCATCAACTACTACACGGGAGAGAGCATCACCGTCCCGCTGGACGTCTCCCTCAGCCCATCGGCCAATGCCACCAAGTATTTTAAGAAAGTTACCAAGCTGAAAAACGGCGTTGCCATCGCGGAAAAGCAGGCCGCGCAGTATGAGCAGGAGCTGGGCTATCTGCGGGAGCTGGAGTATACCGCCGAGGCCGCGCAGGAGCTGGAGGATTTGCAGGAGGTGCGCGCGGAGCTGGTGCGCTATGGCTATCTGGATCTGGCACCCAAAGAGAAGATCACCCGAAGCGACCCGCTGGAAAAGCCCATGGAGTTTTTGCTGAGCAGCGGCAGCAAGGCGCTGGCCGGGCGCAACAGTCGCCAGAACGACGCCCTGACGCTGCACGTCGCAGAGGACACGGACTACTGGTTCCATGCCAAAAATCAGCCGGGCAGCCACGTCATCCTCTTTACAGGCGGCGGAGAGCTGCTGGACAGCGACGTCATCGAGGCGGCCACCATCGCGGCCACCTACTGCCGGGGCAGCAAGGCCGGCAAAGTGGAGATCGATTATGCGCCGCGCAAAAACGTCTGGAAAACAAACGGCGCGCGGCCGGGCATGGTCAACTACGATCACTACTGGAGCATCCTGGTTTCGCCGGATGCCGCGCTGGCAGATCGGCTGCGCAGGCAATAGTCTTTCGGCGCTTTGCAGGGCTGAAAACCGCCCTGCTTTTTGTTTTCCCCTTCTGCTCCAAAAAGTTAAGAAGAATTTAACAAAGTGGGTAAAAACTAGTACAGGAATTGGTTTGCAACCGAGGGGCAAGTGGTATAAAATAGAATAGAGATTTTTTGCGAAGGAACAGAATTTGTGGGAAAATTTATACTAGAATCCAAATTCAAGCCATCCGGCGGGCAGCCGGATGCCATCAAGGCCTTGGTTCAGGGTGTTGAGGCCGGCCGGCGCGACCAGGTTCTGCTGGGCGTAACCGGCTCGGGCAAGACGTTCACCATGGCTAATATCATCGAGCAGACTCAGCGCCCGGCGCTGATTTTGGCGCATAACAAAACTCTGGCCGCACAGCTTTGCAGCGAGTTCAAGGAGTTCTTCCCGCACAATGCTGTGGAGTTCTTCGTATCTTACTACGACTACTACCAGCCGGAAGCGTATATCGAAAAGCGGGATCTCTATATCGAAAAGGATTCCAGCATGAACGAGGAGATCGACCGCATGAGGCACAGCGCGACATCGGCACTGCTGGAGCGGAGAGATGTCATCGTCGTGGCCAGCGTCTCCTGCATCTACGGCATCGGCGCGCCCGAGGACTACAAGGATGCGACAGTCGCCCTGCGCACCGGACAAACCATCGACCGCGACGTTCTGATGGAGCGCCTCATTGCCATCAACTTCAAGCGCAACGACATCGAATTCGTCCGGGGCACTTTCCGGGTGCGGGGCGATATTGTGGAAGTCTTCCCTATGGGCGGCCTTTCCAGAGCCATCCGCATCGAGTTCTTCGGCGACGAGATCGACCGGATTTTAGAAGTGGACGTGGTTACCGGGAAGCCCGTGCTCTCCTCCAGCTACGTCATGATCTTCCCGGCGACCCACTATGCCGTGAGCCGCGAAAAGATCCTGGCCAACATCCCGCGCATCAAGGCGGATATGCTCGCCCAGGCCGAGATGTTTAAAGAGGCGGGCAAATACCTGGAGGCCGAGCGCATTTTACAGCGCACGACCTACGACATGGAGATGCTCCAGGAGGTCGGCTCCTGCTCGGGCATCGAGAACTACTCCCGCTATTTCGACGGCAGAAGCCCGGGCGAAGCGCCGTTTACACTGATGGACTTCTTCCCCAAGGATTATCTGCTGTTTGTGGACGAGTCTCACGTGACGCTGCCGCAGGTGCGCGCTATGTACAACGGCGACAAGGCGCGCAAGGAGATGCTCATCAAATACGGCTTCCGGCTGCCTGCCGCCGCAGACAACCGGCCGCTCAAGTTCGACGAGTTCAACCAGCGCATCAATCAGGCCATCTATCTTTCGGCCACGCCGGCGGAATACGAGCGTGAAAAAGCCAAAGGCGCCATCGTCGAGCAGATCGTCCGCCCCACGGGCCTGCTGGATCCGGAGGTGATCATCCGCCCGGTGGAAAACCAGCTGGACGACCTTCTGGCCGAGATCAACAAGGTTACCAAGCAGGGGCTGCGCGTGCTGGTTACGACGCTGACCAAAAAGCTGGCCGAACGGCTGACGGATTATTACAGCGAGATGGGCGTGCGCGTCAAATACATGCACTCGGATATCGACACCATGGAGCGCATCGATATCATCCGCGGCCTGCGGCTGGGAGAATTCGATGTGCTCGTGGGCATCAACCTGCTGCGCGAGGGGCTGGATATCCCGGAGGTTGCGCTGGTAGCCATTTTGGATGCGGATAAAGAGGGTTTCCTGCGCAACGAGACTTCCCTCATCCAGACCATCGGCCGCGCCGCCAGAAACGCCGAGGGGCGCGTCATCCTCTATGCGGACGTGATGACCGGCTCCATCAAGCGCGCCGTGGGCGAGACAGACCGCCGCCGCGCCCTCCAGCAGGCGTATAACGAGAAGCACGGCATCACGCCCAAATCCGTCGTCAAAGAGGTCAACGACAAGATCGATCTCACGGAGGAGGTCTCCAGCCAGACTTCGGATATCCGGGAGATCAACCGCAATGAGAAGAATATCAAGCTGCTGGAAAAGCAGATGAAGGAAGCCGCCGCAGAGCTGGATTTCGAGATTGCCGCGGCGCTCCGGGATCGCATCCGGCAGCTTAAAGGAGAATTATAAGCGCGAAGGGGCTTGCCCCAAAGGAAGAGGTAACTGCATTGGAAGACGTCATCAGCATTCGAGGTGCCAAAGAGCACAACTTAAAAAACATCAGCGTGGATTTGCCCAGAAACAAGCTCATCGTCATCACCGGGCTTTCGGGAAGCGGCAAATCCTCTCTGGCTTTCGATACCGTCTACGCCGAGGGCCAGCGGCGGTATATGGAATCGCTCTCCTCCTATGCCCGCCAGTTTTTAGGGCAGATGGAGAAGCCAAACGTGGATTATATTACGGGGCTCTCCCCCGCCATCTCCATCGATCAGAAAACCACCAGCCGAAACCCGCGCTCTACCGTGGGCACGGTAACCGAAATTCAGGATTACCTGCGCATTCTCTACGCCCGGGCGGGCGTGCCGCACTGCACCAAATGCGGCAAACCCATCGAGCGGCAGAGCGTCGATCAGATGATAGAGCAGGTTTTCCAGCTCCCGGAAGGCGCGCGGCTGAATATCCTGGCCCCCATCGTCCGGGCAAAAAAAGGCGAGCATAAGAAAATTTTTACCGACCTTGCCAAGAGCGGTTTTGCCCGGGTGCGGGTGGATGGGCAGATGCACATGCTGGAAGAGGAGATCTCTCTGGTCAAGAACAACAAGCATACCATCGAGGTCATCGTGGATCGTCTGCGCCTGCGGGAGGATATCCGCCGCCGGCTGAGCGATTCCCTGGAAACCGCCCTCAAGCTTTCGGGCGGGCTGGTCATCGTACAGGATGCGGACAGCGGCCAGGAGATGCTGTTCAGCGAAAACTACGCCTGCCCGGACTGCGGCATCAGCATCGAAGAGCTCTCCCCCCGGATGTTCTCCTTCAACAGCCCGTTCGGCGCCTGCCCGGACTGCACGGGCCTTGGCGTCATTCTCAAGATAGACGAGAGCACCATCGTGCAGGATGAAAACCTCTCCATCTCCCAGGGCGCTGTGCGCGTTTCGGGCTGGAACCTCTCGGCCTGGGATAAGTGGAATGGCCAGCGCGTGGCCTCTGTGGCCAAACACTACGGCTTTTCTGTGGACACGCCCTGGAAGGATCTGCCCGAAAAGGCGCGGCAGATTGTGCTGTATGGATCGGGCGAGGAAGTCATCCCCATGGAATACCGCAGTGATTCGGAAGTTTCGCACTATAACCGCACATTTGAGGGTATCATTCCCAATCTGGAGCGGCGCTTCAACGAAACTTCCTCCGAGGGAATGAAAGCGGAAATCCGCCAGTATATGTATGAGATGCCCTGCCATACCTGCGGCGGGATGCGCTACCGCCCCGAGACGCTGGCCGTGCGGATCAACGGCGTCAATATCGCGGAGCTCTCGGATATGTCCATCGTGCAGGCCAAGCAGTTCTTAAATAACCTGACGCTCACAGCCAAGCAGCAGGCCGTGGCAGACCGTGTGCTCAAGGAGCTGAACGCGCGGCTGGATTTTCTCATCGACGTCGGCCTGGGGTATCTGACGCTCTCCCGCTCTGCCGGGACGCTTTCGGGCGGCGAGGCCCAGCGCATCCGGCTGGCCACGCAGATCGGCTCCGGGCTGGTGGGCGTGCTCTATATTCTGGATGAGCCCAGCATCGGCCTGCATCAGCGGGACAACGCCAAGCTTCTGGCGACGCTCAAAAACCTGCGGGATCTGGGCAACACGCTGCTCGTCGTCGAGCACGACGAGGAAACCATGATGGAATCCGACTATATTCTGGATATCGGGCCGGGCGCCGGCGTGCATGGCGGCGAAGTCGTCTGCATGGGAACGCCGGAGCAGGTCATGGCCGATACGCATTCCCTCACCGGGGATTATCTCTCAGGCAGGCGGAAGATCGAGGTTCCAAAAGAGCGCAAAAAGCCGGCCAACGGGTATATCGAGATCAAGGGCGCGGCGGAGAATAACCTGAAAAATATCAACGTCAAGTTCCCCATCGGGCTGATTACCGCGGTAACCGGCGTATCCGGCAGCGGTAAATCCACGCTGGTCAACCAGATTCTCTACCAGGCGGCGGCCCGGCAGCTGAACAGCGCCAAATACCGCCCGGGCAAACACAAGCAGATTCTGGGGCTGGAGCATATCGATAAGGTCGTCAACATCGATCAGTCCCCCATCGGCCGCACGCCCAGATCTAACCCGGCGACGTATACCGGCGTGTTCGACCATATCCGGGATCTTTTCGCCATGACAAACGACGCCAAAGTGCGCGGATATACCAAGAGCCGCTTCTCCTTCAACGTCAAGGGCGGCCGCTGCGAGGCCTGCAAGGGCGATGGCATCATCCAGATCGGCATGAGCTTTCTGCCGGATGTGTATGTCCCCTGCGAAGTCTGCAAAGGACAGCGGTATACCAGAGAGACGCTGGAGGTCAAATACAAGGGCAAGAACATCTTTGAAGTGCTGGATATGACCGTGGAAGATGCCTATGAGTTTTTCAAAAACATCCCCAAGATTGAGCCGATTTTGAAGGTGCTCAAGGATGTGGGGCTGACGTATATCAAGCTTGGCCAGCCTTCCACGACGCTTTCGGGCGGCGAGGCCCAGCGCATCAAGCTGGCGACCTATCTCTCCCGCCGGCAGACGGGAAAGACGCTCTTTATTCTGGATGAGCCCACCACCGGCCTGCATACGCACGACGTGAAAAAGCTGGTGGATATCATCGCGCGGCTGGGTGAAAAGGGCAATACCATCGTCATCATCGAGCACAATCTGGACGTCATCAAATGTGCGGATCATATCATCGATCTGGGGCCGGAAGGCGGCGACGCAGGCGGCAGAATCGTCGCGACGGGCACCCCCGAGCATCTTGCGACGGTAGAAAACAGCGCAACAGGCCAATTCCTCAAAAAAGTTTTGGAGCGTAGCGATCAATGAGAAGGGTTTTTTGCATTTTTCTCGCCGCTCTCCTGTCCGCCGCCCTGCTCTGCGCCGCGGGCTGTTCCAAAAAAAGCGCGCTGGACGGCATGAATCCGGATGATCCGCTGCTCATCGTCAACGGCCAGGTGATCATGACGGTGCAGGATTTGCAGCGCTCGCGAAAGGAACAGGAAGTTTCCCATCAGGTAAAGGGAACAGCCCTGCGAAAGGAAAAGGAGCTGTTTTTGCAGAAAGCAGAGCTGCGCCTGCTCTCCTATTATGCCGAGAAATTCGAGCTGGGGGCTGATCGGCAGTTTCTGGAAACCGAATACGATGCGCATATCATCGAGATCGAAGATACCGAAGTTTACGGGAAAGAAAAAGAGTTTTTCGACGCGCTTCAGCAGGAGCTGGGCATGAGCGACCAGGAGTATAAGGATTGGAGCGTGCAGGAAAATCTGCACAAATACAACGCGGAAAACCTGCTGGAAGATCTGGCGGCGACCTATAGCTATGTTACCGACCCCATCTATATGGAAGAAGTGATGCTGGAAAATCTGCTGGAACTGCTGGATTTTTCCCAGCTCGAGCTCAGTTACCCTGGCGTCCAGAAGAAAGATTTTTCCTTCCAAACCATATTATCCCAATAAGGAGGCTCTATGCCCACACCAATTCGCGATCTGGAATGCTTTGTATTCGATATGGACGGCACCATCAATCTCGGGGAGACGCTGATCCCCGGCGCATTGGAGCTGATTCAATCGCTTCAGGCGCGCAGAATCAAGTTTTTCTTCTTTACCAATAACTCCTCCAAAGCGCCGGAGGATTATATCAAAAAGCTGGAGCGGCTGGGCTTTTCCGGCATCACCCGCTCGCATATCATGACTTCCGGCGACGTGATGATTCATTATTTGAAGACGCATTTCCCCTCTCCGAAGGTGTTTTTGGCAGGCACACCCGCGCTGGAAACACAGTTTGCCCAGGCGGGGATCCAGCTTTTGCCGGCTGATGCCAGGGCAGCCGATGCCGCCGTGCTCGGGTTTGATACCACATTCAATTTTCAAAAAGCGGAGACCATCTGCCGGCTTGTCTCTTCCGGCGTTCCCTTCCTGGCGACGAATATCGATCGCGTCTGCCCACTGGAGGGCGGCGCGTTCCTGCCGGACTGCGGCTCTATGAGCGCCATGATTGAGCACGCCACGGGCATCGCCCCCAAATTCACGGGAAAGCCCTTTGCCGAGACCGTCTCCTTTATCCTGGATGCGGCGGGAACAGCGCCGGAAAAGACTGCCATCGTCGGCGATCGGCTGTATACCGATATCGCGACAGCTGTCAACGGCGGCATCACGGGCATCGCTGTGCTTTCAGGCGAAATCAGCCAGCAGGATATCGACGCATCCGAAATTGTCCCGGACTATACATTCGACAGCGTGGCCGGCATCCTGGATGAGCTATGCCGCTCCTAAAAGGAGGAGGGGTCATGCAGCAAACAAGAGAGTACTATATGCGCCTGGCCCTGCGCGAGGCCGCAAAGGCCGCTGAAATCGATGAAGTCCCCGTCGGGGCGGTGGTCATCCGGGAAGGAAAGGTCATTGCTCGGGCGCATAACAAGCGCGAAGCGGGCAAAAATCCCTGCGCTCATGCAGAGCTTCTCGCCATTCAAAAGGCCGCGAAAAAGCTGGGCGGATGGCGGCTGACTGGCTGCCAGCTTTATGTAACGCTGGAGCCCTGCCCCATGTGCGCTGGAGCGATTCTCAACGCCCGGCTGGATGAGGTCTATTTCGGCGCTCCCGATCCCAAAGCCGGCTGTTTTGGCAGTCTTTGCGATTTGAATGCCCTGCCCTTCAATCATCACCCTCTGGTTTCCGGCGGAATCCTGCAAGAGGAATGCGCGCAAATTTTAAGAGAATACTTCCGAGAAAAACGCAAAAAGAAAAAAGAGTAAAAAAGGAGGAAATCCTCCTTTTTTCATGCCGTTTTGCCAGTAAAAAATTTGCAGAATTTTGTCTCAGGCATTATAATAATAATTAGTCATAGTATAAAAACGAAATAGGGGGTTCTTATGAATCAATCCATTTACAGCCGCAAAACAAAAGCGTTTGGAATGTCGACATCGTGGCTCTTTTTCTATATCTTCATTCGCTTTCCGCTCTCATTTCTTTTTTCTATCATCACCCTCGCCAATACTTATGCTTCCTATTTGCCATATCTCTTCGGAGGGTATTTGGATCCGATTTTCTATATCGCCATGTTGGTAGATTTTTCCTACTTTGCCGTTAGCATTATTGCATTTGTGAAACTGATCAAGCTTTCCCCCTCCTCCTTCAAGTGGAACATGGTCTACCTCTGGTTTGGGGTAATCAACGAAATTCTCGTTATGCTGATCGCCCAGGATTTTTCTCCCTATATGCTGGGCAGAATTACAGGTGCTCTTAGCTGGGCTGGGGCAAACCTTGCCTATTTCAATAAGCGCCGCGAGCTATTCGAGATGGAAGTGCCGCCCCAGGCTCCTGCCTATGTGCCAAACTATGATTATGTGCAGCAGCCCTCTGCCCCCATGCAGAATCATGGGGTCTCGGGCAATGCCGCTGGTTCTGTTGGTGCTTATGATCAGCCCTGCCAGAATGCCGCTCCTTCACCGGCAGCTCCGGCCAATGCCTCGGCTCGCTTTTGCCCAAAATGCGGAAATGCGCTCGCCCAAGGCGCAAAATTCTGCAATCGGTGCGGCGCCCAAATAGAGGTAAAAAATCATGAAATGTAAAAACTGCCAAAGCCTTATCCCGGATCAAAGCACTTTCTGCCCTTATTGCGGCGTTTCGCTGGAGCAAACGCAGGCTCAGCCGTCTGCTGACGCTTCTCAACTTGCCGCTCCCCATACTTCAACTGCCCAACAACCCGCTTCCCTTTCAGCTAAGGCAAAAGGCAAGATCCGGATATGCCCAAAATGCGGCACCTTGCTCAGCAAAAAGGAGAAAATCTGCTCTGTTTGCGGCGAGATAATGCCTAAACCCAAAAAGGCTCATAAAGCCAAAACGGCTATCATCAGCATGAGCGTCGTCATCTGCCTGCTCCTATGCTCCACCGTCTATTTTATGCTGGAGATGTTTCAATCCAAAAGTATGGCAAACAAACTGACAACAGACGTAACCTCTTTGCATAATCAACTAGACTTTTATGAGCAACATGTGGTTGTCATAGATGCCGATAGATATCATTATCACGCTTATGGCTGTCCCGAGTTAGAGCTTCCATTTTATACATACATTTATAGCAAAAAGACTGCAAAGGATCAGGGTTACTCTCCCTGCCCGCATTGCCAATAACAAACTGCTTTTCTAATTTTTTCAAGCAACGGAGGATATGAATCGTGAAATGCAAAAACTGCGGAAACTCAATCCCGGATCAAAGCACTTTCTGCCCTTATTGCGGCGTCTCGCTGGAGCAAGCGCAGGCTCAGCCGTCTTCCGACGCTTCTCAGCTTGCCGCTTCCTATACAGCTGTGCAACAACCCGCTTCCCTTTCAGCTAAGGCAAAAGACAAGATCCGAATATGCCCAAAATGCGGCACCTTGCTCAGCAAAAAGGAGAAAATCTGCTCTGTCTGCGGCGAAGTAATGCCCAAACCCAAAAAGGCTCATAAAGCCAAAGCCGCTATCATCAGTATGAGCGTCGTCATCTGCCTGCTCCTATGTTCCACCGTCTATTTCATGCTAGAGATGTTTGAGGGGAATCGGGCGATTGCTGATTTAAATGAGACGATTGCTGAATGGGAAGATAAATATCAGCAATTATACGATGAATGCACAAAAGCTAAAAAAGATTCTGATTATTGGTACAAACGCTTTAAGCACTACTATGATTTGAAAAATTGATTCCCAGTAATCCTCTCCCATATCTAAAGTCAACTTATTATACTTCTAATATTTATTTCATCATTTCTTATCATGGCAAAATGTTATTGCCCGCAAGAAGCACTGCCAAAGCAGTGCTTCTTATTTTATAGATTTCTTTAAACTTTCTCCCTATTTATTAAATTTCTCTTTATATTTTTTCAATCCATTGACGAGTTGTTATTTAAATGTAATAATAAAGTATATATTGATGAAAAACTGACAGCAAAACAAGATGGCGCAATCGCTCAGAATGTGCTCTGTTTTTGCAGGAAAACCGATAAAAATAGCGGGTATTTTGATGCAGTCTCCCTCCTATCTCTTTTTACGAAAGCAGGATGGATTGAGAGCGCCAAAAGAGTGAGCATCTGCATCAGCCATGCGCCTCTGCACCCAGGAGATAACTCAAATGGCTCTAGACCAGAATTCCATCACACCGCTGTATCTGCAGCTGTGCGACCTGATTTTATCAGAGATAAAAAACGGCAAATACCAGGAGGGCGATAAGATTCCTTCGGAATTGGAGCTCTGCGAACAATATCACTTAAGCCGCACCACCATTCGCGCGGCCATCGCGGCCTTAGCGAAACAGGATATCTTGGTTCGCCGCCAGGGCAAGGGAACTTATGTCAAGCAGCAAAAGCCTGTTTTATCCTTGCCGCCTAAAAAGCAGCCGAAATCCGCTTCGATTTCCTCCCTTTCCAGCGGCGGCTTTGCGCTGGAGAGCAGTTCCCGGCTCACCAGCCATATTTCCTATAAAGGACTCATCCCCGCAACCAAAAACGATATGATAGCACTGGGGCTTCGCGCGGAAGAGCTCGTCTTTTTATATGCTAATAACTATTTCGTCAACGGCAAGCCGGCGGCTATCGAGGAATATTTCTTCCATCCCAAATACGCCGCGCTGGAGAATTTTCCGTTGGAATCCGAATCTGTTTGGGGAATCCTGGAAAGAGAATTTCATATTGGGCAAATTTCCTGCTCAAAAAAGACTATCGAGATCGAGCGTTCCAGCAAGTGGGTCTCCTCTGCGCTGCGCGTCAATAAAGGGGAACCGATTTTGGTTTTGCGCCAAACTATTTCCGGATCGGATGGCGTTCCAATTCTTCGCATCAAAGAATCCATTTTAGGGTGTATCTATAAATACGTCGTCTGAGGCGGAATTTTGAAAGCGGGCTTTTCCATGCCCGTTTTTGCATGAAAAAAGAGCAGAGAATTTCTCTGCTCTTTTGCTTTTGTGATTAATTTTGCTATTGCATCCGCAGCAGCGAAGCAACGCCGCCCATCTCCTGCACAGCCGCCTGAATTTCCTGCTCATGCGCCTGATCGATGATCAGCGCCAAATCTCCATCCAGGGCAATCTCCTGCGCAATCTGAATGCCTCTCTTTTCCAGAGCGGCTTTCGCCTTTTGCGCGGCATCCCCGCCCTGAACCCGCAGGTAATAGCCGGTCTGCCAGTTATCATCAAAGCAAATCTCGGGATCAACCTCGCCTTCCACGTTCTTAAAACGCGCATACGCGGGTGCTTCCTGGGTTGCAGCATTCAGGACATCCGAAACAACTGCGCTGGCCGTAGGCAAATCTCCTGCGCCTCTTCCATAGAGCATGAGATCGTCTGCCATACTGCACTTTAAAAATACCGCATTGAAGGAGCCTTTTACCGTCGCCAACATATGCTCTTTGGGGATGATGGTCGGGTGCACGCGCAGCTGCACCTTGTTGCCATCCTTTTTGCCGATGGCCAGAAGCTTGACTTCCTTCCCCATGGATTTGATGCAGTCGATATCCTTCTTGCTCACATTGCGGATGCCTTCGCGGTAGATCTTATCGATGGGCATCCGGGAGCAGAACGCCAGCGAAGAGAGGATGGAGAGCTTATACATCGCGTCGAAACCATCCACATCCGCCGTCGGATCTGCCTCGGCATAGCCGAGATCCTGCGCCTCCTTGAGCACCTCCGCAAAATCGCCGCCCTCATCGCACATCTTGGTCATGATGAAGTTGGTCGTCCCGTTGATGATGGCCTCGATAGACTGAATGGTATTCGCCTGAAGGCTGGTATTGACCGTTCGGATAATCGGGATTGCACCGCCCACGCTTGCCTCGAAATAGAAGCCAGCGCCGCCCTTCTTGGCCGCCGCTTCCAGCTCGGGCCAGGCATTGGCGATGAGCTGCTTGTTGGCCGAGACGACTGTCTTTCCCGCCTCCAGCATGGTTTTGATAAACGTCTTGGCGGGCTCCATGCCGCCCATCAGCTCGACAACGATGGAGATCTCTGGATCTTCTGCGATTTCCTGCACATTCGCCGCCTTGACGGACTCGGGAACCTCTACGCTATACGCAAGCGCCAGGGTTTTTTTCACTTCCAGGCAGATGCTCTGTTCCCGGGCAATGCGCTCCCCTTCCATCTCGATCAGCCGATAAACGCCGCCGCCCACTGTCCCCATGCCCATGATGGCAATTTTGACATTCTTCATAGCTCACTTCTCCACATTCTTATGATAAATAATTCTCAGCCCTTCCAGAGTCAGCAGGCTGTCGATCACATCGATGGTTTTGGTCTCCTGGGCGATCACATCGGCCAGGCCGCCCGTCGCGACCACCTTCGCGCTTCCGCCCAGTTCGGCCTTCATCTTGCGCAAAATATAGTCCACCTGGCCGACATAGCCATATAAAAGGCCAGACTGCATACAGCTGATGGTATTGCGGTTGATGACGTTCTTTGGCATAGTCAGCTCCACCCGGGGCAGCTTGGCCGTATTGGAGATGAGCGCCTCGGCAGAGATCTTCACCCCCGGGCAGATAGCCCCGCCCAAAAACTCGCCTTTGGCCGAAACAGCGCCGTAGGAAGTGGCCGTCCCGAAATCCACCGTGATACAGGGGCCGCCATATTTCACATACGCCGCAACCGCATTCACGATGCGGTCGGATCCCAGCTCCTTCGGGTTATCATAGAGAATATTGATGCCCGTCTTGATGCCCGGCTCCACAAAATACGGCTTCTTATGAAAATAGATGCGGCACATATGCTCCACCGTATAATTGATGGAGGGAATGACGGAGGAAACTATGATATCCTCCACTTTTTCCGTATCGATGCCAAGATAGTTGAAAAACGAGACTACTTTGATGCCCAGCTCATCGGCCGTGCGGTCTATCTTAGTGCCCAGCCGCCAGGAATGCAGGAGCTTGTCCCCGTCGAAAATACCGCATTTGATGTTGGTATTGCCCAAATCTATCACAAATAGCATGCTGATAAAACTTCTCTTCCTTACTTATTTTTTCTGGAAATGCTGCTGACCGCCAGGATAATCGGATAGCAGATCAGCGCCGCAGCAACCGCTTCCAGCGAGCCGGCAATGGCGCCCGTGCCGCCAATCACGGCCAAGACTTTTGCCGATTCCAGCCCATTGATCACAAAAAGCAGAAGCATGATGCCAAGATACAGGATAGTGTTGGTCAGCGAGCCGGCCGCGGCCGCCACGCCAATGCCAACTTTGCCCATCTTCTCACTCTTCTTCGCGAAAGCCTGATGCACCAGATGCACGACAACGGGCAGCATCAGCCGCGGAATCAGGCACATAAGCACCACCTCAAACGGGCTCTCCGCCATCAGCATGGAGACGAGCGCGCTGGTTGGCACCATAGAAACCCCGAAGGCCGAGCAGGCGCTGGCAATGCCAAAGGCCGCGCCTAAAATCAGCCCAACCCCAAGGCCGCAGCAAACCGTGCCCACGATGACCGGGATGCACATGATCGTAACGTTGATAAAGCCCAGCGGTATAATACCCAGCGGCGTCATCCCCAGCAGCAGCGTTACGGCGGCAAGCACCGCGCCCAGCACCAAAACCCCAAGTTTCTTGCTTCTGTTATTCATTTTTCTACCTCCGTTCAGGTTCCGCATCTGCATTCAAAGCGCTCTGCCAGTTTTGCTGAAGCTCCGAAGATACTCCGCAGGCAAAAAGCGCTCTTCCGCCTTTTCTCATTTCGGATACCCGACATATATTTTCCATAATATTATACTAAAAAATACCTCAGGAAGCAATTATTAGTTTAGCAGAACACTCTGGTAAGAGAGAATGAGCGCGACGCCCAGCCAGATGATATAGGGCAGCAGCAGATAGGCGGCAGGCCGCTCCACCTCCAGCGTCCTGCGGAACAGATAGAAGGAGAAGAGGAAGAGAAGCACGCACAAATTCAGCGCAGAGAAGATATTCATGCGCTCAAAATAGAGATATGGATAGAGCGCGCAGCCCGCTCCATTGAGAAAGTGCAGAGCCGGCACGATGCCCTTCCCCTTCGTGCGGTAGAGCACCAGGCTGAGGCTCACGGCCAGGGCGGCAAACAGCGCCGTCCACACAAAATAGAACACAGCCGCGAACATGGTTACCCGGTTGCCAAAGCTCCAGGTTCCCTGAGAGCTGAAGATCCATCCCAGCACTTCCATGAGAAACAGATACGCCAGCGCCAGCAGGGCATATTTGGCGTATTCCAAATACCGTTTTGCTTTTTGATTCAATTTCATCACCCACTCTATTCTTATTTGCTTTGGGTGCGAAATATATCGAATTCTGCCACAAACTCTCCGGGTGCTGCGGCGGGCATTTTGGGCAAACAAAAAAGCTGGAAGATTCCAGCTTTTAAGCTTCTTTGGCGGCAGGGCTCTGTTCTTTTTCCTTGGCCGCCTGCCGGGGCAGCTTGGCAACCTCGATTTCCACGCCCTCTTCCCGCATACGGCTCAAATATTTTTTCTCGGCTTTTTCATCCGTTACGATGACGTCGATCTCGCTTAACGCCGCACACTTGACAAACGTCGTCTTGCCGAATTTGGAGTGGTCGGCCAGCAAAATCTTCTCATCTGCGCACTCGATGAACGCCCGGCGCACCATGGAAATATCCACGTTGGGCGTCGAAATGCCCTTTTCGATGGACACGCCGTCCGCAGAGAGAAACGCCTTGTCCACGCTCAGCCCATCCAGCGCGGAAATCGTCAGCGGCCCGCAAAAGCAGTTGTAGTGTTTGCGCAAAAATCCGCCGACTACCAGAAGATCTGCGTTGATATGGCGGTTGATATACGAAGCAATCCCGAGATCGTTGGTGACGACAGTCAGCCCCTGGACATCCGTCAGAAAGCGCGCCATCTCCAGCGTGGTTGTGCCCGTATCCATAATGATGGTATCGCCGTCCTGCACCATTGCCGCGGCCGCTTTGCCAATGGCATGTTTTTCCTCTTTGCGGTAGACCAGCCGCTCCTCGTATATCTTCTCGTAGCTCGTCTTTTTATTGCGAATCGCGCCGCCGTGTGTGCGCTTTAACAGGCCGGCAAACTCCAGCTCCCGCAGATCGTTTCGGATGGTCGCCGGTGAGACGCCGAACTCCTCGCAAAGGCTGGATACCGTGGCCTTCACCTGCCGGTTGACAAGCTCGACAATCAGCTGCTTGCGCTCTTCCGCGAATACGTTTTCATCGCTTCTAGCCAAAATAGTTCCTCCGTCTTATTCGATAATCTGGGCGCCCATTGCCCGCATTTCGGCCAGCGCCTCTTCATGCCCCTGCGCTTCCAGGTAGGCCAGGCCATCTTTCAGGACGGCGACTTCAAACCCGTTTTTCAGCAGATCCATGACGGTGTTCTTCACGCAGTATTCCGTGGCGATGCCGCTCACGATCACTTTGCGCGTCAGGTTATACTTGAGCGCACCGTACTGCTCGTTTTGCGCGTTAAAGCCAGAGTATTCCTCTTCCAGCGGGTTGCTCCCCTTGTTGAACACATTATAGCGCTCCAGAGGCGTGTTGATGGTCTTATTCAGCTCCGTATAGAACGCCTCTTCCACCTGGCTCTCCTTTGTGCCGGCAACGGCGTGCTGCGGCCAGGGGCCGCCCTGCTCCTGGAAAGAGCAGTGATCCTCCGGGTGATAGTCGCGCACATAAAGCACCCGGTGCTCGGGGTGCTGGTTCAGATAGGAAACGGTGTTTTTGACTGCGGCCTCGGCATTCTGGCAGGCCATGCTGCCATCCGTAAAGGCATGGATCATATCCACGACGATAAAGCTGGCATCTTCCTTCTTCTGCTTCCACCAAAGGTTCATGGGCGAAGCCTGCAAATGCCGCTTATGCTCGGATTTTTCATACAGCGAGACGATGCGCGCCATGGTATCCTTTTCCACCAGGTTGCCCCGGAGATACTGGGAAAGCTGCTCATAGGTAAAGCCCAGCTCTTCCTCATCCGAATTGGAGATGCCAAGCCCGGCGGCCGGTGCTTTTTTCATGACGCACTCGGGCGCGCCGTACTGCGCGGCAATGGCGTAGATATCCGGCTTAATCAGGCCGTCCATCGGGTTATAATCGCTGCCGCCGTCGCCGTATTTGGTAAAATACCCGGTGATGTTTTCTGTGGCATGGTCCGTCCCGACTACAAGCAGCCCCTTGCCCAGCGCATACTGGCAAACCATGCGCAGCCTGGGCTGAGAGTTTCCGAGGAAATAAGAATCTGCCTGCTCCCGAATGCAGCTTGGAGCTATGCTCTCCAAAAGGCCGTCGTACATCGGGCGGATATTGATGGTCTCGCAGGTGATGTTGGAAAAGCGCTGGGTCAGGGCATCCGCACACTCCAGCGCGTCGCCGATATCCTTCTGCTCGCCGTTGGGCAAAATCAGCAGATGCACCAGGCCGCTGATATCGCGCACGGCATCTGCCACAAGCGCCGCCGAGACATAGCTGTCGATGCCGCCCGAAAGCCCCAGCATAAAGCCCTTCATGCCAGTGCTCATGAGATATTCCTTGGTTGCGCACTTGATCTCCTCGATTTTAGCGTTGAGGTACTCCTCCTGAGACTGGTGATCTCTCGCAAAATCCAGCGCAAGTGCATTTAGAATTTCTCTCTGCTTCATTTTCATAACGTCATCTCCTAACCGCGCATCGCTTATACTACTAGTTATTATACCTTTTTTCCAGAAAAATTCAAACATTGCGCGGGAGATATTTGCATAAAAAGTGCGGCGGTCTTTGAGGGATACCGCCGCATTTTTGCAGTTTGCTATTTTTTAAACAGCTTTTTCTTTTTGGGGATGCTCTGGGCATCGATATTTTCCAGCTCCATGATCAGCTGTTTTTGCTGTTCCGTCAGCCTGCGCGGGATCTGCACGTTCATCTTGACGAACAGATCGCCGTATAGATCCTGCCGCAGATACTTGATGCCCTTTCCGCGCAGGCGGAAGGTCGTCCCGGTCTGCGTGCCTGCCGGAATGCTGTATTTCACCTTGCCGTCCAGCGTGGGCACCTCCAGCTCACAGCCCAGCGCCGCCTGGCCAAAGCTGATGGGCATTTCCATATAGAGGTTGACCCCTTCCCGCCTAAAGGTTTTGTGCGGCCGCACCTGAATATAGACGAGCAGATCGCCCGCCGGGCCGCCCTTTTCCCCGGCGTCTCCCTGGCCGGAAAGCGTGATGACCTGGCCGTTGTCGATGCCGGCCGGGATATTGATGCTGATCTTCCGGTTCTGCTGTACATGCCCGCTGCCCCGGCAGACTTCGCAGGGATCCTCGATAATCTTGCCCTGGCCGCGGCAATTCGGGCAGGTTGTGATATTCATAAAGCTGCCAAACATGCTGTTCTGCTGTTGGCGCACCTGGCCGCTGCCGCCGCAGGTGGGACAGGTTTTGACGCTGCTGCCCGGCTTGGCGCCCGTTCCATGGCAATGCTCGCAGGCCTCTCTGCGCCCGATGTTCACTTCTTTTTTCACGCCAAAGGCCGCTTCTTCAAAGGTGATGCGCAGCGTGGCTTCCACATCGCTCCCGCGGGCTGGCCCGTTCCTTCTGGCCGTAGAGCCGCCGCCAAAGAAGCTCTCGAAAATATCTCCAAAGCCGCCGAACCCGCCGCCGCTAAATCCGCCGCCATAGCCTCCATAGCCACCGCCCGCGCTCCCGTCAAACGCCGCCGAGCCGAACTGATCGTACTGCGCGCGCTTTTGATCGTCTGAAAGCACCTGGTATGCCTCGTTCACCTCTTTGAACTTCTGGGCGGCGCTCTCATCGTCTTTATTGAGATCCGGGTGATACTTTTTGGCGAGCTGGCGATAGGCCTTTTTGATTTCCTCTGCGCTGGCGCTCTTGTCTACGCCCAGCGTTTCGTAGTAATCCTTATTTGCCAAATTCGTTTCCTCTTTTTAACCGCAGAAAGGAAGGCCGGGAGCTTTCACCCGCCTTCCCTTCCGTTTCGGCCTTTTTCCTACTTCTGGTTCTTGTCGTCGTCTACCACTTCGTAATCCGCATCCACGACGTTGTCATCCTTGGGCGCCGCGCCCTGTGCGCCGGGGGCACCCTGCGCGCCCTGCTCGCTCTGCGCCTGATATGCCTTGCCGAAAATCTCATAGGAGGTTGTCGTCAGCGCCTCGGTGGCCGCCTTGATGGCCTCGGTATCCGCTCCCTCCAGCGCCTTCTTCAGGTCTGCTGCTTTCGCTTCGATGGAGGCTTTATCCGCATCTGAGATCTTGTCACCCAGCTCTTTGACCGTCTTCTCCGTCTGGTAGACCAGGGAATCGCCGGTATTGCGGACTTCGATCTCCTCTTTCTTTTTCTTGTCCTCTGCCGCGAACTGCTCTGCTTCCTTCACGGCTTTGTCGATATCCTCATCCGAGAGGTTGGTGGAGGCGGTGATCGTGATATCCTGGCTCTTGCCCGTCCCCAGATCCTTGGCCGAGACATGCACAATGCCGTTGGCGTCGATATCGAAGGTAACCTCGATCTGCGGCACACCTCTGGGCGCAGCCGGAATATCCGTCAGCGTGAACCGGCCCAGCGTTTTGTTGTACTGCGCCATTTCCCTCTCGCCCTGAAGTACGTGAATCTCAACGGTGGTCTGGCCGTCTGCGGCTGTGGAGAAAATCTGGCTCTTTTTGGCCGGGATGGTGGTGTTGCGCTCGATCAGGCGCGTGCAGACGCCGCCCAGCGTCTCGATGCCAAGGGAAAGCGGAGTAACATCCAGCAGAAGAACATCCTTGACTTCGCCGCCCAGAACGCCGCCCTGAATAGCCGCGCCCAGCGCAACGCACTCATCCGGGTTGATGCCCTTATACGGCTCTTTGCCCGTCAGCTTCTTGACCATATCCTGAACCGCAGGAATTCTCGTAGAACCGCCAACCAGCACGACTTTATCGATCTCGCCGGTAGAAAGCCCAGCGTCTCTCAGCGCGTTCATGGTGGGCCCTTCCGTCGCGCGGACCAGGTCCTCCGTCAGCTTGTCGAACTGCGCCCGGGAGAGGTTCATATCCAGGTGTTTTGGGCCGGTCGCATCCATGGTGATGAAGGGTAGGTTGATATTGGCCTGCATGACACCGGAAAGGTCGATCTTCACTTTCTCGGCCGCTTCCTTCAGCCGCTGCATCGCCGCGCTGTCTGCGGAAAGATCGATGCCGCTCTCCTTCTTGTATTCGGAGACCATCCAGTCCATGATGCGCTGGTCGAAATCGTCGCCGCCCAGCCGGGTGTTGCCGTTGGTCGCCAAAACTTCGACGACGCCGTCGCCAATTTCCAGAATAGAGACGTCGAACGTGCCGCCGCCCAGGTCGTAAACCAGAATTTTCTGGGAATCCTCTTTATCCAGGCCGTAGGAAAGCGCCGCGGCCGTCGGCTCGTTGATGATGCGCAGCACCTCAAGCCCTGCGATTTTGCCGGCGTCTTTGGTCGCCTGGCGCTGGGAATCCGAGAAGTAAGCCGGAACCGTGATGACGGCCTGGCTGACGCTCTCGCCCAGATAGCTCTCGGCATCTGCCTTGAGCTTTGCCAGAATCATAGCCGAAATCTCCTGGGGAGAATAGCTCTTGCCCTCAATATTGACTTTGCGGTCCGTGCCCATATCCCGCTTGATGGAAGCGATGGTGTTTTCATGGTTGGTTACGGCCTGGCGCTTTGCGATCTGGCCGACCAGGCGCTCGCCATTCTTTGCAAATGCGACGACAGAGGCCGTTGTCCGCGCGCCCTCCGCGTTTGGAATGACGACAGGCTCGCCGCCCTCCATCACCGCCATGCAGCTATTGGTTGTTCCAAGGTCAATTCCGATAATCTTGCCCATAATACGATATCCTCCTAAATATTCAAATTCTTATTTTACTACTTTCACCATGCTGTGCCGCAGGATACGCTCCCCGGCCCGGTAGCCGCGCATGAGCACTTCTTTGATCAGCCCGCTTTCCTCGCCTTCCTCCGGCTCCGCCTGCATGACGGCGTTATGGAAATTCGGGTCGAACTGCTGGCCCTGAGCCTCGATCTCCTCGATGCCAAGGGATGCGAAAATCTCGCCCAGCTGTTTTTGGATCAGCTCCACGCCCTGCTTTATAGGCGAATCTTCTTCGCCTGCCGCTTTGAGGGCGTATTCCATGTTATCCGCCAGCGGTAGGAACTTTGCCGCGGCATCCAGCATCGCGTTTTGATATGCCTCTGAAACCGCCGTCTGGTTGCGCCGCTTGTAGTTCTCAAAATCCGCCCGCTCGCGCTGCAGCAGCGAGAGATACTCATCCCGCTCTTTTTGCAGTTTTTCTTTCTCCAAATCGACTTTTTTACCCTTTTCCTTGGCGGGCTTCTTTTCGGGCTCGCTCTTCTGATTCTGTGTTTCCTCCTGGAGCTGCTCTTTTACCTTCTCTTCCTGCTGCTCCTGCTTGCTTTTTGCCATTTCTCTCTCCTGTCAGTATTGTTTGTCATCCGCAAGATAATATTGCAAAATCTCGTTCATGCTGGCGCTCACGCACCGCAGTACCGAGATAATTTTCGCATAGTTCATGCGCGTCGGCCCGATGACACCAAAGGACCCCAGCTTCTGATCGCCCATGCGGTAAGTCGCCGTAACGATGCTCATATCCCTCAGCTCATCCAGCTCGTTTTCCCTGCCGATGCGGATGGTAAATTCCATATCCGTCGAGCGGGAAAGCATATCATAGAGCGCATCTTTGGTCTCCAAAAGCGTCAGAAAATTTTTCGCCTTATCCACATCCTGGTATTCCGGGTGGTTGAAGATATTTTTCGCTCCCCCCAGCACAACTTCCTTTCCAGCCTCCGGCCGGATGTTGGCCTGCACGGCATCCAGCATGCTTTCCATAAAAGCCCGGTGCGCCTCGATGTCGCCCACCGCCGCCTCCCTCACTGCCGAAACGGCATCTGCAAAGCGCCGGTTGCTCACTTTATCCGTCAGAAAATTCGAGAGCGTTTCCAGCTCGTAAGGATCCATCTCCTCGGGCACATGGATCACCATATCCCGCACCATGCCCGTGTTGAACACGAAAATGAGCAGAGCCTTATGCCCACTCAGCTTGACGATCTGGATGCGCCGAATCTCGATTTGCGAGAGCTGCGGGGCAAGCACCAGGCTGGTGAGATTGGTCATCTCCGAAAGCACTTTTGCCGTGGCCTCGATGACGCCGCCCATCTGCCCCATCTTCTGGTTCAGGTATCCGCGGATAAAGGCGATCTCGCCCTGGTTTAAGCGGGAAACCTTCATCAGCGTATCCACATAGAGCCGATACGCCTTATCCGAAGGCATGCGCCCAGCGGAGGTATGCGGCTGCTCCAGGTATCCCCCCTCTTCCAGATCTGCCATTTCATTGCGGATCGTCGCGGAGGAGATGTTCATATCCTCCCGTTTGGAAAGCGTGCGGGATCCAACCGGGATGCCCGTAGCAATATAATCATCGATGATCGCTTTTAGAATCATCATTTGACGTTCGGTTATCGCCATATCTCCGCCCTCCTTTTGGTTTGTTAGCACTCAACTTAGTCGAGTGCTAATCACTACTATAAAAAATAGCACTATTTCCCTTTTTAGTCAATAGGCTATTTGTTACGAATTATTGAACAAAGAAAGGCGCAGCCCCCTTTGGGCCGCGCCTTTTTCGGCTTGCTATACCAGATTTTCGATGAGTTCCAGCACAACGCCATCCTGCAAGTCCAGCCCTTTTTCCGTCAGAACAAGCCGCTCGCCCAGCTCGCACAGGCCGAGCTTTTGCAGCTTGGCAAGAGATCTGCGCATCCCATCGCTCTTTGGAAGCTCCTCCGCCGGCATACCCTCCAGCAGGCGGGTTTTGAGCATGATGCGCTCAAAGGGCAAATCCGCCTTGAGGCGGGAGATCTCCGCCCGCTTTCCCCGCCCCAGTGCAGCCAGATACCGCCCCAGGCCATCATCGTTGGAAAAGCGCTCGCCCTGATAAAAGGAGTGCGCCGAGGCGCCCAGGCCAATATACTCCCAAACACGCCAGTATTTCAAATTGTGCCGGCATTCATAGCCTTTTTTTGCGAAATTGGAGATCTCATAGCGGGCAAACCCCGCCGCCTCCAAAGTTTCCTTGATAGCGTAAAACATGGCCCGATCCGTCTCTTCGTCCGGCTGGGGCATGCCATACATGGGAACGCCTTTTTCCAGCTTTAGGGCATAGGCCGAGACATGCGTGACGGGCAGTGCGCAAAGCGCCTTTGCGCTCTCCCTCGCCTGCTCCACACTTTGGCCGGGCAGCGAATACATGAGATCTGCGTTGATATTGGCAAACCCTGCCTCGCACGCCGCATCCAGCGCGCGCAGAAAATCATCGTAGGTATGCAGGCGGCCAATCGATGCCAAAAGCGCATCCTGCACCGCCTGAAGGCCCAGGGAAAGGCGGTTGATCCCTGCCCACTGATATTCCGCCGCCTTTTGCCTGGAAAAGGAATTGGGGTTGGCCTCGATGGAAATTTCGGCCTCAGGCGCAATCTCGATGCTCCTGCGCACGCCATCCAGCAGCTGTTCTATCGCCCCATCCGGCAGATACGATGGCGTCCCCCCGCCGATAAAGACGGTATCTACGCACTCGCCCTGGTAAAACGCTGCCTCCCGAATCACGGCCTGCACATACTCCGGCATCGTGCTCTCTTTTCCAGGGTAGGAAACAAAATCGCAGTAGCCGCATTTGCGCTGGCAATATGGGATATGAATATAAAGCCCTCTGCTCACGAATCCAGCTTCAAAACGCTCATAAACGCCTCGGAGGGGACTTCTACGCTCCCCACCTGCCGCATGCGTTTTTTTCCTTCCTTCTGCTTTTCTAGCAGTTTTTTCTTGCGGGAAATATCGCCGCCATAGCATTTTGCCAAAACATCCTTGCGCATGGCCTTGACCGTCTCGCGCGCGATGACCTTGCCGCCGATGGCCGCCTGAATGGGCACTTCAAACATCTGCCGCGGGATGACTTCCTTGAGCTTTTCGGCGATCATCCTGCCCCGGGCATAGGCCCTATCCGCATGCACGATCAGCGAAAGCGCATCACACATCTCGCCGTTCAGCAGAATATCCAGCTTGACCAGCTCGCTCTTCTGGTAGCCGCAGAGCTCATAATCCAGCGAGGCGTATCCCCGCGTGCGGGATTTGAGCTGATCGAAGAAATCATAGATGATCTCGTTGAGCGGGATCTCATAGTGCAGGACGACGCGGGTCGTCTCGATATACTCCATATTTTTGAAAATTCCACGCTTTTCCTGGCAAATATCCATCACCGCGCCGACATACTCATCCGGCGTCATGACGGATACCTTGGCCATCGGCTCTTCCATATGCTCGATGGTGGAGGGATCGGGCAGGTTAGTGGGGTTTTCTACCACAACCATCTCGCCGTTTGTCAAAACGACGTGATAGCTGACGCTGGGTGCCGTGGTTACCAGATCGAGATCGAATTCCCGCTCCAGCCGCTCCTGAATGATCTCCATATGCAAAAGCCCCAAAAATCCGCAGCGGAAGCCAAAGCCCAGGGCGACGGACGTCTCCGGATCATAGCTTAAGGAGGCGTCGTTTAAATGCAGTTTTTCCAGCGCATCCTTCAGATCATCGTATCTGGCGCCGTCGGCCGGGTAGATGCCGCAATAGACCATGGAGGAGACTTTCTTATACCCCGGCAGCGGCTCTGCGGCCGGCCGGGCCGCCAGCGTTACCGTATCGCCCACCCGCGTATCGCTGATGGTCTTGACGCTTGCCGCAATATAGCCGACTTCCCCCGCCTTCAGGCTTTCTGCGGGCAGAAGCCTAGGGGTGAAAATGCCCACTTCTGTGACGTCGTATTCCTTCTCCGTGGCCATAAACCGAATGATATCCCCAGTTTTGACGCTGCCCTCCTTGACGCGCACAAAACTGATGGCGCCTTTATAGTTATCATAAAAGGAATCGAAGATCAGCGCTTTCAGCGGCGCGGAGGAATCGCCCCTGGGCGGGGGCAGGTAATCCACGATCGCATCCAGAACGCTCTCGATATTCAGGCCGGTTTTCGCGCTGATGCGCGGCGCATAGCTGCAATCCAGCCCGATGACATCCTCGATTTCCTGCGCCACTTCATCCGGCCGCGCCGAGGGCAAGTCCACTTTATTGATGACAGGCAAAATCTCCAAATCGTTATCCAGCGCCAGATAGACGTTTGCCAGCGTCTGCGCCTCGATGCCCTGGCTGGCATCCACCACAAGGATCGCCCCTTCGCAGGCCGCCAGAGAGCGGGAGACTTCATACGTGAAGTCCACATGCCCGGGCGTATCGATGAGATTAAACGTATATTCGATGCCGTCTTTCTCGTGGAACATGCGCACAGCCTGGGATTTGATGGTGATGCCGCGCTCGCGCTCCAAATCCATCTGATCCAGCAGCCGATCCTCCATCTCCCGCATGGAGACTGTTTTGGTCTTTTCAATTAAGCGATCGGCCAAGGTAGATTTGCCGTGGTCGATATGCGCGATAATGCAAAAATTGCGAATGGTATCTTGCCTGTTCATACTACCTCCAAAATAGCTCTCCTATATCTTATGGGAATTTCTCAAAAAAAGCAAGAATGCCCCGGGAAAATCCGCACCCATGGGGAAGCGCAAAATAAAAAACCGGCGGTTGCCGGTTTTTTATCTAGGCTGCCAGATTAGAGGTTCCTGCCGCAGCACTTCTTATATTTTTTGCCGCTGCCGCAGGGGCATGGATCGTTGCGGCCGACCTTGTTCTCGTTGATGATCTGGCCAGATTTGCGCCATGCTTTTGTGATCTCCCGGCGCTTCTCTTCGGAAAGAACGCTTTCCCACTCAGGCAGAGTATACAGCCACTTTGCCTTGGCATCCAGCATATTATAGAACAGCTTCTCGAAATCCACTTTCAGCTCGATCTCTGTATCTTCTGCCAGCCCCGCAATTTCATAGCCGGAAACCAGGCTCTCATTGATGCCGTCCATAAAGCCGGTGAAAACTTCGGGCGTCATCCCGAACTGCTCTGCCAGCTCCGAAAGCTTGCCTGCAAAGACCTTTTCCGGCTCGGCGAGAATTTTCTTATAATTCTCTGTCTCTGCCGCAAAATACTCCTGCCAATATGCCAGCTGCGCCTCCTGCGTCTGCTGCATATCTGCCAGCTGCTGCCACTTTTCGTATAGTGTCATCCCATTTTCCTCTTTTGTCTAAATTATTGATAAAGGCTCTCGAGGTTTTCCCGAATTGCCTTGATAAACTGGCTCGAATTGACCGCTTTGACATTTTCCAGCGTAGAGAGAAGCGCCAGATCCCGCGTCATCACGCCGCCTTCGATGGTCGAAAGCGTGGCCTGCTCCAGTTTTTGGGCAAACTCCATCAGTTCCTGGTTGCCATCCAGCTCGCCGCGCTTTCTGAGCGCGCCGGACCAGGCAAAGATCGTCGCAACCGAGTTGGTCGAGGTCTCCTCGCCTTTGAGATGCTTATAGTAGTGGCGCGTAACCGTGCCGTGAGCGGCCTCGTATTCGTAGTTGCCATCCGGCGAGACCAGCACCGAAGTCATCATGGCAAGGCTTCCGAAGGCCGTCGCCACCATATCGCTCATGACATCGCCGTCGTAATTTTTCAGCGCCCAAATGAACCCGCCTTCCGAGCGCACCACCCGGGCGACGGCATCGTCGATGAGCGTATAGAAATATTCCAGGCCCGCGGCCTCGAATTTCTCGGCGAACTCCGCGTCATAAATCTCCTGGAAAATATCCTTAAACGTGTGGTCATACTGCTTGGAAATGGTATCCTTGGTAGAGAACCAGAGATCCTTTTTCTCGCCCAGGGCAAACTGGAAGCAGCTTCTGGCAAAGCTCCGAATGGAATCGACGGTGTTATACATCGCCAGGGCAATGCCGCCGTTCTCATTATATTCATAGACGGGCAGCCGCTCTTCCCTGCCGTTCTGAGCGACAAACAGCTCCACTTTTCCGCCGCCCGCAACTTTGGATTCAGTATCCCGGTAAATATCGCCGAAAGCATGGCGGGCGATGGTGATGGGCTGTTTCCATGTGCGCACAAAGGGCTCGATCCCTTTCACGAGAATGGGCGTGCGAAAAACAGTTCCATCCAGCACGGCGCGAATCGTCCCGTTGGGGCTTTTATACATTTCCTTCAGATGATATTCTTCCATCCGCTGGGCGTTGGGCGTGATCGTCGCGCATTTGACGCCGACGCCGTACTTTTTGATGGCGTTGGCCGCGTCGTAAGTAACCTGATCGTCCGTCTCGTCCCGATACGGCAGGCCGAGATCGTAATACTCTGTTTTCAGATCGACAAACGGGCACAACAGCTCCTCTTTGATCTGCCCCCAGAGAATGCGCGTCATCTCATCGCCATCCATCTCTACCAGTGGGGTGCTCATCCTGATTTTTTCCATGTAGTCTATTTCGTCCTCTCTAAAAAATTATTTGCTGCATTTCTCGGCCAGATCATAGAAGAAGGGGATGCGCAGAAAGCTGTCGCCCAAAGCGCGCGCCAGGCCGATGATCATAATGATACCATAAAGAACGTAGAGCACGACGATCAAAATGGAGAAGGGCACTCCAATGACCGGGATTTTCGCAAAAAAGAACAGCACCATATTGATCAGAATCACGCCGATCAAAGTAAAGAGCGACATCAGGCAATGCCGGCGGATTGTTTTATCGTTGTAATCAAAAATCAAAAACAAAAAACTGCCCAGGAACGGGACGAGATAGATCAGAAGATATGCCAGCCTAACGTCCACTCCAATGCTCGATTTGTTGTTCATACTGCTTCCCCCTTTGCTCATAGAACATATATTTTCTTGCTTTTCATACTATCACAAAATTTGCCGGAATGGCAATGAAATTAGCAAATTTTCGGCATATTTACAAAACTTTCACGACTGCCCGCAAAATGCCTTTCTGCCCGCATTCAGATATCCATCCAAATGGGCGCACGATCAAAAGCCGGCAGGAAAACTTCGAGGAAATCCCGCATGGAAATGCGCAGGCTGGAGGTATTGACGCACGGATGACATCCAAGCACCTCCAAATGCTCTATTTCGCGATCCAAAACCAGCTGAACACGCCCGTCTGCATCGTTCATCAATCCCAAAACGCTCACCGACCCCGGCTGCAAATCCAAAAAAGCCTCCATCTGTTCCGGCCTGCCAAAAGAGAGCCGGGATACCCCCAGCTGCCCGGCAAGCTTTTTGAGATCGGCGCGCTTTTCCGCGGGCAAGGTTACCATAAAATACCGGGATTTATCTGCATTGCGCAAAAAGAGGTTTTTCAGATTTGGGATGCCCAGCGCCGCATCGATGGCATCGCAGGAGCCGTCCGCGGCGGAGTATACCGCCTGGTGATCCAGGCGCACAAAAGGAATTTGCAGCCGCTGCAAGGCGGCATATACCCGCATCTCCCGCTCGCTGCGCTGGTCTTCGGGTGCCCCGTGGCAAAGCGGGCCTAGGCTGGATTGACTGCTCATCGCGCGGCCTCCTCTTCGCTGCCCTGCCCCAAATATTTTTCCATGATATAGTGCCCCTCCCCATCCGGCTGTTCGCTGGTATAGGCATAACCCATCTTATGATAAAAAGCGTGGGAGGTGATGGAAGAGGGAATGGTGATTTTGACCCCGCCGTTTGCCCGCACATACGCCTCGCCTGCCGCGATGAGCGCCCGGCCAACTCCCTTTCTATGGTATTCCGGCTGAACAAAGATAGTCAGAAAATAGTATTCACCTTTTAGGCCGTTCCAGGATGGCTCGATCGTCAAAATGCCGATGGGCTCATCCCCCTCTGCCGCCACAAAAATCTCCCGTTTGGCCGCAAAGCTCTGAATATGCTCTGGGCCAAAATTCAGGATCATCCGCCGGATCGCGTGCATCGGATAGTCTTTGGAATTGACTTCCATCAGATTTCGGACGACGATCTCCGAGAGTTTCTCCGCATATTTTTCCTGATAGCCAACAATTTTCATATTCGCCTATTCACCGCTCTTCTCGGCCTGCGCCTGCTTTTCCTCTATCATCTGCCTGCCTGCCCGCCCGAACGCCATAGCACATAGCGCCCACGGCCTCGTAGATCGCGCCGATGGCAAAATACGGCCAGACGCTGCCAAACTGCAAGAACACCTGCCGCACGCTCTTGCCCAGCGTATCAAAATAGGCCGCCAGCACATTTCCATGATAATAAGCGGCGGCATATGCGGGGAGACTGCTTCCCGTAAACCCTAGGCTCTGCATATGGATGATGCCAACCGAAACCGCCGCGGCCAGAAAGCCCAGCAAAAACACGGTGGGCAGATAGATTGCGAAAAATCCCTTTGCTTTTTTGCCGCCAAAAGAAAAATAGCCATAGTAGACAAAAAGCGCCAGGACGAACCCAAAGCTCAGATGCAGGTTCCCTCCCACAAAATGCGCCGTCAGCACCCACATCAAAAACGCCAGAATGCCGCCAATTACCGCGCCGCCAAGCCCCTTGAGATAGCTGGGGGCAGATACTCTCTTTTCACCTTTTTTCATGTTCCTGCTCCAAAATTTTTCTTTCATCATATCCCATTTGCGTTTCTTTGTAAATTTCCTGGGCGCATCTTTTTTGCTTTGCCCCAGATTGTTTACAAATTCCATATATTTTCTAAAAATCAGGTATGGTAGAATAAGAACATGTCGCAAACGGAAAGGATGGAATTCATGAAAAAATTCTTAAGCATCTTGCTTGTGCTTCTCCTGTGCCTTGGCGCTTTTGCCGGCTGTAAAAAGCAGGAGAGGGGCGGAGTGATCGCGAAAGTCGGCAGCCGCGAAATCGCTTTTGACGACTTCTTGGATACGCTGGACTACTACGTCTACTATTTGAGCATCGATGCCAGCAGCGCCTCCTCCAAGGAGAATGTGATGCAGCTCGCCCAGCAGATTCTGGACTCTATGGTGCTCAGCGAAGTCGTCTACGCCAAGGGCGAGGAGCTTGGATACTATGAATTTTCCGAGGAAGAGCGCGCGAAGATCGAGGAAAACGTCGCCTCGGAAATGAGCTCGGGCCGCCAGAGCATTGAGGCCTCTATCAAAGAGCAAAACCCCGATCTCTCTGAGGCGGATTTAGAGACGAAAGTCAGTCTGGAAATGGCAAACCAGGGCTATATCGAAGAGGACTTCCGCACCTATTATGAAGACTCGCTGGTTTACGATAAGGTGTTCGCGCATTTTACAGACGATATTTCCGTGCAGGAGCAGGAAGTGCGCGAGGAATACGACAGACTCGTGGAAGAGGCCAAAACCGGATATGCCGACGGCACTGCCAGCTTTGAGAACGACGCTCTCAGCGGCGGCGCCATCTACTATACCCCTGCCGGCTACCGCCGCGTGAAGCACATTTTGATCGGCTTTGATACCGAGACTTCCAGCAAACTGAGCGAGCTGTATTCTGCCGGCGATCAAGCCGCCTATGATGCTTATCTGCAGGAAGCGCTGGCTGGAATCCAGCCCAAGGCGGAAGATGTGCGTGCAAAAATCAACGCGGACGGCTCAAATTTCGCGGATCTCATGGGCGAATATTCCGCGGATCCCGGCGCCGCCTATTACCCGGACGGCTACGTCGTGGGGCAGGAAAACTCCACCTATTATGAAGACTTCGTCAAAGGCGTATTCGCGCTAAACAATGTGGGCGACATCAGCGCCCTGGTCTCCTCCCCCAGCGGCTATCACATCATCCGCCTGGAGGAGATTTTGCAGGAAGGCCCGGCAAAGTATGAGGATGTTCAGGCGACTATCTCCGCTTCCCTGCTGGAGAGCAAAAAAAGCGACGCGTTTTTCGAGATGTGCGAGACCTGGCGGGACGAGATGAAAGTCAAGACATATCCGGAAAAATACCAGGTCTATCTGGATAACTACTACGCCGATCTGGAGGCATCCGCCGCCCAGTAGGCAATAAAAAAAGAGCGGGATAGCCCGCTCTTTTTTTGTTCATTTTATTCCGGCAGCAGCTCTGCCACGACGATCTGCGGAAAATTCAAGAGCCGCAGAGGAAACCCGCTGTTTCCAAGTCCCCGGCTGACGATCATGCGCGCCCTTCCCTTCTGGTGCATTCCCTTGCAGTATTTCGGGAAAAGCCCCTGGCCTGGCGCATAAACCCCGCCGCCTGGGAACCAGAACTGCCCGCCGTGCGCATGGCCGCAAAGCGCCAAATCGATGGCATAGCGGCTGTAAGAAGAATCGAAATAGTGCGGAAAGTGCGCCAACAGCAGCCGGAATTTTCCGCTTTGCTCCAGCTTTGCCAGTTGCTCTGCGCTTTTGCCGCCATAGCCAATTTCGTCTGCCCCAAGGATTGCCAGCCGGTTTTCTGCAATCTGCATCTCCCGGATCTGCTGCCGCAGGACGATGACGCCGCAGGCTTGCAGCTGCTCTAAAATCTGCTCCCGATCCCGCCGGCCGTACTCATGGTTGCCGGGGCAGTAGACCACCGGCGCCAGCGCCGTCAGCTCCCGCATCAGATCATAGGCGGCATCCGTCTCCAGCCGGAAGCGATCCACCAAGTCTCCTGTGAAGGCGATGAGATCCGGCTTTTGCCTGCGCACCCTGCGCAGCAGACGGCAGCTTCCCCTTCCAAACTGCTTGGCGTGAAGATCCGAGAGATGCACAATGCACATGGGCGATGCGATGCGCGGATGGTGCAGCACATATTTTTTCTCCGTCAGCCAGTTATTCTGCGCCCAGAGGAAACCGCAGAGCAGCCCTGCCGCGCCGGCGAGAATCCCCCACTCCATTACGCCTCTCCCAGCGCAAACCGCTCGACTGCCACCGCCGCGCCGTCTTCCCAGACGGGCGGAACGATATGCTCGGCATATTCCAAAAGCGGCCCAGTCGCATTGCCGACGGCCACGCCAACGCCCGCCTCGGCCAGCATGGCGACGTCGTTTTCGCTGTCGCCAATGGCCAGCACTTCCTCTCTTTCAAAGCCCAGCATTTCGCGCAGTGTTTTGAGCGCGGTTCCCTTGGTTACGCTCTCATCCATCACTTCGATGGACCAGCTTCCCGAAAACACCACGCTCAGCCCGGGAATTTTTGCGATTTCCGCTTTCATGGGGGCAAGCTGCTCCTGCTCTTTTGCAATGATCAGGAATTTTGCGCCTTTGAGCCCTCTTTGCTCCACAGCTAAAGGGACATCCTCCGCCGTAATCAGCCGATCCCGCACGGTATCCAGGTATCTTTTCGCCGTTGCGTTTTCCTTGATCCGATTCATGGCATATTCATTGGCGACGATCTCCCGCTCGCAGTAGAGCTGGCAATAAGCGCCGGGAAAGCGCTCCACCGCCTGTATGACGCTTGCCAGCACGGCGTTTGGCATCGTCCGGCAAAAGATGGTTTGCTCCTTTTGCAAGTCGTAAAGTTCTGCACCCGTCATGCAGATGCAGTGCCGGATACCGCCGATATGCTCCGCGATATGGCGCGCCTCGAACAGGCCGCGGCCCGTCGCCAGCGCGACGGTAATCCCCCGCTCCATTGCCCGGCGCAGCGTCTGCGTAACCCGGGGCGTGGGCATCGCGTGGGCGTTGATCAGCGTGTAATCGATATCCGATACAATCAGTTTAATGCTCATGCTATCTTCCTCTTTTTCCTTTCTCTTTTCTTATGATACCCGACTTTCCCCTTCATTGCAACGAGAAAAGGCTTGACTTACAGCCCGCTTTAAGTAGTAAACTATAATTACTTTCTAGTTACGGAGGCAAAGCATATGAGAAAAATCAGGCTGGGAAAGACCGAGCTGATGGTTACCAAAACTTCCTTTGGCGCACTGCCCATTCAGCGCGTGGATATGCAGACGGCAAAGAGCATTCTGCGCAATGCCTATGATGCCGGCATCAACTTCTTCGATACTGCCCGGGCATATACCGACAGCGAGGAAAAGCTGGGCGAGACGTTCAAAGGCGGGCTGCGCCAGAATATCATTATCGCCAGCAAAACCATGTCCACCGACCGCGCCGGCGCCGAGCGGGATATCGAGACCAGCCTGCGCAATTTGCAGACGGATTATATCGATATTTACCAGATGCACAATCTCCAGGCGCTCCAGAACCCGGACGATGATTCCTCTGCGCTTTTCGCGCTGATGCAGGCCAAAAAGGCCGGCAAGATCCGCCATGTGAGCTTTACTGCGCACCGCCACGATATCGCCGAGCAGGGCGTTCGAAGCGGCCTGTTCGATACGCTTCAGTTCCCGCTCTCCTATCTCTCGGCAGACAGCGATTTGGAACTGGTTGCGCTGTGCAAGGAGCACGACATGGGCTTTATCGCTATGAAGGCGATGTCCGGCGGGCTTTGCAGCAGCGCCAAGGCGGCGTTTGCCTACCAGCAGCAGTTCGATAATGTCGTCCCGATTTACGGCATTCAGCGCCAGAAAGAGCTGGATGAATGGCTCTCCTACGAGCAGGCTCTGCCCGCTCTGGATGAGGAGCTTTTGGCGATCATTCAAAAGGAACGCGCGGAGTTTGCCGGGGAGTTCTGCCGTGCCTGCGGCTACTGCATGCCCTGCCCAGTGGGCATTCAAATCCCGACTGTCGCCCGGCTGCATCTGCTCTGCACCCGCTCTCCCTATCAGAACTTCATCACGGATGAATACTACGAGAGCCTGAAGGTCGTAGACGAGTGCCTGCATTGCGGCCAGTGCTCTTCGCGCTGCCCCTATCAGATGGATGTTCCCTCTATGATCCGCAAGCAGTATGATAAATATCTCGCTTTCTACGAAGAACATAAAGACGAAGTAAAATAATTTTCATACGAAAAGAGCCGCAGGCCGCGGCTCTTTTTCTATGGCAAAACAGAGTTTGCCTGCGGCGTTTTTCTTTTTTGTAAACGCGCCGCATTTTTTTGCCGCACTACTCGACATTTTTTGCAAAAATGCTATAATAATGCTAACCCCCAGCGCATCATATGTTATATTATGGGGCGCCGCACTTTGCGGCGAAATTTTTAGTACCTATCAGGAGGAAAATATGTTTGATGATCTCGAGTTCCTTTGGCCAGTTCTGAGCATCGCAATTCCAGTTTTGCTCGTCTTTTTGCTTATTCTTCTTTGCTGGCGCAAAGTTCCGGCGGATAAGGCCATCGTCATTACGGGAATTAAAAAGCGCGTGCTTTCGGGCAGAGGCGGCATCATGCTTCCGATCTTCGAAACCAGCTGCGTCATCTCGCTGGAAAATATCTCCATGACGACCGACGTAACCGAAGCGCCTTCCAAGCAGGGCATCTTCGTAGACGTGGTGGGAACGGCCGTCGTCAAAGTGCGCAATGAGCGCGAGAGCATTTTAAAAGCGGTCGAGCAATTCTGCAATGGCAACGCAGTCTCCACCAAAGCTGTCATCAGCGGCATGGTCGAGCAGATTCTGGAAGGCAAACTGCGCGGCATTGTCTCCACGATGACCGTCGAGGAGATCAACTCCAACCGCGCCGAGTTCGAGCGCCGCACGGAAGAGGATATCAAAAAAGAGCTGGATGAGATGGGCCTTCAGCTGCTCTCCTACTCGATTTTGAAGATCGCAACTCAGGGCGGCTATCTGGAAAACCGGGCCCGCCCGCAGGTTGCACAATCCAAAGCGGAAGCGGAGATCGCCGAAGCGGAGCGCAAGCGCGATACGGATATTAAGACAGCCGAAGCTTCCCAGGAAGGCCAGAAAGTCAAGCTGGCGGCAGACGCGGAGATCGCCCGGGCAGAACGCGATAAGCAGCTGCGCATGGAAGGCTTCCGCGCCGAGCAGGATCGCGCCAAGGCCGAGGCCGATGCTTCCTATAAGATCCGCGAGATTCAGGTGCAGTCTGAACTGGAGCAGCAAAAAGCCATTCTGGCAGAGCAGGCCGCCATCACGGTAGAAAAAGAGCTGGTCGCGACGGTAGAAAAGCCGGCAAACGCACAAAAGCGCAAGACAGAAATTGAAGCCGAAGCAGACAAAATCAAGGCAATCCGCCGGGCAGAGGCGGAGGCCGAGGCCATCCGCATCGATGCCATGGCGCAGGCAGAGGCCCGCAAAATTCAGGCGCAGGCAGAGGCCGAAGCGATTCGCCTGACGGGCGAAGCAGAAGCCGAGGCCATCCGCGCCAAGGGTATCGCAGACGCCGATGCGAAAAACAAGCTCGCCGATGCCATGGCGAAATATGGCCAGGCGGCTGTCGTCGAACTCATCATGGGCAACCTGCCTGCCATCATGGAGAACATCGCCAAGCCCATGGAGAACATCGACAAGATCACCGTCATCGATACGGGCGAAGGCAAGGGCGGCGCGGCGAAGATCGCGCAGACTGTTACCAATATTGCAGGAGCCGGCTTTGAGACGCTCAAAGAGCTCACCGGGATCGACCTGGCCGGGCTCATTCAGGGAACCGGAAACCCTCCGGCGCTTTCCGGAGAAACTCCTTCCCAGCCTGAGCAGGAGTAAAGCACAAAAAAGCGGCATGGCCATATGGTCATGCCGTTTTTTTATACGCCTTTTGCCGCCTATTCCTCATCCTGCTGGAACTCCAGAATATCGCCTGCCTGGCATTCCAGCACTTCGCAGATCGCCGCAAGCGTGGAAAAGCGAATCGCTGTTACTTTATTGTTTTTGATTTTTGAGAGATTGACGTTCGAGATGCCTACCCGCTCGGCAAGCTCGCCCAGCGATATTTTTCTCTCAACCATCATTCTATCCAGCCGCAGTACAATTTTTCCCATCTGCACGCCTCCTTACAGCAGTCCGTCCACATCTTTTTCCAGCTCCACCCCGTGCGCGAAAAACTGCGTCAGGCAAAGCACGATGATGCCCATCACAAATCCCTCCATGCTGTTGCTCATTTCCGCCGCTTCCGGCCCGAGCACCAGGCGGGCAATGATATTCATGATTAAGCCAATCACAGGAATCCCGATAGAGAAAATGCCAATCTCTCTCATCATGCGGACGTTATCCTTCTGAAACGGCGTTGTACCCTCAGATTTTTTGATGATCAGATAAAGATTCCGGAAGATCATCGCCACCAGCGAGAAGATGATGACCGCGCCAATGGCAAAGAGAACAAAAGTTTTGGTATCTACCATTCCATTCACAACAGGCGCCATGATTTCAAAACCGTAGGCAGACAGCTCAACTTCCTGCCCCATCGTATCCAGACCGACAAAATAGCCCAGCCATTGCGGCGCGGCTACTATGCTGATTGCCGCCGCCAGCATGAGCGCCTCTGCAACCCAGTGCGTAACTTCCAATACCTTCGTAACGACCTTCGCGAGTTTGTCAATTCCTTTCATTTTTGCACTTCCTCCAACGTGATAAATTTCCATCGCATGCCTGGTGAGAATAACTTACCACCATATTTAATCTATGTCAATAATATTTTAATGTTTTACATTAAATTTTATATATAAAACATTAACATTCTTTTTCAGTGATTTCCTGCCCGCTGCCCTGCTCTTTGCATAAAAAGGCACTCATGCCGAGTGCCCTTTTTCGTTTTGCCCTTCTATTTCCTTTCGCGCACAACGTCTCCCTCCGCAAGCCCGCCCAGCAGGAAGGGAGAATCTGCCCGGTGCTCCTTGGCCTGGCCGTCTCTTCTGGCATAGCAGTATTGGCAGCCTCCATGGCACGCGCCGTATGCCCCAATATCCACGCTGGCCGCACAGCCGCAGCTTTCCCGCTGGCTCCTATCCTTTTTGGCCTGAATCGGCCTGCCTGCAATGCGCGAAAGCAGGGCCGCATCAATGCAGCAGCCATGCTGGATCCCAAATTCGGATAGATCAGCCGGCTCGGCGCATGTCTCCAATTTTAAGTGGTATGCCGCCGCGATCTCGGCCAGTTTTTCGGCCAATTCCCGCATCTGCTCCTGCTCCATGGGCAGAATGCCGCTTTGGTTCATGCGCTTTTGAATGCTGGGATAGAGATCGAGAAAGCTGAAAATACATTTTTCGGTATATCCCTCCAGCCGCTTGGCCATTTGCTCAAAATAGCGGATGTGGTATTCGAGTGAGTAGCGCTGGGAGAGAAAAATGGGATCGTAGCGCCAGATCACCCGTTCTTTTCCCACCTGCCCGGACAGCCGCTGAAACGCCGCAATGCCTTCCCTGCCTTTTTGCGGAATGCCCGGCTCGATTTCCTTGCCATAAGAAGTGAGCGTATACTGAAAATAGAACGGATAGGCATCAAAAACGTGCAGATACGGCAAGAGCGGCGCGGCGTTTTTCGTCCAAAAGACGATCCCCTCCACCTTCTCCGGCATGAGCAGTATTTTGCTGACCTGGCGACAGTTCATTGGGTTGCGCACTAAGGCATAGCCCTCTTCAAAGCGTCTTTTCAGCCAATCTGCATAAAATGCCGGCAGATCCGTCCGCCGGCTCGCACTGATAATCATAGTTCCTCCGCTTGTATAAAAAAGGTGCAGAATGCTCTGCACCTTTTTGCCGTTTTCAAATCTCCTGCCGCTTCTTCTTATTCTCGCGCACAGCCCTGCAAACCAGCCAGCTAAAAACCCCAACGCCGGATAGAACACACGCTGCCAGAAGCGCCGGAATCCCATAAAACATGAGCGCGGCAGGCAGAGCCATCGCAAAGCTTCGGCATAAATTGTGTTGTTTCGCCATTTATCTGCCCTCCTAAACAGAGTATAGCATTCTTTTTCTGCTTAGTCCACAGATTTCAGCGATTCCACCATATCCACCTGCCGAATGCGGCGGTTGATGAAAATGCTCACCAGCCACGTGAAGAGCATGGTCAGGGCGGAGGCCATCAGATACCCGCCCAGGCTCACCGTGCGCCCCAGCATGAGAATATCGACTTCTACCGTCTTTACCACATACTGATAGAGCACCAGCCCAAGCCCCAGGCCCAGGACACACCCGATCATCGAGAGAATCAGCGTCTCCCGGAAAATATAGGCGTTGGTCTCCCCAGAGCGGAATCCCAGCACTTTGAGCGTCGCGATTTCCCGCACGCGCTCGCCCACATTGATATTCGTCAGGTTATAAAGCACGATGAAGGCCAGCGCCCCGGCCAGGATGATGAGCACGAAGATGATGATATTGACGCTATCGATGGATCCCTTCACCGTCCCGATAATATCCGAGATGAGCGTGATCGTCGGCACCTGCTGTGAGAGCTCCTCTAATTTTTGGATCGCCGCCTGGGTTTCTTCCGGATTCGTCCGGGCGACCAGCTGGGTAAACTCGCATGGCTTGCCTGCCGCCTTTTCATAGACCTTTGGCGAGACATAGATATAGTTGAACACATAATTCTCGCAGATATCCGTTACAATCAGCTCGGTCGGCCGGGCATCCGGCGCCGTCACGGATTGCAGGCGCAGCGTGTCTCCCGGCTTCAGGCCAAGGTTTTCCGCCAGTTTTTCCGTGATGACAACGCTGTCCTCCCCAAATGGGATTTTTGCCTTATCCCTGCGGTGGCGCAGATCCACAAACTCGCTCAGCCGTTCCGGCTGTTTTGGAATATAGAGATAGGCCGTCATGGTATAGCTCTCTTCCTGGTTCGTGGCATTCATGTTCTTGTTCATGATTTGCAGATAGCTCTCGAACAGCTGCGGGGTTTCCAGCGCATCCAAAAGCTCGCCGGAAATTTCCTGCTCCGCCAGCGTTGCCATGACGTCGAACCGGTAGATATCTTCAAACTGATCGCCCAAAACCGTGCTGACCGAATCCCGGGCGCCCATAGCCGTAACCAGCAGAGCCGTGCACCCCGCAACGCCCAGCGCCGTCATAATCAGCCGCCGCTTGTTGAGAAACAGGTTGCGCGCCGTGGTTTTGGCGGTAAAATTCAGCCTTTTCCAGAGCAAGCCGATGCGCTCCAGCAAAATGCGCTTGCCCGCCTTGGGCGCTCGGGGCTGCAAAAGGCGTGCCGGCACTTCAAAGAGCGAGGCTTTGCAGGCCAGGTAGGTCGCCCCCAGCGTGAAAAAGAGCAGTGCCAAAAGCGCCTGCAATGCGATTCCCCAGTGGAAGGTGATCAGCATTTTGGGAAGCGAAAATACAATTCCATAGGCATTCCATATGATCTTGGGCAGGAAATACATGCCCAGCCCGATGCCCAGCGCGGATCCGAGAATCGTCGCCATCGCGGCATAACAGAGGTATTTGAAGCCGATTTTCACATTGGAATACCCCAGGGCCTTATACGTCCCGATGATGCCGCGCTCCTCATCTACCATGCGCGTCATGGTCGTCAGCGCGACCAGCGCCGCCACCAGGAAGAACACCACCGGGAAAACCGTCTTGAGCTGGTTCATGCGCTCCGTGCTCGCATCAAAAAGCACGATGCTCTCTGTCATATCCCGATCTAGAAGATACCATTCCGGTGCCGCAAGCTCGGCAATTTGGCGCTCGGCATCCTCAATCTGCTGTTTTGCATCGGCAAGCTGTTCCTCTGCTTCCACTTTGCCCTCCTGATACTCTCTTTCGCCGCGTTCCAGCTGCTTTTTGGCATCCGCCAGCTCGGCTTTGCCGCGCTCTAGCTGCTCCTTCGCAGCCGCCAGCTGCGCTTCAGCCTGCCCGAATCCCTGCTCGGCCTCGCCTTTTTGGCGCGCCAACTCGTTCTTTCCCTTTTCCAGATCCAGGCTGCCAGCCTCCAGCACCGCCGCCTTTGTATGGTACTCCTCCCAGGCCGCATCCAGTTCAGCTCGGCGCTTTGCGAGCTCCTCCTGCCCCTCCTGAGTCTTCTGCTCCAACAGCGCCTTGGCATCGGCCAGCTGCCGCATTTGCTCCGCATACTGCTGGCGCATCGCGGGCAGTTCGGGGACGCTTCCGCCCGCCGCCTCTATCTGCTCTGCGGTCGCGATCTGCTCTGCCAGTTTCTCCAGTTGTGCACTCCAGCCTTCCAGCTTTTTGCGCTCCTCCTCCAGCTGCTTCTGCCCTGCCGCGCTTTGCTCTGCAAAAAGCGCTTCATAGGCATCCAGCTGTTCTTTTCCCTGGGCAAGCTGGCTCCTGCCCCTCTCTATCTCCTGCTGGGACTGAGCCAGCTGCTGCTCTGCCGCGGCGATTTTCTGCTGATATTCCGCCTTCTGCTCCACCAGCAAAAGCACGCCCTGGTCATATTCCCTCTGGCCGTCCCGCAGTTTCTCTTCGCCCTTTTCTATCTGCTCTCTGGCATCTTGCAGCTGTGCCTTTGCCTCGGCCAATTGCTCCTCGGCCTCGGCTTTGCCCTCCACATATTCCTGCTTTGCATCCAGCAGTTTCTCATTTGCCTCCTGCCGGATCTCTTCCAGGCGAACTTCCTGCCGTTCATCCGCCAAAATTTCCAGCCGCGCTTTGCTGTCCGCGATCAAATCGTGGTATTCCTGCCCAAAGCTATTTAGTTCTTCTGCGCCCTCTATGCTCACATAGACATCGGTATACACTTCTGCGGCAAAGGTTTCCTGCCGGACATATGCGGCATAGTAGAGCGTCCCGTTGCCCTTGTCCGTCGTGCCCAGCGTAAAGGAGAGATAGTACGGCGATTCCACAAACCCGACAATCTCGTATTCCATGCAAGCCAGCATGTCATCCAGCTCGCCGTCCTCATTTTGAATGACAATGCGGTCGCCAATCTGCTCGCTGTCGATCTCAATGGCCTTTTTTACCAGCACGCATTCGCCCTTTTTTTCGGGCCAGCGGCCTTCCACCAGCACCGGCAGGTTCATATCGTCCTGCGCCATGCGCCCCGGATCGTCCGGAAGGCCGTGCAGGCGAAGGGTATAATCCGTCCCGCCGATGCTGGCGACGGCATCGGCGCTGTACGTCGCAAACACGCCGCGTACGCCCTCTTCCCCGCGTATTTGCGCGATGTCATCCTCTGTGAAGCCATATGTTGAGAGCAGGCGGAGATCCATCAGGTTTTGCCGATCGAAGTAGTCGTCTCCCGTCTGCCACATATCCGGCGCCACAGCCGCCAGCCCGGCAAACACGCCCGCGCCCAGGGCCGTGATGGCGATGATGGATAAAAAGCGGCTCATCGAGCGGCGGACCGAGCGAAAAATATCTTTGAAAAATGCGCTCATTACCACTCAATCCTTTCTGCGGACATGGGATTCTCATTGATCCGCATATCCGTCACCTTTCCGCTGCTGACCTGAATGACGCGATCTGCCAGCGCGGTAAACGCCTGGTTGTGCGTGATAAGGGCCACCGTCTTCTTGCTGTTCTTGCAGGTATCCTGCAATAGTTTAAGAATCGCCTTGCCCGTCTTATAGTCCAGCGCGCCTGTCGGCTCGTCGCATAAAAGCAGCTTTGGGTTCTTTGCCAGAGCCCGGGCAATGGCGACTCTCTGCTGCTCACCGCCCGAGAGCTGTGCCGGAAAGTGCGCCATGCGGTGCCCCAATCCAACCTGCTCCAAAACCTGCTCCGCCGGCAAAGGCTCTTTGCAGATCTGCGCCGCCAGCTCCACGTTTTCCCGCGCCGTCAGGTTTTGCACCAGATTATAGAACTGAAAGACAAACCCAATATCATAGCGGCGGTATTCGGTCAGCTGTCTTGCGGAGTAATGGCTGATATCCCGCCCTTCGATCAGAATGCGCCCCTCCGTGCAGCTATCCATTCCGCCGAGAATATTGAGCAGTGTCGTCTTTCCCGCGCCTGACGCACCCACGATGACGACGAACTCCCCCTGCTCCATCGTAAAATTAACGCCGTCCAAAGCTCTCGTCTCCACTTCTCCCTGGCGGTATATCTTGCTCACATTTTGAAATTCGACAAATGCCATAAAACTGTCTCCCTTCTTCTGCTTGACATTTTGCTCGACAACTGTATACTAATACTACAAGTATTGAAAAAAGTGTAAAAGAGAAAGAGAAATTCGTCAAGGCTCAATTACTCTTCATTTGTATAATATTTTATAAAATCGATAGTTCAGTAGAAAACCGGAGGCTCATATGGCTCAAAAGCAAGATCTTCGCATTCGGAAGACACACAAGTTTCTTTACGCCGCTCTGTTCGATCTCATGGAGCACAAACCGTTTAACGAGATCAGCGTGACGGATATTTGCCAAAAAGCCATGGTGCATCGCACAACCTTCTACAACCATTTTGAGGATAAATATCATCTGCTGCGCTGTGCCATCGAATCCATGCAGGAGGAATTCATCTCGCAAATTTCCCGCAGTGAGGAGCCCCATGCCTTCTACCTGGCGATGATCGATCAGGTTCTGGATCATCTATATGAAAACCGAATGGCATATTCGCGCATGCTGCGGGCCAACCGCGGCGGGGACATCACGAGAGTGTTCCATAAAAATATCGTACAACTCCTTTTGGACGATTTCAACCATTTTCCCAAAAACAGCCTGCGCCACCCGGCCGAAATTCCCGCCGAGGCGCTGGCCGAATTTTACACCGGCGCGTTTTTCTCTTTGGCAAGCTGGTGGCTGGAGCACGATACTTCCATCCCAAAAGAAGAACTGCGGCGCTATGTGCACGAACTGCTGCAATAGCGGCGCAAATAGAAAAGCTAGAGCGTTGCTCTAGCTTTTTTGATACAGTTTGTTCGTCTCATATTTTGGCTCGCAGGTCAGGTTGACGCCCAACTTTCGGAAGACTCCCTCATCCACAGAGGAGAGCAGCACCGTCGAATGCGCCTCCAGGCCTTTTAGCCTGGAGATTTGCTGCAATGCCAGCTCGGCGTTCGGGTCTGTCGCCGCGCAGATGGAAAGAGCGATGAGCGTCTCATCCATATGCAGCCTGGGGTTGCGGTTGCCGAGGCACTTTGTTTTGAGCCGCTGAATGGGCTCGATGACCTCCGGCGAGATGAGCAGCAGCTCATCCGGGAGCCCGCAAAGGGCTTTGAGCGCATTGAGCAGCAGTGTGGAAGATGCGCCCAGCAGAGCCGACGTCTTGCCGGTGATAATGCGCCCATCCCCCAGCGCGATTGCCGCCGCCGGGCCCTGGGTCAGCTCGTCCTTCCCGAGCGCCGCCGCCACAACCCTGCGATCGGATGCGTTCGTGCCGGCCTGCTCCATGAGCAGGGCGATTTTGTCGCCGAGATCCTCTTCTACGATGCCTTTGCGGCGGTCGCAAAGCGCGGCATAATAGCGCCGGATGATCTCCTGGCGCGCCGCGGCTTTGACGGTTTCATCATCCGTAATGCAGAATCCCGCCATATTCACGCCCATATCCGTCGGCGATTTATAGGGGGAATAGCCCAAAATGCGCTCGAACATGGCGCTCAGAACCGGGAAAATCTCGACATCCCGGTTATAGTTGACGGCCGTCTTGCCGTATTCCTCCAGGTGGAACGGGTCTATCATGTTGACGTCATTCAGGTCTGCCGTAGCCGCCTCATAGGCGATATTAACCGGATGCTTGAGGGGAATATTCCAGATGGGGAAGGTCTCGAACTTGGCGTATCCCGCCTGGACACCTCGCTTATGCTCATGGTAGAGCTGCGAAAGGCAGGTTGCCATTTTGCCGCTGCCCGGCCCCGGCGCCGTTACGACGACCAGCGAGCGCTCTGTCTCGATATAGTCGTTTTTGCCATACCCTTCATCGCTGACGATCTTCTGCACGTTTGAGGGATAGCCCTCGATGGGGTAATGGCGGTAGACCTTGATCCCAAGGCTTTGCAGCCGCTTCTGGAAAACATCCGCCGCGCTCTGCCCCTGATAGCGCGTGATAACCACGCTGCCCACATAAAGCCCGATGGAGCGGAACGCATCCGTCAGCCGCAGAATATCCGCATCGTAGGTGATGCCAAGATCACTGCGAACTTTGTTTTTCTCAATATCCGCCGCATTGATAACAAAAACAATCTCGGCCTGATCCTTGAGCTGAAGCAGCATCTTGACTTTGCTGTCCGGCGCAAACCCCGGCAGCACCCTGGAAGCGTGGTAATCGTCAAAAAGCTTGCCGCCGAATTCCAGATAGAGCTTGCCGCCAAACTGCGCGATCCGCTTGCGGATCTGTTCAGACTGCAAATGCAGGTATTTTTCGTTGTCAAATCCAGTGCCCTTCATATTTCCCCCAGTTTTATCCAATTCGAGTTACAAGGTTGCCCGTCCGCTTCAGCGGCGACAATTCTTTTTTCATTGCGCTGTACCCCATGCTCAGGCTGCCGCAGGGCACTTCCTTTTCCCCAAGACCCAGGCTCCGCAGGTAGTCCAGCATGACGCCATCCTCATTCAGCCATTTGAGGTTGTTGATATAGCATGTCCCAATGCCCAGCGACTGCGCGGCGATCATCATGTTTTGGATGACGCATGCGCTGTCTGCCAGGTGGTTATTATGGGCATATTCCCTCTGGTTGGCCACGACAATAAACGTCGGCGCGCCATAGGTGAAATCCCAGTAGCCCTTCCTCGCCCGCTCTATGGCCGTGCGCAGGCTTTGATAGGTTTTCTCATCGTATTCCAGCAAGGCCAGGCGCCGCACGGCCAGCTCTGTCATCTCGCGCAAAATTTTCGGGGATTGTATCACCAAAAGATGGCTTGTTTGAATGTTTCCGCCGCTGGGCGCGGCGCGCCCTGCCTCCAGGATTTCCTGCAGCAGCGCTTCAGGCACTTGCCTTTGCTCAAATTTGCGGATGCTCCGTCGGCCCATAATGGCCGCAATCGTCTCATTCATCCTTTTGCACGCTCGGCCAGCGCCTGCTCCAGCGCAATCGAGAGCTGATCCGGGCAGGAGGTCGCCTTAGGGCCGCAGTGGATGCCCCGAAGCCTCCCAATCGCCTCCTTCGCATCCATCCCTTCCACCAGCCGGATGATTCCCTGCAAATTGCCGTTGCAGCCGCCCGCAATGCGAACCGCTTTTATCTTATCGCCGTCTAGCTCCACTTCCATTCTGGATGAGCAGACGCCTTTTGTGTAGTATGTATACATCGCATTTCCCTCCTCGCATATTCTTTTTTATTTTACCGGGATTCTACTTTTTTTGCAACCTGCTTTTGAAGCCGTCCTGCCCATTTTTGCCGCAAAAGAAAAGCCAGAAGCACGCTTCTGGCTTTTTGGTTTATTTTTCCTTCCCTTTTTTCCGCCTGTTTTTCTCTGCTACTGCCCAAGCCAGCCCTGCCGCCGCCAAAACGCCAATCAGAACCCATCCCAGCCAAAGCAGATTGCCTTCTCCGCCCGTTTTTCCAATATCCGAGGCATAGAGTTCTGCCTGCCCGGAATTCTGCGCTAAAAGGGAACTATCGTACTCGATGAGATAGCCTGTGCATTGGTGATTTCCCGCGGCCGAGCGCAGGCCATGCCGGCCGTCGTCTTCCTTTTGGTAGTTGATGCTGTAGTGCAGATAATTGCCGTAGCGCGGCTCTGTCTCTGCAATGCGCGCATATTCCACTTTTTCGGATGTCGCCTCTCCTTTTTCATCCATCCAGTACCAGCCGTCTTCCACATAGATGGCCCCAATCGTCGCGCCAAAATTCAGAACTTCCCAAAGGAAGTTGTCCGTCGCCTCATCCGGAACCCGGGCAGGCTTTCCCTGCATTCCGCGGTACGTCACATGCTGAGCCAGCTGGCCCAGTCTTTCGCTGTATCCGCGCACTACCGGGTAGACGCCTTCGGTCTGCACGAAAGTTTCCATATCCATATGCCGCACGGGCAGTGCACAGCACGGCGAGAAGAAAATCTCGTAATAGGCATCATTGGCGGCAAAGTAGAATACCTGGCGATACAGTTTTTCGCCCGAAAGGTTGAAGTAGACTAAAAGCTGCTCGGTTTCTTCGCCCTTGGCAAAGGCGACCGATCGCAGGAACGACTCAACGTCCTCCGCATTTGCTTTTTCGGGATCCACATCAAAGCTGAGCATGGCGTGCGAAGTCAGCGCCTCATTGGCTGCAATCCCTTCCGGCAGTTTTTCGGGCGCAACCAGCGCATCGCCCTGCCTCATTTGATCGGCAAAGGAGATCTGAATGCCCAGTACCGGCCCGCCGGAAAGCTCCAGCTTTTCAAACCGATAGCTCCCATCCTCTTGTTTTTGCGCCTGCCCGGCCTTTATGAAGATCTCCTGTTCTCCGGCCTGTGCAAAGGCGCTCATTGGCAGCCCTGCCAGCAGGATAGCGACAAGCATCAGGCAAATCACTCTGGTTTTTCTCATGTTTCCTCTCCCCCCTTTTCTTTTATCATATCCTGTTTTTTGCCGCATTGCAATTGCCGAAAAATAAAAAGACGGCAGGCTTATGCCTGCCGTCTCTCGTCTCTGTTTAGAAAGCCAAAATGACGCCCTTCTCATTGGCATACATGGAGCTTAGCCCTCTTGTGGGCACAACCAGCACTTCCGCAAAGGAATACCGCTCTTCCAACAGCTGTTTGAGCCGCATGGCGAAGGGCTCGTTGTTGCAGTGCGTGATCACAGCCGTCTGCCCATCCGTCTCCACTTCGCTTTCCGCTACTGTGCGCGCCATCTTCTCGATGGACTGCTTCTCGCCCCGGGCAATGGAATACAGCGCGATGTTCCCGTCGCCGTCCGAGCCCAAAAGCGGCCGGATGTTGAGCGCCGAGATAATGCGCCCTTTGATTTTGCTCATTCTGCCGTTTTTGATGAGGTTTTCCAGATCCTCCAAAACGAAGAAGGTTTTCATGCGTTTGATAAAAGCCTCGACGGAAGTGATGATCTCTTCCTTGGTTTTGCCCAGCGCGATGAGCGCCCGGGTTTTGATGGCAACCAGGATTTCCCCGGCAGACGCACTCTTGGAATCGAACACATGCACATCCCCGCCCTGCTCTTCGGCCAGGTTCTTCCCCACCACCGCGCTGGCATAGGAGCCGGAGAGGTTTCCGGAAAGCGTAATGCCAAAGGCTTTTTCCGCCGTCAAAAAGCCGTCGCGGTATCGCTCGGGCGAAGGGGCGGCAGAGGTGGGCACGCCGGAAAATGAGCGCATCTGCTTCATATATTCGGGCAAATCCAGCGCATCATCATCGATAAAATGTTGTTCCCCCAGCGTCAACGTCAGGGGAGCCGTTACCACGCCCAGCCTTTCACGCAGCTCCGGCGTCATATCGCAGCTGCTATCCGCAACGATCGCATATTCCATGGGCACTCCTCCAATGTTATTTTACAATAGACTTGTAACAATTATTTTAACAAATCTACATGTGTATTGCAATAAACAATCTATAAACTTACACTTCCTGCCATCCTTTGCCAACATTCACCCATTTTCTCGCCATGCTGCATTCCTCCAGCATGGGGATGCTCAGCTCAATGGCGCTGTTGCTGCTGCCGCAGGCGGGAAAAACCGTCTCGAACCGCCGCAGAGATTCATCCAGATAAACTTGCACACCCTCGTTTATGCCAAAGGGGCAGACGCCGCCCACAGCATGGCCGATCAGCCGCTCCGCATCAGCAGGCGCCAGCATCTTGGCCTTGCACCCAAATTCCGCCTTAAATTTGGGGTTATCGATTTTCGCATCGCCCGCCATTACAATGAGGATGCACCCTTCCCCCAGTTCAAAGGAAAGCGTCTTGGCGATGCGCTTTGGCTCACAGCCCAGCGCCTGCGCCGCCAAGTCTACCGTTGCGCTGGAGACGTCAAACTCCAGTATTTTATCCGCCAACCCAAATTTACTCAAATGCTCTTTTGCCTTTTGCAGCGACATCTCGTTTCATCCCTTTCGTATTCTGATCAAAAGCCGTTATCAGCATACTCTTTTTCAAAACAGCTTGTCAAGTTTTCCCATTTCATGCACCAATGGGATGCAGCCAGGAAATGCCCTGGTATTGCCGCACGGCGCTGTGCATCTGCTCCAGCAAAACCGCAGTCTCCTTGGGCAACTGATGCGCCGGGTGCGTCAGCAGATAGATGATGCGATCCGCCGGCCCTTCCTGCAGCGCGCATTGGCGCACGGTCCTTTTCTTGCAAAGCGCCTCCGCGATGGAAACGGGCACGACCGCCCAGCTGCCCGGCACCTCCAGCAGCTGCTCCAAAATCAGCGTATCGTCGATATAAATCCAGGGCAGCGCCTGCGCGCCGAACCAGTATTCATGCCACTGCGTGAACTGCGGGCACCAATCCAGCTTAATCTCATGCCCAACGTCCAGCTGCCTGGGCGAGACGCTGCCCTGATAGCTGCTCTCGCTGTTGCAGACCAGCGTCATCCGCTCCTGAAACAGCGGCGCCGTCAGCACGCGCCCAGCATACATGGTCGTGCCGATAAAGCCGATCTGCGCCTGCCCGCTTTCCACCCGATGGTAAATATCATAAGAAGGGCAAGTGCTCAGCGAGATATAGCGAGACTGGGTCTGCTCCATAAACTGCTGATAAACGCGCGGCATAAAATACATGTTGATGCTGGAAATGGCCGCGATATGGATAGGCTTTCTCTCCTGCCTGGCGCCGATATACCTGCTCTCTTTCCATAGATTCTGCCATTTTTCCGCGATGGGGATAAACTGCTTGCCCGCATCTGTGAGCCGAATTTCCCGCACTCCCTTGCCTCGCAGGACAAGCCGCTCCCCAAGCTCCTCCTCCAGCGCGTGGATGCGGTTGCTTAAAGTCGGCTGTGTAATAAACAGTTTCTGCGCCGCCCTGGTCATAGAGCCATTTTGCACGATGGCCAAAAACCCCTCTATTTCTGCGTAATTCATGCAAACACCTTAATAATATAAGTTTTCTTTATATTATAAGATAAAAAAATCAATTTTACAAATATTTCCCATCCTTTATACTATGGTTGAGATTATATTGCAGGAATGAGGGAACATTGCATGAAAAAACCGCATTACGGCTGGATCATCTGCCTGGGCTGCACTCTGCTGCTCTTTACCACCATGGGATTAATCGCGAATGTGTTCTCGGTCTACCGACCCTATATCATCGCGCAGCTGGGCTTTTCCAATACGCAGTGCGCCATGATCACGACCATCCGCTGCCTGTTTTCCCTCGTCGCCATGTGCTTCATCCGGCCTTTTTATCAAAAGTTCAATATTCGGCTGGGAACGGGCATCGCCATCCTCATCTGCGTTTTCTCTTATGTTATCTTCGGCCTCTCCAAATCTATCGCAGGCTTCTATACCGCCGCCGCATTTGCCGGCATCGGCTATGGCCTTGGGTCGATGTTCCCCATTTCCCTGATCATTGATCGCTGGTTTGCCCGTAAAAAGGCGTTGGCGCTGAGCATTTGCAGCATTGGTTCGGGCATCGCTTCTATCATTTTCCCTTCTATCATCACATCCATAATCGAAAACAGCAGTATGCAGGCGGCGTTCTTCCTGCAAGCCGGGTGCATGCTGCTTCCCGGCATTCTCATTTTTTTCCTGCTGCGCAACGACCCCTCTCAGATGCAGCTGGCACCATATGGCCTGGAGCATCGGGAGGAGGAAGAGGCAAAAGTGCTCCGGCCCTCCGCGCCGCCTTTGAGCAAAAAAAGCTGGATTTTGCTGGGGCTTTTTGTCATCTTGTTCAGTGCTGTTTCCTCCTCTGGAGACAATAACATTACTTTGCTGTTTACGACAGAAGGGTATCCGCCTATGACCATTGCCTTCGCACTCTCGTTGTTTGGACTGCTGCTCTCTGTGGGCAAATTCCTCTATGGCTGCATCACAGATCGCCTGGGCACCTACCGCTCCAACTACCTGTTCGGTGTTTCTGTCATCCTGGGGCACATTCTTTGCTGCTTTGCTTTTACGCAAAATACCAGCATCCTATTCATCTCTATGGCGCTGCGCGGCCTGGGCCTCCCTCTTTCCACCATCGGTTTCTCCATGTGGGCGCTGGATTTCTCGGATTCCCGCAGCTACAGCGTCGTCTTACAGCGCATTCAGCTTTTTAATCGCGCCGGTTCGCTGCTGTTCGAATCCTTCCCCGGCATTTTGGCAGATATCACCGGCAGCTATATCCCGGCATACCTCTGCTATGCAGTGTTCAGCGTGGTTTCTATCCTCGGAGTTCAGGGGATCTACCTCTCCCGCCGCAAGCAAACCGCCGCATAGATCAAAACCAAATCAATATCAAAGCCCCTGGTGCGTGCCAGGGGCTTTTGTGCACAATGAGGAGCGATGACAAAGCGTAAAAAATCCCGTTCGGTTTATCCGAACGGGACTATGATCGCGAAGTCCTTCACGACATGGATTGGCCTACCAAAAATGAACTGTATCTTTTTATCTTCCAAACATGCCGCAGGCGCGTTACCCGCAAAAAGTTGGTAGCGACAGCGAGCCGTCGCGAGGGTGCTTGCAACTGAGCAGGTGAGCCAAGCGTGACTTTTTGCGGAAAAGGAGGAGCAAGGGAGCGGGCGGATGTTTTTCTTTGCAAAAGAAAAACGGAGCAAAGCGTACTTTGCTCCGACGTGGTAGCGGCGATCTGACTCGAACAGATGACCGACCGGGTATGAACCGATTGCTCTAGCCAACTGAGCTACGCCGCCAAACTCAAATTCCTTATTTATTATATCCAGTCTCTTCTCTAAAGTCAAGCATTGTCCAAATAAATTTTGCCATTTTCTGCATCATCATATTCTCCCCTCGTATTTAAAAATTTTGAGTATGTCAGGAAATATTTGAGACTATCATGCAAATATTTTCTTTTTTGGGAGACAATAAGAAAAAATCATCGCAAGACAGGTGAATCAATATGAGACTGAGACAAGTATTTTTAGGCACATTGGCATTTCTGATGCTTATCATAGCAGCCGGCTGTTCGGCGAAAAAGCCACTCCCGCCCTCCAGCGCGCCTGCGGCCTCACCCGGGCAAACCAGCCCGCAAAGCGCGGCCCCGGCACCGGCTCCAAAGCCCTCCCCCTCGCAGGAGCGGACTTTTGCCGAGCTGGCGCCGACCACGAGGATGGAATTTGCTGAGCTGGTTGGAGATAACGGCATTGATGAAATCCCGGAAAAATTCCCGGAAAAAGGGACATATAAGATCGTCGTGGATGTGTATCATCAGGTTGTGATCGCCTATTCCAAAGATGAGGCCGGAGAGTACACCGTCCCCGAGCGCTATATGCTCTGCACAACTGGTTCGGAGAAAACGCCCACCCCGATCGGGACATACGAAGCCGATGACGACCGGGTGCGTTTTCAAAAATTCCAGATAGACGACGTATACGCGCAGTACTGGACGCAGATCACCGGAGAAATCTATTTTCACTCGATTCTGTATTCGGCGGAAGATGCCTCGGAATATACCGTCGGCTCCTATGAGAAGCTCGGCACCCGGGATTCTCATGGCTGCATCCGCCTGCTCGTCCCGGATGCCAGATGGATTTTTTACCATATCGCCCCGGGAACAGAAATTGAGATCCGCGAAGGCTCGGAAGATGACAGCGTCTGCGCCGGCATTAAAGAACAGCTCACCATTGCGCCGCTCCCAGAAGAGCGCCCCAAATTGGAGCCTGGAAAAACGCCTCAAACGGATACCTGGAACATCGAAGATCTGAAAAAATCTCTTGGCTGAAAAGAGCCCTTGCCTTGGCAGGGGCTCTTTTATTTCCGCTCAGCCTTTTCTCTTTTTATAGGGAGCCGCACATAGTGCCTTATAAAAATTCTGTCAGATGCAAAAATCAGATAGATATTCGATATAAAAAATGGAGCAAAGAAAGCTTTGCTCCAGAATTGGTTGCGGGGGAAGGATTTGAACCAACGACCTCCGGGTTATGAGCCCGACGAGCTACCAAGCTGCTCTACCCCGCGTTATTATCTCGCATTACTACGACATTTATTATTATATGATATGAGCGGCCCAATGTCAAGAGATTTTTCAAAACTCACGACAGCGCCCCCACGCGTCTCAGCAAAACATACCCTTCCAGGTTATCCGCCTCGCTCACGGTAATCTCTGAAACACGGTAAGCCCGGCAAAATCCCAGCAGCACCGCAAGGCCATATACGATGACTTCCGCGCGGCCGCCATCCAGGCACATCCGCTGGATGCGCTCCTGCTTTGAAAGCCCCAAAATCTCGCCCATCAGAGCTTCCAGGCGCTGCGCCGCAATCTCGTGCCCATCGACTTTGCCTGGATCATATGTTTCCAGCCCGAGGTCGATGGCGGCCAGAGCTGTTGCCGTTCCGCCTATCGCATATAGTTTGGGCAATTCCTTCAGATTTAATTCCAAAAAAGCCTCTTTTGCCCATGCGATCAGCTTTTCGTATTCCTCTTCCGCAAAAAGCTCCAGCCCGCGGACACAGCCGATATTGACGCTGTCTGCGCTGGCCAGCTTTCCCTGCCGCATTACCGCGACTTCCGTGCTGCCGCCGCCGATATCGATGATGGCGCCCTGCTCTTTTCCGCCCAGTGCTCCCGTGATTCCGCAGACGGCTTCCTGCTCTCCCTGCAAAATCTGCACCTTAACGCCGCACTCCTGCCAAACGCGCTCTACGAATGCCCGGCCGTTCTGCGCATCGCGCACAGCGCTGGTGGCAAACGCCAAAACTTCTTCTGCACCCCACTGCTTTGCCTGGCGCACAAATTCGGCAATGCCCTCAACCGTCCGCCGGATGGCCGCCTCGCATAATCTGCCGCTGGCATTGACGCCTTCACCCGTGCGCACGGTATTGACCAGCTTTTTGACGGTATGCAACTTGCCCTGCTCTATTTCGGCATAAAGCAGGCGAATGGAATTTGTCCCAATATCAATGGCAAACTCTTTTTGCATCGCTCCTATTCCTCCGCAGGCGCGCTGGAGACCGGTTCGGAGGGCGCAGCGGCATCCCCGCCGCCCTGAGTTTCTTCCTGTTTGCGGAAGATGATCTCCCCGTCTTTGACCCAGCCAAATTTCTCTCTGGCCGCCCGCTCGATATAGGCATCCGTTCCGGTATAAGCCTCTTTCTCCTTCAGAAATTCCAAATCCTGCTGCATTTGTTCCTGCCTCTGCTGCAATTCTTTGGCTTCCTGCTTTTGCATACTAATCGTGCGCTGCTGCATGGCCAGCGTAATGCCCGCATAGACAACCACAACACCCAAAATCGCCCAGCGGATCAGCGCTTTTTTCCTTTGAGAAAGGCGCCATGCGGGCCTTTTCTGCGCCTTTTCTTGGCTTGCACACTCTTCTTTTATCTCTTCTGCCGGAGCAGCGTTTCTTTCCTGCATACGAAAAACCTCTAAATCGGAGTTTAACTCTATATTAGAGGTTTTTGCTATGCTTTGTCAACTATTTGCTCTTTGATTTTCCCCTGGGCCTGAGAAGTTTACAAATGCAGCCCAGCGCAGGCTTTATTCCCAGGCAATAAATGGCAAAACCAAGCCCAGCACCGATGAAATAGAAACCCCTGACCTTTAAATCCGCTACCAGATAGAGCATGCCTGCCATAGCGGCTAGCACCAAAAGAGAGTAGAGAATATCCAGGACGATCTGCCATGCCCGCTTTTGCAGAATCTTTCCAAGCCAGGAGAGCAAGAAGTAAATTGCCGCCCCCAGTATCCCGACATACATCGCCGCCGCAAAGAGATAGGGCTGGCTTAATGTGCCTTCCATTATTTAAAAATCTTGGAGAAAATCCCGCCCTTGTTCATGCGGATCTCCTCGTGATCGGCGTAGTCCGCCGCCTGGATTTGCCCGTCTATCACAAGCTCTCCCTCTTCCAGGTTCAGCTTTGCAATATGCAGCTCTTCTCCGATGACCGTCATCATCCCAAGCCCGGTGAGGAAAATCACCTCATTTTCGTTGAAGCTATCCACATCCTCAACCGAGGTAATGGTAATGCGCTCCCTGCCCTCGATGATCACTTTATGCGGCCGGGCATCGAGTCTCCTGATTTCTTCATATCCGCTCATGGCAGTTTCTCCTTTTGTTTTATTCTACTCATTCTTATTCTGTGCGCCGGGAAATTATGCCCGGTTCATTGACAGAAGGTTTGCAATCCCCTAAAATGAATCTGTAAACCCAAAGAGGAGGTACCTTATCTTATGAAAAAAGCGCTCGCTTTTGTTTTGGCGCTGCTCAGCCTGCCGCTGCTCTTCTCCTGCGGCAAAGAGCAACAGCCGGAAGCCAGCCAGGAAGTTTTGCCCTCTCCGACGGTTGCCGCATCGGAGGAGCCTTCTTCTGATCCCACCGTCTACTATTCTCCCACAACCGGCACGGCTTACGATGCGCCGCCAGAGTATAAGCCTATGTCCGTCATGATAGAAAACCAGTCGCAGGCCCGGCCGCAGACGGGTTTGCAGCAGGCGGATATCATCTATGAGGCTATGGCAGAGGGCGATATCACCCGGTTCATGTGCATCTTCAACGACCAGAAGCCCAGCGTCGCCGGCCCCATCCGTTCAGCGCGCCTATATTATATCAACGTGCAAAAAGAGTGGGATTCCCCGCTGGTTCACTACGGCGGCCCGGACGATCCCAACTCCCCTTCCTATATCTACGGCTCTTCCACCAAGTATATCAAGCTGCGGGTGGACGGCATCAAGGGAACTTACAACGACTACTTCTGGCGCGATAAATCCCGCTCTGCGCCGCATAACGTCTATACAGATCTCGGCAAGATTGACGAGGAGCTCTACGACTACACGCCCAATAACCGCATCCAGTTCTCCTTCAGCGATGCGCCCAGCTATACCGGCAAAACCGTGGATACCGTCAGCCTGCCCTATGTAACCAGCGTGGAGAATTTCGTAACGTTCCAGTATGATTCCGCCAAGGACAAGTTCTTCCGCTATGAGAAGGGAAAAGCCTTCGAGGTCCGCACAGTCTCCGAAGATGAGGACGGCAAACAGACTACAACCACCGCGCCCCTCTCTGTGCAGAACCTGATTGTTCAGTATGCAGAGACATATGTGCGCAACAACGACGGCGGCCGTCGTATGGTAGAGATGGTCGGCGAAGGAAAATGCGAGTTTTTCATCGGCGGCAAGCATATTTCCGGCTCCTGGGAGCGCAAAAGCCTGGATGATTCCACCCAGTATTTCGACGAGAGCGGCCTGCCCATCATCTTAAAGCCGGGCAATACCTGGATCGCGGTGCATCCCGACAATAAGCAGATCGGCATTACCTACGCCGGCGAATAATTAAAAAAGAGCAGCGATAGCTGCTCTTTTTTTCTTTGTCCAAATTTGCCCACGCCTGCCAAGAATCACTTGCAGTCAAAAAGCCGGCAGAACATCGCAATGCTCTGTCGGCTTTTATTTGCCGTCTTTGCCTAGATCAATTCATCGATCATAGCTTTGAGTTCGCTGTCTGTCTCGGGCAGATTCTTCAGAATATCTCCCAGGTCAATCCCGCCGTTTTCCTGCTGCGCAGGCGAATCCTGGAGCTGCTCCAAAAGGCCCTCGAGCTTTTCGCGCATGGCACTGCGATACTCTTTGGAAAATTCAGAGAGCTTTTCCACTTCCTGGATGAGCGCTTCCTTCTGGCTCTGATACTGCTCTCTGAGGGAAGCCTCCTGCTCGGCGATGGAATCGCGCACCTTTGCCGCCTCTTCCTCTGCCTGGCTCAGAATTTCATCGGCCTTTTTTGCTGCCTCTTCCTCGACCTTTTTTGCATTGGCCTCTGCCGTTACCATGACGGATGCCAGCGCGCCCTCCATGCTGCGGTATTTCTCCAGCTGCTCCCTCGCCTCTTTCAGCTCTTTTTGCAGGCGCTCGGCCTCTGCGGCAACGCCGTCCAAAAAGACATCCACTTCCTGGGCATCATACCGGCCGCGCTTCTGCTCGAACTTTGCCATATCGATATATGCTTTTGTCAGTTCCATATTTCTCTCCTATCTCCAGGGTCTAGAGATCGCCGACGTCAAAATCCATCGTAGAGCGCTCGTTTGCCATGTTGCTCGTAACTTCCACGTTGGAAGGCGCCACAACAAAGATATTGCGCGCCGCTTTTTTGATATCCCCGCCCAGGGCATAGACTGCGCCGCTGATGAAATCCAAAATACGCTGCGCAACAGCCACGTCGATCTCATCCAGGTTCACGATGATGGGCTTTCTAGCCTTCAGGCTGTCGATGACGCTCTGGGTCTCGTCGTAGGAAGTCGGGCGGAAAATGATCATTTTCATCTGGGTATCACCGCTTGTCCTGTTCTCAGGCATTGAAATCACCTTGTTCCTTCTTCTTGAAAAGTTGGGCTCCTCATACATCGGCTCCTGCTGATCAACCTCTTCCTCGTACTCCTGGTCTTCCTCTTCGTCCAGCAAATCGTCCTCGTAGTATTCCTCGTCGTCGTTGCCGCCAAGAGGCCCAAAAGCCTTTTTCCAGAAATTCTTTGCCATGTTTCATTTCCTCCGTTTAGTGGTAATCCCGTGCGCCGAAAATTTTTGAACCAACCCGCACGATATTGGCTCCCTCTTCTATCGCAATTTTATAATCCCCCGACATTCCCATCGAGAGAAATTTACGCTCCAGATTGCCCTCATTTGGCATTTTTTCATAAAGCTCCCGCATTGCTGCGAAATAGCAGCGGATGTCCTCCGGGTTTTCCGCAAAGGGCGCAATGGCCATCAGCCCCTGCACTTTGAGATGCGCAAACCCTTGAAGCTGCTCCAAAAAGCGCTCCAATTCCTCCTGCTCTACGCCCGCTTTGCTCTCCTCCCTGCCGATGTTGACCTGCACCAGGCAGTTTGTCTGCACGCCTTCCCTGGCCGAAAGGCGCTCTATCTCCTGCGCGGCTTCCAGCGTGCAAAGCGAATGCAACAGCTCTATTTTGTTTATTATATACTTTATCTTATTTTTTTGCAATCGTCCAATGATATGCCAGGAGATATTTTTTGGCAAAATTTCATACTTTTCTTTCCATTCTTGCACACGGTTCTCACCAAAAGCGGTAAGACCCGCATCGATGGCCTGCTGGATGCGCTCTGCCTCTACGGTTTTGCTCACAGCCAGCAATTGTACTTCCTCCGGCTTTCTGCCGGCCTTTCGCGCGCTCTGCGCAATCTCCCCCAAAATTTCCTGGATATTTTCCCTAACGCTCATTTTTCCGCCTCATCTCAAGCATATATCTCGCTGCCGACATCCAGTTTCGAGCGCAGATCCACAGGCTCGATGATGCACTCCTTATCCTGCCGGATCAGCACTGCCGCGGGCTCGAAAACCTTCTTGCCCTCTTCATTTTTATAGTATACGCCGGTTACGCCGTCTTTGGTTTTGACCGCCGAAACCGGAACCTTGATGCCCACATAGTCCGCCGAGATTTTGAATTCCACCTGCCGCGCCAGCAACAGCTTGTCCACAGGCTGGCTGAAAGCCAGGTAGTAGATCTCCTTACCCGATTCCGAGTTGTGCCCATAGATAGTGGCGGTGTATTTATAGTCCTCCCCATAGGAGAACTCCACCTGAAAAGCCGAATTGTTCTCAAATTCCGGCACTTTCTCATCGCAGATCATCACGACATACCATTCATTCTGGCTGACCAGCCGGTAAAGCGCGCGGCTGGCTGTTGCCTCTGTGCTGGTATAGCTGGATTTGCCCTGTAAAATGTCGTTGATATTCTTGACGGTCAGCTTTGTCATGTTTTCCGGCGTCAGCAAAATCTCCGTGCCGTCAAAATGGAAGCTGACGACGCCGTCCTCCTCGGCCAAAATCGTCTGTTTCCAGTTGTCTATCTTGGCTTTGAGTGCAGTTTCCTGATCGTAAAACGCCTTGAGCTGATCATCCTGCTTGATGGAATCCCGCAGCACGGCCGCCCGCTCATCCATCAGCTTTTCCAGCTCTTTATTGAGCACCAGAAGGTTGCCCTCGGTCTCTCCCTTGACAATCGCGCGGATCTCTGCGGTCTTTTCGTCGATCATTGCGTTAAGGTGCTCCAGATCCTCCGAGCGAATGCTGGAATAGACGTTGTTTTGCTGGTAATCCATGATGGTTTCCTGCAGTTTTTTCAGCTCGTCATAATCCTTATCGTTATAATCCCAGCTATAGACATCGGCGATGGGCGTTCCCTTGGTTACAACCTGGCCTTCCTGCGCAATAAACTCGGTTTTCCCGTAGTTATCCGCTTTATACAGCGTCTCCTTGCGGATGACCACGCCGCTGGAATTTTTGGAAAAGGAAATCGTCCCCTGCTCTGCTGTAAAAGTCTTCACAGAGAGAACGGAAATGAGCACAACCGCCAAAATGATCGCCGCCAAAACGCCTGCGGTAATCCAGATCAGTTTCGGATCGATATGGAATTGTCTTCTGCCTCGCCGAACTCTCGGCCTTGTTCTCTGCACCATACTGTTATCTTTCGTCCAGTTCATCTAAAATTGGGAGCAGCGCGCCAATCTCTTCCACAAGATAATCCGCGCCGCTGCTCAGCATCTTTTCACGGTTGGAATACCCTCCGAGCACAGCCACGCTCACCGCCCCCGAGGCCTTGCCCGCGCCGACATCCGTCATAGAGTCGCCGATCATCAGCGCCTGTTCCGGCAAAACGCCGGCATGCTTTGCGCAGGTATAGACGCTCCAGGGATCCGGCTTGGGCGCCTGCATATCGTCTGCCGAGAGCACCAGGGAAAAATAATCCGCAATACCCAGCTTTTCCAGCACTTCCTTCGTGGATTCCCGGGGTTTCATCGTGGCAACAGTCATCATGATGCCGCGCTTTTTCAGCTCCTCTAAGACCTTGATCGTGTTCGGGTAGAGCACTGTATCGATACAGCTGTCTTTTGCGTAAAGCGCGCGGTATTCAGCCAGATCTGCCTCGAGGTTTTCCTTTGAAATTCCCAGGGCGTCAAACACGCGCTCTACCAGTTTTTTAGCGCCATTGCCAATGCTCTTTCGGACGAGCTGCTGCAAATCCCCATATGCGCCATATTTTGCCGTTACTTTTTCCAGCGCTCCGGCAATATCCGGCAGGGTATCTGCCAGCGTCCCATCCAGATCAAAAACGACTAACTTGATGCGCCCCATCTACGCTCTCCTTTTTCTCTCTTCTTTCGTGCTTGCCCGGCCAAGCCTAGCTCGGCCCATGTGAGACTATTATAACACACGTTTCCGCGCAAAAAAAGAGGCGCGGCAGGGGAAAAATGGCAGTTCCTGCCGCTTTGCCCCCGGCGCCTCTCTTTTATAGAATCAACCCCGCTCCCAATGCCGCCACCTGGGCCGCATTCAGGAAATAATCGAAATATTCAAATCCGTAAGCGCCAAATGCCGCGCCCACCAAAACCACGACCAAAATAATCAGCAGGACGCTCAGCCCAAGGCCAATCGAAGAGGTAATGATGCCTGCCAGCGCCATGCCGTCTTTGTTATTTTTCTTTCTGCCGATGATGCTCATGACGAGCCCCGCAATGCCGCATCCAATTCCCAGCGGCATGAACACAAAAATCAGCAAAAGGCTGAGAATGCCGCAGACCATCCCCGCAATCCCGAGGCCCTTGCCCGGCTGTTCAGGCTGGTTTGGCCCATAGCCGCCCTGATAATAGGGCTGCTGGCCATAGGGCTGGTTTTGATAGCCCTGGGTATAAGGCGGCTGCCCATAGGGTGCGTTCGCCTGCCAGTTCTGCTGGCCTTGATTTTGATTATTTTCCATATTTACCCTGCTCCATGTTCGCAATTTTCTTAATCATACAATATCTGCCCATTCTTTGCAAGAAGCGGACTTTGCAATTTTGTATCCAATCCCCCATCTCTGCCACGGCAGAAAAAGAGCGCCGGCTTCCCGGCGCCCTTTTGGGCTCATTCTCTCAGCGTCGCTCCGAATTCCTCGGAAAGAGCTTTGAGAATTTTCTCCATGTTCTTGGCGATGGCCTCGTCCGTCAGCGTCGTATCCGGCGAGCGGAATGCCAGCGAATAGGCCAGGGACTTCTGCCCCTCTTCCAGCTGACCGCCGCGGTACACATCGAACAGCTCCACGCTCTCCAGATGCTTCCCGCCGTTTTTGCGAATGCACTTGGCAACGCTCCCTGCCTCCACGCCGTCCGCCAGGATGACCGCGATATCCCGCTCCAAAGCTGGATATTTGGGCAGCGGCGCAAATTTGATCTCTCCCTGCATGAGCGCAAACAGGCTCTTCAGATCGACTTCCGCGTAGTAAACACGCATGGGCAGCTCGAAATTCTTCTGCACTTCCGGCGCGATCTCGCCCATCTGACCGACTTTTTGCTCGCCCGCAAAAATCTCTGCTTTTCTGCCGGGATGCAGGAAGTTTTCCCCGCCCGCCGCGACATCGAAGCCAGGCACGCGCAGAATATCGAACAGGTTCTTCACCACGCGCTTCATGGCGTAAAAATCCCCTGCATCTGCGCTCATGCAGAGCGCCAGCATACGCCGCTCATCCGGGAGCGTATCTGTCAGCGGCAGATTTTCGGGCAGATAGACTTTGTTCATCTCATAGAGCTTCACCTGCTTGTTCTTCCGCTTGAGGTTTGCACTCATCACGGCAAGCATATCCGGCGCCAGCGTCGTCCGCATCAGCGCCTTGTCGTCTCCCAGCGGGTTTTTGATGCGCACAGCTTTGCGCAGTGCATGTTCTGCCGGCAGCTTTAGCTTGTCGAAATCCTGCTCGCCCAGGAAAGAATAGGTGATGGATTCAAAATACCCTTCCGCTGCCAGATAGGTGCGCAGTGCATCCTGCTCGGGCTCCAGGCTGGAGGGCAGCCCCTGCATCATCTGGCCCGCACCCGTGCTCTCGGGGATGTTGTCGTATCCATAGATGCGCGCCACTTCCTCGGCCACATCCGCCTTGCCATACATATCCCCGCGGAAATACGGAATATGGCAGGTGAGCTTGCCCTGGGAAAGCTCGGTTTTGATAAACGCGCGCTCCAGGCACTGCCGCATCTCCTCTGCGGAAAGCTCCGCGCCCAACAGCGCGTTGACACTCCCGGCCGTCGTCTCGATGACTTTCTCGCTCAAATCCTCCGAGAGAATATCCACCTCGCCGCCGACAATCTCGCCCGCGCCCAGTTCTTCCACCAGCTGGCAGGCTCTGTGCAGGGCATATTCGCAGTTGGCCGCATCCACGCCCTTGGAATAGCGCATGGAAGCTTCCGTCGCCAGGCCAAGGCCCCGGGAGGTCTGCCGGATATTGCCGTACATGAATTTTGCAGACTCAAAGACCACCGTGGTGGTGTTCTCGCGAATCTCGGAATTCTCTCCGCCCATCACGCCTGCGATGCCGATCGGCCCCTGCCCATCGCAGATGAGCAGCATGGAAGCGGAAAGCTCCCGCTCTTTTCCATCCAGCGTGACGATTTTCTCGCCTTCCTTTGCCCGGCGCACGATGATTTCTTTGCCTCGAATGTCTGCGGCGTCAAAAGCGTGCATGGGCTGCCCGGTCTCCAGCATGACGAAGTTGGTGATATCGACGATGTTGCTGATGGGGCGAACGCCCGCCGCCGATAGCCGTTCCTGCATCCACTTTGGCGAAGGGCCGATTTTGACGTTCTTCACCGCCCTGGCCATATATCTCGGGCAAAGCTCCTCATTTTCCACCGTCACTTTGACGTATTCGGAAATATCGCCCTCACTCTCGCCGAACTTGGGCTCGGGCAGAGAGATGCTCTCTCTCAGCGCCGCGGCGCCTTCCCGGGCAATGCCGATCACCGAAAGGCAATCCGGCCGGTTCGCGCCGACTTCAAACTCGATGACTTTGTCATCCATCATGAGCACTTCGCGCACATCCTGCCCCGGCTGCCCATCCTGCAAAATCAGGATGCCATAGACGCCTGCGCCGGGATAATCCGCTTCCTTCAAGCAAAGCTCCTCTCCCGAACAAAGCATACCCAGCGAAGGAACGCCGCGCAGTTTTCCCTTTTTGATGTGCATCCCGTTGGGAAGGTGGCAGCCCACCATCGCAACGGGAACCAGCGCGCCCTCAAATACGTTATCCGCCCCGGTTACAATCTGCAAAAGCTCTTCTTTTCCGATATCGATGCTGCAAATTTGCAGACGATCCGCATCCGGGTGTTTTTCCAGCTTGACGATTCTGCCCACCAGAACATCACGGATTTCTGCGCCGCGCTCCTCAATGCCCTCGACGCCGTTGCCCGTCATGATCATCGCATCCGCGAACTCCTCGGCAGAAACCGGGATCTCAATATAATCTTTCAGCCATTTGAATGGTACTTTCATCTTCTCTTCCTCCCTATCTGAACTGCCGCAGGAACCGCACGTCGCTCTCATAAAGCAAACGGATATCCGTGATGCCGTATTTGATGTTCGTCAGCCGATCCAGCCCCAGGCCAAACGCATATCCCGAATAGACTTCCGGATCCAGCCCGCAGTTTTCCAGCACTTTGGGGTTGACCATGCCGCATCCCAGCACTTCTACCATGCCAGCGCCCTTGCAGGCCGGGCAGCCTTTGCCGCCGCAGAGCGAGCAGGTTGCGTCTACCTCTGCGCTTGGCTCTGTAAACGGGAAGAAACCGGGGCGGAACTTGGTCTTGGTCTGCTCGCCGTAAAGCTGCCGCAGAAAGGTATTGATCGTGCCCTTGAGATCTGCAAAGGTGATTCCCTTATCGATGACAAGCCCCTCGATCTGGTTAAACACAGGCGAATGCGTCGCGTCTACGTCGTCCGTGCGGTAAACGCGCCCCGGGCAGATGACCCGGATGGGCGGCTGATGTCCCAGCATCGTGCGGATCTGCACGGGAGAAGTATGCGTGCGCAGCACGATGTCGTCCGTTACATAGAAAGTATCCTGCATATCCCTTGCCGGGTGATCCTTGGGGATATTGAGCATCTCAAAATTGTATTTGTCAAACTCAATTTCCGGCCCCTCGACCACCTGGAAGCCCATTCCCTCGAAAATGCCGCGCACCTGGCGGTAAACCTTGGTCAGCGGGTGCACGCCGCCCATGCCTGCCTCGGGCTTTTCCAGCGTAACGTCGATCCGCTCTGCCGCCAGCTTTTTCTCCTTGATGCGCTCTTCCAGCTCGCTTTTCCGCTGCTCGAACGCCTCTTCCACCTTCTGGCGCAGGCTGTTGACCTTCTGCCCGAAACTGGGGCGCTCTTCCTTGGGCAGCGTCCCCATCTGCTTCATCATCTGGGTGATCTCGCCCTTTTTGCCCAAATATTTGACTCTCAGCTCCTGCAAACGGCCGAGCGCCTCCTGCCCGGCTGCTTTTTCTTCCTGCCGCAGCTCGGAAAGAGCCTGCCGAACCTCTTGTAAAATTTTCTCGTGGTTATCCATTTTTTCTTCTCCGACTTCTCATATTGACACGGACGGCCTGCCCGGGAAAATAAAAAAGCCCGCCCCACACAGGGCGAAGCTCATACTCCGCGGTACCACCCGAATTCACCAATTTCTTGGCCTCTTTCATGGTAACGGTCTGAAACCGGCGCCGCCTACTTATCAACAGCGCTGCTCGAAGGTGAAATTTCTGCCAGTGATTCGCTTCCGCTTTCAGCCGGTGGCGGATGCTCTCTTTTGCCGGGCTCTGGCATACTTTGCCTCGTCTTTGCATTTCATTTGTTTCATTCTAGCACACAGCGTTTGTTCCTGCAAGAGGTTTTGCGAATTTCCTCCGCTATCTGCCCTCTTTGCACCGATAGAGCAAAATTCCCGCGGCCACGGCCGCATTCAAACTCTCAGCCTTTCCATAGATGGGAATTTTCACCAGATAATCGCAGAGCCGCGCGGCGCTCTCGCTCATGCCCCTGGCCTCGTTGCCAATGATGACGCAGAGATTCTCCTGCCGGCCCGGCATGGCCTCCGTGCCCCGCAAGTGCCCGCCCAGCAGGCGCACACCCGCCTGTTTCAGTGCGCTCAGCCTGCCCTGGAAATCCTCCGCAACTTCCACTGGCAAATGGAAAATACTGCCCATGGCCGCGCGCACGGCCTTGGGCGAGGTATAGTCTGCGCATTTGCCGGAGAGCAGTACACCCGCCGCGCCGACGGCGTCTGCCGTGCGCAGAATCGTCCCGACGTTCTGCGGATCCGCCACGTCCTCCAGCGCCACAAAGATCCCCTGCTCCGGCAGCTTGCCCTGCTGTTTTTGAACGACGGCGATTGCGCTCTGGGGCGTCTTAACGTCAGAAACCGCTTCCATCACCGCCTGGGAAACGCAAATCACCCGAGCGCTTTTTTGCTCTGCCTGAATAGCCAGCAGATGCTGCTCCTGCGTCGTCAGCAGTGCCTGCACTTTGGCATTGCTAAGCGCCTCTGCCGCGCATTTATCGCCCTCCGCCAAAAACAGCCCGGTTTCTTCGCGGCCTTTTTTCTGTTTCAAACTGCGCAAAAGCTTGATATATTCGTTTTTTGTGCTGGTAATCCGCTCCACTCCGCCGCTCCTTTTCCTTCGTCTCTTTCATACAAAAAATCGGAGGGAAAGCTCCCTCCGGTTTTGTTATGCCAGTTTGCTCTTGGCAACTTCGGCCAGCTGTGCGAAAGCCGCTGCATCATTGACTGCAAGCTCTGCCAGCATTTTGCGGTTGACTTCGATTCCCGCAAGCTTCAGGCCGTTGATCATCTTGGAGTAGCTCAGGCCATTGCTGCGCGCAGCCGCGTTGATTCTGGTGATCCACAAAGAGCGGAAATCGCGCTTTTTCTGCTTTCTGCCGCGGTATGCATACCAGTTGGACTTCATGACCGCCTGCTTGACTGTGCGGTACTGTCTGTGTCTTGCGCCATAGTATCCCTTGGCTGCTTTAAATACTTTTCTGCGTTTTTTATGGCCGTTTACGGCTCTCTTAATTCTTGCCATAGTAAAATTCCTCCTAAATCACGTTTTCCAAAGCTACTGGCCTAGCTATAAGGAAGCAGCTCCCTCATATTCTTCTCGCCAGCCTCGACCATATAGACGCCCTTTCTCAGGCTTCTCTTGCGCTTTGTGGTTTTCCCGTTCAGAAGGTGGCGCTTGTTTGTCTGGCTTCTTTTGATCCGGCCGCTTTTGGTAACGTTGAAACGCTTGGCGGCGCCTCTGTGAGTTTTCATTTTTGGCATCGAAATGCCCTCCTCTCTAGGTTAATTCTTTGGTGCAAGTATCATGAACATGCTGCGGCCTTCCATCCTGGCCGGCTTTTCAACGGCAACCTTGTCGCCCAGCATCTGCAAAAACGTATTCATGACAGTCAGCCCGTTTTCCGTATGGCTGAGCTGTCTGCCCCGGAAACGAATTGATACTTTTACCTTATCTCCTCCCGCAAGGAATTTTGCGACGTTTTTCGCCTTGACTTCCATATCATGGGTATCGATGGTGGCGGAAAGGCGCATCTCCTTAAGGGTTGTGGTCTTCTGGTTTTTCTTGGCTTCCTTTTGCTTCTTGCCCTGCTCAAAGCGGTATTTGCCGTAATCCATAATCTTGCAAACCGGCGGCACCGCCTTGGGGGAGATATTGACGAGATCCAGCCCGGCCTCATCTGCCAGCTTCTGCGCTGCCGCAATCTCCAAAATGCCCAGCTGATCGCCCTTTTCTCCAATCACGCGCACCTCGCGGTCGCGGATCTGTTCGTTGATGAGTAGATCGTTAGCTATGAAAATTCCCTCCTTCTCTCCCTGCGCCTTCGCGCGCCTTGCAACAAAAAACTGCGGGCAAATTCTACCCGCAGCAATGTTCTTTCCAAAGAACCGTGCCTGGCCTTTGCCGGCAGGTGAGAAACGGGTAGTTTCTGCTTAACGAAAACATCATATCACTTCTTCTCTGCAAAGTCAAGGCCTTTGCGGCCTTTTTACGCCGATTTCGCCTCTTTCTCTCGCCTGTTCATTCTAGCAGATCCCACGCAGTTTTTCCACTGTTTTTTAGTTTTTTACAAAATAAAAAAGAGCGCGCTTTTGTTTGGCGCGCCCTTTGCAGGCAATCCATTTCTATGCTTTGAGATAATCCGCCAGTTTGCTCAGCCGGCTCAGCGCTTCGCGCAGAGAATCTTCGCTCCGGGCAAAGTGCAGGCGAATCAGGTGGTTGATGGGCTCGCGGAAAAAGCTCGAGCCGGGCACCGCCGCCACACCGACTTCCTCCACCATCCATTCGCAGAACTGCAAATCCGTCCAGCCTTGGAATTTCTCCAGCTTGAGGAAATCCGAAATATCCACCATGATGAAATACGAGCCCTGGGGAACGGTATGCTTGAGGCCAATGGCATCCAGGCCGTCCATGAAAATCTTGCGTTTCTTGCCATACGTCTCCGCCAATTCATCGTAGTAATCCTGGCCCAGGGCAAACCCTGCGCAGGCGGCTTCCTGCAGGGGCGCAGGCGCGCCTACCGTCAGGAAATCGTGCACCTTCTTCACATTTTCCGCCACGTCTGCCCGGGCAATCATAAAGCCCAGCCGCCATCCCGTGATGGAGAAAGTCTTGGAAAGCGAATTGCAGGTGATGACCCGCTCTCTGCCGCCGAGCAGAGAAGCAGCCGCGATGTGCTGATAGGGCGGGAACACGATATGCTCGTATACTTCATCCGTGATGACGAATGCATCGTACTTCTCAGCCAGCTCCAGAATGTATTCCAGCTCCTCCCTGCTGAACACCTTGCCGCAGGGATTGGAAGGGTTGCACACGATGATGGCCTTGGCTCCCTTTGCGAAAGCGGCTTCCAGCACGCTTCGGCCAAAGCCGAACTCGGGCGGGTTGAGCGGAACGTAGATGGGATCCGCGCCGCTTAAAATCGCATCTGCGCCGTAGTTTTCATAAAACGGGCTGAACACGATCACCTTATCGCCAGGGTTGCAAATCGTCATCATCGCGGCCATCATAGCCTCGGTCGAGCCGCAGGTTACGACGATCTCGGTTTCCGGATCAATCTCATAGCCAAATATCGGCGAATACTTTTTCGCGATACAGTTGCGCAGGTTTTCCGAACCGAAGGTGATGGAATACTGATGCTGTTCTCCGCCTCCTGCCATTTGTGCCAGAGCCTCCAGCAGCGCCTGCGGCGGGTCGAAATCCGGGAACCCCTGCGAGAGGTTAATGCTCCCCTCTCTCGCGTCGCTGATGCGCGTCATCCTGCGGATTACGGAATCTGTAAATGTATCGACACGTTTGCTTAGCTGCGGCATGTCTTATCTCCTTACTCCATGCCGGCCAGCTTCTGTGCTTCCAGCGTATACTTGGAAATCAGGTCTTTTTCCTGCATCTCTGCAATGATCCCGTTGAGGTATTCCACGAACTCCTCTTCTCCCTTTTCTACGCCAATGCGGATGCCGCTGTATTCCGTCCGCGCCACACCGATGTTGCAGACAACCAGATCCGGGTTTGCGGCCACATATGCATCTGCGACCAGCGCCTCAATCAGCGTTCCTTCGATTTTCCCGTTCTGCACTTCCAGTATCAGATCCTGCTGCTTGGTCAGGCCGACTGCATTCTCCTCACCGACGAATTCGACCGCCTTATCCATTTGCGACGTGCCGGACTGCGCACCGATTTTGTGCCCCTTCAGATCCTCTGTGGTTTTGAACTTATCAGCGTTTTCTTTCTTTGTTACCAGAACCGTATCCGTGTAGTAGATGACGTCCGTAAAATCGATGGCCTTCTCACGCTTTTCATCCTTGCTCATGCTGGCCGCGACCAGGTCGAACTCACCCTTCTGCAGGCTCATGACCAAATTGTCGAACGCCATATCCACGACTCTCAGCTCTACGCCAAGATCATCCGCGATATACTGGCACATTGCCATATCCAGGCCGACGATGGTATCCTTGCCGTCAATTTCCACATGGAACTCGAAGGGAGGATAGTCTGCCGAAGTGCCGACGACCAGCTCGCCCGCTTCCTTAATCTGCTCAATCTTGGATTTTTCTTCTTTCTTTCCGCAAGCGGCGCAGCCCACGAGAACCAGCGCTGCCATAACCAGTGCTAAAATCTTTTTCATCTTATTTTACCTCGTTTTAATCGTATTTTTATTCCCAAAGGGGGTTATCCCAAAGCGCAACTTTGGTGCCGATGCCCATCTTGGTCGCGTTCAGATACATCTGATAGCCGATCATGATATCCAGCGCGCCCAGGCCCAGGGATGCGGACATGACGAACTGATCGTCGCTGGTGCGCAGCTTCTTCTTGCCCAGCACGAGTTCGCACAAATCGATGATGCCGCTCTCATCCAGCTTGCCTTCCTGGCTCAGCCGAGCCAGCGGGTTAGCATGCGTTCTCATCTGCGTCCAGTAGTCTGCCGCGATGTTCTCTGCCGCCAGAATCACTTCGTCGCTCACTTCAGCGGTGTGCATGGTAACCAGGCCGCAGCCAGGCGTCAGCCAGGATTTATCGATGATCGGCGTGCGGGCCGTCGTCTCGCCCACGATGAGCTGAGATTTGAGTGCTGCAGCTTTGGCGTCTGTCGTCGGAATGATCTCGACGCCCAGGCTCTCGCTGTATTCCTTTGCAAGCTCCTCCGCCTTTTCGATCTCCAGGTCTGCCAGATACATGGTCTTGATCTGCGGCAGCGCTTCATGCAGGGCGGACAGCATGGTGCGGCCGATTACGCCCGCGCCGACCAGCGTCGCCGTCTCGGTGTTGGAGGGCGCCGTATATTTCGCCAGCACACCGCCGACTGCGGAAGTGCGCATCGCGGTGATGAGCGTGCCGTCCAGGATGCAGAACGGGAGCACCGTCTCGGGATCGCTCAGGATGGAGATATCGATGCCGTAGGGAATGCCGGGGATGGTGGCGTTCTTCTTGGATTCTGCCGCCCACTTGATGCCCGCGATATTCACATCGCCGCCGATATAGCTGGGCATGGAGTTGAAGAACGACTGCCAGTTTGCCTTATCAGGAATGCTGGTGTTGGTCTTGGGCGGGTTTTTGATGTGCCCCTGGCCCAGCAGGGAGTACGTCTTCTCCGTAACTTCCAGGATCTGCTTCATATCCAGAAGGCCGGCTTTGACAACGTCTTCCTGTTTGAGGAACAGGATTTCAGGGTTGGTCGTGTGCAACATGATAGTATCCTCCAAAATTTTAAATAATTTGCTTTATTAAATTACATTGATAACTTTAGACAAGAACTCTTTTGTTCTGGGGTTCTGCGGATGTTCGAAAATATCCGCGGGCGAGCCCTCTTCTGCGATGACGCCCTCATCCATGAACATGACGCGCGTCGCAACTTTCTGCGCAAAGCCCATCTCATGGGTAACGACGACCATCGTGATGCCGTCTTTTGCGAGATCCGAGATGACCTGCAATACCTCGCCTACCATCTCCGGATCCAGCGCGGAAGTCGGCTCGTCGAACAGCAGAACATCCGGCTCCATAGCCAGCGCTCTGACGATGGCGATTCTCTGCTTCTGCCCGCCCGAGAGCTGCGAAGGATAAGCCGCCGCTTTATCCGCCAGGCCGACCCGCTCCAGCAGGGCCATCGCCTTTTTCTCCGCCTCTTCCTTTGAAGTGCCTTTCACTTTTTTCAGAGAAATCGTCACATTATCCAGCACGCTTAAGTTGTTGAACAGGTTGAACTGCTGAAACACCATGCCCACTTTCTGCCGGTGCAGGTTGACGTCAAAGCCTTTGGCCGTAATCTCGTTCCCCTCGAAGACGATCTGCCCCGAAGTCGGCTGTTCCAGAAGGTTCAGGCATCGGATAAAGGTGGATTTGCCGCTGCCCGAAGGCCCGATGATGGCGGCGACATCGCCTTTATAGAACGTCTCGTTGATGCCCTTGAGCACTTTTAATTCGCCAAAATCCTTGCAGAGGCCTTTTACCTCAAACATGATTTCATCTTTCACTTTTTTTCATCCTCCTCTCGAAGATGCTCAGCCCCTTGCCAAGGACGACGTTCAGCACCAGATAGATGAGCGCCGAGATATAGTAGCAGGGAAGCGGATTATAGGTCGCCGTAACGACGATACCGTTATTATACATCAGATCCGCGATGCCAAGGTACTGCACAATGGAAGTTTCCTTGACCATGGTTACAAACTCATTGCCGATGGCCGGCAGGATGTTTTTGATGGCCTGGGGCAAAATGATATACCGCATCGCCTGGGAAGAAGTCATGCCGCAGGAGCGCGCTGCCTCGGTCTGGCCGACATCCACCGCCTGAATGCCCGCCCGGATGATCTCTGCGATATATGCCGCCGAGTTGATGGAAAGCGCAATGATGCAGGGAATCGCCCGCTCCATATCCACCCCGAAAAGCGTGCCCGAGGGATACGGGAGAAAATCCAGCTGATAATAGACGATATACAGCTGAACCAGCATCGGCGTACCTCGGATGACTGTGATATACAGCTTGCTGAACCACTGCAGCGGCTTGCATTTGGAGAGCCGCATCAGCGCGATGAAACAGCCCAAAATCGCGCCGAAAAAGACCGTGAACAGCGCGACAATGATCGTTGTGCGCGTGCCTTGCAGGAAGTATTGATAGTAGTCTGCTAAGATCTCAAAAAATCCCATTTCTCCTTACCTGTCTCTTTCAAAATTGTTTCATTGACTCTATTGTATATTTATTCATCTAATTTGTCAACAATAAAATTCGAAAATATTTTAAAAATTTCCAATTTAGCTTTATATAAAAGCAAAAATTATTACATTTGCTTGAGAATTAAAAATATGCATTTGTATTTAAATATTCAATACTTGCAAAAACATATACAGCATTCCGCATAAAAAAAGCAGGCATGCGCCTGCTTTTTTCTTTTGCTTATTTGAGCTTGCGCCCGCATTTGGAGCAAAATTCATCCTCCAGCTGGCATTCCTTGCCGCACCCGGCGCACACGACCACGCCGCGGATGCGCGCGGCCCTGCCCAGATACTGCTCAATCTCATCAAAGCGCTGTCCAATGCTCTGAATTTCAGCCTGAAAATCGCTTTTTACGAAATTCTCCTCCGCAGACTGATAGACTTTGATGCCAATACTCCGGTAAAAATCGTCAATCTCGTCGTTCAGGTTGCTGATTTTGCTTTTGATTTTGATGGACTCGATCTGCTCGGAAACCGTCTTATCGACAGTATCCGCCATCTCCTTCACTTTGCTCATGAATTTATCAGTGCCCGACATTTGCTTTCCATTCTGCGGCCCCCGGCTCTGCTCCTCTGCCATAGCGCCCCCTCCTATTTCAGAAACGCCTCAATCGGCGCGAGATCCAGCTGCTCATAGCCGCCAATCAGCTCATACAGTGCCGCGACAATCTTCTTCAGGCCGCCCTGTTCATCGCTTTCCGCATTGACCGGAATAATCGGATCATGCAGGGAAAGGCGGACCAGGAACCAGCCGTTCCCGTCTTCCTTGCCCAGCGAAACGCGGATACCCTCGTGGTTATCCTCTGCCGGGATGAACCTAGCATCAGCCGCCGTCTTTTTGGTCAGCTCCTCGATAATCTGCGCGCCATATGCCTTGAAATCCTCCGCTTTGATGGACAGGCGGAATTCCACGGCCTCCTGGGGCTCTTCCAGATCTGCGATCAAATCGAAGATATTCTCTCCCTTGGCCGCCATCTGCGCCATTTTGATGATGATCTTGGTGACGAGATATGCGCCGTCGTCCAGGAAATAGTTCTCCTTGAGCGCGGCATGGCCGGAGGTCTCTATGCCGATCTGGGTATCCTGCCCTGCCTGATTCAGGCGGATGCTCTCGTTGATGACGTTCTTATAGCCTCTCTTGAAGCGGTGGTGAATGCCGCCATGCGCCTTGATGAACTTTGCCAGGCCGCTGGAAGTCGTCGAGTCCGTAACGATGGTGGTCCCGGGATGCTCCTCCAGCAGAATCGCGCTGATGAGCGCGATCAGGCGGTTGCGGTTGATGATCCCGCCCTTGGAATCCACAGCGCCCGCTCTATCCACGTCTGTATCGAAAATGACGCCGAGATCTGCGCCCGCATCCAAGACCGCTTTGGAGATGGAGGCCGCCGCCTCTTTATCTTCCGGGTTGGGGATATGGTTGGGGAAGCTGCCGTCCGGCTCCAAAAACTGGCTGCCTGCGGTATCCGCGCCCAGCGGCTTCAGCACTTTTTCCACATAGAAACCGCCGGCGCCGTTGCCCGCGTCCACGACGATTTTCATGCCCTCCAGCGGCTTTTCCTTGCCCGTCCCCTGGCGAATCTTATCCGCGAGGATTTTGGCATAGACCGTCATGAAATCCACCTGCTCATAGCAGCCGCCTTCCGCCTTCTGATACTCCTCTTTTTGCGCAATGGCGATAACCTCTTTGATATCGCTGCTCTCCAGGCCGCCCTCCTGCACAAAGAATTTCAGGCCGTTGCGGTTGAAGGGCAGGTGGCTCGCCGTGATCATGATGGCGCCGTCATACCCGAAGCCCTCTGTAATCGTAGACATGAACATAGCCGGCGTGGAGGCAAGGCCCGTATCATAGAGCGCCGCGCCGCAATACTCTGCCGCTTTGCGGACATTTTCCAGAATGCGCGGGCCGCTGATGCGCGAATCCCGGCCGACGCCAACGCGAACCTGCTCTTTGCCCAGGCGCTTTTGCAGCCAGCAAATAAAGCCCGCCGCCAGATGAAAAACAGCCTCGTCCGTCAAATTGACCGGCTGCCCGGCGATTCCCTCGCTGGCAACGCCGCGTATATCACTGCCGTTTTGAAGCTTCGCTAATTCCATGTTATTCCTCCTTAGGTAATCACTGCTTTTATTCTATACCAAATCCGGCTGTTTTAAAAGAGCTTTTCTTAATTTCCCCTGGGCCTTTGGCATAAAAAAACGGCAGGCGCTGTATACCCTGCCGTTTTTGCTTACTTCTCCATCGCGGAGACTGGATCGACGAATTTTCCATTCTTCTCATACTCGAAATGCAAATGCGCGCCATCCTTTTGTTCAAAGGGCGGTGTCCCCGCCTTGCCGATGCTCTGGCCGGCATTGACTTTGTCGCCTTCCTTGACGTTCAGCTCTGCCAGGCCGGCATAAATCGTCCGCTGATCGCCCGAATGTTCGATGACGACGACGTTGCCTAAAATGTTATCCGCCTCAGCGCGCTTGACCGTCCCGGCCATAGCTGCCTTGACCTCGTCATCCTCGGCCGCCGAGATATCGATGCCGTTGTGCGTCGCCCAAAGGTTCATGGTCTCGTTATAGACCAGATCATCGCCGGAAAATGCCCGGGTAATCTCGCCCTTGAGGGGCATCTGCAAATAAACCTTGCCCTGGTTTGCGCTGGTTGCCGCTTTGCTCTCCTGCGGTTTTGCCTGCTCGCTGGCAGAGGGAGAAGGCTGCGCCGGCGAAGGGGCGACGGACGGGCTGGCGCTTTTCATCTGCTCCTCAAGCGTCGGCGACTGTTGTTTCTGGACGCTCTGCCCGCCTTGTTCCTTCGGCGTATCCTTCGAGGAGACTGCCAAATAACCAATCGTTCCCACAGCCATAATGCATACCGCTACGACAAAATAAATGCCGTGTTTTTTCATAAATGCCATAAATTTGTTCGGTCCCTTATTTTCAAACATAACTGCACCTCCGTTGCTTTCATTTTGCCCCTTATCACAAAAAAAATACCTCCGCAGGTATTTTCCTCTTTTTTTATTTTTTGATTTTTGATATAAAGAGCTTCTTTGTTTTTTATTTTCCGCGATCGGTGCCTTTCCTATTCTTTTAAGTAAAAAATAAAAAAGGAAAAGCGCATTTGCTTTTCCTTTATTCGAGAAAATCCGAAACACTGCCCAGGGCAACTCCCGTATAATAATGCAGCAGGATCTCCCGATAATTTTTTCCCTCTTTTCCCATGGCGTTCGCCCCCGCTTGGCTCATCCCTACGCCATGCCCATAGCCGACCGTCTCAAACGTCATTTTCTCTGCGCCAAAGCCGATGGAAAAATTGGCCGAGCGCAGGCCGAAGAGCTGCCGCGCCTTGACGCCGGATATCGCCGTCTCCCCCAGCTTCAGTGTTTCCACTCTGCCGCTCTCATAGCGTGAGAGAATGGAAATGGCAGTTTTTGCGTTTTGCGCGGTGATTTTGGCCTCCGGGTATTTTTCTGCAATGAGCGCCGCGGCATCGGCGTAGGAGAATTCCTTTTTGGTCTGCGCGCCCGCATAATCGCTTTCGCCCGGGCTGGAAACGCTCTGAAGATAGGGCACCTGCCCGCCAAATACATGCTCGGAGGATTCCGTCATCCCACCGCTGGAGGAAAAATACAGTGCGCTGATGGGCTGCCCCTCATAGACGAGAACCTGGCCTGCCGTCTGCGAGACTGCCTGCGCGATTTTCCCATGATAGGTTTCGTAGTCATTGCCCCATTTTTTCTTCATATCCTCTTCCGAGCAATAGGCCTGGCAGTGCGTATGGTCCGAGCAGATCTCCGCGCCCTCTATTTTTTTGCAGCCGCCGCCCAGCTTTTTGCGCAGCGTATAGGTGCGCGCGGCAACCGCCTGCGCCTTGAGCGCCTCAAGATCATAGGAGGCTGGCATTTCCGCAGAGACGACGCGCAGGATATATTCCTCCAGCTCCATCTCCTCCAGCTGGCCTTCCACACAGACCTTGAGCATCACAGCCTGGCTTTGCGCCGCATCCGGAGGCCGTTCCTCCGCAGAGACGTCGTTTGATTTGACCACCGCCGAAAGCGGGGTCTGCTCTTTCCTCTTTCCTCCCGTTCCAATAGCAATGCTCAAAAGCAAAAGCAGAATCGCGCCCCATAGAATCACCTGCCTTGGGGCAATGCCCGGCCTTTTTGGCGCAAAACGCGCCGGCTGTCTGCTGTGCGCAGAGTTGCTCTGCTGTTTGCCGACCAAAACCCGGTTTGTCCTTCTTCTGTAAGCTCCGTTTCTCATCTGTATCCCTCTTTTTTTGTTTTGATACAGCATATGAAAAAAGCGCTCCCAATATGCACGTTCAAAAACTGATAGAAAAAAAGCACCCAAAACCGGGTGCTTTTTTTGATTTCATTACGCGGCCGCACGCTGTTCCTGCTGCAAATACAGCTCCAGCTTTTGATTCAGAAAATCAAAGGACGGCGCTCCATACCGCAAGATCAGATCGTGGAAGGCAATCTCATCGAAATCCGCCCCCAGCGCTTGCTCGGCCTTGGCCCGCAGCTTGGCAAACTGCATCTGTCCCCCAAAATAGGGCAGGAAGATGCCGGGGTTATTGACGAGCTGATGATAGGCCTCCTCAAAATACTGCTCATCCAGCCCGTAATCCTGCATAAACTCGAGCACCTGCTCCCTGCTCCAGCCCTCATAGTGAATCCCGATATCGGCCAAAACCGTCATATAGCCGGCGCAAAGCGCGTTTGAGCAGTAGAGTTCTGCCAGATCCTCATCCACTCCAGCGTAGCGCGCCGCCAGGCTCTCGATATATTTCGCATAGCCCTCGGTATATCCGCTGAGCGTCGCCACCTGCCGCAGAGGCTGATCCGCCAGATTTTTGCGCATATAGGCGTATTGGTAGAGATGCCCCGGGAACCCCTCGTGCGCGACGGTCATGAACGTCTCCAAAGAAGAGATAGCGGAGGATGTGCTCGTGGTATTCACCTTGATGAGCTCCGGCTCTCCCCCGTCCAGGGATGGGATGTTAAAATATGCGCCAATGGTCTCCACGGCGAGCGCCGGCGCAATGGTCTCCACCGTGTAGTCTACCTTGCCGACACTCGGGAAATGCTCTGCGATCCTCTGCTCCAAATCCTCCAGCATTTTGGCAAAATCGGTATAGGATGTGGATAATTCCAGGCCAGTTTCCAGATACCGCTCGGCCACGCCCTCTTTGCTCAAAACCGCATAGAGCTCTCCCATCTGGGCTTCCAGGGCCTCCTCCATCTGCGCCGTGAACTCCTTGGCAGAGGTTTTCGTCCCGACGTTATACTGCAAAAGCGCCTCGTAATACTGCTTTCCATCGGGCATTTCCGCCAGGGATTTGAACCCGGCGCCCTGCGCCTTCAGCTCTCTTGCGGCATCGGCGATATCCTGATAAGCCGGCAGAAAAGAGGAGAGGAACGCCTCCTTCAGCTGACGCAGATACTCCTGTTCCTGCCCGTCATCCAGCTCCATGGCCCGAATGCTTTCCTGCATGCTAGCCAGCACGGCGCTCTGCTCGCCCTCCTGCACGATGCCTTCGCAGTATTCGATCACGGCATCGCAGTCCATGCAGAGCGTTCCCTTTTCCTGCTGCTGCTTTGCAAAGGCGATTTGCCCGCCCATATAATCACGGGTATCCCAAATCAGCGTGATGAGATCCGCGATATCCCGCTCGCTGTAAAAGCGGTAATCCGCAAACATCGTCGGAAGCTGAGTGTATTCCCCAATCTCCGAGAAGGTGCTTCCCAAATAGTCGAACTTTTTCTGCGCAAGCAGCTGCTGCGCCTCCAGATAGAACAGGTAAATATCATAGGTATCCTGCTGATTTGGCGTCAGCTTGGCTCTGGGGAAGGATTTCAGCTTCTTGATGCTCCCCTTCAGTTCTTCCCGCGCAGCCTCTCTGGATTGCAGGATATCCCGCTCCCCCAGGCTAACCGGAACCTTTTCCCGATCGATGCCATACGTCTGCGGATCAAACGCCAGAATATGCATGGAAAGATAATCCGATTCCAAAGCGCTCTTCAGCTCTTCCGCCAAAAAAGCATCAAACTGCGCCTGCACCTGCTCGGGCTTGGCCGCGCATCCTGCCACCGCAAATACCAAAAGCAGAGAGAGCAAAAGCGCTGTTGTTCTTCTTAGTATTTTCAATTTCATGACTCCTTTTCATTCATCCTAACGGATTGCTAGTAACCCTTTATTCCTGCCGCTCCAGCTGTGCGCGGTGCTGCAAGTGAATCCCAATATGCCCAACGCCCAGCAGCAGGCTAGCGAGCATCATCCAAAGATTCTTGCCGTAAACTCCCAGCAGGAAAAAGGCCAGCACGGGCAGCGTCGCCCCGGCGACCGGGATCCCAAAAAAGCTGCGATAGAAATCCTGCAAAGTTTTTTCACTTTTAAAATACCCAATCCACCAGGCTTCATAAAGCACCATCAGCAAAAAAGAGAGGAGCAGAAAAAGGCTCCAACAGGACCAGCTTTTTAGATTGAAATCCGAAAAGGCCAGCGCCGCGCAGCATACGCAGACCTCGCCCGCTCTCTCGCAAAACGCCAGCACCCTACTTTCCCCTGCGGAAGAATAGCCCTGCGGCTTATGCCTTATCCAAAGCAGATTGGGCACAAAAAGCATCAGCAGATAGACTAGGCCGATATAGGAAAACCCAAAATGCCCCAGCATCAAAACCTCCAGTCTTTCGGCAGATAGGCCGCCGCTCGTTTCTCCTCCTATCATAATACAACTTTTAAAAATAGAAAAGTCCACAAAATCGTTTTCGGCTCAAGTCGGCACAAAAAAAGAGCAGGCAAGCCTGCTCTTTTGGGGAGGGAGTATCGCCCGGGGAGGGGCAATACAGACTATTTTCATCGCACCGCTATGGTGCCGCGATGCCATTCGTAATACCGTCATCACCCGGTAATTATTACGAATTTATGACTTTTAGTTTAAATTTAATATATGTCTTATTCATGTCTAAAATATGAATAAATTATGAATATCTCTTTTTGTCGATTTTTTGTACTTTCGCTTAAGCCAGAATGCGCAGACTGCTTCCCCGCTCACCTTTCTTCACCTGAACAGCGCAGGCGATGGTATCGGAAAGCGCCGCCACATGCGAGATAATGCCGACCAGCCGCCTGGAACTTTTGACCGAGAGCAGCATATCCAGCGCTTCGCCAATGGAGGCGCTGTCCAGCGTGCCAAAGCCCTCATCAATAAACATGGCTTCTATCTCCACCTTGCCCGTCTGGCGCTGCAAAAACACGGAAAGCCCCAGGCAGAGCGCCAGGGAGAGTAGAAATTTCTCGCCGCCGGAAAGGCTCTGCACGCCCCTGTTTTCGCCGGAGAGCGCGTCGAACACTTCAAAATTCAGCCCCGCTTTGCGCTTTTGCCCCACGGCTTCCCGGGTGCGCAGCAGGCGATACCTCCCCCCATGCACGCCTTCCAGCAGGATATTCGCCTCTTTAGTGACGGCAGAGAGCAGAATTCCCATGACAAACCTGCCAATTCCAACGCCCTTGTTGCCCCGCAAAGTGGCCGAGAAGTTTTGCAGCATGTCCGCTTCGGGCGCTTTTTGCTGCAAAAGTGCATCTGCCTTTTGCACTTCCCGCAAAACGCCCTCCAATGCGCGCAGGCGTTCCCGCTGTTCTGCGCATTTTTCCCGCAGCTGCCCGGCCTCCTCCTCTGCCTGCCTGCTCTGCTGTACAATTTGTTCCAACTCAGGGCGCTTCTGCCCCGCCAGCAACCCGCCGAGCACTCCCTCCTCCCGCTCCACCGCCTGCATTCTTGCGGCGTAGTCCTCTATCTGCCTCCGGCACCGCGCAGTGCTCTCTTCCGAAAGCTGTGCCTCCCGAAAAGCTTGCTCATCTGCGAATCCCTGTGCAGAGAGCGCCTCCTGCAGGCTCTCCTTTGCCAAAGCGTGCGCCGCCTGCGCCTTTTTCTGCTCCTCCGCGGCGGTATCCAGCCGGGCTTTTGCGGCGGCCAGCTGCTGCTGTGCGCGCTCCTTTTGCTTTTGCGCCTGCTCGATGGCCTGCCCCAGCCGCTCCATCTCCTCCTGCTTTCTTTTGTGCCGGGCTTCCAGCTCTGCCGGCTGTATCTCCAGCGCAAAGTTCTCACGCATCGCCTGAATGCGGGCTTTGCTGCTCACGAGCTGTTCTCTCCGCTGTTGTTCCAGCTGCGCCGCATTGCTTAAGCTCTCTTGCTGTGCCGACGCCTGCTCTTCCAGCTCCGCCCTTCTCTGCCGCGCCTCCTTTAAGTTTTTCGCCGCCTGCCTGGCCGCCTGATATGCTTCCTGCGCCCGCTTCAGCTCTTCTTCGATGTTCTGGTTTTGAGCCTCCGGGCTAATCCGCTCTTCCAGTTCCTGCCTGCGCTCTTGCAGGGAACGGCTCTGTTCCGCCAAAGCCGTCTGCTCCCGCCTGCATTCTTCCAGCGCCGCCCTCGCCTGCTTTTGCCGCTCCCGGCAGGCGCTCAGCTGTTCTCTGCTCACCTGCTCCATCTCGCCCATATCCGCCGGGCGCTCAAAGACGCCGCCGCAAACCGGGCAGGTATCCCCCTGATGCAGCCCTCTGGCCACCAGCTGTGCCGCATTGCCAAGATAGCTCTCATATGCTCTCTCGTATGCTTGTTCACAGCGCTTTGCCTGGTCTGCACGCTTTTGCTCCAATTCTTTTAGCTGTGTCAGCCTCTGCCCAGCCTGTTCCAGCCTTTGGCAGATCTCCTCCCAGCGGCTTCTCTCCTTCTGCTGGTTTTCCAGCCGCGCGGTTTGGGCGCTCCAGTGCCCCTCGGTCTGCGCGGTTTCCTCCAGTTGAGCGATCTCTTCGCGCAAGGCAAGCTGGCTTTGGGCGTTTTCCCGCATCGCCTGACGGGTGCGCTCGGTTTCCCGGTTTGCGCCCGTCCAATCTTCCCGCAGTTTTAAAAACAGCTGTTTTTCCTGCAAAAGGGCTTTTGCCTGATCCGCCTGCTGTTCTAGCTGCGCGCTCTCCTGCCGCAGTTCTTCCAAAACTGCCTGCTGCCCTTTGCTCTTCTCATACTCCGCCATAGCCTGCGCATACTGCCGCTTTGGGCTGTCCATCTGCTCTTCCGCCAGCGCTAAACTGCGGCTACGCTCCTCTGCCTCGCACCCGGCAGAAACACACGCCTCAAAAACAGGCAAAACCCGCTGGGCCTGCTCTGCTTTTTTCAGCTTGGCGCGCAGGCGGCAGATCTCCTCCGCCTGCCCGTCAAGAGCTGCCCTCTCTTCCTTCAGCTTGTCCATCCGGACAAACTGCTCCTCCAGCCGCCTTGCCTGCGCCGTCCGGGTCTGGGCCTGCTCCAATGCCTGCGCCGCCTGCCCCGAAAGCTCCTGCAGTTTTTCGAGCTCCTGCGCCTCCGTTTCCCGCCGTTCTTCCAGCGCGGCAACGCTCTGTGCTCCTGCGCTTTGCAAAACTGCATCCCGCCGGCTGCGCAAATCTCTGGCCTGCGCCAGCATCTCGCCCGCCTGCTGATTCAGCCACTCCGCGGCCTGCGTCCAAATCTCTGCGCCAAACAACGTGCGCAGGATCTTTTCTTTCTCCTCCGTATCCGCCGTCAGCAGGCGTTCAAACTGCCCCTGGGGCAGGAGAATAATCTGCCGGAACTGATCGTAAGAGAGTCCCAAAAGCGATGCCGCATACTGATCCACCGCTGTCTTTTTCATATTCGCCGCAAACGGAACCAGCGCGCCGTCCTCCTGCAGTTCACCCGCTCTGGCCATCTCCTCAAATCCATCCAGGTCTTTCCTGCGCGTAGGCCGGAGATATCGGTAAAACTGGTAGCGCTTGCCTTTATGCTCAAAGGTAAACTCGGCAAAAGTCTGCGCATCCTTCTTGGCATACTGGCAGCGCATGGAGGCAAAACTGCCCCGCCCGCCGCCGCTGCTTCTGCCAAATAGGGCGTAGGTCATGGCATCTAAAATGGCGGTCTTTCCCGCGCCGGTCGGCCCGCTGATGAGGAACAGCCCATCCTGGCGGAAAAGCGTGAAATCGATGCTCTGCTCTTTTTCATACGGCCCAAACGCCGCAAACCGAAGCGAAAGCGGAATCATAACAGCGCTCCTTTCTCTGCCTGCTCCATCGCGCGCAAAAACCACTGCACTTCCTCCTGGCTGGGGTCTCGGCCCTCCTGTTCCTGCAAAAATTCCTGCAAGATCGCCTCTGCCGAAAGCTGCTCCACCTGCTCGGGCGAAAGCGCGGCCTCCTCTCCCGGCGCATAGGCCGAGCTATAAGCCAAAAGCAGATTCGGGTATGCCGATCGGAAGAGTTCATAATCCTCTTTTGCAATGTGCGTATCCGTTACTTCCAGGCGCAGGTAATCCTGACTCGGGTGCTCCTCTGCCTGCCTTTTCAGCATCTCCAGCGTTCCGCGCTCCTCCCGCAGGCAGTAAGGCACATGAACGGGGATCTCGCGCAGGCTAAGATCCTCTGTATCCAAAACCAAAAAGCGCTTCTGATGATCCTTTTCCGAAAAGGAATAGGGCAGCGGCGTCCCGGAATAATAGGCATTTTTGCCCACTTTTTGCGGCGCATGCAGATGCCCCAGGGCGACATAGTCAAACGCTTCCACACTCTGCGCCCCAACCACCGCCGCTCCGCCGATGACGGCCGTCCTGTCGCTTCCTGCCGTTACCCCGCCGCGCACGAACAGGTGCGCCAGCAAAATATTGCGCTCCTCCGGAACGGGAGCCGGCATCCAGTCGGCCAGCAAAATTTGGAGCGCCTCCTGCATATCCCGGGCGGGTTTGCCCGTCAGGCTGCGCACTTCATCCGGGTTAAAATAGGGCAGCAAAAAGAAATTGACCGCTTCTCCCCTCTGTTCCAGCCGAATATGGCGCGGGCCCTCCCGCAGCCGCCCGGCAACATACAGCCCTGCCTGCTCCAGCAGTGCACTGCAAGACGCCAGCCGCTCCGCGCCGTCGTGGTTGCCCGCTATGGCAAACACCTTCACGCCCCGCCCGATACAGAGCCTGGTGACCAGCTCGTTATACAGCTCGATCACTTCCGCCGCCACCACCGAGCGATCGAACAGATCGCCGCTGATGAGCACAGCATCGATCCGCTCCTGCCGGACGGTTTTTGCCAGCTCCTCTATCAGATAGCGCTGATGCTCCAGCAGGCTTCTGCCCATTAGGCTGATCCCAAGATGAAGATCAGAAGTATGCAGTATTCTCACATGATTCCTCCCTGCCTGCCGATTGGCAAGTGTTTTCTCTTATTATACCATGTTGCCAGCGCGCAACGTGCGCTGGCAGTAACCGTCAATGAACGCTCGGCCCTTCGTGCGTTCATTATACCATGTCGGCAACGCACAGTGTGCGCTGCCGGTGGCCGTCAATAAACGCTCAGGCTTAGGCGGAAGGACAGAACCCTTCCGCTTAAGCCGTGTATTCATTATGCCATGATAAGCGCAAGCATCAGCTTGCCTTTTTTTCAGCGCAGCGCCATGGTTCCCGCCCGGTCTTCGCCTCGGCAAACGCCGCACATTGATAATACCATGTAGCAGCGCGCAGTGTGCGCTGCCGACGCAGCGAAGCGGAGCGGTGCCCTGGTTCGATATCCTGCCGCACATCCCGGACTTTGCTTCAGCGAACGCCGCGAAGCTATAATGCCATGATAAGCGCCTCAGCTTGTCTCTTTTTTCCGTCCAGCGATCCTCCCGCCGAAAAAAGAGCGAAGAGAACGCTCTCTTCGCTCTTTTTATTAAAGCAGATCGTCCGACCAGCCCACATCTTCTCCATCCTGGGGCTTGGAAGGGGTTGTTGGCGTCTGCGTCGCCCCGCCCCCACCGGAGTTTCCGCCCGTATTGCCGCTGCCCGACGGGCGGCTGGGGCGCTTGGTTGGCCGCGATGTCGGCTCTTCCACTTTGGGCACGTCGCTTATGATCCAAGCAGAAGGGGTATTTTCAGCCGCAGGGTACTCCCCCCAGCTCGCCCGGGCCGCATAAGGATCGCCCTCCTGCAGCTGCGCGACTGTCCCGGCCTGGTTCCACTCGCCGCCGGCAGACCATTCTACGTTCCCATCGGCCACGCGAACGCGAATTTCCCGCTCGGGCGCCGCTTTCTCTTCCTGGTGAAACAGCAGCCAGCCGCTGCCCATTCCTGCGGCAAAAAGCAGGATGGCCGCCGCGCCGCTCAAAAGCATTGTCTTTTTCATACGATTTCCCTCCATCTATCTGGCGTCTGCAATGATCCGGCGCAGAAACTGATCTTCCGGCGAACCCACAGGGTAATCTTTCCGGGCGATGAGCTGCTGTGCTATCGAATAAATACTCTTGGCCATGGGCGGCCCATAGATGGTGTAGCTCTGCCCGTCTTTCTGCAAAATGATATATCCGCGGAATGCGAACTCGGTCTTATAGCGCTCGGCAGGCAGGCGTACCAGCACCGAAGTGAAGCGTTGGCGACCCTGAACCGTCTCGAACACACGGTCGTTCACGGCACCGTTCTGCTTCCAGTAACTGCGCCCGGATGCCACTTTATCGCCGCCCAGCACGAAAGCATATCCCTTGTTGATATTCTCCTGCATCATGACCAGCGTTCCGTATTCCTGCAAACGGAAGCCATTTAAGCCGGCACCGCTGAGCAAAGCTCCCTTCGTGTTCTCGGAAATGCCGGTTTTGAAGCGAATGCCCGTGTCGCCGGAAATCCGGATGGAAAAGCCGTGATACGTCAGCAGATCCTTCAGCGCATCCTGGCGCTGTGCGGTGTATTTGCCGCCCGAAAACGAGAGCAGCCAAACCTGCATACCCGTGGGGATCCCGCTGGCATTGGTCTCATAGTATGTGGCCGTTCTCGCGCGCCCGTCTGATAAGGTAACTTTGAGCGTATTGCCGCTGCGCTGTGCCTGGTATGCGCGCCCATCTATATAGATTTTGGAGTTGCTGGGCGTTCCAGCCAGCGTCAGCGAAACAGTATAGTCGTCTTTTGGCTTTGGCGGGTCTACCACGCCGCCGCTGGGAGGATCCAGCTTATGGAAACGAACCAGCAAGTTTTGCGTTCCCTGCGCGACATAAGCCGCATAGCAGACGCCGTTTGCAAAGATCACATCCGAAGCCGAGCTGTCCACAGGCGCCGCGATCGGCTTGCCCACCTGTTTCCATCCGCTGGACGTCCTCTTTTGCAGAGCCATCTGCCGGTTTTTATCGATATGGCTTGCATAGAGATCGTTTCCATAATAGAACATCTGCACTTCCAGCGCCCCGCGCGCAAATGCCGCATCCTCGCTCTTCCACTGTTTCCCATCATAGAGGAACAGCTTATCCACTCCGGCATCGTTTCCGGCAATGAGCGCCAGCTGGGAAGAGTTTGATGCCGCCGCATGGAGCTTGCCAGCGGTAATCCCCGTATCCAAAACCTCACTCCACTTGCCCCCGCTGCACACGGCAACTTTGGTCGTATTCTTGCTGGACATAAAGTCGCTATAAACCGCGAAGACTTTTCCGTTCCAGCTGCAAAGCGCGGGATTGGTGAGGTAGCTGCCCACCGTAAGGTTTGGCAGCGCAGCCCCGCTCCCCGCAATTTTTTGCAGAGCCAGCGCCTTGGTTCCGCTTTTCACATAGCCCAGATAGAGTGTGCTTTGATGCTCCAGCCACTGCGGCTGCATCGCATAAGTCTCAGAGGAAACCCAAAGCTGCTTCCACGTGCCGTTCGTCAGCCGGTATGCAGCCGGCTTGGAGCCGCTTAGCATAACGCCCAGATAGAGCGAGCCCTGATACCATTTCAGCGCGGCATCGGGAAGCGCCTCCACCCCGCCCAGCGTCGTAACCTGCGTCCAGGCATTGCCATTCCGGCTTTGCATGAGCCTCAGCTTTCCATCGCTGCCGCAGGAAGCCGCATAAAGCGTGCCGTCGTCCCCCATTGCCAGGGAAGCGCCCGCGCCTTTCATGCCGCCCATGGCCTGCCCATACTGCTGCCAGTATTCCTCGCCGCTCGTATCTGCAAACTCCACGTCAAAGATGAGCAGTTCCCCATCTTCCGAATAGTGCGCATTGGAAATCGCAATGCCGCTGTTTTTGCCGCCGGGATAATAGAGCGTGTTCTCCGTAAACGGCGCATTCAAATCCGTGCTGCCATAGGAAGTCTCGCCCTTTTCAATATCCAGCGCCGCATTCTCGCTGAGATAGGTTGTGCCGCTCATATCCTCCGCCTTTTCCGGGTCCGTAACATCCGGCCGGAAGACATAGATATAGTTCTCTCCGCGGTAATTGCTGCGGTCTGATATCGATTCATCCACCCGGTACATGAGCAGCCCGCTGCTTGGGATATAGGAATCGAACGTCGCGCCAGCCTGCTTTCTGCGGTATTCCACCACGAAGAACTGGCTGTCGGACTGCGGTGTCTTCAGTTTAAGAGCCGTCGGGTAAGCGCCGCCCCATTTATCTTTCCCGCTGGCGACGCGAATGGTATATGTCCCGGATTTTGTGATCTCCGGAATTTGAATCCAGCCAAGCATCTCCCGGCAATATTCCAGCGGATACTGCAAATAACAGAGCGTCGAGGCCATGATGCTCCAGCGCCCAACCGGCGATCCGCCGCTGCTGCGATAGAGATCCGGCAGCCCCAGCGTGTGCAGGAATTCATGCGTGATGGTCCCCTGCGCGCCGGAGACATTGACGCTGGACGTGAGCGAGCGAATCAGGGTATCCGAATTCAAAAGATTGTAGTTGCGCACGATCACTCCGCTGCCGATTTTCTCATAGCCGCTGTAAACCGTGCTGTGCGGCCAGAAGCCATCGCTCATGCTGGCGGCCGATCCCTGAACGATGATCGTCAGGTTATCCAGCACGCCCGGCTCCCGGTAATCCAGCTTTTCACTGCCCAGCGCGATTCTGCCCTCCTGAATTGCCAGGATGATTTCCTGCACGATCACGCTCTCGCTATTTTTATAGTAATCTGCATTCTTATCCAGCCGCAGTGCCGCGCAGATGGTTTTGCCATCCTGCTGTGTCTGCTGAGGGAAGATATTGTCGATGGTAAGCTTCTGATCAGAGATGGCCTCCATATAGTTTTTAAAGGAATCATCTGCCGTATCGTACATGCCCATCACTTTTTCCCAGTGCTCAGCCTTGCTGAAAATATCATGTGCATCATCCGAATCGCTGAACTGAACGCAGATCACCAGATTTGCCAGCGTCCCCTGATTCTTTCCCGCCGCTTTGGCCGGAACCGCCGGCATCAGCGCCGCAAAAAAGCAGGCACAGAGCAAAAGCGCGATGCAGCGCATGAAAGCGCCGCGTTTTCTGCCTTTCATCTTACTTCCCCTCCCATGCCTTTGCCGCCGGCATCCAGAAAATGCTGATGCCGTCCTGCGCCGATGCGCCTTCCGGGATGCGCAGGGCTAAATATTTTTCGTTGCTGCCATCGTATCCCACTACGACGCTGTCCGCCGCTCCCTGCTGCTGCGCCTGCGGATGCCCGCCTTCATCAAAAGCCCCGCTAAACGCTCCGGCGGCGGCATCCTGCCGGTGTTCCCAGCGCGCCGCAACCGTATCTTGGGCGGCCACAGAGAACAGCTGGAAGTTTGCCTGCCCGCTGAAAAGATTGTTTTGCAGAGCCGCGTCAATCCGATAGAATGTTCCCGCAGAAATTTCCAGAACTTCGGCGGATACTGCGCCCTGGTAAGCCCCTTCTCGCACTTCGCCTCTCACCAGCGCAACTGCCTCCGGCGATACCCTGATGCTCGTTTCCTTTCCATCCTGCGTCAGCACCCAAATGCTGGTAACCGGCTTGCCGCCAGAGAGCTCCGCGGCAATGCGAATGCGCGTTCCATCTTCCTCTGTCTCATAGAAGCGGCCGCCGTTCCCATTCGAGGGCATTGCGGCATTCAGCCACTCTGCGCTTTGCAGCAGCCCAATCAGCTCGGGCATGCGCTCTTCTCTGGCGGCGCTGCCTGCCTGCCGCAGGTATGCCTGAAGCTGCTCGCTTTCCTGATCGAACGAAATGGTCATGCTTTGCAGCAGGGAGTAGATCTCCTCACTATTCTCCCGCCGCAGAGAGAGCTCGTAAAGATCCCGCGCCTGCCGGAGCTTTCCCTGGGCCTGATAATATTGCGCCAGCTCCAGCATTTGCGCCAGTTCCAGCTCGCCCCTCCGGCCGAGCGTCTCATACACGGCCAGGACGTGTTCCTGCTCAAAATCGCCGCCAGCCTGATCTAAAAGCAGCTGATAAAGCGCGCTGTCCAGTTCCCCGGGGAACTGCGCCTCCGCTTCGAGCACTATTTCATAAGCCTTTTGAGCATCTTCTTCCTCTATTGCCTCATATGCCTGCTGCTGCAGTGTCTCCAGCGTCTGCGCGCTCTTGCATCCAGAGCAGAGAAATGCCAGCAGCAACGCTGCGAGAAGCAAACAAATCCAACGGGGTTTCTGATGCATATTGATGACCTCTTTAATACAAATAATCCTGCTTTTTCTGCGGGCAAAAGCACTCCCGCAGCCGAACATTTTATCGCTCCTAGTATATCATATGCCGTCCTGCAAACTCAACCCCATCTCTTTTCCCAAACAACACAAAAGCGCCGTTTTGCAAGCCCTCTCAAATGTGTTCTTTCATTTTCCCCGCTCCATTTCCCGGCTGTTCCTGCGGTGCAGGCATCCAGGTAGTATACTCGAAAAGTAAACAAGGAGGTGCAAGGATGCAGAATTTTGGGATGTCTATGCTGTGGTTTTGGATCTGCTATTTTCTGGTAACGCTCGTTGGGATACTACACACAGTTTTTAATATCTACGTTTTGCATACGAAGCCCACGGATGCGCACAGCATGGGCGATGGCTACGAAAAAAACAAACCCTGGCACCCGCTCTATCATATCATCTTGTTCAGCCTGTTTGGCTATCTGTATCTAAACGGACTTCCCGCGCCTTCTCTGGGACAGGCACTGCTGACAGGCGCAGTCTGGGCGGGAATCTGCATTGTATTCGATGTATTTGGCTGGGTCATCATCCGGCATCCCTGGAGCCTGAGCTTCCGGGAATTCTATATCGACTACCAGCCCTATATCAGCCTCATCTATCTCGCCATCTTTTTAGGTCCGGCCGCCGGGTATGGACTGCTTTTGCTTTAGCGGCCGCATCCCGGCAAAAAAATCCACCCAGAGCACAGCTTCTTGGGTGGATTTTTTTGCAATACTACCTTTCTGTAAACATCACAGCTTTGATGGCATTCTCGCGATCCTGCAGATAGAAGTCAAAATCTTCTTTAAAATGCTCCAGCCGCAGGTTGTGCGTGTGGAGCAGATCCAGGTCGATTCTGCCGCTGCATACCAGCCGGATGCACGCCGGAAAATATAATGCCGGAGCCGCATAAGATGCCCGAAGCTGCAATTTGCGCCCGTGCCAGTAGTTCATATCAAAGGTAACAAAGCGCTCCTCCCTGTCCCCTTCTCCAATATAGCTCATAATGCCGCCGATATTCAGGTTTTTCATCAGCTCGGGCATAACGTAGGGCGGCGTTGTGCAGAGAATCCTGTCTACCCGGAAGCCAGAGAGATCCTCTCCCCAGCAGACGACCTCATCAGCCCCGTAAGCCTTGGCTACGCTGTCCCTGCGGTCGCGCCCCGGAGTGCTGACGGCGATAATGCGGGAAGCTCCCCGCAGGCGGGCCAACCGCAGGGCGCAAAGGCCGATAGTCCCAATGCCCACGACCATCACAGAATCGCCCAGCCCAATATCCGAAACTTTTACCAAGTCAAAGCCCACTCCCATCGGCTCTATCATAGCCGCGGCCGCCAGAGAGAGGCCCTCATAGGGAACGCAGACTTCATCCGCGGCGATCAGATACTCCGCAAAGCCCATGCCGTTGCCATACTGCTGGGTATTGAAGAAATGTCGCCCGTTATTGTCCAGATCATATTTTCCATCCCGCGAAAGATCGGAGAAGCGATCATAAGATCCGCTTTCCAGCACGACCCGATCCCCCGGCTTCACATTGGTTACATACGGGCCGATTTGCTCGACGACGCCCGCCACCTCGTGGCCCAAGGGCATAAACTCCGCCGCTACCCGGGCTGTATGCAGATCAGAGCCGCACAACCCGCATGCCTCCACCCGGATCAGCACTTCATTGCGCTCTCAGCGCCTCAGTGCTATGTCTCTCAGTTCAAATTGATACTTCCCCTGTGTGT
>CAJUPM010000002.1:0-9631 GCA_910588425.1 uncultured Christensenellaceae bacterium | reverse complement strand
CGCCTTCATAAAACTTCCCTCCCCTGCGCCTCTGGGCATTTTAGCTTTCAAGGCAAATAAATGCAAAAAGCCGCATGAATGCCATCATCCATGCGGCTTTTTCGCTGGTGCCGAAGGCGGGACTTGAACCCGCACGCCGTTGCCGACCCGGGATTTTAAGTCCCGTGCGTCTGCCGATTCCGCCACTCCGGCGCACTGCTACTAGCCCATTATAAGATGGCGGCGAGCCATTGTCAAGAAAGCCGCCGGCCCGCACGGGCTGCCCCGAAAGCGGGCCGGCGCGTTTCTTTAGAAAAGCCCGGAAATGACGCCATCGCCATCCACATCAATTTTCTCTGCCGAAGGTACTTTGGGAAGCCCCGGCATGGTCATCACATCGCCGGTCAGCGCCACGATAAATCCCGCGCCGGCCGAAATTTTCAGATTGCGGACGGTGATCTTAAATCCTCTGGGAGCGCCCAGCAGAGCCGGATTATCCGAAAAGCTATACTGCGTCTTGGCAATGCAAATCGGCACATTTCCAAAGCCCAGCGCTTCCAGCTGTTTGAGCTGTTTAGGCGCCTGGCCGATGAGCTCAACGCCATCCGCATGGTAGACGCGCTTTGCAATCGCTTCCAGCTTCTGCATGATGGAAAGATCGTTCTCGTAGCTGAAGGAGAAATGGCTCTCCTGCTCACAGAGCGAAACCACTTCCTCCGCCAGCGCCATGCCGCCCTTGCCGCCCTTGCCCCAAACTTCCGTCAAAACCGCTTTGACGCCAAGCTTTGCGCACTCCTCTTCCACCAGCGCCAGCTCCGCCTCCGTATCCGTCGGGAAACGGTTGATGGCGACGACCACCGGCAGGCCATAAACATCCTTCATATTGCCCACATGCTGAAGCAGATTGGGCAGGCCGGCTTTGAGCGCCTCCAGATTTTCCTCTCCCAGAGCCGCTTTTGCGGCCCCGCCGTGGTGCTTGAGGGCGCGCACCGTCGCCACCACGACTACCGCGCTGGGCGCCAGCCCCGCCATGCGGCACTTGATATCCAGGAATTTTTCTGCGCCCAAATCCGCGCCGAACCCCGCCTCGGTAACGACATAGTCGCCAAATTTCAGCGCCGTTTTTGTCGCCATCACAGAGTTGCACCCGTGCGCGATATTGGCGAAAGGCCCGCCGTGCACAAAGGCCGGCGTATGCTCCAGCGTCTGCACCAGGTTTGGCTTGAGCGCATCTTTGAGCAGCGCCGCCATCGCCCCTGCCGCATGCAGATCGCCCGCAGTAACCGGCTGATCGTCGTAAGTATAGCCGATGATGGTGCGCTCGAGCCGCGCCTTGAGATCCGAAATATCCGTCGCCAGGCACAAAATCGCCATGATCTCCGAAGCGACTGTGATATCATATCCATCCTGGCGCGTTACGCCGTTGGTGCGCACGCCCAGGCCGCCGACGATCTCCCGCAGCTGCCGGTCGTTCATATCCACACACCGCCGCCAGGTTACCTTCTTTGGATCGATGCGAAGGGCATTGCCCTGGTAAATATGGTTGTCGATCATGGCTGCCAGCAGGTTGTTTGCCGCGCCTATGGCGTGAATATCTCCGGTAAAATGCAGGTTGATGTCCTCCATCGGGACAACCTGCGCATAGCCGCCGCCGGCCGCTCCGCCTTTGACGCCAAACACAGGCCCCAGCGAAGGCTCGCGCAGGGCGACGACCGCCTTTTTGCCAATCTGGCGCAGACCGTCTGCCAGCCCGACGGAAACCGTCGTCTTGCCCTCGCCGGCAGGCGTGGGCGTGATGGCCGTAACCAAAATGAGCTTTCCGTCCCTCGTATCCTGCTTTGTCTTTAAGACGTTGTAGTCTATCTTTGCCTTATATTTTCCATAGTGTTCCAGATAATCTTCCGGCAGGCCAATCTCATCCGCGATTTTGCTGATGGGGAGCATCTGGGCATCCTGGGCAATCTCAATATCCGTTCGGTAAGCAGCCATATTTTTCTCCTTTTTGCGGCAATGCCGCCTTCTTTCGCATTTTCTCTTATTATACCCTGCCGCCATCGCGATTTCAAGGCGGCCGCGCCTGGTCTGGCTGAAGAATAGAAAAAGAATGCGGCTCCGGCTGTGCCAGCTCCGCATTCTTTTCGTTCACTTAGTTGCATTCATAGCAAAAATCGGGGTTGCCCTTCTCTTTTTTGCTCAGTTCTTCCGCCTTCTGCTCATATCCTTCCCGGCCCATGAGCGCAAATGTGGCGATCTTGCCCGCCTCGACGCCCGGCTGATCGAACGCGTCAATCTCCAAAAACTCTCCGGCCGCAGCCGTGGCCATCTCCAGGAAGAACAGCAGCGCCGCCAGGCTCTCCTCGTCTACCCGCTCCAGCGTGATGCGCATGTTCATCTTCCCTGCGCTGGTTACGGCGTATTCCGTGGCCGCCTGCTCGGATGCGATGAGCTTGTTGAAGCTCTGCCCGGCCAGATACTGCGTATCCCGCATCTCGATGGGAGACGCAGGGATCTGCATGTTCGTGCGGAAATTCTGCACCGTAACGAACGTGATGATCTTGTCAAACGGCCCCTCGTTATAGAGCTGAACCTGCGAATGCTGATCCGTCACGCCCAGCGCCCGCACGGGCGTCTGCCCGGCGTGCACAGTATTGCCCCGGATATCCACCTTCTTGCCCAGCGATTCCGCCCAAAGCTGTGCATACCATTCGGCTGTGCATAAAAGGCCGTCCGCGTATGGCATCATCACCGAGATATTGACCCCCTTTTTCATGGCGATAAAATAGAGCATCGCATACATATACGCCGGGTTTTCCTCCAGCGCCGGCTTCTGGCAAAGCGCGTGCATCTCCGCCGCGCCGCGCAGCAGCGCCTCAATATCGATGCCGATAACCGCCGCAGGCAGCAGGCCCACCGGGCTGAGCACGGAGAAGCGGCCGCCCACGCCATCCGGAACGACAAACGTCTGAAAGCCATATTCGTTGGCAATTTTGCGCAAAATGCCCTTTTCCTTGTCCGTGGTCAGGAAAATATGCTCCTTCAGGTCCTCGCCCAGGTTTTCCAGCATGGAGAGCGCCACCATGAACTGCGACATGGTCTCTACCGTATTGCCGGATTTAGTGATGACGTTGAAAGCCGTTTTGCGGATATCGATCACATCCAAAAGTGCGTTCAGAGAATCCGGATCGACGTTGTCCACAATATAGATCTTTGGCCCCTGGCGTTTTTCTCTGGGCAGTTCATTATACCTCGGATGCTTGAGCGCAGAGAACAGCGCCTTCATCCCAAGGGCAGAGCCGCCGATGCCAAACACCACAAAATACTCGAATTTTTCCCGGATTTTCTCTGCCGTCTGCAAAATATCCCGGACAATCTCATCCTGGTTATGCGGCAGTTCCCGCCAGGCGTTCATCTGCCGTTTGGCGCAAAGGCCCTCATGCACCTTCGCAATCCTGCCCGCATAGCGCGCGATTTCTTCCTCGCAAATTCCATGCTCACCGATGCCGGATGCGAGCATATGGTTAAAATCGATTGTTATTTTCGCCATAGGTTCCTCCCAAAATAAGCGGCTCCGAGCCGCTGTGCTGTCACTTTATTATACCAAAAAAAGCCGCATTGTATAGAAGCTTTGCGATTTTTTTATCCCATAAAAATGAGCGCGCAGGTGGAAGCTCCCGCGCGCCCGAACAGATAGACTGGTATGAGCTATTTGATATTGCGTTCCCGAATCATGCCCTTGCAGCTCTGGTATGTGGCAAAATAGTAGATGCCATAGAGCACCAGCAGCAGCCCTGCCGAGCATAGAATGCTGGGTAGTGAGTTTTGAACTCTGAACTCCATTACCATCTTATTGACCACATAGATGGCGACAGCCGAGTGCACCAGCGCCAGAGCCAGCGGGATGAAGAAGTAGAGGGCAACCTGCCGGCGCATGGCCCCTCTGGCCATATCATCGTCTACGCCCAGCTTGCGCAGCAGCGCATACCTGGATGCGTTGTCTGCCGTTTCCGAAAGCTGCTGCAAAGCCAGAACTGCCGATGCCGCGATGAGGAAGATGATGCCCAGATAGAGCAGGACAAACAGCACCATCGCCTTCATGCCCGTCTGCATCATCATGACGCGCCCTGCCGTTACGATGCGCATCCCAGGCCATACGCCTTCATAATCCGTATCCAGCTGCAAATCCAGCGCATCTTTATCCCCGCTCTGATAGTTGCCCGCCAGATATGTGCGGTATTCAGGAATCTGCGCGGCGGCGTCATCTGGCAAAATCAGGATAAGGTTAACCGGATTAGAAGTCATCGTCTCCAAATAGACCGTTTGCAGTTCCGCTTTTCCGGGTTTTAGCTGTTCTTGGCCCACTTGCATCACAGCGCCGGTATCCAGCAGTTTTTGGCCTGCGCCGCGCGTTTTTTCCGCCGCTGCGCAGACGGCATATTCTCCCTGGCCCAGCGCAATCTCCTTCTTGCCCTGAAGGCGCATGAGCGCATTGTACTGCGAAACCGAAATTGCGTCGAACGTCCGGCTGCTGATATTGGTGCCGGTGGAGGGAAAATCTGCCGGCTCCAGATACTGCGTATATTTGATGCCCGTTTCCCGATAGGAGAAGAGATAACTCTCTTTAAAATAGCGGTCAATCTCAAAGCTGTTTTCCTGCATCTGCGCCTGCGCTTCCTGCTCCCCGACGGCGTCGAAGGAGACCGTCGCGTCATACGGCGCATTTTCCATGGCGGTTTTGGTAATCGCATAGTTGAGCCCGGAGCCCGTCGCCGTAACGGCAATGGCAAAGAACAGCATCAGGCAGACGAACGTCATGGAAAGGAAGTTGGTGTTGATTTTGGAGTTGAGCTGCCGGAAAACAAAGCTGTTCAGCCCCCGGTGATAGAGCGCCTTGTTGCTCTTTATCAGCTTGAGCAAAAACCCGGAAAGCGAAAAGAAGAAGAGCAGTGTCCCGATTACGCCAAACAGGATCGCCCGGTTGAACTGGTCGTTTAGGAGGACAAGGCCGTTATCGATGATCTGCTGATAGGCATATCCCAGGCAGCCCGCCGAGGCAATAAACGCGATCACCGAAAGCCACAGTTTGCCGCTATATGCCTTTTCGTTGGTACGCTCGGCGTTGAGCAGTGTAACCAGCTTGCATCTGGAAACATGCACCACATTGAGCAGCATCACGATCAGGAAAATCGCGCCGAAATACAGCAGTGTTTTGAGCAGCGCCGCGGTGGAAAACACGAACCGGAACATCTCCAGCTTGACCTGAAACATGGATGCCACCAGCACAGACAGCCCCTGGGAGAGCAGGATTCCTGCAATCAGCCCCATGGCCAGGGCAAACAGCCCGATGACGAGCGTCTCCATCGCCAAAATGAAGGAAACCTTGCCTTTGGGCATGCCCAAAATCAGGTAGACCCCCAGCTCCTTTTTTCTGCGCCGCATCAAAAACTTGTTGGCATATACGATGAGGAAGGCCAGAATTGCCGAGACAAAGATAGAAGTCGCGTCAATGGCCGTAACCAGCATTTCCAGCACACCGCCCTGCGCCATAGAGAGACCCGCCAGCAGCGCCTGGGAATCCATGGAGTTGAACACATAGAAGATGCAGACGCCCAGCGCCAGCGTCAGAAAGTAGATGGCGTAATCCCGGATGCTTTTGCCGACGTTTTTAAAGGCCAGCTTAATAGAGGACATCGCTATCACCTCCAAGCAGCGTTACGACCTGAAGGATGCGCTCAAAAAACTCCTTCCGGCTGTCCCCGCCCCGAACCAGCTCGCTGAAAATCTCTCCGTCCTTGATGAACAGGATGCGCTTGGCATAGCTGGCCGTGAAAGCATCGTGCGTAACCATCAGAATCGTCGCGCCAAGGCCGTCATTCATGCGCACCAGGCTGTCCAGCAGCATCCGGGCCGATTTGGAATCCAGCGCGCCCGTCGGCTCATCCGCCAAAATCAGGGAAGGATTCGTGATGATCGCCCGGGCGCTGGCCGTCCGCTGTTTTTCACCGCCGGACATCTGATAGGGAAACTTATCCAAAACATGCCCGATGCTCAGCTGCGCGGCCACTTTGCGCACGCGCTGTTCGATCTCCTGCGCCGGGACACTTTGGATGGAGAGCGCCAGCGCAATATTCTCATAGGCCGTCAGCGTATCCAGCAGGTTGAAATCCTGAAAAATAAAGCCCAGTTGCTGGCGGCGGAATTTGGAGAGCTCTTTTCCCTTCAGATGCGTTACATCCCGTCCGCCGACGATGATGCGCCCTGCCGTTACCTTATCGATGGTCGATATGCAGTTGAGCAGCGTCGTCTTGCCGCTGCCCGAAGCGCCCATGATGCCAAGGAACTCCCCCTCGCCCACTTCCAGGCTGATGTGGTTGATCGCCCTGGTGATGGCTCCTTTGCTGCCGTAGTATTTTTCAATATTCTGCACGCTTAAAACTGATTCCATTTTGCTAACACCTCATTTCACGCTTGGGCGCTCTTTGCGCCCTTCGAGTATTAGTGTAGCCCAAAATAAAACGGCTTGCCATTTGCTTGGCTTACACTTTCCTTACATTTCTGTAAGGCTGCCCTTTGGGAAGACAAAGCTGATACGCAGGCCGCCTTTTTCGCCCGAATAGGCCGAAATGCCCAGCCCCAGCTTATCCGCGAGCTTTTTGCATAAATAAAGCCCCATGCCCGTGGATTTTCCATAAACCCTGCCGTTTTCGCCCGTAAACCCTTTTTCAAAAATTCTGCCGATATCCTGCCGGCCAACGCCGATGCCGTCGTCTGCCAAGTGCAGCAGGGTATATTCCCGGCTCTCCTCCGCCCAGATGCGCAGGTTCTTGGCCCCGTATTTAGCCGAATTTCCCAGAACCTGCCCCAGCATAAAGTTCATCCATTTCGCGTCTGTATAGACGGTATAATCCAGCGTTTCCATGTGAACAGCGACGCCGCCCAGAATGAGCGGCCGCGCCTGGCTGCGCAGTGCGCCGCGCACCAGCTCCTCCAGGGGATAGCGGCGCACCAGATAATCCTTCTCGGCGCTACTGCTTCTGGCATAATAGAGCGCCTGCTCGATATACGAATCGATTTTGGAAAGCTCGCTGGCCATGGCGTCCATCTGTTCGGATGGGTTGTTTTCCGCCAGCAGTTTGCCCGAAGCAATCGGTGTTTTCACTTCGTGCACCCATGCCTCGATATACTCCCGGTATTCCTGGGAAGCGCGCTCATATGCCGCAATCCGCTGTTTCATGGCTCTGCCCGCCTCCTCCATCAGCGCGCAGAGAACCTGCCCTTCCAAAAACCCCGGCGCCTCCAGGATATCATAGAGCATATATTTTTCCTCCAGCTCCTGCTGCGCCCGCACCGCCTCCCGATAGAACCGGTACCGCGGCAAAAGATAGATCAGAAGGCAGGCGATCCCGCAGACCAAAAAACAGCCTTCAAAGAAAATCAGCGCCTGAACGCCCAGATGATAGGCCATCAAAATCCATCCGGAAAAAGCCATCGCCCCCAGATAGATCAGAATCGCCCAAATTTGCTCCTTCAACAGTTTTTTCAGCATCGCTATCTCCCCAAATTCAAGATAGGCGCGAAGCCGCCGCGCCCGGCGCTAGACCAGATACCCCATGCCCCGTCTTGTGATGAGATAATCCTCCCGGCCCACCTGCGCCAGCTTCTTGCGCAGGCGGTTGATGTTGACGGTCAGCGTATTGTCGTCCACAAACTCATCCGATTGCCAAAGCGCGTTCATCATCTCTTCCCGGCTGACCACCTGCCCCCTGCTGGCCATGAGCAGGTGCAAAATGCGCTGCTCGTTTTTCGTCAGCTCCGCCTGCCGCTCCCCGCAGTAAATTTTGCCGTCTCCCAGCGAAAGCCGCAGGCCGTTATGCTCGATGCTCTGCCCCTCCTGCTGATAGGCCCGGGCCAGCACCGCCGCAATCCGCGCCAGCAAAATCTGCGTGTTATAAGGCTTTGTGATGAAATCATCCGCGCCGAGATTCATGCTCATCAGCTCATCGCTGTCGCTGTCCCGGCTGGTTACGACGATGATGGGAATGCTGGATCTCTTGCGCAATTCCCGGCAGATGTAGTAGCCGTCGTACATGGGCAGGTTAATATCCAGCAATACCAGATGCGGCTGGGCGGCTAAAATAACATCTACCATATTCTCATAATTCTGCGCCGTCTGGCACTCATAGCCGTATTTGCCCAGCAAAGAAGCCAGTTCCTTGCTGATGCGCGCATCATCCTCCACCAGAAATATCTTTGCCACGCTTTTTACTCCTCTCTTTCTTTTTCTGCGGCCTGCCGCACCAGAGCCGTATAATGCCGGAAAGCCGCGGGCAGTGCCGCCCTTTCCAGCATTTCCTTCGGCTCCCAAAACTGCAGGCCCTCCCAGCCGAGCGGCTGCTTCAGGCAAATATCATAGCCGTTCATCTTCCAGATGATGTGCGTGAAAATATGCTGGGCCTGCCCCGCCGGCCGAATCTCCAAAATTTCCGCGCCCTGCCGCTCCAGCTCCTGCTTGGTCTCTTCCCGGCTAAGCCGGCCAGCCAGGCTGGGGAATTGCCACATGCCCGCCAGCAGCCCTTTCTCCTGCCGGCGCTGCAAGGCAATTTTGCCATCCTGCCATAGGAGCAGAACCGTATGATGCTCTACCTTTTTCTGCTTTTTTGGCGCACGGACGGGAATCTGCGGGATCCATCCGTTGGCCCGGGCAATGCACCCATCGGCCAGAGGACAGCGCTCGCAGAGCGGCGCCCCGTTTGGTAGGCAGACCGTCGCCCCCAGCTCCATCAGCGCCTGGTTAAAATCTCCCGGCGCGTCGCCCGGCATGATCTGGCCAAGCTCCTTCCATATGCGCTTTTTGCATGCCGCCGTATCAACTTGCTCGAAACTGCCGGTGATCCGGGAAATCACGCGCAGGACATTCCCATCCACCACAGGCACAGCGATGCCAAACGCGATGGAAGCGATCGCCCCGGCTGTGTATTCCCCAATGCCCGGCAGGCTTTTCAGCTGTTCATAGCTGGCCGGCAATGCTCCGCCGTATTCCTGCATCACTTTCTGTGCCGCTTTTTGGAGATTGCGCACCCTGCTGTAATACCCAAGCCCCTCCCAGAGCTTTAGCAGCTGCTCTTCCGGCGCTTCTGCCAAAGCCGCAATGCTGGGCAGTGCAGAAAGAAACCGCTCATAATAGGGCTTGACTGCCTCCACCCGAGTCTGTTGCAGCATAATCTCGCTGACCCAAACGCGGTATGGCTCTGGCCTCTCCCGCCAGGGCAGCACCCGGGCATGACCTCTATACCACGCAAGCAGCGGCTCTGCAATCCCCGTCAGCATCTGCGTATTTTGATTTTGCTCTTTTTCTGCCTTCATTTTCTCTCCCTGGGCCGTTTAGCCCCTCTGCGCCCCGCTCCAGCCTCATATTATTTTAGTATACCATAGCTCGGCGCTCCCGGCCATTTGCAAAATCTGTGCTTTTTTGCAAAAATCCGGAAACTTTCCGCCCAGAGCGGCATAGGTATAGAAAGTCGAAAGAAATATGAAAGTTTTCTCTCGTCTTGCTTGACAATTATCAGGCCATCAGGTACAATAATACTTGCTCACAGCAATGTGGCCTGGTAGTTCAGTTGGTTAGAACGCTAGCCTGTCACGCTAGAGGTCGTGG
>CAJUPM010000001.1:48150-280693 GCA_910588425.1 uncultured Christensenellaceae bacterium | reverse complement strand
GCAGTAGCGCACGGCCAGCCGCGCCGCATAGAGATCCTGCGCAAATGCCTTGACTTCCTCCGGCTCCATATCGATCACATGATAAGCCAGCCGCGCCGCGCTCTTGGGGCCAATGCCGGGAAGCCGGGCAAACCATTCGGCCAGCTTATTCATGGCCTCAATTCCAAACATGCTTAAAACAGCCCCCCAAGGTTCATCCCGCCGGTCACTTTCGCCATCTCCTCTTCCGAGAGCTGCTCCGCCTTAGCCATCGCCTCGTTGACGGCCGCGATGATGAGATCCTGCAGCATCTCGATGTCGTCCGGATCCACAACTTCCTGGGCAATCGTCAGGTTTTTGAGCACTTTTTTGCCCGAGACAACCGCGCTGACGACGCCGCCCCCTGCGCTGGCCTCCACTTCCTTCTCTTCCAGCTCTTCCTGCACCCGCGCAATATTGGCCTGCATTCTCTGCGCCTGCTGCATCATATTCTGCATCCCGCCGCCCATGCCCGGCCGGAATCCTCCGCTTCTCTTTGCCATATTCAAAAACTCCTTACTCGTTTTAATCTATTATATCAATAGTGTCTTCCTGATACAACTCTTCCTGTGCGCTTTCCTGCTGAATCTGCAGGCCGATTTTCCTGCCCAGCTGCTCTTCCAGCACTTTCTCGATCTCCGCCTTGAGCCCACTGCCCTCAAACATGCGCAGCATCGCCGGGTTACCGCCGGCCAGCGTCAGCTGCATCCGCGTCTCGGCCACCGGCCGCATTCCGCTTAAAAACGGCTTGGCGCTCGGGTTCTTGGCGCAGTATTTCTGCATGGCCTTCCATGCCTCCCCTTCTTCCGGCGCAGCCTCTGGGATTGGCGCCTTAGGCTCACTCTCCCTGGCCCACTCCTGCGGGGGAGCCGCCTTGGGCTTTGCCTGTTTCTTCTGCTCTGCCTGCGCCGCCGCTGGCCTTGCACTGCTCACTCCAACAGCAACGCCGCCCTGCTCCAGCTGCGCCAGCTTGCGCTCCAGCTTTTCAATGCGGTATTCCAGCGCCGAGCTGTCCGTCTCCCCTTCCGGGAGCAGGAAGCGCAATACCGCGCTCTCCAGCACAATCTGCGGCTTTGCCGCAAACCGAATGCTGCCCTGTGCCGCCGAAAAAATCTCAACCCCGCGCAGCAAGGTCTTTTTGCCCATCTTGCCGCCAGCCTGCCAGAGCGGGCTCTGCTCCTCCGCCCCCGAAACAGCCTCTAACAACATCTTATGAAAGCAGTCCAGCATCTGCCCCACCAAAATACCGGCCTCGATTCCGCCGTCTAAAATGGCCGTCAGCTGCGCAAGGGCGGCACGCTCATCATATTCCGCCATCGCCGCTATCAGGGCGTAGAGCGCCGTATAGCCGGCGTAACCCAGAACCTGGGAAACCAGCTGTTCGTCAATCTCGCTGGAAAAAGAACAGCACTGATCGAGAATGGTCAGCGCATCTCTCAGTGCGCCGTCCGAGGCGGCGGCAATCTGCATGATCGCGCTTTTCTGTGCCTTGACGCCCACGTTCTGCGCGACTTCTTCCAGCCTTGCGGCAATATCTCCCTCTTCAATGCGCCTGAAATCGAACCGCTGGCACCGGGAAAGCACAGTCTTTGGCAGTGCGGCCAGCTCGGTTGTCGCCAAAATAAAGACGACATGCGCCGGCGGCTCTTCCAGCGTCTTTAACAGCGCGTTGAAGGCAGAGCCCGTCAGCATATGCACTTCGTCGATGATGTAAACCTTGTATTTGCCTTTTGCCGGCAGCAGCCCAGCCTTGTCCCGAATATCCCGGGCGTTGTCTACGCTATTGTTGGAGGCCGCGTCCATCTCGATAATGTCGATCATCGCGTCCTCCAGCGCGGCCTTGCAGTTTTCGCATTCCAGGCAGGGTTCCCCGTCCTTCGGGTTCAGGCAGTTGAGCGCGCAGGCCAAAATCTTGGCTGTGCTCGTCTTGCCCGTGCCCCGGGGCCCGGAAAACAGATAGGCATGAGATGGCTCTCCCGCGCTCACCTGGTTTTTGAGCACCGTCGCCACTACCTCCTGCCCCTTCAAATCCTCAAACCGGCGCGGCCGAAACCGCCGGTATAATGCTTTATGCGCCATGTCGTTCTCCTTCGGTTTTCTGGCTCTATTATATCAAATCTGCGCGCAAATAAAAAGGGGCCGCAAGTGCAGTCCCCCTAACTGTGCCGCATTCTATTTCTCGCGGCTATAAACAAATAGCTCTCCCGGCTCACACTCCAAAATATCGCACAGAGCCTCCAGGTTGCTGAATTTTATCGCCCCAGTTTCATTGTTCACCATGCGGCTGAAGTTGCCATAGCTCATTCCAAGCTGTTTGTACAGCCAATACTTGGTTTTGCCCTTTTGTTCCAATTTTTCTAAAATACAAAGCTTCAGCATGTCTCCTCCACATTATCTCATGTATTAATCAGATAATATGGCATATCTCATCTTTACAAATAGACTTATAGAATATATAATGTATAAGTCTATATTTTTTTATGTGAGGAAATCATGCAAAAAAACTTTCAGGCACTAACCTGCTGTTTTACGGGGCATCGGCCGGAAAAGCTCCAAAAATCGGTGCACTCCATTCGTGCCGCGCTTCAAAACGAAATCGAGTTTGCCTTAAGCGACGGCTATACCATCTTCCTGACAGGTATGTCCCGCGGAGTTGATCTTTGGGCAGCAGAACTCGTGTTAAGGTATCGCTCTATCTATCCCATCAAACTATTTTGCGCAATTCCTTTTTATGGATTTGCAGAAAACTGGAGCAGTAATTGGCAGGAGCAGTAATTGGCAGGCGCAATACCGGCAAGTGCTGTCGCGTGCAGACGGGCACCGCTATTTCTCCTCATCCTTCTCCTATGCTTCCTATCATGCCCGCAACCGCTGGATGGTAGATCATTCCAGCCGTGTAATCGCCGTCTATCGCTCCGGCACAGGCGGCACATTTCAAACGCTCACATATGCAAAAGAGCAAAATAGAACGCTTCGCATTCTCCAAGGATGACTGCCGCAAATAAAAAGAGACCGCATCTGCGGTCTCTTTTTCCATTGCCTTACAGCGGGCGCTCCTTGCCCAGCATGAGCATGGCAAGCGCTCCCGGCCCTGCGTGAACGCCAATCACCGGCCCAATATCCAAAAGCCAAATCTCGTCGAACTTCATGCGCTTTTGCATCTCCTCCTTGAGCGCCTGCGCCTGCTCCAGATTATCCGCGTGGCAGACCACCGCCAGCTCAGCAGAAATCTCCGGGTCATAGTTCTTTTCCGCCAAATCCGCCAGATAGCGGATAACTTTCTTCCTGCCCTTGACTTTATCAAAAGAGACGACTTTCCCCTCTTTGGTTACCGTCAAAATCGGCTTGAGGTCCAGCAGAGAGCCCATCACGGATAAAACCGCCGAAAGCCGGCCCGTGCGCTGAAGATGCTTCAGGCTGTCCACCGAGAAGAAGTGCAGTGCATTTAGCTTATGCTGTTCCACCCATTCTTTGATCTCATCCAGGCTTGCCCCCTGCTCCTTCATCTTCTGTGCATGGCAGACCAGAAGGCCGGAGCCCATCGCAATGCCCAGCGAGTCTACCGTCTCGATGCGCGCATCCGGGTAGTTTTCCAGCGCGGCTTTTTTGGCGACCTGCACCAAATCATAGTGCGCCGAAAGCCCGGAAGAAAAGCTGATATACAAAATATCCTTGCCCTGCGCCAGCTGTTCTTCAAAGAAGTTCTGAATGTCGAGCGGCGGGCGCGTGGCAGTAGATGCCTCAGCCCCTGCTCTGAGCTTGTCGTAAAAGCCCTTGAAATCCGTCGCTCTGCCCAGATCAAAAAGCGCTTCCTGCCCGTCTATGGTGTAGGGCATCAAAAAAACCGGGAGCTCATGCGCATCCGCATACTGGTAGGGGATCTCGGAATCCGAATCCGCCATAACCACAAACTCTCTCATAAGTTCCTCCTTGGAAATTCATCATAAATTCTGCAATAAGTGCAGTGAATAAACACTATTCCGCAAGCGCCGCAATGCGCGCCTGCCGCTCTGCCAGATAGACCTCGAAACTCTCCTTCGTCCTGCTGACGATGAGCTCCTCCGGGAAGCCCGCCGCCTCAATCTCTTCCAGCGCAGGCCCAAATTCGCCGATGCAGAAGCAGTTGTGCGAATCCGTCCCGACAGAGATGCGCACCCCATGCTTTTTGCAAAGCTGGAGGAATTTCTGGCAGTTGGGGCGGCTCCCTTTTCTGGCCGTAAAGGAATGCCCATTGATTTCAATCAATTTATTCTGCTTTTTCGCCTCCAGGACGACCGCCTCAATATCGATCTTGAAAAACGGATTGCCCGGGTGGCCGATAATATCGATATATGGGTTGTTCAGCGCCCCAATCATCGCATCCGTATCGTGCGCCTGATCCACCGAGCGTATGACATTGTCGTGCAGTGATGCGATGGCAAACTCCACAAACTGCAAATAGCGCAGCGGCATATCCACCTCGCCCTTCTGGTTTACGATATTCGTCTCCGTGCCCCGGTAAATGCGGATACCCTCATATTCCTGCGGCACATCCCGCAGCAGCCCCACGCAGGCCGCCGTCTGCACGCCCTCCATGCCGCCGCTGTGGTCGGTTACGACGATGCCGCTCAGCCCCTTTTTCTTTGCAAACAGAATGTTCTCCAGAAGTGTGGAATGGGCGTGGCCGGAAAGCACGGTATGCGTGTGCGTATCGATGTCGAGCTTCATAAAAATCCCCTCTTAAACTATAAATATATTTTAAAGGCTGCAAAAAGCCCTTTTTTCACTGTTTCGTGCCTATTATACACGATACGCCGTTTTTTGACAAATTTTAATTTCTATTCCTTCCGCTTGGCCTGGGTGCGCATATAGTGAAAGAGGTATTGTTGAGCCAGCCCGCCGTATTCGCCAAAATGCTCGGATGCAAACTGCAAAATCTCTTTGTCGTTTTTAGGCGCAAATCCATATAGCTCCCCCAGCATCCGCCGGATCCAGACATCCGCCGGAAACGCCTCTCGCTTCTGATAGGCAAAAAGTAAAATGCAGTCCGCTACTTTTGGGCCGACGCCGCTCAGTTCGCAAAGCTCTGCCCGGGCTGCGGCATACTCCATCCCATAAAACCGCTCTAAATCATATCCCTCTGCTACTTTGCGCGCCGTCTCCAGCACATACCGCGCCCGATACCCCGCGCCGCATGCCCGCAGTGCCTCCTCGCTCTGCCCGGCCAAAGCCTGCGGCGCGGGAAAGGCAAAGCAGCCCGGCGCAATCGGCTCGCCTGCCAGCTCACATAATTTTTTCACGATCCCCCGAATGCGCGCAATGTTGTTATTGGCGGATAAGATGAAGGTAATGATCGTCTCAAAAGGCTCCTGGCGCAAAATCCGAAGCCCGGCGCAGCATTGCGCCGCCTCCCGCAAAACAGCATCCGAAGAAAACCGCGCATCTTCCGGCGGGTAGCAGAAATCCAGATCAAAGTAGCCCTTCCAGATTGCCTCCATCTCCTCTGGCGTAACCGGAAAAAGCTCCATGCCATTTGGGGTCTTTCTGCACCAAATCTGTTTGCCATAGGCGATGCCCCGGTAAGCGCCGGTCTCTTCCTGCTCAAAGCGGAAGGCCTGCCCACAGTTGAAAATCAGCGCCGGGTCCATCTGTTCGCCCGTCAGAACCGCGCAGTCATCTTTCCAAATAATTTCTACCATCTCAAAATTTCCCAGATCAAAAATGCCATCTTTGCTTGTGCAAAAATGGCATTCTCTGTTTTCTTTACTGCGCGTAGACGCTGACCTGCTTCTTGTCTCTGCCCTTGCGCTCGAATTTCACGACGCCGTCCTGCAAGGCAAACAGCGTATCGTCGCTTCCTTTGCCCACATTCACGCCGGGATAAATCTTCGTGCCTCTCTGGCGAACCAGGATGTTGCCAGCCAGCACAGCCTGGCCATCGCTTCTCTTGACGCCCAGACGCTTGGAAGCGCTGTCACGGCCGTTCTTCGTGCTTCCCATACCTTTCTTATGTGCCATTGCTATTCCACCTCACTTTTACCCGGTAATCACTCTTTTTTAGCCAATCGAGACGATCTCGACTCTCGTATAGGGCTGTCTGTGGCCCTGCTTCTTGCGGTAGCCAGTCTTGTTATGGAACTTGAAGACAATCAGCTTCTTTGCCTTATCCTGCGCGATCACCTTGCCGACGACCTTCACGCCTTCCACAACCGGTGCGCCAACCTGTGCCTTCTCGCCGTCTACGACCATCAGGGCATCAAAGCTGACTTCCTCGCCAACCTGTGCGTTCAGCTTCTCGACGTCGATAAATCTGCCAATCTCCGCCTTATACTGCTTTCCGCCTGTTTTCACGATTGCGTACATGTTAAGCTTCCTCCTCTTACCAGTCTCGCCGATGAGGTACCCCAGCGGGATTTCCAACCCTTCTCGTGCGGCTACCCTATTATCTTACACAAAACAATCCGCTTTGTCAACGGCTTTTTCTGCCAGCCCGGCCATCTGCGCGCCTTTTGCGCCGCGCAGGGCGCGCCGATCCAAAGATTGTCCTGCCGCCGCTTTGCGTTGTGTCATTATATCATATTTCTGCCCTCTCCGCCACCTCCTCTTCCCCTATATTGCCGGCAGCAAAAAAGAAGGCCGAAGCCTTCCTTTTCGCTTTCCTCTTAGAGCAGAATGCAGAGCATACCGCCGTCTCCCTCGTTGACCATCCGGGAGAGCGTCTCCTGCATCTTTTCCCTGGCATCCTCAGGCAGGTTGCCCATTTTCCCAGAAAGCCCTTCCCGGATAATATCATAGAGCGATTTGCCGAAAATATCCGTCTGCCAAATGGCCTCGCCCTTGTCGTATTCTTCCAGCAGGTGGTTGAGAAAATCCTGGCTCTGCTCTTCGGTTCCCACAATCGGGCTGACTTCCGTCTCGACGTCCACCTGTACCAGGTGCATACTGGGGGCGCTGGCTCTCAGGCGCACGCCGAATTTATTGCCCTGCTGCATGAGCTCCGGCTTTTCCAGCCGCATCTCTGAAAGCACCGGCTGCACAACGCCGTAGCCCCTGCTCTGAACCTCGTGCATCGCGCTTTCAATCTTGTCATACTGCTGTTTTGCGCCGACCAGCGCCTTGACCACTTCCACCAAATGGCTGTCGTCTTTGATCTCCTGGCCGCATTCCTCGCCCAAAATCTGATAGAACAGATCCCGCTTGACTTCCAGCTCGATATTGATCTGCCCATCGCCCAGCTGAATATCCTGAATGGCGATTTTATCCACATAGTCCGCGTCTTCAAAAGGCACGGTAAGCGCAGCAAAATCCTTCATCGCCGCGGCGCCTTCGCTGGCCGCCCCAAGCTTTTCCAGCACATCCGAAAGCAGCCAGTGATCCGGTGCCATCGAGCAGAGCCAGCTGGAAATGTGGTAATTGATCTGCCGGATGGGGAATTCATAGAGCAGCTCAGAAAGAAGCGTGGAAATATCCTCTCTCTGCAAATTCAGCGCGTTAACCAGCGCAACCGAAACGCCGTATTTCTCCTGAAGCTGTTCGCGCAGTTCTTCCGCGGCAGAAGTCTCGGGATTGGCCGAGTTGAGCACGATGATAAACGGCTTGCCGATCTTTTGCAGCTCGCTCACCGCCCGCTCTTCCGCCTCCACATATGCCTCCCTGGGCAAATCCGTGATGCTTCCATCCGTCGTCATGACGATTCCGACTGTCGCGTGCTCGTCGATCACCTTCTGCGTCCCGATCTCCGCCGCCTGCTCAAAGGGGATATCGTGATCAAACCACGGCGTCTTGACCATCCGGGGAGCATCGTCTTCATCCTGGCCAATGGCGCCCGGAATCAGATAACCGACGCAGTCCACCATGCGCACATGCATCTTGGCCTTGTCGTCCAGGCTGATCTCGATGGCCTCTCCCGGGACGAACCTTGGCTGTGTGGTCATAATGCTCCGGCCGGCGCCGCTCTGAGGTAGTTCGTCGGTAACCCGTACTTTCTCATTCTCATCGCTGATGTTTGGCAGGACAAGCAGCTCCATCATCTTCGTGATAAAGGTAGACTTCCCCGTTCGTACCGGCCCCACAACGCCTATGTAGATCTCTCCGTTTGTTCTGGCTTCTATATCTTGATAAACGTTGAAATTCTCCATAGAAAACCTCCTCCATATTAACTGTTGTAATATATGCGGGAGATTTTGCGATTATTATCATGCTTTTGAGAGATTTCTCTGCTCTCCTGTTTCTCTTGCCCTTACCAAGCCCTGCGCAGGACGGCAAATGGTCTCAGACGATGCCTCCTCGGGCAGCCAGTCCGTCGCCTCGCAAAACCTCGCTTTTTGCATTGCCAAAAAGCATCAACATCGCAAAGAAAATATGCTATGATTATCAAAAAGGTTATGAGGAAGAGCTATGAGGTTTTGCGGCATTTCAAGAGTATTCTCTACGGAGAATGAAGTCCAGTATACAGACATCGGGGAATACTGGGATTGGTTTTCTTCTCTCTATGGCAGGGAAAATATCAAAGGGCTCGGCTTTGGCTGGAGGGAGCATTCCATCGAATATGTACTCGGAACAACCGATCACCCTCTCAAATTCGATATGGACAAGCTGAGAGAGAAATACCCTGATTGTATCTATAAGGAAGTGGAGCTTCCGGATTCAGGCTGGAAAACCTATGCTGGGCAGGCAGAGAATTTAAGCGAGATGTACGGCGAAATCTATGAGGAAGGCCCCCTCAAATATGAAATTGAATCTTTCTTTGAGGATGGCTCATGTTCGCTTGAAATTTATAGATGATGGGAAGTTTTCTCCGCAGAGATGGGCAGGAGAGAAAACAGCGGAGCCATCCGCCAAGATAGGATGCTCCAGCGTGTCCTGGAAAATAAGGAAAACAAAAGCCGGCTTTGATGCAGTGCCCAGTAAAAATAAAAAAGCGCCGATTGGCGCTTTTTTATTCCTCACTGGTTTTCTTCTTTTTGGATCCGAAACTGAGCTTTCTCTCTTCGCCCTTTAGCAGGCGCTCAATATTGCCCCGGTGCCGCACCATAGCCAGCACCCAGAAAGCCGCGTAGTTGATGACCAGCGGCAGATTGCCCGGCTCCCTGCAAATCACAATCGCCGCCGCAATGGTTACGCCCAGCAGCGTCGAGAGCGAAACGATGCGCGTAATTGCAATCAGAGCCACGATGCCCAGCGCCAGCAAAAGCGCAGTCTGCGGAAACATAAAGAGAAATGCGCCAAACATCGTCGCAATTCCCTTGCCGCCGCGAAAGCCATAGTAAAGCGGCCAGTTATGCCCGAGCACCACGCAAACCGCCGCGATATGCATCCCCATGTCGCCCGCGGCCAGCCAGCCCAGCCATGCGCAGAGCGTGCCTTTTGCCGCATCGAATAGGAAAGTCAGCAGGCCGGAAAGCCAGCCGAAAGTGCGCAGCATGTTGGTCGCGCCGGCATTGCCGCTTCCATAGTCGCGGATATCCTTTTTCTTGACGCCGTTTGAGATGATAATGGCAGAGGAAAGGCTTCCGATCAGATATGCGCCAACGGCCACCGCCAGATATACCAAAATATCCATAGAGCTACTCCAAAACTAAAGTCATACGCTTTCATTATACAGCAGCCAGCGCGAATTGCAAGCTAAACCCCTTTTTCCTCTCCCCGCTCCCGGATGAGAATGCGGATGGGCGTGCCGGAAAAATCAAAGGATTTGCGGAAAAAGTTTTCCAGATAGCGCTGATAGGAGAAATGCATCAGCGGCTTGGAATTGACGAACAGCACGAAAGTCGGCGGCGCCGCGGCCACCTGCGAGCCATAGAAAATCTTCAGCCGCCTGCCTTTATCCGAGGGCGGCTCCACCGCTGTAACCGCATCGCGCAGGCAGTCGTTCAAAAGCCCTGTGGAAATGCGGCGCTGAGCGTTTTCATAAACCCGGTCCACCAAATCAAAGAGCTTGTCGAGCCGCTGGCCGGTCTTGGCCGAGATATAGATCTTTGGCGCATAAGTCATGAAGGAAAGCTCTGCGGCGATCTTCTTATTATAGCTCTCGATGGTGTAGGTATCCTTCTCGATGGCGTCCCATTTGTTGACGGCGATAATCACGGCCTTGCCCTCGTCGTGCACATATCCCGCAATTTTGACGTCCTGCTCGGTAATCCCCTCATTCGCATCGATCATCACGACGACCACATTCGCCCGGCGTACGCTGGCCAGCGAGCGGATGACGCTGTACCGCTCAATAGACTCATCCTCGATGCGCGCCTTTTTGCGCATACCCGCCGTGTCCGTCAGCACATATTTTTTGCCGCCCCGATAGAAAACCGAATCGATGGCATCCCGGGTCGTCCCCGGAATATCGCTGACGATGCTGCGCTCCTGCCCTAAAATCTTGTTGGTAATGGAGGATTTGCCCACGTTGGGCTTGCCCACGAAGGCGACATAGCAGGCCTCTTCCTCCTCTTGGTCCGCCCCGGCTTCCCCAAAGTGTGAGACGACCTCATCCAGCAGATCGCCCAGCCCGAGCCCCTGGGAGGAGGAGACTGCAAACACCTCGCCAATACCCAGCTGGTAAAAATCGTAAACGGCCTCTTCATCCGTCTGCGTCTCCACTTTGTTGACGACGACGATCACCGGCTTCTTGGTCCGCCGCAGCATCTCGGCCACTTCAAAATCCGCAGCCACCAGCCCCTCTTTGGCGTCCACAAAAAACAGGATGACATCCGCCGCCTCCATGGCCAGCTCTGCCTGAAGCCGCATCTGCTTTAAAATCACATCCTCGCTCTTGGGCTCAATGCCGCCGGTATCCACCATCGTAAAGCTGTAATTCAGCCACTCGGCATCCTCAAAAATGCGGTCCCGCGTCACTCCTGGAATATTCTCTACAATCGCCACCCGCCGCTTGCAGATTCGGTTAAAAAAGGTCGATTTGCCGACGTTTGGCCGGCCGACAATGGCGACCAGTGGTTTTGCCATAAAACTTTCTCCTTATGCTTCGCTTCCTGCCACCGCGCGCACAAACTCATATCCATCCGCGTTTTTGATGCAGGGCACTTTTAGTATACCACAAAATTCTGCTAAACTCATGTCGTCTAAAAAGACGTCTTCCCGATCCCGCAGCATTGTGGCCGAAAGCACCAGCCGCTCGCCCAGCTCCTTGCCCTCGAGCTGGCGGATGATGTCTCTGCCTGTGAGCAGCCCGGTTACGGTGATGCTGTGCCCGAAGAAATCGTTCAAAATGGGATATACATGGATTTTCACGCCCAGCTTCTCCTGGCACATCTCCGCCGCCTTGCGCAAAAACTGCGCCGCGTCTACACCTGTTGCCACCGAGACTTCCCCCAGCTTTGCCTTGCCCTCGAAATCCTCCAGCGCATCCTGCACTTCCCAGAGGAAGTTGCGCACCATGCCCACGCCGTCCTCCATCTGCGCGAATTCCTCATATGCCTCATAGGGCGGCAGCTCCATCTCCGCCCGAATATACAGCTCGTCCGAGCAAAAGACAAACCGCGTCCCCTGCTCCGCCAGCATCTTCTGCTGCCATTTTTCCGCGATCCGCAGAACGCCCCGGGCGGAATCCCGATCCATCGGCGTCAGCTTGGTCAGCCCTTCCCGGTGCCCCGTCATCCCCAGCGGCACAATCGCTAACGATTCGCAGGCCGGGTACAGCCCCGCCAGATCCGAGATGGTCTTTTCCAGCACTTTTCCATCGTTGAGCCCCGGGCAACAGACCACCTGGCAGTTGAAGCAGATACCCGCATCTTTGAGCCGCGTCAGCCTTTGCATGATGCCCCGGGCGCGCTCCTGCCCGATGAGATAAGCACGCAAATCGTCGTCCGTCGCGTGCACAGAAATATAGAGCGGTGAAGTTTTTCGCGCCAAAATGCGTTCAAACTCCGCATCCGAGACGTTGGTCAGCGTGATGTAGTTGCCCATGATAAAGCTCATGCGCCAATCGTCATCCTTGAAATAGAGCGTCTGCCGCATCCCTTTTGGCAGCTGATCCACGAAGCAGAAAATGCAGTGGTTTGCGCAGCCCCGGCTTTTTCCCAGCCCGTCGCCCACAAACTCGATGCCCAGCGGCTCATACTCCTCTTTCTCGATCTCCGCCTCAAAAACACTGCCGTCTTTTCTGCGCACAGAAAGGAGCAGTTTTGCCTCTGCCTCGAAATACATGGAATCGATGCAGTCGCGCAAAACCTCTCCTCCCATATGCGTAATAACGTCGCCCGGCTGGATGCCCAGCTGCGCCGCAATGCTTCCTTTTTGCACGCGCTCAACTTCTAATGCCATTATAAGATAAACTTGGAAATGCTGCCCTCTTTGAGCTCCTTTCCAATATGCTCCTTTACATATTCTCCGTTGACTTCCACTTCCACCGGCGGGAACACATCTCCCGCATTAAAGGAAATATCCTCCAGCATATTCTCCACAATCGTGTGCAGCCGCCGGGCGCCGATATTTTCCAGCGAAGCGTTGGCCTGCTCTGCGTAGGCCGCAATCTCTTCCAGGGCGTCGGCCGTGAAATGCAGGTTGACGCCGTCTGCCGAGAGCAGCGCCGCATACTGCTTGGTGATCGCGTTTTCAGTCTGGGAAAGAATCTTGACGAAATCCTCCCGGCGCAGGGCTTTGAGCTCCACGTGAATCGGGAAGCGCCCCTGAAGCTCGGGGATCAGATCGGATATTTTGGAGACGTGGAACGCCCCAGCCGCGATAAACAGCATGAAATCCGTCTTGACCGGGCCGTATTTGGTTACAACCGTGCTGCCCTCCACGATGGGCAGAATATCGCGCTGTACGCCCTCCCTGGAAATATCCGGGCCGGAACCCATGGTCTTGCCCGCAATCTTGTCGATCTCATCCAGGAAGACGATGCCGTCCTGCTCCGCCCGTTCGATGGCCGTGCTGGTCACTTCATCCATGTCGATGAGCTTATCCGCCTCTTCTGCCTCTAAGATTTTGCGCGCCTCCCGGATGGGGAGCTTTCTCGTCTTGGTCTTTTTGGGCAGAATGCCCGAAAACATCTCCCCCATGTTGATCTCCGTGCCCATCCCGGCGATTTCAATGCCAATTCCGCCGCTGTCCTCCACTTCGATCTCCACAACCGTCTCATCCAGCTGCCCGGATTTCAGGCGGTAAGCCGTCTCTTCCCGGCGGCTCATGCGCTGGGCGCGCTGTTCTTCGGTCTCTGTAGGCTCTGCCGGCGCCTTGGGGCCGCCCAGCAGCATCTGGAAGGGGTTTTGCGGCTGGGGCACGGCTTTCCCGTCTGCCAGCAGCAAATCCAACAGCCGCTCCTGCGCGTTGGCCGCGGCCTTTTCCTGCACGCTCTCTCTGCGGTCCTTTTTCACAATCCGAATGGATTCCTCCACAAGATCCCGCACGATGCTCTCTACATCCCTGCCCACATAGCCCACTTCCGTGAACTTGGTCGCCTCGACTTTGATAAACGGCGCATTCACCAGCTTTGCCAACCGCCGGGCAATCTCGGTTTTGCCCACGCCCGTCGGGCCGGACATGATGATATTCTTGGGCGTGATCTCTTCCCGCATTTCCGGGGAAAGCCGGCTTCTGCGGTAGCGGTTGCGCAGTGCGATGGCAACTGCCTTTTTTGCCTCCCCCTGCCCAATGATGTATTTATCTAGCTGCTCTACAATCTCTCTTGGTGTCAATGCGATCATGCCTAAACCTCCTCAATGGTGATATTGCCGTTGGTATAGACGCAGATCTCCGAAGCGATCTCCATGGCCTTTTTTGCCACCTCCGCCGCAGATAAATCCGTGTTGCGCACCAGCGCCGTCGCCGCGGCATAGGCGAAGTTGCCGCCCGAACCAATGGCCAGAACGCCTTCGTCCGGCTCGATCACTTCCCCTGTCCCCGAAACCAGCAGCATCTCATCTTTGTCCGCCGCAATGAGCATGGCCTCCAGCTTTCTCATCATCTTATCACTGCGCCATTCCTGCGCCAGTTCCACGGCCGCCCGGGAAAGACTGCCGCCGTATTGCTCCAGTTTCGCCTCAAAGCGCTCAGAAAGCGTAAACGCATCCGCCACAGAGCCCGCAAAGCCCACGACCACCTTGCCGTCGTATAGCCTGCGCACCTTTTTGGCGTGATGCTTCATCACGGTGTGCTCTCCCATCGTTACCTGGCCATCCCCGGCCAGCGCGCATTTGCCGTCCTTGCGAATACCGACGATTGTCGTCGCTTCAAATAATCCCATTTTCATCTTCTCCTAGTTCGCCAGCCCCTCTGCCCATCCGCGCACTTCCTCCAGCGCGCGCTGGGAGAGATAGGTATTTTTCTCTGCCTTTTTGCGGAACCGCTGTTCCGGCGGGTCGATGATGCCAAACGTGATGTTCATCGGCTGAAAATCCGCCGAAGGGCTGCTGCTGATATACCGCGCCAGCGCCCCCATCGCCGTTTCTCCCGAAAGAGCCGGCATCTGCCGCCCCTCTGCCTGAAATGCCGCCGCCAGCCCCGCGTAAAGCCCGCTGGCCGCCGATTCCACATACCCCTCCACGCCCGTCATCTGCCCGGCGAAGAAGAAATTGCCATCCGCCCGCAGGCGGTAAAACGCATCCAAGATTTTGGGGGAGTTGAGATAGGTGTTCTGGTGCATCACGCCAAACCGCGCAAACTCCGCCTGTTCCAGTCCCGGGATCATGGAGAATACCCGCTTCTGCTCGCCAAACTTCAGGTGCGTCTGGAAGCCCACCAGATTATACATGCGCCCGGCCTCATCCTCTTTTCTCAACTGTACAACAGCATACGGCCGGATGCCGTCTGGCGCCGTCAGGCCGACGGGCTTGAGCGGCCCGAAGAGCAGCGTCTGCTCGCCCCGCTTTGCCATCACTTCCACCGGCATGCACCCCTCGAAAACCTCCTGGCCTTCAAACCCATGCAGCTGTGCGCATTCCGCGGAAATCAGCGCCTGATAAAAGGCCTGGTATTCCTCTTTTGTCATGGGGCAGTTTAAATAGTCGTCCGTCCCCTTGCCATACCGGGAAGCCGCGAACACCTTCTCATAATCCAGGCTCTCCCCCATGACGATAGGCGCCGCCGCATCGAAAAAGTGCAGCCGCTCCCCGCCGATTTTATCCGCAATCTCCTGGGAAAGCGCCTCCGAGGTCAGCGGGCCGCTGGCCACAATGATGATGCCCTCCAGCCCTTCCAGGCTGGCCACTTCCCCCTCGTGCAGTGTAATTCTCGGGTTCTTTTTTATCTTACTCGTAATATAGTCGGAAAATGCCGTGCGATCCACGGCCAGCGCTCCGCCTGCCGGAACGCGCGTCCTATCCGCCGCTTCTATGATCAGCGAATCAGCAAGCCGCATCTCCTCTTTGAGCAGGCCAACCGCGTTCTCCAACCGGTCTGCCCGCAGAGAGTTTGAGCAGACTAACTCCGCAAACCCCGGATAGCGATGAGCCGGAGTATAACGCTCCGGCTTCATCTCGTATAGCTCCACGGCGATGCCTCGCCGGGCGATCTGGTGCGCCGCCTCGCATCCCGCAAGGCCCGCCCCAATCACATGAATTTTATGCTTCATCTTTTGTCTGCCCTTTGCCCTTCTTCTGGTTGCTCGGGCAATTCTCATTGCCGCATTTCTTATAAGTCCCCCGGCCGCGCTTTAAGACCATATAGCTCCCGCAAACCGGGCATTTTTCCTCTACCGGCATATCCCAGGAGACAAAATCGCAGTTTGGGTAATTGTCGCAGCCATAGAAGATCCGGCCCTTTTTCGAGCGTTTCTGCACCACCGTCCCCCCGCATTTGGGGCAGGGCGTTTTGATGGTGTTCTTGATGGCCTTGGTGTTTTTGCAGGTCGGGTAATTCGGGCAGGCGATAAACTCGCCAAACCGGCCGCTCTTGTAGACCATCTCTGCGCCGCAAAGCTCGCAGATGATGCCCGCCGGACGATCCGGAATCTTGACGTGTTCCACGCTCTGCTCGGCCTTCTCCAGTTCCTTTTCAAAGGGGCCGTAGAAATCGCCGACGATGCCCTTCCAGTCCTTGCCCTCGCTCTCGACGGTATCCAGCTTCTCTTCCATATCCGCCGTAAACTGAATATCGACGATATCCGGGAAATTCTTCTTCATCAGATCGGTAACGATCTCACCAAGCTCTGTCGGCAAAAGCGCGCGTTTCTCTTTTTTGACGTACTCGCGGTCGAGGATCGTCGAGATCGTGGGCGCATAGGTGGAAGGCCGGCCGATGCCCAGCTCTTCCAGCGTCTTGACCAGGCTCGCCTCGGTATAGCGCGGCGGCGGAGAGGTGAAGTTCTGCTTGGGGTCGATTTTAACCGGCTTGCAACGCTCTCCCTTGCCCATGGGCGGCATGGTTTTGTTCTGGCTTTCATCCTCTTCAACCTGGGTGTCATAGGCGGCCCGAAAACCGTTGAATACCATCTTGGAGAAAGTCGCCCGGAATTGGTATCCCTCCACTTCCAGCTCGTAAGACATATTCTCATAGCGCGCCGGTGTCATCTGGCTGGCCAAAAAGCGCGAGTAAATCAGGTTATAGAGCTTATACTGATCCGCCGTCAGCTTATCCTTGATGCTGGCAGGCGTGCGGTGAATATAGGTGGGCCGAATCGCCTCGTGCGCATCCTGTGCGTTCTTGCGCCCGGCATAGATGTTGAACTTCGCCGGCGCATATTCCGCCCCATACTGCTTTATAATCTGCTCTTTTGCGGCCTGCTGCGCTTCGATGGCAATGCGGGTGGAATCCGTACGCATATAGGTGATCAGGCCGACCGTCTCGCTCTCGCTCAGCTTCACGCCCTCATAGAGCCCCTGGGCAACTGCCATGGTGCGCTTGGTCGTAAAGCCCAGCTTTCTGGCCGCATCCTGCTGCAAGGTGCTGGTCGTAAAGGGCGCAAAAGGCCTGCGCTGTTTGGTTCCTTTTTTCGCGTTCGCAATCAGGAAGTCCTTTCCTTTGATTGCGTCTAAAATTTCCTGCGTCTCCTGCTGGCTGGCCGGAACCAGCTTCTTGCCCGCTTTTCCGTAAAAAGCGGCTTCAAACTGGTTATTCCCCTGCATATCCGTCAGCAGAGCCGTGATCGTCCAATATTCCTGGGGCACAAAATCTCGGATCTCATTTTCCCGATCCACAATCAGCCGCACTGTAACCGACTGTACGCGCCCTGCCGAAAGCCCCCGGCGGACTTTCTGCCAAAGCAGCGGCGAGAGCTTGTAGCCCACCAGCCGATCCAGCACGCGCCGCGCCTGCTGTGCGTTGACGCGGTGCAGGTCGATTTCCCGCGGATTCTGAATCGCCCCGGTAACCGCCGCCTTTGTAATCTCATTAAACTCGATGCGCCGAACATCCTTATCCGGATCGATCGCATTGGCAATATGCCAGGAAATCGCCTCGCCCTCCCGGTCCGGGTCAGTTGCGAGATAAACCGTCTGCGCGGCATTTGCCTGCTTTTTCAGGTCGTTCAAAAGCGGCGTGCGCCCCCGGATGACGATATACTGCGGCTCAAAATTATTCTCAATATCCACGCCGATTTTGCTCTTGGGCAAATCGATGAGGTGCCCGTTGCTCGCTGTCACTTTAAAGCCCTCGCCCAAAAACTTCTCAATCGTTTTTGCCTTGGCCGGCGACTCCACGATCACCAGATTATAGGGCTCTTTGCTCTCGGCGCGCTTTCCAGCAGTTTTGGCCGCCGCCTTTTTGGGCTTTGCCGCCGCCTTCTTTTTGGCGGGCGCCTTCTTTGCAGTTGTTTTCCTGGCACCTGCCGCCCTGGCCGGCGCTTTTTTCGCCGCAGTTTTGGCCGCGGAAACCGCCATCTCGTTTTCTTGTAACTTTGTTCTCGCCAAAATCCCTCTCCCCGGCAGGCCAGCACGCCCGCCTTCTTTTCTTCTATCTTATCCTTGCGCTATGGCATATCTATTTCCTGCCAACCGAACCACAAGCCCCTTCAGCTCCAATTTCATCAAAGCCAGAGAGAGCTCCTGCGGCCGTTTGCCCAGGCTGTCTGCAATCTGCTCTATCTCCATTTCGCCTTTCAAAAGCAGATTATACAGTTCCCCTTCTAAAAAATCAAGCCCCACAGGCGCGGAAATCTGGCCTTTGGGCGCTTTTGAAGCCTCCCAGCCATAAAAATTCAAAATATCGTTACTGCCAAGACAAACATATGCGCCATCCGCGATGAGCAGATTGGGCAGTTCATAGAGCGGATTCATCGCCTCGGTGGGCAGTGCGAAAATATCTCGCCCCTCTTCTGCCGCCAGCCGCACCGTGATCTGCGCACCGCTTTTGGCCCTGCCGTCGCCAACCAGAACACCCGGCACCATGCCGCTCATGATGCGGTTGCGCACAGGGAAGTTTCCCGGAAGCGGCGTCATGCCCGGCTTATACTCACTGATTACTGCGCCCCTCTGGCAGATCTGCTCGTAAATATCTTCATTCTCTCTTGGGTATACGACGTCGACGCCGCTGCCCAGCACGGCGATCGTCCTGCCGCCCTCTGCCTCTAGCGCGCCCCGATGCGCCGCCGAATCGATGCCGCGGGCCATGCCAGAGACGATGCACACGCCCGCCTCAGCCAGTTCCCGGGAAATCTGGCGGATGTTTGCCGCGCCCTTGCGGGATGCCTCTCTGCTTCCCACAACTGCCAGCGCCTGCTCTCCCAGCACATCCAGGTTTCCCCTATAGTAGAGCATAGCCGGCGGAGCGGCAATCTCCTTTAAAAGCTTGGGGTAGCCCGGGCTTATCATCGTGCAGATGCCAATCCCGGCCCGCTCCAATTCCTCCAGTTCCTGCTCCAAAAGCTCCCGGTTTGCCCGATCCTTCAGGCTCTTTGCCATGTTCGGCGAGAGCCCGAAAACTTCCAGGCTTCTTCCCCGCGCTGCCCGCTCGAAGAGCTCTGCAAAATCCAGCTCCTGGCCGGCCAAGGCCAAAATCCGCTTGGCGCCAAAGCGCGGCGTGCTGGCCAGCCAATACCAGTAAAACTCATAACCGCCCAGCATCATGCCCCTCCTCCCCAATATTTGCGATCCATCGTACGGTACTGAATTGCCTCGGCAATATGCTCCTCGCGGATGCTCTGCTCCTCGGCAAGATCTGCAATGGTGCGCGCAACCATCAAGATGCGCTTATACGACCGCGCGCTCATGTTCAGCGCCGTAAACGCCGCTTTGAGCAGCTCGCTTGCCTGCTTTCCTATCGCGCAGTGCCGCTCAAAAGCCTCTCCAAACAGCTGGCTGTTGGAGAAAATGCCGCTTCCGGCCAGGCGCTCCTTTTGCAGTGCCCGCGCCGCATTGACTCTCCGGCGAACCGCCTGCGAATCTTCCGGCGCCGGGGCCGTATGCAGTTCCTCATATTTGGGCCGCGCAACCTCCACATGCAGATCGATGCGGTCCAAAAGCGGCCCGCTGATGCGGGCAAGATATCTGGAAATCTGGTAGGGCGTGCAGGTGCAGGGCCGCTCGGGATCGCCGTAATTGCCGCAAGGGCAGGGGTTCATGGATGCGACTAGCATAAACCGCGCCGGGTATTCCACTTTCGCATTCACCCGCGCCACGGATACAAACCCATCTTCGATAGGCTGGCGCAATGCTTCCAGCGCCTCCCGACGGAACTCGGGCAGCTCGTCCAGAAACAGAACGCCGCCATGCGCCAGGCTCACCTCTCCCGGCCGCGCCCGCATCCCGCCTCCAGTCAGCGCGGCAGTCGAGGCCGAATGATGCGGGCTGCGGTACGGCCGCTCGCAGAGAATACCGCTCTCCCGCAGCTGCCCCGCGACAGAGTGGATTTTTGTTACCTCCAGCGCCTCCTCAAATGTGAGATCCGGCAGAATCGTGGGAAGCGCCCGGGCAAGCATGGTTTTTCCGGAGCCGGGCGGCCCAATCAGCAGGACGTTGTGCCCGCCCGCGGCGGCGATCTCCATCGCCCGCTTGGCGTTTTGCTGTCCCTTAATCTCGCAAAAATCCACGCCTTCTCTCTTGCCCTGCTTTTTGCCAAACTTGGCGGGCAGCGCAAATTTGGCCCGAACTGTTCCCTCCAAAATCTCGGTCAGTTCGGTCAGCGTGCCAACGCCCAGCACGCGCAGCCCCTCGACATATGCCGCCTCTGCCGCGTTTTCCTGCGGGACGACCATGGTCTTCACGCCTCTTTGCCGGGCGTCGATGGCCATAGGCAGAATCCCGTTGACCGGGCGAATCTGCCCGTCCAGCGAAAGCTCCCCAATAAAAGTAGCCTCGGAGAATTCCCGGAGCTCTGCCTGCCCGCTGGCCGCCAGCGTTCCAACGGCAATGGCTAAATCATAAATCGGCCCTTCTTTGCGCAAGTCTGCCGGGGCCAGGTTGACAACCAGCCTGCCCTGCGGATACGCGAACCCGGAATTTTTCAGCGCCGCGCGCACGCGCTCCCTGCTCTCTTTGACGGCGGCATCCGGCAGGCCGACGACCTCCCAGTGCGGGAGCCCCGGCGAACTGTCTACTTCCACCATCACGGGATATCCAGCCAGCCCGGCAAGCCCATAGCTTTTTACAGTTGCAAGCATCTATCCCCCTCCTATTCGTGAAAGACCCAGAGCCGGTTGCCCAGGAAATTGGTGATAAAGGAAAAAAAACCGGAAAGAATGTAGGAAAGCCAGACGGGAATGCCAAAATTTTTGCTCATGATTCCCATCGCCCCCAGCGATACCCCCATGGAAACCAGATTGACCACGGTAAACTTCCAAATAATGCCCCTCTGGCTCTGCGTTGTCTGGAAGGTAAAGCGCCGGTTAGTAAAATAGCTGACAACCGCGCCGATGCAATAGGAAAGCGCCTTGCAAAGCATATAGTAAGCCGGGGCCAGCGCATACATCACTGCAAAGCTGCCCGCATCGGCCACCACCGCAATCTGCGTGCAAAGCCAGAATTTCAAAAGCTGCCAGAGTTCTTTTTTTCCTACTTTCATGCTCTTCTCCGCTACATCGGCCAGGTGGGCAGCCAGCGAATCGCCTCCAGCCACGCCTGCGGGACAACTATCCCCGTATTGGCAGGGTAGAACGCCGCAAACGCCAGAACGCAAAGCGCCACAAACGCAATGCCAATGCCCCTTCCCCATTTGCCCTGCTGATCCAAATGCCGGATGGCATAGACGATCAGCAAGATCAAAAACGGCACAACCGCAAAATAATGGTAGATAAATACTTCTCTTGTAATAAAGAGCCAGGGCGCAAAGCCCGTGAGCATCGCGATGATCACCAGCGGCATCGCATGGTCCTTTGCCGCATCCTTCTTTCTGCGGCCCAGCAAATAGAGCACCGCCGCAATCCCGCCCCACCAAAGAATGGGGTTGCCCATGCACCAGAGCACACCCTCCATCCCGGGCGCGGCATTCTGCGCCCAGAAGAAGAACACCGGGCGAATGCAGAGCGGCCAGGTATACGCCGCAGAGGAGTATGCGTGCACGGTATCCGGATCCAGATTACTATGATAGTTTAGCATATATTTCTGGTTTTCCCAAATTTCCTTCAGGCCATAATCCCCGCCTGCCGCGCTGGCATAAGGCTGGTAAGACGCGCAGTAAACCAGCGCCGGAATGATCAGGAAAACCACGACGCAGAAGAGCAGCGTCAAAACCAGCTTTTTTGTAAAAGGCTCTGTAATCTCCTGCTGTTCCTTCTGTTTAGCGTATCGGTATTCCTGCACTCTCTGGAATACCGTGTAAAAGAAGAGCACGCAAAGCCCAACCGCGGAATAAAGGCAGAGCCATTTTGTCGCCGCGCCCAGCGCAAAGAACATGCCGCAGAGCCCCAGGGGAATCAGCGTTTTCCAGAGCTTCTCCCGGTTGAAATTCTTCTGCATATATTCATACATGAAGAAATACATCGCGATGATGAAGAAAATGCTGTAGCTGTCGATGGTCGAGATGCGCGTCAGCGAAAAATGCATATTGTCTGCCGCAAAAAGCAGCGCCGCAATGGCGGCATAGCGCGTGCGCCCAAAAATGTGCTTGGCAAAAACATAGAGCAGCGGCAGCATGGCGATGCCGAATACCGCTCCCATAAACCGCCATCCAAACGGGTTAAACCCAAATATCCGGATGCCCAGCGTGATGATCGCTTTGCCCAGCGGCGGATGCGTGATCTCATAGGGCGTATACCCTTCCAGATATTCATACGCCGTCCGGGCGTGGTAGATCTCGTCAAAATACATATCCACCATATAGCTCGTGGTGACGGGAACCTGATCCTGCTCGTCGATGAGATAAGCCGCCTCCTGCTCGCTTTCCCCCTCCCGCAGAACCGCAGAAGAGATGGCAACCAGCCCGTCCGATTCGTCCATCAGGCCAATCTCGCGGATCTCCATCTCCAGGCCCTGCTCCTTGACGATGAGAATATACTTCGCCTGCTGGCCGATCTCGACCATCTGCCAGCGGAACATATTGCGGTACCGATGCGAGACAGTGCCTTTGGCAATCTCCGTAAACGCCTCTCCGTCCATGGAAGTATAGATGCGCATATCGCCCTGCCCATAGCCGGCGTAGTATTTGAGCGTCTCAATATAATCCTGCTCTCTAAGCTCCAGCAAAATCTCGCAATTCTTGGTCGGCAAAGCAGCCGCGCGCGCCGGAATCACATGGCTTCCCAAATTCGTCAGCGCAGCGGCGGCATAGACCGCCGTAATCGCCAGCATGAGCAGATAGTCTTTCTTTTTCATTTTGCGCGCCGGATTCGGCTCGGCCTCCAACCTGCGCTGAGCGTCTTCCATCTTGCGCTCGGGCAGCGGTGTGAAAACCTCCTGCACAGGCGCCAGCGGAATACGCTTGCCCGTCCAAATCTGGCGAATTGCTTCTGCTGTAAACCAGATGTATCCCGCCACTTCCGCCAGCGAAAGCAGGCGTATCAGCCAGTCATAAACCCGGTCTGTGCCAAATTGCAGCACCAGATAGATGTTCAGGAACCCGATCATGCAAAATACTGTGGCAGAAAGCAAAAGCCGCCGGTTATCCTTTTGCAGTGCGGCCAGAAGCGCCAGGCCAATCGCCAGAATGATATAGCGCTCATGCATCATATGCCCGAAGGTAAAAATACCTCCCAACAGAATTGCCGAAAGCAAAAACAGGTTTTCCCTCTCTCTGCGTTTCCAATAGAGGAATGAGACCAGCAAAATAGTGAGGACAATGCCCGAGATTCCGAGTGTTTTGAATGAGACTCCAAAGATCAGCGCGCTCTGCGAGACAAAATTTCCCCCGAGCAAAGCGCAGAAATTGAAAGCGTTCATGGAAGCATAATCATAGGAACCAGCCGTGTTCAGACAGCGCCGGATGGCATAGAGCACATCCTGCTCCCCCATCATAGGCAGCGCCAAAGCGAGGTAAACTGCGCTCATAGCGGCAATACAGCCCAAAACCTTTCCTGCTTTTTTCTTCCATTCTCCCCTGGAGCCGAACAGATCCAGCAAGACGACCACTCCAATGAGCGGCGCAACCAAAAGCGCCTGCGGTTTGAGCAGCAGCGCCAGCATCCAGTATGCGCTGGCCAGAATATGCCGTTTTTGCTGCAAATAGTAGATACAGCCGATCAGCGGGAGCAAAAAGATGCTGTCCACCTGCCCCCAGGCGGCGGAATTGAGGATCAGAAGCGGAGAAAAGAGCAGCAGTGCCCCCGCGGCGGCAGCCAGGTTTTTCCCGATATGCTTGCTTGCAATGCGGTAAACCACATAGCCCAGCGCGATATCCGCCAAAATGGCAGGCAGGCGCGTGAGCAGTGTAAAAGCGGCGGAATCGTATGCCAGCCCCAAAAGATCTTTGAGCCAGCCGATCACATAAAGAACGTAAATATATGCCGGCGGATAATCTGCAAACTGGCCGCTGGTATAGAAGTTTGCCAGCCCGCCCTCATAAGCGGAAATCGCCCAGCCTTTAAAACAGCGCATATCCGAGCCATGGCCTGGCTCCACCTTGGCAATGGTAACGCGGTATAGCACCGCCACAGCCACCAAAAGAATCACCGCAAAATTCCTGCGGCAGTATTCCCCGATGCGCGCGCCAGCTCTTCCAGAAAGCAAAAAATACGCCGCCAGCATGACTATCACCGCAAAAAGCGCCGTTCCTATCTTATTATAATTGAAGTTCTTCGCGGAATAAACGGGCTCTGCCTCTTTCTCCGCCAGGTTCCCGATGATATCGCCGGCCTGCAAATCCACGCCCGCTCCCAGCGAGCCGATAAGCTGGTAAACCGTCTCGCCTGCCGGCTGTTCGCCAAGCTCCTGAATATTAACCGCCGAGATATAGACCGTCCCCTTGCTGGGCGCATCTTCAGATCCCAGGCCGACTCTTAGGATATATTCCTGCACGTCGTCCACATTCGTTCTGACGTATAGGCTCAGCTTTTTCCATTGCTGGCCGGTTGTGTAAACGGCGTCCGTCTGCGCAATCTGACCGTAGAAGTTGAGGTTGATCCCCGCGCCGCCTTCCGCGCTGTCCGCCCAAATATCCGCAGTAATGCGATAGGTCGTCTCCGGCTTTAAATCCACCCGCTTTGCCAGCAGGAGGTGCCCCTGCTCCTTCAGCCTTAGCTTAGCCCAGTCCGATCCCTCAAACTGCGAGAGCTCTCCCGCGTCTGTAAAGACCGCCCACCCCTGCGGCAAGTCTCCTCCCCAGGAGAATTCCCCGCCGGCCTGCGCCATCGTAAAAGGCAAAATGAGCAGTAACACCGTCAAAATCAAAGTCGTAAAAAATTTTCTTTTCGCCCGCATTCCTCGTCTCTCCATCATATGCAAAGCTCTGCATTTTTGATATAGCTTAATTTATGCTTCCCATCTTTGCCCAAAAGAATATCGACAACATCAAAGCGCATGGGCTTTTCCAGAATTCCCTGCTTTGCGGCATAAACCTGGGCAGTGCGCAGCAGCGCCTGCTGCTTCTTCCTGTCAATCGCCTCGACTCCCGCGCCGAATTTCTGGCTGGTGCGCGTTTTCACTTCGCAGAAAACATAAGTCTGCCCATCCAGCGCGATGATATCCAGCTCGCCGCCCCTTATTGTATAATTTCGACACAAGATCTTCATTCCCTGCCTTTGCAGGAAAAGCGCCGCCAGCTCCTCACCCTGCCGCCCCAGCCGCTTTTTATAGTTATCTTCCACCCAGAATTCCTCCTAAAAAGCTCATGCGGTGAATCGGGCAGGGCCCCAGCGCCTGAATCGCCTGGATATGCGCCTTGGTGCCATACCCTTTGTGCGCCGCAAAGCCATATCCTGGGTACACTTTGTCATATTCCTGCATCATCCGATCCCGCGTTACTTTTGCAATGATGGATGCCGCCGCGATGGAATAGACCTTCGCATCCCCCTTTTTGATGGCCTGATAAGGGCAGGGCAAGGAGAGCCCGGTGATATAGTCCGTATACAGCGTAAACGGCTCTTCCAGCTGTCCGATCGCCAGTTCAAAGGCGTGGCGGGCGGCATTGAGAATATTCACCCGCTCAATCTCTTCCACGCCTGCCACCCCAACGCCGTAGCAAATCGCTTTATCCATAATCTGCTCATAAAGCGCATCCCGCTTTTTGGGCGTGAGCTTTTTGGAATCGTCGATCCCCTCGATGAAAAAATCCGCAGGCATGATGCAGGCCGCCGCCACAACCGGCCCAGCCAGCGGCCCTCTGCCCGCTTCATCCGCCCCGGCAATCCTCTGCCCTTTTTGCGCATATTCCAATTCCAACTGGTAAAATTCCCGATCCATCTGCCATCCTCACCGTTCCAGCGCCCGTTTCCTGCTTTGCCCGCTCTATTCCTGCGGCGGGGCCTGCAAGGAAAACCGCCCCAGCTTGCCATTGCGGAACTCCTCTAGCAGTGTCTTTGCGCCGCGCTCATAATCATATGCTCCGCCGCGCACCAGGAAGCCCCTTTTTCTGCAAATCTGCCCCAAAACATCCCAAGCGTCCTCTGCCAGCTCTTCCAGTTTATAGCGCTGCATCAGCAGCCCTGGCTGCGCTTCCCGCAGCATGTCCACCAGGTAAAACGCCATCTGCTCTTCATCCAAAATTTCCTGCCGCACGCTGCCCAGCAGTGCAATGGCCGCCCCGGCCTTTTCATCCTGGATTTTGGGCCAAAGCATCCCAGGCGAATCCATCAGCTCCAAATAGGGCGTCAGCCGCACCCAGGAAAGCCCCCTGGTTACGCCCGGCTTGTTGCCCTCTTTCAGCCGTTTTTCCCCGATCATGCGATTCAAAATGGCCGATTTGCCCACGTTCGGGATCCCGCAGACCAGCAGGCGCAGCGTCTTATTCATGCCCCTCTCTGCGGCGCGCTCTAAAAAAGGCTGGCCGAATGCCTCCAGCTTGGCCTGCAGCTGCCTGGGATTGCCTGTTGCCGCCGAAAAAGGCAGCGCCGCAATTCCCTGCCCCTCAAAATACCGCACCCATGCCTTTGTTACCGCCGGATCCGCCATATCTTCCTTGTTGAGCAGATAAAGCCTTCCCTTGGGCGCAAAGAGATCGTCAAAATCCGGGTTTTTGGTGTAAAGCGGCGCCCGGGCATCCAGCACTTCCGCCACAATATCAATTTGCTTCAGTTTCTCTTCCAAAGCGCGCCGCGCCTTGGTCATGTGCCCCGGATACCAGTTGATATTGATTTTTGTTTTCTGCTCGTTTGGCATAATAAATCCTTTCCGCCTCTCCGCCGGCCACATACAGCATCCAGCCCTATTTCCGCCGCTCTTCAAATTCTAAAAAAGGGATTATCCTCGCGGACAATCCCTTTTATCAGTTTATCTCTCTTTGATTCTTGCGGCCTTGCCGACTCTATCACGGAGATAGTAGAGTTTTGCTCTTCTGACTTTACCACTTCTGACTTTCTCGATGTGGTCAATCTTTGGCGAATGCAGAGGCAACACTCTCTCGACGCCGATGCCATAGCTGACGCGGCGCACGGTGATCGTCTCTCTTACGCCGCCACCCTGCCTAGCGATTAAATAGCCCTCAAAGACCTGTATTCTTTCTCTGTTGCCTTCTTTGATTTTCAGATGCACACGGAGAAGATCGCCTATTTCCAGCTCGGGTAGATCAGAGCGAAGCTGAGAATCTTCAACAAATTTCACTAAATCCTGCATACTTGCTTCCTCCTTCCTTTTACCGGCGTTCATGCCCTATTGGCAGCGGACCACCTCTCATACAAACACTGGTATTATATCATACCTCATCTTGCCATTGCAAGCATCTTTCCTATTTTTTTGGAATTTCTGCCTTTTTCGCCGCCACCTCTTCCGGCCGGAGAGCCCCTCCGAAATATAAGCTTCCTTCCTCCCGCCAGCAAGCGATTTTAAAGTTCATTATCCAGCCCGCCTTTTGCCAGCGCTCTGCGTTCCTCCGGCGTCAGCCTAGCCTTTTCCAGCAAATCCGGCCTGTTTTTCGCCGTTTTTTCAATGGCCTTTTTTCGCTGCCATGCCAGGATATTCGCATGGTGCCCGGAAAGCAAAACCTCCGGCGCCTGCATCCCGCGGAACTCTGCCGGCCGGGTATACTGCGGGTATTCCAGCAGGCCGTCAAAGGAAAAGGATTCTCCCTTTGCGCTTTGCTCGTTGCCCAGCACCCCCGGCACATGCCGCATGACGCAGTCCATCAGCACCATAGCCGGCAGCTCGCCGCCCGTCAGCACATAATCCCCGATGGAGATTTCCCGGTCTATTTTCGCATCCAGAATGCGCTGATCCACGCCCTCATAATGGCCGCATAGGATGTTGATCTCCTCATACTCCGCCAGCTCCGCCGCCAGCTTTTGGTCCAGCACTTTCCCCGCCGGAGACATATAGAGATTGATTTTTTTCTTTCCCTGCTGGTTTTGCTCAATGGCCTCAAAGCAGTCGAATACGCTCTGGGGCGCGATGAGCATCCCAGCTCCGCCGCCAAAAGGCGCATCGTCTACTCTCCTGTGCTTGTCCAGCGTGCACTCCCGGAAGTTATGCAGAGAAACCGCAATATGCCCCGCGTCCAGCGCGCGCTTGCAAATGCTGGCCCCCAGAAAGGATTCAAACATTTCGGGGAAAATTGTGAGAATATGAAAATTAGTCATATAGCACAACCTCTGCCAGGCGCGCCGCATCCACGACGATTTTGCCCTCCTCCGGGCTTTTTTTCAGAATGACGCCGGGGGCCGCCGGGAACATCATGCCGCCCCTGGGGCCAGAAACCCGGTAAACGTCCACTCCGCCGGCAATCTGCATGATCTCCTGGAGTTTGCCCAGTTCATTGCCCTGCTCATCTAAAATGCGAAGGCCGATCAAATCCGCAATATAGCAGGCGCCATCCTCCAGCGGAGCGGCATTTTCCCGGTCGATATAGAGCTTTTTCCCGCGCAGCAGCTCTGCCGCGTTGCGATCCTCCGCCCCCTCCAGCTTGAGGAAAGCGAACTCCTTATAAACCCGGGCACTCTGCACTTCGCGCTTCTCATAGTTCTTTCCATTTTTCAGGAATACATGAGAAAGAGCGCCGAAGCGCTCTAAATCATCTGTGTAGGGGCGCAGCTTAATCTCCCCTCGAATGCCTTGGGGTTTTAACACTTGTCCCAGTTCAAAATAATCCATGAACTACACGATCTCCACAGTGTATTTTTTGCCCGTCCGCGCCGAAGCCGCCTTGACGACCGTGCGGATGGCCTTGGCAATGCGTCCCTGCTTTCCAATCACCTTGCCCATATCGCTCTCCGCGACATTCAGCTCGATGACGACGCTGTCGCCCTCCTCCTTTTCACTGACACGAACGGAAGAAGGATCCTCCACCAGGGATTTTGCCAGAAATTCTACCAGTTCCAACATCATGGCCGTTTCCTTCCAGGCTTACTGAATCGCGCCGTTTTTCTTGAGCAGCGCACGAACGGTATCCGTGGGCTGAGCGCCCTTCTTTACCCACTCCGCTGCCTTGTCGTTATCCAGCTTGAGCTCTTTGTTCATGGGGTTGTAGTAGCCCAGCTCCTCGATGAAGCGGCCGTCTCTGGGGCTTCTGCTGTCTGCCACAACAATGCGGTAGAAAGGATTCTTCTTTGCGCCCATTCTCTTAAATCTAATCTTTACTGCCATAATTTTTCTCCTCTTCTTTCACGTCGTGAAATTAAAATTATCTGAAGGCCGCCCTAAAACGGCAGGCCCATCATGCCTTTTCTGCGCTTCTTGCCTTTGCCCGTCATCATCTTCATCATCTTTTTCATCTGCTCAAACTGATTCAGCAGCCGGTTGACGTCCTGCACGCTGGTGCCGCTGCCGGCGGCAATGCGCTTTCTGCGGCTGCCGTTGATGATGGACGGCTCTTCTCGCTCGGCGTTGGTCATGGAAGTGATGATGGCTTCCGTGCGCTTTAACTGCTTCTCATCAATGCTGGCGCCTGCCAGCTTGCTGCCCCCAGGCAGCATACCCAGAATATCCTCCATAGAGCCCATTTTGGAGATCTGCCGCATCTGCTCCAGAAAATCATTCAGATTCAGCTTTTGCGATCGAATTTTTTGCTCCAGCTCCCGGGCCTGCTTCTCATCAAAGTTCTGTTCTGCCTTTTCAATGAGACTCATCACATCGCCCATGCCTAAAATGCGGCTGGCCATGCGATCCGGGTAAAACGGCTCCAGATCCGTCAGCTTTTCGCCTGTGCCCACAAACTTGATGGGCTTGCCCGTAACATCCTTGACCGAGAGCGCCGCGCCGCCCCGGGTGTCGCCGTCCGTCTTGGTCAGGATGACTCCCGTCAGCTCCACCTGCTCATTAAAAGCCTTTGCCGCATTCACTGCGTCCTGGCCCGTCATCGCATCGATTACCAGCAAAACTTCCGCCGGATTCGCCGTCTGCCGCAGTTCAGCCAGCTCGGTCATCATCTGTTCATCGATATGCAGCCGCCCTGCCGTATCCACAATCAGAACGTCGCATCCCTTGCTTTTGCATTCTTTCAGCGCTTCTTTGTAAATCTTGGACGGGTTTTTCTGCCCCATCTCAAAGACCGGCACTTCCGCCTGCCCGCCCACAACTTTGAGCTGCTCAATGGCCGCCGGCCGGTAAATATCGCATGCCACCAGCATGGGCTTTTTGCCCATCTTCTTAAAATGCAGGCCGAGTTTGCCGCACATGGTCGTCTTGCCCGCGCCCTGAAGGCCGGCCATCAGAATCACCGTCGGAGGTGCCGGCGCGAATTTCACTTCGGAAATCTGCCCGCCCAGCAGGCTCACCAGCTCGTCGCGGACGATTTTGATCACCTGCTGCCCCGGCGTCAGACTCTCCAGAACCTGGCTGCCCACAGCCTTCTCCGAAACTGCCTTGACGAATTTTTTGACGACCAGGAAGTTGACATCCGCCTCCAAAAGCGCCAGCTTGACTTCCCGCATGGCCGCCTTAATATCCGCCTCGGAGAGCTTGCCCCGGCGCGTCAGTTTATCGAAAACATTTTGAAGTTTTTCTGCCAGCCCTTCAAATGCCACTAGCTATCCCCCCATACCGCTCGGATGTGTTCGGCTTGCTCCAGCAGCTGTCGCTCGCTCTGAGCACCTTTCGCTAGGCGCTCCATCTCCTGTGCAGCCGCCATGCAAACCCGATATTTCTCCAGCATCCCCAGCTTTTGCTCCATCTGCTCCAGATGCTTTTCCGCCCTTCGGATGCTGTCCAGCGCTGCCTGGCGGGAAATCTTCTGGTTTTCCGCAATTTCCGAAAGAGAAAGATCTTCGTTATAATATAGCTCCATCACTTCCCTCTGCTTGCCCGTCAGCGTCTGTCCGTAAAAATCCAGCAGCAGGGAAGGCGTTACTTCCTTTTTCAACTCTATCATCTTACTACACTTTGTCTCATCTGTCAAGGCAAAAACCTTGTCAGTTTTTTATTCAGCCGACCAGCGCTCTGGCAAATTCCTTCGGGTCAAAAACCTGCAAATCGTCGATGCCCTCGCCCACGCCGATATAGCGCACCGGAATGCCCAGCTCCTGCTTAATCGCGCAGACAACGCCGCCCTTGGCCGTGCCGTCCAGCTTTGTGAGGATCAGCCCATCCACATGCACGGCGCTGGAAAACTCCTTGGCCTGCGCGATGGCGTTTTGCCCCGTAGTCGCGTCCAGCACCAAAAGCGTCTCCCGGCTGGCCTCCGGGTGCTGCTGAGAGATTACCCGGTCGATCTTGTTCAGCTCGTTCATCAGGTTCTTCTTATTGTGCAGCCGCCCCGCCGTGTCGCAGATGACGACGTCCGTGCCGTGCGCTTTTGCCGAATCCAGCGAATCGTATACCACCGCGGCCGGGTCTGCCCCTTCCCCGTATTTGACGATAGGCACGCCCACGCGCTCGGCCCAGATGCTCAGCTGTTCGCTGGCCGCCGCCCGGAAAGTATCCGCCGCCGAGAGCAGCACGCTTTTGCCCTGCCCCTTATAGACGTTTGCAATCTTGCCGATGGAAGTCGTCTTGCCCACGCCGTTGACGCCCACCACCAGGATCACCTTGGGAAAGCGCTCTTCGGGCATATCAAAGCGCACCAGCTGTTCGATGATCTCCCCCAGCGCCTCCCGCACCTGCTCCGGCTCCTTGATGCGCTCCTGCTTGATTTTCTCCCGCAGGGAACCAATGGCAGCCATCGCCGTCTCCACGCCCATATCGCAGAGAATCAGCGCTTCCTCCAGCTCTTCCAGCAAATCCTCGTCTACCCGGGTAAAGGCCGAAAGCACGCCCGAGATTTTTTCAGAAAATCCCGCTCTTGTCTTTTCCAGCCCCTGTTTTAATTTTTCAAAAAAGCCCATATTCTCCCCCTATTCGTCTATCTTGACCGATACAATTTTCGAGACACCCTTTTCCTCCATGGTTATGCCGTAAAGCGAGGAACACATTGCCATCGTCGGCTTTCGGTGCGTGATCACCAAAAACTGCGACTGCTGCTGAAGCGTCTGCACATAATCGCAAAGCCGCACGACGTTCGCCTCATCCAGCGGCGCGTCGATCTCGTCCAGCAGGCAAACCGGCGATGGGTTGATTTTGATCATGGCAAACAGCAGCGCAATGGCCGTCAGTGCCCGCTCGCCGCCCGAGAGCAGCGAAATATGCTGCAATTTCTTGCCCGGCGGCTCTGCGCTCACCTCAATGCCGCATTCCATAATATCGCCGTCCTCCAGCGAAAGCTGTGCCCTGCCGCCGCCGAACAGAATCTGAAAAATCTCCTGAAAGCTCTTGCTGATCTGATCGAATTTTTCCCGGAAGGTCGTGCGCATTCCAGAGACGATCTCCGCGATCACCTGATGCAAATCGGCCTGCGCTTTTTCCAGATCTTCTTTTTGCGCTGTCAGCTCGGTAAACCGCTCGGAAACCCGCGCGTAATCCTCAATGGCATTGGGATTGATTGTCCCAAGCTCGCGAATCCTGCCGCGTATCTGCTGCACTTCCCGGCTGGCCTCCTGAAAGCCGATCTCCGCGCGCATGGGCTGTGCATCCGCGTATGTCAGGCCATATTCCTCCCAAATCTTGTCTCCCGCCGTCTCCAGCGTCAGTTTAGAGCGCTCCAGCTGGCTCTCCACCTTGTATTTGTGGTCGATAAGCTCTGTCTGCCGCAATTGGAATTCCGAATTGTGCTTTTGCCTGCGGCCGAGTTCTTCTTTCATGACGGCGCGGGTCTGCTCCTGCTCCTGGATGCGCTCTCTGCTCTCCTGCATCTGCTTTTGCGCATTTTTCTCCAGGCTTTCTGCCCGCTCGGCCTCCCGCAGCAGTGCGCTCTTGGCCGAAGCCTGCTCTTCACAGCTTTTTCTCTTGGCTTCTGCCCGGGCTTCCAGCGCCGCAATCTCCGCCTCCATGCGCTCCATGCGCTCGGAAAGCGCCTGGCTGTCCTTGGCCGCCTCTGCCCGGGCGATGCGCATCTTGCTGATCTGCTCATCCAGCCCTGCGCTTACGGTATCCTGTTCCTGATCCAGCTGCTCCCCTTCCTGGCGCACTGCCAGTGCCCGGGCCGCCAGTTCCTCCAAATATGCGGAAAGCTCTGTTATCTTCTTTTTATTCTCTTCGCTCTCCTGCGATGCGCCGGATAGCCTGCCCTCCAGCTCTGCAATCTCTGCCCGAACCCCGGCTAATTGCTGTTCCAGGGCGGCCGTCTCGCTGCGCTGTTCCGCCGCGGCAATTTCCTGCTCTTTGAGCCCACTCAGCAGTGCCTGTTCCTTCTGCTGCAAAGCCGCCGCCTGCTCCCTGCAATTCTGCAGTGCCTGCCCAGCTTCTGCCGCCTGCTCTGCCTTCTGTTTCAGCAAAACACCCAGCTTTTCAATGTCCCTCTCCCGGGAAAGCAAGCCGAACTGTTTTTTCTGCATACTGCCGCCCGTCATCACGCCGCCCGGGTTCACGATATCTCCCTGCAGCGTTACAATCCGAAAAGAATATCCCGCCCGCCGCGCCAAAACGACGGCGTCGTCCATATCCTTGACGATGGCCGTGCGCGCCAGCAAAAACTCTACCGCCCGCTTGGCCTCTCCCTTGGCACGGACCGCCTGGTCCGCCATCAGGATGACTTCCGCGCCCAGCGCCTGCTTTTCTTTGGGATTTAGATGGTTGACGCGCAGCGCCGCCAGCGGCAAAAAAGTTACCCGCCCCAGATGCTCCCTGCGCAAAAGTGCGATGGCCATCTTGGCCTCCTGCTCTCCCGGCACAACCACGTTTTGCAGTGCGCCGCCCAGCACCGCCTCCACCGCCGCCTCATATTGCTCGGGCACCTCGATCAGCTCAGCCAGCGTGCCCAAAAGCGCCCCTTGCATACTCTTTTCCCGCTTGGCCGCCCGCATCAAATTGCGCACGCCCTGGGAATACCCCTCGTATTCCGCCTTTAGCCCTTCCAGCATGGCCTTGCGGCTGCGCGCGTCGTTTTCTGCCGCTCTCGCCTTGCCCAGCGCCTCTTCCAGTTGTTTTTCCTTCTGGCGGCAGCTTCCGGTCAAAACCCTGTTTTCGTTGATCTGCCCCATGATTGCGGCGCTTTGCTCCTGCCTTTTTTCTTGCGCCGCTTTTTGCTCCTCTAAATGGCGGCGAAGCGCGGCTTCCTGCCCTCTCTTTTCCTCCTGCTGTTCCTGTGCTTCCTGCGTGCGGGAGGCAAAGTTCTCCTCTTTCATCTCCAGCGCAGAAAGCTCGCTCTGTTTTTCCGCCGTCTCGGCCAGCAGGCTGAACTGCCGCTGGCGCAGTTCCTCTCTTCTGCGGTTCTTGCGCCCCTGCTTGTCCTCCTGCTCGGCCTTTTGAGCCAGAGCCTCGGCCAGAGCCGCATCCACGCCCCGCATCTGCTCTAAAATAGCTCCCTGCTTTTCCTGCAGTTCTTCCACTTGCCCGGCCAGCTCCTCCGCCTGCGCAAGCCCGGCCGCCCGCTCCTCTTCCAGGCGCCCCAGCTCCCGATCCACAGCCATCATACGCTCGGCCAGCAGGTTTCTCTCGCCAGCCATGCGCTCAGCCTCTGCGCCCAGGCCAGAGAGTTCTTCCCGCGCCTGTGCAAGCTCCTGCTCCAGCTGTTCCAGGCGGCCGCTCAGCTCTTCAGTCTCCATGGCGCTGCTGCCAAAACCGCTCTGTTCCGCCTCAATGGCCGCTTCCAGCTCGGCCAGCTCTTCCGAGAGCTTTTGCACGCGCTTTTGGATGCGCTCGTAGTTTTGGGCATATAAGTTCATGTCCAAAAATTTCTGCCGCTCAAAAAGCTCCAGATATATTTTGGTCTTTTCCGCCTGCTCCTGCAATGGCCCAACCTGGCCGGAAAGCTCCCCCAAAATATCCTCAACCCGGGTCAGGTTCTCCTGCGTCCGCTCCAGCTTGTGCTCGGATTCCTCTTTGCGCGTGCGGAACTTCATGACACCCGCCGCCTCTTCAAAAACCTTCCGCCTGGCAACCGGCTTGCTGGATAGAATCTCGTCGATGCGCCCCTGGCCCACGATGGAATACCCCTCTTTGCCGATGCCCGTATCCCGGATGATCTCCAAAATATCTTTGAGGCGCACGCTGTTGCCGTTCAGATAATATTCACTCTCTCCCGAGCGAAACATCTTTCTGCCAATGGTAATCTCGCTGTAATCGCTGGCAATGCGGCCATCCTCGTTGTCGAAGGAAAGGTAGACCTCGCAAAACGCCTTTTTGGGGCGGTTCTGCGTGCCGTTGAAAATGACGTCCTCCATCTTGGTGCCCCGAAGGTTTTTGCTGCTCTGCTCGCCCAGCACCCAGCGAATGGCGTCTGCAATATTGCTTTTGCCGCTTCCATTCGGGCCGACGATGCCCGTAATGCCTCTATTAATAAAAAGTTCGGTTTTCTTCTCAAAGGATTTAAAGCCGTTGATTTCGATTTTTGTTAAACGCACGTCTCTTCTCCAACTCTATTTTTACCCGCTTATCATATCATAATTGGAGCAATAAAAAAAGGGGCAGGAGAAAAAGCGCCCCGCCGCATTTTTTGCATAAAAAAGAGCGCGGCATCCGCCCCGCTCTTATTGCCTCTCCTATGCTTTGGCAGCCTCGATCATCTCTTTGAGCTCCGCCGCCGAGATAACGCCCAGGCTCTTGCGCACAGCCTGCCCATTTTTGAACAGGATCACCGTCGGAATAGACATCACCTTATACTGGCTGGCCAAATCCGGCACGTCGTCCACATTCAGCTTCGCGAAGGTAACGCCCTCCATCTGCTCCGCAACCTCTTCAAAAATCGGGCCAAACATCTTGCAGGGGCCGCACCAGGAAGCCCAAAAATCCACAACCGCCAGCTCTGCCTGCAAAACTTCCGTCTGGAAATTCTCAGAGCTCACTGTTACAACGCTCATTGCTCCACCTCCGTATTTTTCTCTAGTATCCGCAAAAAATGCCTTTTTATTCCTCTTCCGGCAAAACTGCAATGCCAAGATCCGCCAACTGCTTTTCATCCACCAGATCCGGTGCTTCGCACATCAGATCCGACGCATTCTGCACTTTGGGGAATGCGATCACGTCTCTCAGGCTCTGGCTGCCCGAAAGCAGCATCGCCAGCCGATCCAGCCCGTAAGCCAGCCCGCCGTGCGGCGGCGTGCCATACTGGAAAGCCTGCATCATAAAGCCAAAGCGCTCCCAAGCCTGCTCCTTGGTGAACCCCAGCGCCCGGAACATCCGCTCCTGCAAAGCCGAGTCGTGGATTCGGATGCTGCCGCCGCCCAGCTCCGTGCCGTTGAGCACAATATCGTATGCCTTCGCGCGCACCTTTTCAGGGGCAGTCTCCAAAAGATCCAAATCTTCGTCCATGGGCGAGGTGAAAGGATGGTGCATGGCGACCAGCCGCCCCTCTTCCTCGCTGTATTCAAACTGCGGAAACTCCGTCACCCAAAGCAGATTCCACTGATTTTCAGGAATCAGATTCAGCCGTTTCGCCAGTTCCAGCCGCAGTGCACCCAGCGCCGCATAGACCGTCTTGTTCGCGTCTGCGACAAAGAAGAGTACATCTCCTGTCTTAGCCTGCATCCGCTCCAAAATCGCCGCAATCTCCTGCTCCGAAAGGAATTTTGCGATAGGGGAATTCAGCCCCTCTGCCTTCAAATTCATCCAGGCCAAACCCTTCGCGCCGTATGTCTTGACGAACTCACCCAGCGCGTCGATCTCTTTTCTCGAAAGACCCGCCTGCTCCGCCTTGATCGCCCGGACGCTCCCGCCGTTTTTCACAGCCTCTGCAAACACCTTAAAGCCGCAGTCTTTGGCAATATCGCTCAGATCCGTCAGCTCCATGCCAAAACGCGTATCCGGCTTATCGCTGCCATAGCGATCCATCGCCTGCTGCCAGGTCAGCCGCGGCAGCGGCAGCGGAATATCGATGCCCAGCGTATCCTTAAATACTCTCTGGAACAGCCCTTCGTTGACGGCAATGATGTCCTCTTCCTCCACGAAGGAAAGCTCCATGTCCACCTGCGTAAACTCAGGCTGCCGATCTGCGCGCAGATCCTCGTCCCGGAAGCATTTTGCGATCTGATAATATTTATCCATGCCCGAAACCATCAGCAGCTGCTTGAAAATCTGCGGGGATTGGGGCAGAGCATAGAACTTGCCGTGATGCACTCTGGAGGGAACCAGGTAGTCCCGGGCGCCCTCGGGCGTGCTTTTTTGCAGAATGGGCGTCTCAATCTCCAAAAAGCCCTGCTCAAAGAGGTATTGCCGCGTCGACATGGCAATCTGGCTTCTGAGCATCAGGTTGCGCTGCATATCCGGGCGGCGCAGATCCAGATAGCGGTATTTGAGCCGCAGTTCCTCTTTGACTTTGGAATTCTCCTCAATCTCGAAGGGCGGCGTCAGCGCCGTGGAGAGGATCTTCAGCTCCTCGACCCGCACTTCAATTCTGCCTGTGGGCAAATCGTCGTTGTAGTTTTCCGGCGTTCTTGCAATCACTTCGCCCTTTACCGCGATGACATATTCACTGCGCAGGCTTTCCGCATCCGCAAAATAATCCTTCTTCGCCGCCTCGTCAAAAACCAGCTGAATGACGCCGCTCCTGTCTCTCAGCCAAACGAAAATCAGCCCTCCCAGGTTGCGCCGGCTGTTGACCCAGCCCATCAGCACAACGCTTCTTCCAATATCTTTTTCAGAAAACTCTCCGCACATGCCAGAGCGTTTCCAGCCGCTTAATTTCTCTCCCATTTTTATTACCTCAACGTTTCAGCCAAATTGCTGAGCGGAACCTCTCTCTCCTCGCTCCCCTTCATATCCCGCAGTTTGCAGCATCCCCGGGCAAGTTCATCCTCCCCCAGAAGCGCAACATAGTCTGCGCCAAGCTTATTGGCATATTTCATCTGCGCCTTTAGGCTGCGCGCATTATGATCCATATCCGCCGAGATGCCCTGGCTGCGCAGCTGCCCCATAAGCGCAAAGCCTTTGCGCCGCGCATCCTCGCCCATGGTGCAGAGGAAAACCTGAAGCGCTTTGGGCTGCGGAATCTGCACGCCCGCCGCCTCCATCACCAGAAGCAGGCGCTCCATGCCCATGCCAAAGCCCACGCCGCACATCTGCGGCCCGCCAATCTCCTCCACCAGGCCGTCGTAGCGGCCGCCGCCGCAGACCGTTCCCTGGGCGCCAATCTCGGAAGAAATGATCTCGAATACCGTCTTGGTGTAATAGTCCAGTCCGCGGACGATATAGGGGTTAATCTTAAATTCCACTCCCGCATCCGTGAGATACCCCTGCAGCTGGTCAAAATGCTGCTGGCATTCTTCGCAGAGGTAGTCCACCATTTTGGGAGCATTCTGGGCGATCTTCTGGCACTTCTCCTCTTTGCAGTCCAGCAGACGCAAAGGGTTCCGCTCGAGCCGTTCCAGGCAAGTGGGGCAGAGATCGCCCCTTCTATCTCGGTAATATGCCTTGAGCGCCTCGCTGTATTTGGGCCGGCACTCGGGGCATCCGATGGAGTTGATATTGAGCGAAAGATTATGCACGCCCAGCGTATTCAGCACGGTATAGGCCAGCAAAATCGCCTCGGCATCCGCCGTAGCGCTCTTGGCGCCGAAAATCTCAATGCCGAACTGGTGATGCTGGCGCAGCCGCCCGGCCTGGGGCTTTTCATACCGGAAAACCGGCGCGGCAATGTAGCACATTTTTGTCGGCTGCGGGCCATCGCAAAGCCCGTGCTCGATGAAAGAGCGCACGGCTCCCGCCGTTCCTTCCGGGCGAAGTGTGATGGATCTGCCGCCGCGGTCCTCGAAGGTGTACATCTCTTTCTGGACGATGTCCGTCGTGTCGCCCACGCCGCGCAAAAACAGCTCGGTATGCTCAAAAATCGGCGTGCGGACCTCCCGGATATTGAATCTCGCGGTGATTTCCCGCAGCTTTCCTTCGATATATTGCCATTGATAGCTCTCTTGGGGAATCAAATCTCTCGTTCCCTTGGGCGCCTGAATTTTCACGCTTTCTCCTCCTGTGTCTTTGCAAACTTTAGCTTGGTTTCATTATAGGTTTTGGTGCTGCAAAAGTCAACGCAGCCTTGCTTTTTTCTACTCCTGCCCAAAAAGCTCCCGCTTGCGCTCTATCATCTGCTCAATGCGCCCTATATATTTAGGCACGTCCTTAATGGCCGGCGCCCGGCGGATTTTCACCACGCCGCCCGAAACCTTCTTGCTGATTGCGCCCGCTCCAAATGCCAGAATGCTGGCCGCCTCTTCCATAATATCGATATTATAGACGCTCTCCTTGCCCGGCAGTGCATAGCCGACGTTCTCCAAATTTCCCGCCATATACTTCTGCCGATAGAGATAATAGGGCGCATATCCCGCCCCGGCCAGCCGCTCCGCTCCCTCTGCCAGCATCGCCTCCGCCTCCCCGGAGGACGCGAAGCTATGCGCATTCTCCATGCCGAATTTAGAGCCGCGCTTGATAGACAGCGTATGCACGGTGATATTTTCCGGCTCCAGCGCCAGCACATCCGAAAGCGAGCAAAGGAACTCCCGCCGCCCCTCGCCCGGCAGCCCCACGATGAGATCCATATTGATGGCCGAAAACCCAAAGGTTTTGGCTAGTTCCGCCGCCCGGAAAAAATCCTCTACTTTGTGAATCCGGCCGATCCTGTCTAGTGTCTGCTGGCAGGTGGTCTGGGGGTTGACGCTGATGCGGTTTGCCCCTGCCGCCCTGATGATCTCCAGCTTCTCTTTCGTGATCGTATCCGGCCGCCCTGCTTCGACGGTAAACTCTCCCCGGGCAAACTGCGCCGCCGCTCCCAACACGCGCTCCAGCTGGCGCGGCGCCAGCGCTGTGGGCGTCCCGCCGCCAATATAGACGGAGCGCACCCGGTGCGCCGCAATCGTATCCGCCAGCTGCTCCATCTCATAGAGCAGCGCATCCACATACTGCTCCTCCAAAACACCCTCCCGGGTGTTCTCCATGGCCGCGAACGAACAGTAGGCGCACCTGGAAGTGCAGAACGGAATGCCGATGTAAATATCCAGATCCTGCGGCTCCAGCGAGGCCAGAATGAGCTCCTGCCGCTGGCAGATCTGCGCCGTCAGGTCATATTTCTGCCTGGAAATATCGAAATCCTCTAAAAACAGCCGCTCGGCCTCCCGGATGCCCAGCTGCCGCCGGCTGTCCCGCAGAAACTTGGTCGGCCGCACGCCCGTCAGCGAGCCCCAGGGCTTCTCCTGCCCAAAATACTGCTTCAGGCAGCGGAAAACCGCGATCTTCGCCCCTCTTTTGCGGATCTTCTTGTATTCCAGCCCCGCCTGCCCCGGGCCATCCTGCAGGCTTTCCGTATCAAAGGCATATTCGTGCAGTTTTTTTCCATCCAGATAAAGCGCGCAGGTATGCCGAAAGCGCTCCGCTTCCTGCATCACCTCATGCCGGACGGTGTAGCCCTGTTCCTGCACTTCGTCCACCAGCGGTATTTTTCTCTCATCCAGAAAAAAGCGGACCTCATCGCAGAGCTCCGCGTAATAATCCGGCGTGTTTGTGGCTAAATAGACCATCTCTCATCCCCCAAATACGGGTTGTTCTGCACTTCAAACCCCAGCGATGTGCTCTGCCCGTGCCCGGGGTAGACCACATACTCCTTTTCCAGCGCACAGAGCTTTTGGAGCGACTGCCCCATCTGCTGCCCGTCGCTGCCCGGCAAATCCGTGCGGCCGATGCTCATGTAAAACAGCGTGTCTCCGGAAAACAGAATATCTTCCGCCAGATAGCAGGTGCTGCCCGGGGTATGCCCAGGCGTGTGCAAAACCTCTATCTCCATGCCCGCCAGCTCCAGCTTCTCGCCGCCCGAGAGCAGCCGATCCGCCGCCTTTCGGGAAAAAGCCTGCTCTGTAATCACGCTCAAATTTTTTTCGCAGTCCTCCGGCATGTCCGCATCCGCCTGGTGCAGATAGACGGGCGCCCCCGTCGCCTCCCGTAGAATGTCGATGCCCGCTATGTGATCAAAATGCCCGTGGGTCAGCAAAATGGCTTCCAGCCCCATCTGCTCTTCCTCCAGATAGCGCACCATCGCTTCCGCATTATAGGAGGGATCCACGGCAACCGCCCGCTTGCTCTCATCCTGAAAAAACAGATAGGCGTTTTCCCCAATGGGCCTGCTCACAAATTTTACAGTCTCTATCATCCTAGCCCCCCTGCGCTAAAAGAGCTTTCGGCTGTCCAGCAAAATCGTAACCGGCCCGTCGTTGACGGATGCCACCTGCATATGCGTCTGAAACGTCCCGGTTTTGATGCCGATCCCCGTCCCGCGGAAAGCCTGCACAGCGCGGTTGTAAATGCCCTCTGCTTCGGCCGGCGCACCTGCGTGAATAAAGCTCGGCCTGCGCCCTTTTCTGGCGTCTCCCAGCAAAGTAAACTGCGAGACGACCAGGATCTCCCCGCCCACGTCCTTCAGCGAGAGGTTCATCTTGCCCTGCTCATCCTCAAAAATGCGCAAATTGCAGACTTTATCCACAATATAGGCGATATCCGCGTCCGTATCGCCCTCCTGGGAGCCCAGCAAAACCAGCAGGCCTCCCTCAATCGCCTGCGTCTGCCCTCCTTCCACAGCAACGCTGGCGCTCGTTACCTTCGTTACAACAGCTCTCATGCTTTTCCTCTCTTTGCCGCCTATTTGTTCACCCGGAAAACACTGGTTACCGAGGGAATCGTGCGAATCTTATCCATCAGCGCCTCAAGGTCCGCAATCGCCGAGACCTCAATGCGGAAGCTGATGGCAAACGTCTTGTTTTTCTCATTGCGCTTGGCGTTGATGTTCAGGAAAGAATATCCCAGCGAATACAGCATCTGGGAAATATCCATGAAGATCCCCGCGCGGTCGTCCCCTTCCACCTGCACTTCCACGTCGTACCGCCCGGTCTCGTCTGCCGCCCAGGAAACTTCGATGCGCCGATCCGGCGGGAAATCCGTGTCGTTGATGTTGGAGCAGTCCGTGCGGTGCACGGAGACGCCCCGCCCCCGGGTAATATAGCCGATGATGTCATCCCCCGGCAGCGGATTGCAGCATTTCGCCAGGTGAACTACCATATCCGAGTAGCCCTTGACGGTAACCGTCGCGTTCTTGCTCGGCCGGAACTTTTTGGCCACCTGCTTTTGCTCCAGGAAATCCTCTTCGATCTTGTTCTCTTTTTTATACGCCTCAATCAAGCGCAGCAAAATCTGGTTGGGCGTCAGGCCTCCATAGCCCACCGCCGCCATCATATCCCCAAGGGAGTTGACGCTAAAGCGCTTGTAGAGCGGTTTCAGCCATTCGCTCTGGAGCAGGTCCGAAAGCTCATATCCCTTGCGCTTTGCCTCTTTCTCCAGAATTTCCCGGCCCTTTTCCTCGTTCTCCTCCCGCTGCTCCTTCTTGAACCACGCGCGGATCTTGCTTCTGGCCTGCGCCGTCTTGACCATGTCAATCCAGTCGCGGCTGGGGCCCTTGCTCTGCGGGTTGGTCAGCACTTCCACAATATCGCCGGTTTTCAGCTCATAGTTGAGCGGCACGATGCGTCCGTTGACCTTCGCACCCACGCATCGATTGCCGATCTGCGAGTGAACACCGTATGCAAAATCCAGCGGTGTGCTCCCCTTGGTGAGATCTTTCACGTCTCCCTTGGGCGTAAAGACGAAAACCGTGTCCGAGAAGAAGTTGATCTTGAGCGCTTCCATGAACTCCTTGGGATCGCGCATGTCGTTCTGCCATTCCATCAGCTCCCGCAGCCAGCTGAGCTTGGCATCCAGCCCGGTTGTCTGCCCGGAAATGCCCTCTTTGTATTTCCAGTGGGCCGCGATGCCGTATTCGGCCGTGCGGTGCATCTCTTCTGTGCGGATTTGAACCTCAAACGGCTTGCCGTCGATGCCCACCAGCGTCGTGTGCAGGGATTGATACATGTTCGCTTTGGGCACGGCAATGTAATCCTTGAAGCGCATGGGCAGCGGCCGCCAGACCGTGTGCACCGTCCCCAAAACCGCATAGCAGTCTTTTACGGACGGAACAATCACGCGCACAGCGATGATATCGTAGAGCTCTTCAAAGGTCTTGGCCTTGTTTTTCATCTTTTTATAGATGGAATAGATGTGCTTGGGCCGCCCCTCAATTTCCGCCGGAATGCCCAGCGCCGCAACCTTCTCTCTCAGCACGCCGACGATGCTTTCAATATACTCCTCCCGCTCCTGCCGGGTGGAATTGAGCTTGTGGGCGACGTCGAAATACGCCTCCGGCTCCAGGTATTTGAGGGCCAAATCCTCGAATTCCCATTTGAACGTGCTGATGCCCAGCCGATCTGCCAGGGGCGCGTAAATCTCCAGCGTCTCCTTGGCCTTTTCCCGCTGTTTCTCCGGGGTTTTATAGCCCAGCGTGCGCATATTGTGCAGGCGGTCTGCCAGCTTAATGAGAATCACCCGGATATCCGAAGCCATGGCCAAAAACATCTTTCTCATGCTCTCGGCCTGGGCATCTTCCTTGGATTGAAAATCGAATTTTTTCAGCTTGGTAACGCCATCGACGATGCGCGCAATCTCCGCGCTGAACGCCATCTCGACGTTCTCAATGGTAAATTCCGTATCCTCGGGCACGTCGTGCAGCATGGAGGCGCAGATGCTCACGTTATCCAGCCCCAAATCTGCCAGAATGCGCGTCACTTCATAGGGGTGCACGATATAAGGCTCGCCGGAATTGCGCAGCTGCCCCTCGTGCGCCTTTTCGGCGACGGCAAACGCTTTTTCAATGAGCGGGTCTCCCCGGTATACGGGATAGTCCCCTATAAATCTCTGGTATAACGTCATGCGCCTCAAATCCTTCCCTCGGCCAAATCTCCCATGGCCCGAAAATACGCGCTCTGCTCCGGGCAAAATGCCTGTTTCTCTTTCAAATGAATTTGTATTATTTTATCACTTTTTCGAACTTCTATCAACTTCTGTTCAAAAAACCCCTGAAAATACAGCCACGGCTTTTTGATGTCCGGCAGTCCGAGCTCTGCCGCCGCTTTTTCTAAGAATTCGCTGACAGATGCGTAAACACCTTCTGCTTTTTCAAACGCCTCCCGCATTTGCGCCAAAAGCTCAGGCGCGTAAAAGGCTTTTGCCTCTGCGCGGTAAGCGGCCCTCAGATCCTCGCCCAAATAAACCGCCGTGCCCGGCTGGCGGGCCAGCAAGGCAAAATTGCCCAGAGCCAGCGTGTGCGTGTAATGCCGCAGCGGCTGTTTTTGCAAATAGCAAAAACAGCTCTCGGCAGAATCCGCCGCGGCCTGCTGGCACTCCGCCCAGCCCACCGCAGATTCCGCTTTTTTTCTCCTCAAAAGCATCGCCCCGGGATAACTGCCACAAAAGACCGCCCCGCCCAGCGCGTGTTCTCTCTGCCGCTCCATCCATTGCTCCAGCTGCTCTGGCGTGGAGATAAGCGCGCCGGATGGCTGCTGCAAAAAAGCCGCATACGCCAAAATCTCCGCCGGAAACAGGCGCAAATACTCCTTTTCCAGCCTTTTGGGCCAATCCACCTCTCCCCGCTCCTGCAAGGAGGAGAGAATCAGCTGGCTTTTTCTGCTGCCCCGGAATTCATTGATAGAAAAGGAGGCGATGCAGTCATAGTGCGCGCCTTTTTGGATTTCCTCCCGTGCAGAAAAACGCAGGACCTCGGAAGGGCAATCCGCCGCCGTCATTTTGAGGTGCTCTCCCGTCTTTCCCATCTTGGCAATTTCCAGGGGCTGGAAATTTTCCAGATAGAAGCGCGGCTCCTCATTATCCTGCCCAAAAGGCTGCAATTTCTCCATCTGTTCGGCCAGCACAATATCCGCTTCACCGAGTTTCAGCGCCTGGTCATACTGGATGGCCGGCAAAAATGCCTCCTCCGGGTATTTTTCACCCAAAAATTCCTGCACAATGCGCCGAACTTCTGCCAGATTTTCCTTTTTCAGCGTCAGTCCCGCCGCCATCTCATGCCCGCCAAAGCGCTCATAAAGATGCTCTGCCTGGCAAAGCGCCTCATAGAGGTTGACTCCCGGGATGCTCCTGGCAGAGCCCGTCAGCATCCCATCTTTCTCCGAAAGCACAACCGCAGGCCGGTAAAAAGCCTGTGTGATGGAGGAGGCCGCCAGACCCACGACGCCCTTCTCCCATCCCTGCCCGGAGACGAATAGGATGCGCGCATCCGCCAAGCAGACTCCCTCCCGCACCTGTTCCATCGCTTGCTGGGTTATGCTCTTCTGCAAATCCTGGCGGCGGCTGTTGATGCCGCTCAAATGCTCGGCCAGCTCCCTGGCCCGGCCGGCGTCCGCCGTCGTCAAAAGCTCCAGCGCCAGGCTGGCGTGCTCCAGCCTCCCAGCCGCATTGATGCGCGGAACCAGGCCAAACGCCGCGCCATACGACTGAATATTCGCCAGCCGCAGTCCTGCCGCCTCTGCCAAAGCGCTAAAGCCCAAGCAAGGCGCCTGTCTCAGCTTTCGCAGGCCAAGATAGGCCAGCGCTCTGTTCTCCCCGGTCAGGCTCACCATATCTCCAATGGTCGCGACGCCGCAGAGATCGATGAGCTCCTCCGCCTCCGCGCCCAAAAGCGCCTGCGCCACTTTAAACGCCGTTCCCGCGCCGCAAAGGTCGCCAAAAGGATAGCTCTCCCCCGGCATTTTGCAGTTGAGCAAATACGGCGTATCCGGCAATTCGCCGCATTCGTGATGGTCGATGATGATGCAGTCCGCGCCCCGCTCCTTTGCCAGCGCAATATCCGAAACACTGCGGATGCCGCAATCCACGGTGATGATCAGCGTCACCCCGCCCTCTATCAGCCGGGTAAACGCCGCCGCATTGGTGCCGTAGCCCTCGCTGGCGCGATCCGGAATATATAAAACAGGCTCCAGCCCAATGGCCGTCAGAGCCTTTTGCAGAATTGCCGCGCCGCAAACGCCGTCGCAATCGTAGTCCGAATAAACGGCAACGCGTTCCCCCTGCTCTGCGGCCCGCAAAATGCGCGCACAGCTCTTTTCCATATTCAGGAATGCAAATGGATCGCCCACCTGCTCCCATCCCGGGTTCAAAAAGGCCTCTGCCTGCTCCGCCGGGATGCCTCTGGCCGCCAGGAGCTCCGCAACCATGGGCAGGATCCCCCGGCTCTCATATTCTGTTCTTTCCGCCGCGCTCAGCGCCCGGCCCTTTTTTTCATACCGCATCAGAGCCTCCATAAACGCACAAAGGCGGTCGATGACCGCCTTTGAAGAAAAATGCTCGCGCTATTTGATCGCTTTTACTTTTTTGCGCACTTTTTTCCCTTTTCCCGCTGCTTTCTTCGCCCAAAGGCTGGCCGGCAGCCCGAGAAGGCTCGTGCAAAGCGCCGCGAAAAGGACGCCCAGCATCGCGCATAAGCCCCATCCCATCAGGGAAGCTTCGCCCAGCAAATACGCCGCCAAGAACATCGCCGCCCCAACAAGAGCGACCAGAATGCGCCGCAGTCTGCATGCTTTCGCCGCGCTTCCCGCCTCTTCTTCCAGCGCATCCGCAGTGCCTTTGCGAAGCGCACCGCGCATCTGCTCGAAATAAACGCCGATATCCAGCAGGCTATAGAGCAGAGCCGCCAGAAGAGCCGCCAATAATGCCGGCGTAATCGGGAAGCGCACGATCAGGGCTGCTCCCAGCAGAAGCGCCATCGTCCCGATGCAAGCGCTCAATGCTCCAACGCCGCCAGCGCTGCCATACCGTGCCGCAAAATAGAGAGAGGCCGCTAAAATAGCCGCCAGTGCTGCCAGCGCCAGGAATAGCAGCGTCTTGCGCGGCATCGCCCGAGCCACCGTATCGCATCCGCGGAACTTCGCGCCCGCGTATTCGGCCTGAACCGCCTGCGTCATAGCCTCGCCATCATCCGTCATTTTCTGCACGCGGATGATCGCCTGATCCTGCTTCTCTCCGGCTTTTAAGACCTGGTAATCCCCCACGCCCTGCGCCGCGACAATCCTGCTCAAATCTTCCAGTTCAAACTCCTGGTTGATGTCAAATTTCAGCAAATATCCGCCGCTCAGCGTCTGGCTGAAATTGAACCCGCCGCATAGCAGCGTCACTGCCGCAGCCACGGCCATCACGGCAACAACCGCCCAGGCAAATATCTTAGAATACTTCTGCATTACTCTGCCTCCTTCTTGCTGCCAAAATAGATGGCGTGTCCATCCGGCACAGTGCCTACCATCAGCCGCACCAAAGGCTGCGTTAGAACAACCGCGCAAAGAATCGCGCAAATCACGCTGATGCCCGCCGCAAAAGCAAAGCTGGAAAGCTCATAAATGCCAAACAGAATGAAGACCAGCAGCGCAGCGCAAAGCGCCAGCCCTGCATAGAAGACGCTCTTCGCACCGGCGCCGCAGCCCGATTTTGCAGCAGCTCTGGGTGCCTTGCCCGCCAAAAACTCTTTTTTAAAGCCATTTACGATCATCAGGCTCATTGCGGCCATGCAAAGCGCGCCCACGAAAAGCCCTGCCATGCCAAAGGCCGTAATCTGCAATCTGGAAACTGCCAGGAACAGCAAAACCAACGCCGTGTGTCCCAGCATGGAAATCGCCGCCATAAGCCCGGGAACCCGGTAGCATAGAATCATCGCCAGCGCCAAAGCCAGCAGACCCGCAATCCCGGCTATCATCATGCCGCGCAGTGCGTTTTGGCCCAGCGATGGGCTGACACTGCGCATTTCCGTCGCCTCTACCTCGACCGAATAAGGCCGGTTGTTGACGACCTGCACCAGCTCTTCCAGCTGATACATGGGAATATTCGTCTGAACGCTGCCCTGCCCCGTCTCAATCGCGCTCTTAATCGTCGCCTGCGCGATATCCGTGCCCTCATAATGGAGCTTAATATAATTGCGGTTGCTGTAATCCTCCTGGCTGATGCCCCGCTCCGCAATTTCTGCTGTCGCCTTTTCAAAGGCCTCTTTTCCCTCTTTTGTCAGTGAGAAGGAGAGATACCGATACCCCATGCTATCCTCCTGCGCCATGACAAGCTCGATCTGGCTGGAGGGGATAATCACGTTGTCATCCGAATCTAGAATCGTCAAATCGCCTTTCACAGCCAGGTATTTCACAATCTGATCTGCATCGCGGAAAGCGCTTGTCTCATTGATGGGCAAATTGACCCGAATCTCCCGATCGCCCTGCATTTCCAGCGTCGCGCCGGTATATCCCTTTTCATCCAGCCGCGCCCGCATAATTCTGAGTACTTCATGCTGCGCATCGTATAATTCCTGCTCCGTCAGAGGCGCCGCACCCTCTGTGCTGTCCTCGCCGGGATCCTTGATGCGCAGCACAGCACTTGTCCCGCCCTGCAAATCCATGCCAAGACTGATCGCCCGCATGGGCTCAAACGAGTACATGCCAAATGATACGCCAAAGACTACTGCATATGCGCCCGCAAAAACAAAAGCGACAACCAGCACCAGTCCGATCAGGCTGCGTAATTTCATATCGATTCTCCTTCCGACTTCTGCTATCCAAAGCGGCGCGAAACCGCCAAACAGATAGATTTATTATATCGCGCGGCTTGCCAATAGTCAACAAAGCGCAAAAATCCTGCGGGCGATTTTTCTGCCGCCGCATATCCCGGCAAATCTTAACCGCCCGCCCCCGCACTGCCCAAATCCATGCAAAGAAAAGAAGCAAGCGATTGCTCGCTTGCTTCCTCGTTTCTATTGTTTTCCCGCCTTATTTCGCATGGCGGTATACTTTGCGCTCACGTTTGCCGATGCCAAGCGCGATAGCCACTGCGGTCATCATCACAAACATCGCCAGCGCCACGACAGGCGGCGTTCCATCACCCGTCTTCGCCATGCCGCCGCCATTGCTGCCCTCAGCTTTCTTGAGCACTACGCGGATGCTGTGTTCCTCGTGAATAGAGCTCAGCGTCAGCGAACCGGCATTCAGCAAATCCGGTCGCTCCACTCCGTCGACAATGATGCTTGCAACCTGATAGCCCACATTCGGCTTCCAGCTAATCGTGTAGCTGCCGCCCTCCAGCGCCTCGCCGGAAGAGGTGATCATGCCTTCGCCGCCGACCAACTCCGTCTCAACTTTATACGCTTTGCCGGGAGCACTGCCGTCCGCCGGAACGAAGATGACGCGGATGGTGTGGTCTGCCGTCGGCGCGTTAAAGCTCATCTGATCTGCGCTGGCCAGGCTCTCAATATTCATGCCATCCAGCATGACGCCCGCCACCTTCCAGCCATTCGCCGGCGCCCAGGTAACGACATAGCTTTCTCCAGCCTTCATAGTCTTGGAAGCGCTGATGCTGCCCTGGCCGCTGATCGCAGTCTTGATGTGGATATATTTCTCCCCGCTCTCACTGCTGTCCGGAGTCTGCTCACCGCTGTCCGGCTTCTTGAACAGAACTTCCACGCTGTGATCGCTGTCAATGTTGTTAAAGCTATAGGAGCTTGCATTCAGAAGATCATCGCGGACAATGCCATCCACAATTACCGCCGCCACAACGCTGCCGTTCTTGGGGCTCCAGGAAACCGTCTTGCTCTCGCCCTTTTCCAAAGTAGCCGAAGGCGAAATCGTGCCGTCGCCCTGGATCGCAGTATCCACGCGGTACTTCTGCGAAGAAGGCGTATCACCTGTCGAGCCAACCTTGGTGAAATCGACATAGACATTGTGATCCGCGCCCACGCTGTTGAAGATCACTTCATTGGCGCTGGCCAGATCCGGCCGCTCCACTCCGTCGATAAACACTTTGTTCACCTGATAGCCGTTCGCCGGCTTCCAGCTGACCTTGGTATTCTCGCCCTTGTTTACGGTCGTGCTGTTGGAAATCTCGCCCTGGCCGCTCTGCGCCGTCGAGATGCGGTAGGATTCCTTGTCTACCACGCCGCCCGTGCCATTGGGATCTTCCTTGATATAGATATCGATCTTGTGATCCTTGTCGATATTTTTGAAGGTGTATTTGCCCGCCTTGAGCAAATCGTCGCGGACAACGCCATCCACATAGATCGTGCGAATCGCAGAATCATTGCCAAACGTCCAGTAAACCGTCTGGTCGCTGCCCTGCGCAACGCCGTTCATCGAAGAGGTGATCGTGCCTGCACCCTTTTCGATGCTGGTGTAGATGTTGTGCTTCGGCGCATCGTCTCCGTCAGGCGTTGCACCCGGGCCGCTTACCGTCTTGGTCGGCCGCAGCGATACAACCACTTCCACATCGTCGTTCAGGCTGTCGATGACGATCTTGTTGCCATTGACGGCAGCTTCTCTCTCCACGCCGTTTACCCTGATAATCGCAGTATCCAGCTCATAGCCGTCGCCAATCTCCCACTCGACCGTATACGAGCTTCCATCTTCCAGAACCGCGCCCGGCGTTACACTGCCAACACCGCCGTTCAGCGATGTGGTAACCGTGTGCTTAATAGCGGTATCATCGTCCGGTGCGTCTGTCTTGGCAAAGACAACTTTGACAGTATGATCCTGCTCAATGGCGTTGAAGTCCATCTTGCCGTTCATCGGGTCATCCGCTAAGGTCATCAGCCCGTTCATTCTGGCCGGCCAGCTTGCAAACGCCGCCAATGCACTCAGCGTTACAGGCTCTTCCGGCTCTGGCTCATCGTTGCTCTGAGAGCTGGCCTCCGGGCTCGCTTCCGGCTCGGGATCCGGCTCTTCAATCTGAGCAACTCCATCCCGATAGATCTGCTTGAGCTCCCATCCATCTGCCGGCTCATAGCTGACGCCATAGTTCTCGCCCCAGAATAGTGTCGCTCCGGGTGTGATTTTTCCTTCGCCTTCGATAATGGTTTTCACCTGGAACAGGTTCGGCTCCATGACGACGAGCACCTTATGGTCGCTGTCGATATCCTTAAATTCCACTTCCGAGCTGACCGAGGGATTATCCTTGACGGATACGCCATCCACATAAATGTCTTTCACTTTATAGCGCTTATCCGGGGTATCCCATTCTACTGTATAATCCGTGCCCGCTTCCGGCTTGCCGTCGCTGGTAATAACCTCGATGGCCGCGCCGGGGGTAATCGTGCCAGGGCCGCCGGTGATCAGCGTCTCAACCGTGAATGTCGTTTTCTGGACATCCGGATCCACCGGTCCCGGATAATCCGGGCTATCCGGATCTGCCTCGAAGACGACCTCTATCGTGCGGTCGTGATCCACCGGCGAGAAGGTGTACTGCCCCGATTTCAGGATGCTCTCTTCCGTGATCTCCTGGCCGTCGACGATGATCTTCGCTACTTTGTGGCCCGGATCCGGCTGCCACTGAACGGTGTGGGAATCCGTATTCTTCACGCTGGCGCTGGGCGTCGAAACCGTGCCATTGCCTCTCTTGGAAGTGGTAACTGTGGAATATTCCTCGGTCACATGGATGGTTCCCTTGTCCTCCGCCTTCTCAAAGACGACTTCCACATCGTGGTTGCGTCCCATGCCGTGGAACGTATAGCTGCCCTTCTGATCAGTAGCGGCCAGAATGCCGTCGATGAGCACCTTCTTGACGACATAGCCCTCGCCGGCAGACCAGGTAACCGTCGCGCTCTCCCCCGCTTTCACAGAGACAGAGTTGCTGATCTTGCAGCTGTCGTCGCCGCCCGTCCGCGTCGTCGTTACCTGATAATATTCCGAGGTGTCCACGCGCTTATCCTGGCCAAACTCCACATAGACCGTGTGGTCCTCTTCAATTCCTTCAAAGGTGTATTCGTTTTTGTTCAGCAGATCATCGCGGATCACGCCGTCCACCATGACATAGTTGGTGTACCAGCCCTCTTCCGGCTGCCAGGTTACTTTCGCGCTAGAACCGTAATCATAAGCGCCCGTGCCGCTGATAGTGCCGCGGCCGTTCTTTACGATGGAAACGTCATACGAGTTGATCTTCCAAACGGCATATGCAACTGTATCGTCCTTGAGCGGAGTATCCGCGGTAAACCGCTCGAATTTGTTCGGATCCGCCTTGGGATCGGTAGACCATCCCATGAAAGTATAACCCTTAACGCTGGGATCTTCCGGCGTCTTGTTGCCCGTGCCGTTTACAGTCGAGCCGATGGTATAGGGATAATCATCCGCCTGGATAACGCTGTCATCCTTATGGGAGGGGTGGTTCCAGTCATAGGAAACTTTCAGCGCATAGCGCACGGTCAGCGTCTTGCTGTTGGTGATATAGCCGCCCTTCAGGTTGCCCGAAGTGTACCAGCGATACTCCAGCAGATAAACACCGATGTCATCTATTGCCGCATCCCGCTCGCGCAGCAGCAGCTCCTTGAGCTCGTCTTCCGAGGTGATATCCAGCTCCTCATATTTGCCCGTTTCCGGGTTCAGCTTGGAGACGACTACAACGGCCTTGCCGCCGCCGACATCATTTGCCAGATCGACGCCGACAACCTCTTTGTCCTCGCCAGCCCCCCGATAACCAAAACTGGTGTCATCTTCCGGATATCCTGCGGTCTTGATGGCGCCGGTATCCACGTCCTGCGATTTGCCCGCTGCAAAGATGACGTTCTCGCGGTGATCGTAGGAAATATCATCCTTGCTCAGCCGCTCATCGTTTGCGACATAAATCACTTTATCGACACCCGCGCTGGAAGCCAGAGAAATAACCGTCGTCGGAACCAGCCGCATAAAGCGCTGGCCCACAATGTTCTGGCCGTTCTGCGGGTTGACTATGCCCGTATCCACAGAGACGTCCACCCAGCCGACGCCAGGCGCAAAGTTTGTAACCTCATACGTCTTGGGATCGATCGTGATAACAGGCAGGCCATTCATGGAACCCGGCAGGTTGCAGGTGTAGCCATCCCGCACTCTCCAGGAAATGGAGAAACCGCTTCCCGGCCCATATCCCGCCAGCTCATTATTCGTCAGCGGGAACAGCACGCTGATATCGCGCACTTTGTCATAATCCGCCGGGCCATATTCCTCCAGCTCTTCCTGCGTCTTGCCCAGGTTGGAAGGCTGCAGCAGCGCCGTGCAAACCGAAGCCGCCGAATAAGCCTTCGCAATCATCCGATCCGTCTCATTTCCGAAGCTTTCGGATACGTTTGCAAAGACGGCCAACTGCGGATACATGCCGTCCCGGTAAACCCAGTCCGCGCTGCCAAATTCATCTTTCATCCCATCGCCGATCATCTGGCCCGTCAGATAGCCGGAAATGCCGGCATAGCTGGTGTGCGGCGTCGTCGCGATGGCATATTCGCCCATGCCCGAGGTCTGCTTGTCGTAATAGCAGTTGTTGAAACGGCCGGCGCTCACGTTCGTGCCGCCAAAGCCGCCGATGGAGCTGTGCGGCGCGACCGTCTGCGTCGTGCCGACCTCGCCGGCGCAGTAGCAGTTCGTGCCTCTGGCCGTGTTGTTCGAGTCGCCGCCGTAGAAGCCGCCCATGCCGCTCGCAGAACTCTGCATGCCGACCATAGATGTGCTGTAGCAGTTGACAAAAGTATCTGTTGAGTTCTCGCTTCTGCCGAAGAAACCGCCGACGTTGGAAGTTCCTTCAACAACGCCTGCGGAGAAGCAGTTTTTAAACGAGTTGCTCAGATGGCAAATACCCGCGAAAACGCCGCCATCCGCGTTGCAGTAAAGCCTGACGTTGGTGAAGCAGTTTTCGACGCGGCAATAGCCCGGGCAGGAAATAAATCCGCCTGAGTGTGTTGCCGTGGAAATATCATAGCTATCGATGGAATAGCAGTTGGTAACTTTCGTGCCCGAAGCCGGGCCGACGAAAGAGCCGACGCAGCTCGTCCCGTAAACCGTGATGTTGCGCACATGGCACTGATCCATCTCGACATAGAAGCTGTTGAGCGCGGGATCGCCCGTGCCGCTCCATGCGCTCATGATGCCGCCCGTATGCGCCGCGCCCCAGACGACAGAATCCTCGACGGAAACCTGCTTCATAATGCCGTTGCCCATAAAGCCGATAACCGTGCCCGAATACTGCCCCGTCGCTCTGGTGTAGCAGTAGCGGAAACGGATGTTCTGCATCTTAAAGGAGTAAGCTCCCAGCGCGCCTCTGGCCGTCGAAGCGATTAAACCACCATATTGACCGGCGCTGCAGTTCATGTTGTAAACCGTATAGCCATTGCCTTCGATGGTAACAGCACCTGGGTCTGCGACCGGCGTCCAGGTTACGTTTTTGCGGCCGCCCAGGTCGATATCGTTCATCAGCTCGCAGGATCTCTTGTTGGTCAGTGCCCAGCGAAACTCCGCCGCTGTGTAAATATCCAGCAGGCCATCGCCGTCCGCGTCTCCTGCCGGCTGCACGGCGTTGCCCGTCCAGACCTGATCCTCCGGAACGTTATTATCGGCATTCTTCGCGCGCAGTGTCAAAAACTCCGCATAGCGCGCCTGATAAACGCGATCCAGATAGCTGTTCCATGATTCCCCAGGATTTTGCGTAACCTCAGCAGCCTGCGCAACAGGAATCCTGATGCCGCCAAATGCGATGGAGAAAACCATCGCGATGCACAGCATCATGCTCAGCGTCTTCCAATATCCTTTCGTTTTCATTGTTATCCTCTTTTCTTAAGCATTTTCATGCCATTATTCTCTCAATGCAAAATACCGCTGCAAAAGACAACACTCTCGGCTTTCTTTCACAACGGCAGGGCGCCGGCGTTCCCGCTGCTCGCTTTTCCTTCCCCAATCCAGCAACTGCCGCAGAAAACGCTTCCTCGCTCGCCTGTCACCCTATGATAGATATCAGCATTCTATCATGATTTTCTTTCACTATATCACGCTTTCGGAAGAAAAGTAAAGAAGCAAAGGCAAGTTTTTTTCAGTTTTTATCGGTTTTTGGAAAAAATTGCATCTCTCTGCCTTTTTTCTCTTCTCGATATTGCCCTAAAAACCTCTCTTTAAGCCGCTCTTCTTTTCCCCTAGCCCAGCACGTCGAAAATCGTCAGCTGCGCTTTTTCGGGCAACCCTGCCAGGCAGCCCATCTCCCGCATGGTATCCAAAACCGAAGAGGAGAGCTTGCACTTCTTTTTCAGCTCTTCCACCGAGAGAAAATCTCCCTCGGAGGCTTCCTGTTCCAGCAGCTCGGCCGCTTTGTCGCCCAGCTGGGGCACGGCCATAAACGGCATGCGGATTTTGCCATCCTCCAGGGTAAACTGTTTGGCTTTGCTCTTTTTGAGATCCACTGGCAAAAACTTGAGCCCGCGCTCCAGCATTTCCAGCGCCAGCTCCAAAACCACACCCTCGCTCTTTTCCGTGGCAGATTTTTTCATGCCCAGCTCGTCTAGCTCCCGCAGCCGCGCCTTGATGGCAGGAATGCCCCCGAGAATGGTCAGCGCGCCAAAATCCTCCAGCTTGATGGTAAACGTCGTCGCGTAGAACTCCGCCGGATAGTGCACTTTGCAGTAGGCGATGCGCAGCGCCATTACAACATATGCAACGGCATGCGCCTTTGGGAACATATACTGAATCTTGCGGCAGGATTCGATAAACCATTCCTCGACGTTGGCATCCCGCATGGCCTGCTCCATCTTCTCCTGGTCCTTCTCCTTGCCTTTGGCCCATTTGCCTTTGCGGACGCTCTCCATAATAAAGAAGGCCATTTTGTGATCCACACCCTTATAGACCAGGTGATTCATGATGTCGTCCCGCGTGCAGATGACGCCGGAAAGCGGCGCAATGCCCTGGTCAATGAGATCCTCCGCGTTCCCCTTCCAAACGTCCGTGCCGTGGGAAATGCCCGAAATGCGGATGAGCTCGGAAAGCGTCGTCGGCTTGGTTTTCTTCAGGATATTCATGGTCGCCGGCGTGCCAAATTCCGGAATTCCAAACGTACCCAGCGGCACGCCGCGGATCTGCTCGGGCGTGATGCCCAGCGCCTTTGTGCTGGTAAAGAGCGACATAGTCTCCGGGTCGCTCAGCGGAATCTGCAGCGGGTCAAACCCGATGAGGTCTTGCAGCATGCGGATCATCGTCGGGTTATCGTGGCCGAGAATATCCAGCTTGATCAGAATATCGTGCATGGAGTTGAAGTCGAAGTGCGTGGTAACGGTATCCACCGCCATCTTGTCCGCAGGCTTCTGAATGGGCGAAAACTCGTAAATCTCCCGGCCGTGCGGCACAATAACCAGCCCGCCCGGGTGCTGCCCCGTGGTCTTTTTGACGCCGCTGATGCCCGCCGCCAGCCGCTCCAGCTCCGCGCTGTTTAGCTGCATCTCGTGCATCTCGGCGAATTTGCGGACGATGCCCTTGGCCGTGTTCTCCTGAATAGCCGAAATCGTCCCGGCTCGGAATACGTATTCCTCGCCGAACAGCTCTTCTACATATTTATTCGCCCGGGGGCGGTATTCCCCCGAGAAGTTCAGGTCAATATCTGGAACCTTATCCGCGTTCAGCCCCAGGAAAACCTCAAACGGGATGTCATATCCATCCGCGATATATTTGGTTCCGCAAACCGGGCAGCAGGCTTCGGGCATATCCACGCCGCAGCCGTATTTCTCCCGGTCCACGTCGAAATCGTAGTGCTTGCAGTTTGGGCAGCGGTAGTGCGGCGGCAGCGGGTTGACTTCCGTAATATCATCCGCAAAGGCCGCAAAAGAGCTGCCGACAGAGCCGCGCGAGCCAACCAGATATCCATCCTCCATGGATTTATCCACCAGCTTCATGGCGCTCCAGTAGAGCACAGCGAAGCCATTTCGGATGATGTTGCCCATCTCCTTGTCCAGCCGTTTTTCGATGACTTCAGGCAGCGGATCGCCGTAAAGCCGCTTGGCTTTGGCATAAGCCCGCTCTAAAATCTCCTTATCTGCGTTTTCGATATAGGGCATGGCCGTCTCGCCCGGAAACAGCTCGATCTGCTCAATCTGCTCCGCAATGGCATTCGGGTTTTGAATGACGACTTCCCTGGCCTTTTCCTCGCCCAGGTAAGCAAAACCCGCCAGCATCTGCCCCGTCGTCTTGAAAAAGAGCGGCGCCTGCTGATCCGCATCCTTAAAGCCAGTCGTCTCCATGAGAATGCGTCGGAAATAGGCGTCCCCTTCGTTCAGGAAATGGCAGTCTGTCGTGGCGCAGACGGGCTTGCCCAGTTTTTCCGCAATGCGGCAGATGCGCCGGTTGATCTCGCTGAGCTCCTCCTCGTCCGCCACCATGCCTTCCCGGACGAGGAAAGCATTGTTGCCGTGCGGCTGAATTTCCAGGTAATCGTAAAAACCCGCCAGCTCCTCCAGCCGTTCGTCCTCTGCGCCGTCCAGAACCGCGCGGTAAATCTCGCCCTGCTCGCAGGCAGAGCCAAAGATGAGCCCCTCTCTGTGCTGTGCCATCACGCTCTTTGGAATGCGCGGGCGGTTGTGGAAATACTCCAGATGCCCCAGAGAAACCAGCTTGTAGAGGTTGACCAGCCCCGCCTTGTTTTTGCATAAAATGATGGAGTGGAAGGGTTTCGCGCTGCGGGCAATGGCCTTGGTATCCCCAATGTAGTTGAGCCCTTGCAGCGTCTGCACGCCCTGCTCCTTTAGCTCGGCAAACATGCAGAGCAGGATCTTCGCCGTGGCCTCCGCATCGTTCACAGCCCTGTGATGCCCGAAGGTTACGCCGTAATGATCCCCGAGCTTGTTGAGCCTAAAACTCTTCAGCTCCTTCAAATGCGCCCGGGCGACTGCCAGCGTATCGAGAACGTCGCTGTGCACCTCGATGCCCATGGCGCGGCTCTTATTAAACACAAATGCCGTGTCGAACTCCGCGTTGTGCGCCACCAGGCAGGCGTCCCCGGCAAATGCCCAGAATTTCCCGATAACCTCCTCGATTTCCGGCGCATCCTCCACCATCGCCTCCGTGATGCCCGTCAGCTTGGTAATCTCGTAAGGCACGCCGTTTTTGGGCCGTGCAAACATGCCGAACGTATCTAAAATCTCGCCGTTTTTGACGCGCACAGCGCCAATCTCGATGATCTCGCAGGTATCCGGCCGCAGTCCCGTCGTCTCGATATCAAAGACGATGAACTCGTCGTCAAAACTGCGATCCTGCCTGCCTGCGTAGATCTTCTTCTGATCGTCGACAAGGTATGCCTCCATGCCGAAGATGACTTTGATGCCGTATTTTTTTGCCGCGCCTGCCGCCTCCGGGAACGCCTGCACCACGCCGTGATCCGTGATGGCGATGGCTTTGTGCCCCCACTTTGCCGCCCGGGCGATATAAGCCTCTGCGCCCGAAACGCCGTCCTGCGCACTCATGTTGGTATGCAGGTGCAGTTCCACGCGCTTTTCCTCTGCGTCATCCATCAGTTCCGTCTTTTTGGTTTCCTGTACGCCCAGCACGTTGAAGCAGTATTCCCTGGCATAGGTGTCGTAAACATTTCTCCCGCGGACTTTGAAGCGCTCCCCCTTTTTGATCACGCTGAGCAGTTCGTCCGTCGTCCCTTTTAAAAACTTCTTGCATTTGATGGAGGAAGTGTAGTCCGTAATCCCAAACGTCAGCAGGGTATCTTTTCCGTCCCGGATGAGCCGCGTCTCGACGGAGAGAATGTCCCCTTCGATGAGCGCTTCGTTCTCGGGCAGCAGATCCGCGATCTTTGTAATATCTCCGTCCATGCCCCGGGCTTTGCGCACATAGGGCCGGCTGCTCTGCCCGCCGCCTGCCGGTTTTGCCTGAGCCGGCGCGGCTGTCTCCCAAGGCGCATCCGCCGGCGCGGACGGCGCTTTTCTGGGCTTTGCCGGCGCCTTTTTCGGCGCATCTTTCTTGACAAACTCGGTGTAAATCTGCGCCGCGCTCTGGCTCTGCCCCTCCTGCTGCTGGGTGTTCAGATCACAGGCCAGCTTTTTCACTTTCAGCTTCAGCCCATAGTAATCTTCCAAAAACCGCTCCAGCTTTTCCGCCGCCCCCATGCGGGAAAAAAGCTCGGGGGCGAGCTCCCGGCCAAAAGTGATGTGGAGGAAATCTCCTTCTCTGGCAAAACTGCATGGGCATAGAAAGGGAATCAGCCCCGGCTCTTCCGCAATCAGAAATTCGCGGATAGTGCGCTCTAAAAGCGCCCCATCCTCCAAAAGCGCGGCAGGCTGGCGCACGATCACCTCAAAATTCTGCAACTCGGGCAGCTGCGCGCCAATTTCCCTGCGCAGACGGAACAGCTGCGCCATCTCCATATACTGCCCGCTGGATAAAAAGATCACATACTGCCCCCGGGCGCGGCTGTATGCCATGCGCTCATAGGCAATCTGCGCCGTCTCCTGCTTTTTTGCAAGTATATTCAAAACGACCTGCCGCACCCCGCTCGGGGTATATCCCATATCCGGATGTATCGATGTCCTTGCTTCCATTTCCCGCTCTCCGCTTCGCCTGCATACCAAGCCGCGCATCTGGATTTACGCGCCCCTATTCCTGCTTGCTGTCTCATAGCCCGCCAGTTTCTTTTAAACCAATGTATTCAGCAGCCGCTCAAATTCTCCCAACAGTTTCTCCTCTGAAACCTTCAGCGCCGGCTTGCCTTTGAGGAAAATCAGCCCTTCGCCTTCCCCTCCGGCGATGCCAATGTCCGCATCTCTTGCCTCTCCCGGTCCGTTGACCACGCATCCCATCACGGCAATTTTGAGCGGTTTTTGAATGGGCTTTGCCAGCCGCTCCACTTCCCGCACCAGCCGTTCCAGGCCAACCTTGGTGCGTGCGCAGGTCGGGCAGGAGATGATCTCCGGGCCAAAACTGCGTTTGCCGGCAAAGCGCAGAATATCTTTTGCCACACCCACTTCCAGCACGGGATCGCCTGTAATCGAAACGCGCAGCGTATCGCCGATGCCCTGCAAGAGCAACGCGCCAATGCCCATGGCCGATTTGATGCAGGAGCTGTTCAGCCCTCCCGCCTCTGTTACGCCAAGATGCAGCGGGTAGTCCACCAGCGCATCCATGCGCTCATATGCCGCAACCGTCGAAGGCACATCCGAAGCCTTGAGCGCAACGACAATCTCATAAAAACCGCATTTTTCCAGAATGCGGACGTTCTCCAGCGCGCTTTCCACCAGCGCATCACTGCGTTTTTTTCCGCGGTACTCCTTTGCCAGAGAGCCGGTGTTCGCCCCAACGCGGATGGGAATGCCCCGCTCCTTTGCCGCATCTGCCACACAGCGTATCTTCTCCTCGCTGCCAATATTGCCCGGATTGATGCGGATCTTATCCGCCCCAGCCTCAATCGCCGCCAGGGCAATCTGATAATCGAAGTGCACGTCCGCCACGATGGGCATGGCTGTCCCTTTTTTCAGCTGGGCAATGGCCTTTGCCGCCGCAATGTCGTAAGCAGCGACGCGCACAATCTCGCAGCCCGCCGCCTCCAGCGCGGCCATCTGCGCCAGCGTCGCCGGAATATCTGCCGTATCCGTGTTTGTCATCGATTGGATGAGAATGGGGTTGTGCCCGCCAATGGCGCGGCTTCCTATTTTAATTTCCCGCTTCAAACCTTCTCCCCCTTTTGCCGGCTTCCCAGCTTCGGCGTTTTGCCCGAATGGCATGAATTTTTTCTATTGTAGCATAAAAAGAGCGCGGCAAAAACCCCTCTTTCGCGCCCCGCTTCCCCGCGTCTATCAAAAAAAGCGCCTGCCAGGCGCTTTTTTGCCGAAAAAGAAATATTTTGAAATTTCAGGAAAGCAGACGGGCAATATCCTGGTAAGTCAGGAAAATCATCAGCAGAAACATCAGCCCCATGCCGATGAGATTGATCAGCCCTTCCTTATTCTGCGGCAGCGGCTTGCCCCGCAGCTTTTCCACGCCCAGCAGCAAAATCCGGCCGCCGTCCAGCCCGGGGATGGGCAGCAGGTTCATGATGCCCAGGTTCACCGAGAGCAGCGTCGCAATGCGCAGGAAAACTTCCGGCCCGGATCGCACCGCCTGGCTGACGATGCCAATCGTGCCCACTGGCCCGGCCAGCCCTTCGACGCCCTTTCCGCGGAATACCAGATTCCCAAGGAAAGAGAGCATCTGCGCGATAATCAGATACATCCATTTGAAGGAAAGCCCGATTGCCTCAAAAAAGCCAAAACGCTGGCGCGTATCCGAGGAATAGGTGATGCCGATCATGTTGCGGCCTTCCGCCTCGTTATACTCAAACGGAATCTCGAATTCCATCCGCTGGCCATCCCGCTCCACGCCGAGATTCACGCTCTCGCCGCTCTTTGCCAGATCGATTCCATCAAACTCCATGGCGAAATCGATGCGCTTGCCATCCACGCTGACAATGCGGTCGCCCTCCTTAAGGCCTGCCTGCTGCGCCGGCATCCCTTCCTGCACGCTGGCCACTACGGGCACAAAATCGCCGTATCCCACCAGCACGCCCACCGTCAGCAGAAACGCCAGCAAAATATTCATGGCCGGGCCCGCCAGCAGCGTCAGAAACCGCTGCCAGATGGGCCGGTTGCTAAACGCCCTGGGCTCTTCCAAAACCTCCTGCGCATCCTCGCCGTAAAACTGGACGAACCCGCCCAGCGGCAATGCGCGGATGGAATAGCGAATGCCATCCTTCACTTTGGAAAACAGCTTGGGGCCAAAGCCCACGGCAAATTCTTCTATCCGCATATCGCAGGCCCTGCCCGCTTTAAAATGCCCGAATTCATGGGCGACGACCAAAAATGTGAGCAGCAACAGCCCGCCTATAATTCCCAGTACTGTATTCAAATAAGCCTCCCTGCGCGCAAAGTTGATGAGTATAGTATACTCCTTTTGCCGCGCCGCCATGTCGCTTTTTTCAAAGTTTCACAAATTATTTACCCGCCTGCGGCAAATGCCGCTGGCGCACATACGCCTTGATGCGCTCGTTGATGCCGTAGATCTCGTCAAAGCTTTTGGCGCGCACGCCCGCGAAATGATCCATCGCCTGGCTGATGACCTCGGAAATCTGCCAAAACGTGATAGCCCCGGTGCGGAACAGCTCCACGGCCACATCGTTTGACGCATTGAAGATCATCTGCGCCGATCCGTCTCCCCGGGTTGCCTGCATGGCCAGCGCCAGGCAGGGGAATTTTTTCAGATCCGGCTGCTCAAAGTGCAGCGCGCCGATCTGGAAAAAATCTAGCTTCTCCACGCTGTTTTTGCGCCGCCCCGGATGCCCCAGCGCATATGCAATGGGCAGCTTCATATCCGGAACGCCCAGCTGCGCCATCACCGAATTATCTGCAAACCGCACCGCCGAATGCACGATGCTCTCCGGGTGCACCACAACCGTGATCTTCTCAGGCGCAATGTCGAACATCCAGCGCGTCTCCATGATCTCCAGCCCTTTGTTGGCCATGGTCGCGCTGTCGATGGTGATCTTCGCTCCCATGCTCCAGTTGGGGTGTCTCAGCGCCTGCTCCAGCGTCGCCTGCTGGATGCGCTCCAGCGGCCAGGTCCGGAAAGGGCCGCCGGATGCCGTGAGCAAAATCTCCTCGGGCGGGCACATCTCGTTGCCCTTCAGGCATTGGAAGATGGCCGAAAGCTCGCTGTCCAGCGGCAAAACAGGCGTACCCGTCTGCTCCATCAGGTCCCGGGCCAGCCGCCCGCCATAGACCATCGCCTCCTTGGTCGCCAGCGCCACCGGAATGCCGGATCGCAAACAATGCTCAAAAACCGGCAGCCCCGCCACGCCAACCACACCCAAGATCACAAGATCCGCCCCATCGCAGATCTGAATCAACCCCTTCTCTCCCGCAAAAAGCTCTACCCCTTCTGCCCGGAAATCCTTGGCGCACTGCTCATCCGTAACCGCGGCGGCTTTGGGCGCAAACTCCCGAATCTGCTCCGCAAAAAGCGCCATGTTCCGGTGCGCTGAAAGCGCATAAACCTCATATTCTTCCTGCAAATCCCGCAGCACGGCCAAAGTGCTCGTGCCAATCGAACCCGTCGCGCCTAATACGGCAATCTTCTTTCGTCTCACGTTTTTTCTCCGATTCTATCGTGTCATTTTCCGGCAAACTGTTCTGCCTGCTCTGCGCCCAGCCGCTGAAACGCCTGCTCCCAGCCTTCTGCAAAGAAAATATCCTTCCCGCGGTTGCTCTCATAGATGAAATCTCTGAGCGGCCCACTGGTATATCTGGAAAAATCTCCGCAGATTGCCAGCCAGGTCCGATAGGTGATAAACTTCTCCAAAACTTCCCCTGCAATCTGCCTGCTGAGGATGAAAAATTCCGGGACAAACGCCTCTTTATTCAGGGCGATTTTGCCGCATCCCGTCTCATATTTCACTGTCATCATCAAATCGATGGCGGATGCGGGCTTCCCCGCTCTCTATCACCGCGGCCCCGCTGCCTGTCTTTATTGTCATTTCCCCGTTTTCTATCTGTTATGAAAAAGAGCGCAGACCAGCGCTCTTTTGGGGCCGCTTCCTTCCTACATCCCAAACAGATAGAAGAAGAGCCAGACCACCGGCAGGATGAAAATCGTGCTGTCCAGCCGATCCATCAGCCCGCCGTGCCCGGGAAGCAGGTTGCCAAAATCCTTGGCGCCAAACTGCCGCTTGATGAGCGAAGCCGCCAAATCGCCAAACTGGCAGAGCGTGCCCAAGACAGCCCCCAGCAGCACATACCACCCAATGCCGATGCCCTGGTGCCCCAAAATCAGCGCCAAAGCGACCGTCCCGATGATGCCGCCAATCAAACCGCCCGCCGCGCCTTCAATGGTCTTTTTCGGGCTAATCTCCGGGCAAAGCTTGTGCTTGCCAAACAGCCTGCCCGTGTAGTAGGCCAGCGTATCCTCGCAGATGGCCGCGGCAAAGGCCGTAAAAATCATCAGCTGGCTTTTTGCCACATCCGAAACCAGCACCATCTTATAGAGGAAAAGCGCGAGGAACTGCGGGTAAAACATGGCAAATACGCTGTAACAAACGCTCTCCATGTTGTAGCGCTTGCAGGTGATCCCGCAGATAAAGAGCGCCAATAGCCCGCCAACCAGCGCATAAACCGCGCCAATATCCGAAAAGAAGTAGGTCAAAACGGGCAGTGCCAGCGTTACGGCATATAACACCGGCGCAATCGGCTGAATCTTTCCGCTGGCTTTGATGGTCTTGATCATCTCATATTCCATGATCAGCGCCGCGATCACCACTGCCGCCTGAATATAAGCGCCATGCAGCAGCACGATGCCCAGCAGCAGCGCCGCCGCCAGAAGGCCGACAATCGTCCTTGTAATAAACATCAGATCCCTCCAAACCGCCGGTTTCTTCCGGCGTATTCCCGCAGCGCCTGCACATACTGTTCCGCATCAAAATCCGGCCAAAGCGTCTGCGTAAAGCAGAGCTCGGCATATGCCGCCTGATAGGGCAGGAAATTGCTCATGCGCAGTTCGCCGCTGGTGCGGATGACGTAATCCACCGCCGGCAGCCCCGCTGTATAAAATCTATCCTCAAAGGCCTGCTGATTCAGCTCGGTTTTGCCGGCTTTGAAGTCCTCTGCCAGCCGCTTTGCTGCCTGCACCAGCTCATCCTGCCCGCCATAATTGATGGCGACAACCAGGTTCAGCCCCGTATTCTCTTTTGTCTCGGCCTCGGATTCTTCGATCACCGCCCGCACCTCACTCGGCAGCGCATCCCGATCGCCAATCGAGTAAAAACGGACGTTCTCCTCCCATAGCTCCCGAAGCTCTTTGCGCAGATATTCGATGATCAGCCCCATGAGCAGGCCAACTTCCTCTCTGGGCCGCTTCCAGTTCTCGGTGGAAAAAGCGTAGAGCGTCAGCGTGCCAACACCCAGATCCGAGCTCAGCCGCACGATCTCCTTGACGCGCTCGGCGCCCTTCTTGTGCCCATATGTCCTTGGCATATGCCGCGCCTTGGCCCATCTGCCGTTTCCATCCATGATAATGGCGACATGCCCGGGAATGCTCTCCCGGCATAGGCCATATTTCTCCAGTAATTCTTGTTTCACCATAAACTTTCTCAGAGCTGCGTCAAAAATGCGCTGACAACCAGTTCCACTTCTCCATCCCGCTCGCGGCAGCGGAGCACTCGCCAGTCGTCAGCGCCTTCCAGCCCTCGTTTTGATTCATATTGCACTGTTTTGACGCGCTTGCCTAGGCCAGAGATAACTTTCTCCGCCTGGGCAAGCGGCAAACCCAGCAAATCCAGGGATGCTTCCAAAACTAAATCTCCATGATTTCGCTTTCTTTTTCCTTCAAAAGCTCGTCAACCTTCTTGCCGTATTTGTCCGTCAAAGCCTGAACGTCTTTTTCCAGCGAAGCGAGATCGTCCTCCGTTAGGTTGCCCTCTTTCTTATCCTTGCGCAGCGCCTCGATGGCGTCTCTTCTGTGCGCGCGGACAATCTGCTTATATTCCTCCGCCACTTTCTTCGCAACTTTCACCAGCTCTTTTCTGCGCTCGGCCGTGGGCTCCGGGAAAACCAGGCGGATGATCTTGCCGTCGTTCGTGGGCGTAATGCCAAGATCCGATGCGATAATCGCCTTCTCCACTTCCTTCATCATGCTGTTGTCCCAAAGGGAAATGGTGAGCATGCGCGGCTCCGGCGTCGCCACGTTGCCAACCTGGGGAATGGGCGTGGGCGTGCCATAATAATCGACTGAAATTCTGTTCAAAAGCTGCGCATTCGCCCGGCCTGCGCGGATGCTGACAAATTCATTCTTCAGCGCCTCAATCGTCTTTTCCATCCTGCCCTGCGCCTTATCAATCGCTTCATGATTTGCCATGTCTTTTCCTCCTTGCTATCTATGCTTGCTTAGCCTTATTTTACTTGATGCCCCGGCTTTTGACAATCCTTTTTTCTCTACCGGATTAGTGTGCCCATCTTTTCGCCCAAAACTGCGCGCTTGATGCTCTCTTTTTCGCTGAGGCCAAATGCCAGAATGGGGATGTTGTTTTCCATGCAGAGGGTAACAGCCGTGGTATCCATGGCCTGAAGCCCGCGGGAGATGACTTCCAGATAGGAAATCTCGTCAAACTTCTTGGCATCCGGGTTCTTTTTGGGGTCGCTGTCGTAAACGCCGTCCACGTTTTTGGCCAGCAGGATGAGATCCGCTTCCATCTCCGCCGCGCGCAGTGCCGTGGCCGTATCAGTCGTGAAATAGGGATTGCCCGTGCCGCAGGCAAAGATGACGATTCTGCCCTTCTCCAAATGCCGAACGGCCTTTCTGCGGATAAACGGCTCTGCGATCTTGATCATCTCAATGGCCGTCTGCAGGCGCACCTGCTTGCCCATCGCCTCCAGCGCATCCTGAATGGCCAGCGAGTTGATGACCGTCGCCAGCATGCCCATGTGATCCGCCGTAACTCTGTCCATGTGCTTGCCCTGGCGGCCGCGCCAGATATTGCCCCCGCCCACAATAATGCAGACTTCCACGCCCATATCCGAAATTTCCGCTACCTGCTTGGCGACGATGCCCACAATATCAAAATCGATATTCTCTCCCGGGCTGGAAAGCGCCTCTCCGCTGATCTTCAGAATGACTCTTTTGTACTTTGCCTCCATCTGCTCTCTTCCTCCTATAAAAAAAGAGAACACGAAGCCGTGTTCTCTTCTTGGTTTTTTTACTTATTTCCCGTCTGAGCCATAACTTCTTCTACGAAATTATCCTGTCTCTTCTCGAGACCCTCGCCCATCTCATAGCGGACGAAACGGCGAACCGAAATGTTCTCGCCGATCTTGGCGATCTTCTCGGTTACAAGATCCTGAACGGATTTATCGGGATCCTTAACGAACGGCTGCTCCAGCAGGCAGACTTCCTTAAAATATTTCTGAATTCTGCCCTCGACCATCTTATCGACGATCTTCTCCGGCTTGCCCTCGTTGAGTGCCTGCACGCGGAGAATCTCCTTCTCCTTATCCAGCTCTGCGGTGTCCACGTCCTCTTTGCGCAGATACTTGGGGTTTGCGGCAGCGATCTGCATCGCAATATCCTTGACCAGCGCCTTGAATTCGTCCGTCTTGGCGACGAAATCGGTCTCGCAGTTTACTTCCAGCAAAACGCCGATTTTGCCGCCCATATGAATATAGGAATCAACAACGCCTTCCGCTGCGATGCGGCTGGATTTCTTGACGGCAGCCGCCAGGCCCTTTTCGCGCAGCAGCTCAATCGCCTTCTCCATATCGCCATTTGCCTCGGTCAGCACTTTCTTGCAATCCATCATGCCTGCGCCAGTCTTCTCGCGCAGCTCTTTTACCTCACTTGCAGTAATACCCATGGTATTCCTCCTTACTTATTCCTGCTCTGCCGCAGCCTGCACTTCAGCCGCAACTTCCTCTGCGATCTCTTCGATGGCAGCAGCTTCCTGCTCCTCTTCGCTCATCTCAGCCTGCGGAGCCTCAACGTCTTCCATCTGCTCGCCCTGACGGCCTTCCAGAACAGCGTCTGCCATCTTGGAGACAATCAGCTTCACGGCGCGGATAGCGTCGTCGTTGCCCGGGATGGGGTAATCAATCTCGTCCGGGTCGCAATTGGTATCGACGATAGCCACAATCGGAATACCCAGTGCGCGGGCTTCTGCAACAGCGATGTGCTCTTTTCTCGGATCGACGATGAACAGCGCGCCCGGCATCTCGGAAAGGTTGCGGATGCCGCCCAGGTTCGCCTCGAGCTTCTCCTTCTCGTGCATCATGCCGAGAATTTCCTTCTTAGGATGCAGGTTGATCTCGCCCGTCTCTTCCAGGCGCTCAATCTCTTCCAGGCGGTTGATTCTGGTTTTGATCGTTTTGAAGTTGGTGAGCATACCGCCCAGCCAACGGTTGACAACATAATACTGCCCGCAGCGCTTTGCCTCAAATTCCACGGATTCCTGCGCCTGTTTCTTCGTGCCGACGAACAGAATCGGCTTGCCGGCTTCTGCGATTTCGCGGACGAACATATAGGCTTCTTCGGCTTTCTTTACGGTTTTCTGCAGATCGATGATGTAAATCCCGTTGCGCTCGGTGAAGATATATTTCTTCATCTTGGGGTTCCATCTTCTGGTCTGGTGGCCAAAGTGCACGCCTGCTTCGAGTAGCTGTTTCATAGAAATAACTGACATTTTCTGTCCTCCTTGTGTTTTCCCACCCCATGCCTCTTCGCGCCTTTCCACCCGTAGGCACACGAAAAACGCTCTGCATGAGTGCGTTATTGGGGCAATTATACCATATTTCCCCTTTTCTTTGCAATGCTTTTTCACAAAAAAGCGCCGCAAAGCCAAACTCTTTTGTTTTTTGCTTTTTTTCGAAAAAATCAGCCCGCTCTTTTTCAAATTATGTTATCATAAAATCTGTCAAGATTTGTACGGAAATTGGAAAGAGAGGATCATCATGCAAAATCAGGCACCAGGCACATTTTTTACCAAAAAGCGCAATATCATTCTTTGCGCCGTCATCTGCACGCTGCTTTGGGGCAGCGCGTTCCCCAGCGTCAAAATCGGATACCAGCTCTTCGATATGGAGCAAAGCGGCGCTTTTTCCAAGCTGGTTTTCGCGGGATACCGCTTCTCTATTGCCGGAGTAATGACGCTGCTCATCTCTATCGTCCTAAATAAAAAGCTCCTGTTCCCAAAGAAAAATGCGCTTCCCTGCATGGTTTCGCTGGCCGGCGTGCAGACTTTCCTGCAATATATCTTCTACTATATTGGCCTGGCCAATACCACTGGCGTCAAAGGCGCAATCCTAAGCTCGACCAACGTCATCTTCGTGGTCCTGCTGGCGCATTTCTTCTGCAAAGGCGAAAAAATCACGCCCAAAAAACTGCTGGGCTGTATCGTCGGGTTCGCCGGCGTCATGCTGGTCAATCTCTCCTCGGGCAGCCTGGAACTCTCCTTCTCCCTGCTGGGCGATGGCTTCCTGGTGCTCTCCGCCCTGTTCTTTGCCATCGGCAGCATCATCAGCAAACGCATCCCGGCAGATGCCGATTCCGTCTCACTCACGGGCTGGCAATTGCTTGCGGGCGGGCTGCTTCTTCTGCTCGTGGGCTATCTTGGCGGAGGAGCTTTGCCGCAGGTGACGCCTTCGGGCATCCTCATTCTGCTCTATTCCGCCTTTATCTCTGCCGCCGCGTTCACGCTCTGGCTATTTTTGCTGCGCGACAATCCGGCCGGCAAAGTCTCCATCTACAGCTTCCTCACTCCCATTTTCGGGACAGTGCTCTCCGGCATCTTCCTGCGCGAAACTTTTCTCACCTGGAATAACGCTTTGGCTCTGCTTTGCGTCTGCCTCGGCATCTATTTCGTCAATTCCACGGGCAAAAAAGCCGCTCTCCCTGCCAAAGAAGAGCCCGGCGCGCATCCCGAAAGCGCTCCCAAAGGCGAGCAGCAGTAGCGTTTCCCTTTTCTCAAAAAAGCAGGATCACCTCATCGTGTATCCTGCTTTTTGCATCATTGCATTTGTGATGCGAGAAAAAATTCATCCGCTGTTTCAGGCGGTTTTAGGGCATTTTTAGGAGCATAGCACGTTATATTGGTATGGTACTTTCGTCATAGCAATTTGTGAAATTTCTTATTTTCCCTAAACTGGAAAATCATGGAGGAAAATATGAATACAAAGCAAATCTTAGCAGAAAACACAAAACGGCTCCGCAATCTAAGCAAGCTCTCTCAGTTCGATTTTGCAGACGAGATCAACATGAGCAAAACTGTTCTGAGCGATATTGAGAATGCCCGTGCAAATCCCACGCTTGAAACCATCGAGCGCCTTGCCGCCGCATTTCATACTACGCCAGCCCTTTTGCTGGCAGCTTGCGAAGATCCTTCCGAGATGCTCGCCGCAAATTTCATCCTAAGCGCACTGGATATTTTGCAGCATCTGGAGCCAGAGCACCGCACGCTTGTCCTTCGTCTTTTTGAACAGCTCGTGCTTTTGTTAAAGCCTGGCATGGATAAGCACCGCAAGTAACGCCCCGCTCTTCTGCGCCGCCCTTCGTCTGGCCGCGCGGAAGAGCACAGCCTTTCTTAAAAGTTTCGCGCAAACTTTCCGTTATCACAAGTTCTGGCAAAGCGGTGTATTCTTTCGCCTTGCCGCATCGTTTTCTGTATTTTTATGTTTTATCGCTCCAGAGAATATTTTGCTTGCACCTCAAAGCACAGTTTTCTTTCCAGAAATAAAAAACCGGCCTGGCGGCCGGCTTTTTTACTTTCTGTTCAGCTGCAAAACCTCTGTCGCGTTCTCATAGACTTTGTTGTCTTTGGAGACGCGGTAAAGCTCCTGCTTCTTATATCCGTTCTGGAAGTAGATGTAATCCCCCGCAGTGCAGATGCCGATGGCCGAATCCGAGGAGATCATCTCCCGGTTTTTCCCATCCAGATCCACGCGGTAGAACTGCTGGTTTGCATCCGTCTGGCTGGCGGAATAGTAGCTGTAATAAATATAGTCCTCGGTGACGTTCATATCCGAAACGCGCAGATCTACCAGCTGTATCTGAGCGCTGCCATCCGGCTTGCATTTATACATGCCGTTTTTATTGCAGTAGTAAATCCAGCCATTCTCGATGGTAAACATGGAGGTTCCCCTGCCCACAGGCGCCTGCCTGTCGCTGCCATCCAGCTTCATGGAGTAAACACGGTTGAAATCGGCGTTGTTGATGAAGAAAAGCCGGCCATTATAGTAGATTAGATTGCCCGCATGGTCTATCGTAATCTGCTCGGTGGTAAAAGTCCCGTCTTCCTTTTGATAGGTCTTGTAAATGCCTTTCTGGCTGTCCAGATACTGAGAGCTGTGATACAGCACGCCGTCCACCAGGTTCAGAGAGCCGCATGCGATATCCGAAATTTTCTCATGCTCCTGGGTTGCCAGGTTCATGCGGTAAAGCTTGCCCGTGTCGTTATAATAGGAGTAATACAGATACTGCTCATCGATGCAAAGGCTGCTGACGATATAGTCGGTCAGCCGCTCCGCCTCGCCGTCCGGCGTCATCTTAAAGAGACCGTCGCGGTTGAAATAGATTGTGCCGTCCTTCGCCTCGACAAACATCGCCTCATTTGCGATATTCGAAGCAGTGTTGCCCCGCCATACTCCATCCACCTTCGAGCCAACGATAAAAGAGACAACCGCCATGACGATGATTGCCAGAGTGGCCACAATTCCCGCAATCACAGCAATGCGGACTTTTTTATTTTTCCAAGCGTTTTCCACAGGTTTTTCCTCTCCCTGAAATGATACTACATATTTTAGCACGATTGTTTCAGCTTGACAACTTCCTTCTCTCAGAAAAAAATAGTATCCTCTGGCGCATTTCGTAAAGTTGTCCTGTATGGTTCTGCCCTGCCAAAGGCAGCAGGAACGGGAGAGGCGCCAAAATAGCCTTGCCCTGGTGCTTTGGGGCTACGCTCCAGCAAATCGGCGGTTTTCTGCCAAAATATCAGCAGTATTTCGTGCGGCTTTTTCTAAAAACTATCACTTGTTATCGTTTCCAAAAAATTTTTTCAAAAATATTTGCATTTACTATTGATTTTTTGTTTTTTTATGATAGAATAAAAACAAGATTTATCAAACGCAAAAAAATGTTTGGTAAATTCCCCTCTTAATCCTTTCTAATTTCAAATCTCAAAAAGAAACGCTCCCTTCCAGGGAGCTTTCTTTTTGCCTATTTTTGCATACTTTTCAGCTTTTCCAGCGCATCGCCCAGCCCTCCGACGGCATCGATGATCCCCGCCTGCACCGCTTCGTTTCCCGTGAGCACAGTGCCAATGTCGTCCACCAGCTGATTCTTATTATTCATTAGCGTTTGCACTTGTTTGGCATCAATTCTCGCATTGTCCGCAATAAAGTTGATGATGCGCTCCTGCATTTTGAGGAAATATGCAAAGCTTTCCTGCGAGGTGATGAAAAGGCCATTGCTGCGCAGAGGGTGCACGGTCATGCTGGCCGTCGGCGCAATAAACGAATAATCCGCCGAAACCGCCATCGGGACGCCAATGCTGTGCCCGCCGCCCAGCACCAGGCTGACGGATGGCTTTCTCATGCCCCGCACCAGCTCCGCCAGCGCCAACCCCGCCTCCACGTCTCCGCCCGCGGTATTGAGTATGAGTAAAATGCCCTTGACGGCATCATCCTGCTCGGCATCCGTCAGCAAGGGGATAATATGCTCATACTTGGTCGCCTTGGTCTGCGGCCCGAGCAGGTTATGCCCTTCAATCTGCCCGATGATGCTGACGATTTGAATATCTTTCTTCGGCTTGGTGCTGCCAAATTCTCTAATGTCTTCCTGCTTTTGCTGCTCATCCTGCCCGCAGCACTGATTCTGATTATATTCTTCTTGCATTTTTCGCCTCCTTTGCTTAGTTTTTCTTTTTTGCGAAAATTTATACTTTCTGAATTTTAATAAAAATTTATCGATATTCGATATTTTTTTATTTACAAACAGCATATACTATGATATGCTCAAAAAAATGGCAGGCAGGTCTTTTCCCGCCCGCCTGCCAAACCATGCGGCAATGGAGGTCTTTTATGAAAAATCCAAAATTCCTGGCGAAAGTGACCTGCGTCATCTTATATCTGACCCTGTTTGCGCTTTGCGCCGCATTCTTTTGGATTCCCAGCATCAGCATGATGACCCGCTTCTGGCTGCTCCCGCTGTTTGCCTCGCTTATTTTCTTCTATGTGGGCTGGCTTTGCGCGGTTGCCCTGGCCTGGCAGTTCATTCGCATCATGTCCACCGTCCGAAACGGCACGCCTTTCGTCTATCAGAATGTGCGCAGCCTGCGGTATATCGCCCTTTTCTGCGGCATCTGTGCGCTGGATTTCCTCTTTGCGCTCTTTTTCCATCCCTCCATCGCATTTGGTTTCTGCGCGGCAATCCTCTGTTTTGGCTGCCTCTGCGCCCTGGTGCTCGGAGGTGTGTTTGCGCAGTCCGTCCAGTATAAAGAAGAAAACGACTTGACCATATAGGAGGGCGGCATGATCATTGTAAATTTAGACGTTATGATGGCGCGGCGGAAAATCGGCCTCGCAGAGCTGGCGGAAAAAATCGGCATCAGCCCGGCAAACCTTTCGATTTTGAAGAACAACAAATGCAAGGCGATCCGTTTTTCCACACTGGATGCTCTCTGCCAGGCGCTTTGCTGCCAGCCATCCGATCTTTTAGAATATCAGGAGGTCTCTTATGAATCAGACGGCGAATAAGCCCATCAAAACGCTCGTGCTGGCCAGCCTTCTTTCTCTGGCCGGAACCTTTTTGTTTTACGATTGCCTTTGGAAGGGCGCACCCCTTGGCGCGAATGTCCCAGTTTTCTTCGTGCTGTTTTATGCCGCGCTTTGCGTGCTCTGCCGCGGCAGAATAAACGTTCTGCGCTGCCACAACTATCTCTTGCTGCTGATTGGCTTTGGTTTCTCTTTGACGTTCGCGCTCTATAATAACCCGCTTCTGCTCTTTTTAAACGCTCTGGCGCTGCTGTTCTGCACTTTGCTGCAAATCAACCTCATGCTGGAGCTGGAGAGCTTCCCGCCCTTTTCTCTGGGCAGTTTGAATAACATCTTTTTCTCGCTGTTCGTCCGCCCGTTCCACCGCATCGGCAAGGCGCTCTCTCCCGAAAAAAGCCAGCGGAAGGCGCTTTTCCCCGTCCTCATGGCAATTCTCATCCTCATTCCTGTGCTGGGCCTTTTGCTCTCCCTGCTGGCCTCGGCAGATCAGGTGTTTGCAGATCTTCTGGGCAGAATCTTCCGCATCGACAGCCTGGTGGATCTTCTGCTGTGGGTGCTGATTTTCGCCGGCGGCGGCATGCTGTTGGCCAGCCTGTTTACTTCCCTGCTCACAGAGCGCCGGCAGCCGCCTGCCGGCAGGCAGAAAGCGCCTGCCAAATTCAACCTTCTGGCCACGAGCATCGTGCTGGCCGGTGTCTGCCTGCTGATGGTTATCTTTGCACTGGTGCAGGGAATTTTCCTCTTCGGCTCTGCCCGGCTCCCCTCCGGCCTGACTTACAGCGAATACGCCCGGCAGGGTTTCTTCCAGCTTTGCGCTGCCGCCATCTTCGTCTTTGCACTGGTCTGCCTTTGCCGCACCTGCACGCGCCATGCCCAGGGAGCGCAAAAACGCCTGATTCAGGCGCTCTATACGCTTCTGCTGCTCTGCACCATCATGCTCTCCGCCTCTTCCTTCTATCGGCTGATGCTCTATGAGAGAGCTTTTTCCTATACGCGGCTGCGCATCTATGTGCAGGCCTTTCTCATCCTCCTCAGCCTCATCTGCGCGGGCAGCATCGTGCATATCTGGCTTCCCTGGCAGGGCATCCGTCAGATGACGGCGCTGGCCTGTCTCACTAGCCTGCTCGCTCTCTCCTGCCTCAATGCCGATGCCTTCATCGCCCGGGAAAATACCAAGCGGCTGGATAAAACCATGAGCGCATACGGCGAATACGGCGATCTGGATTACCTGCTCAACCTCTCTGTCGATGCACTCCCCTATTATATGGATGCCATCGAGATGAGCGATCTCGCGCCCGAGCCGGAGCCGAATTGGGATCTGGATGCCAGCGATGAAGACTACGGCTACTGGTCGCGCAACAGCCTGCGCCATATGCGCTGTATCCGCCTCCGGGGGCTGATCGCGCAAATCGAGCGCGGCAGGGGCGATCTGCGTTTTTGGAACCTGGGCAGGGATATTTCTCCCGAAAAGCTTGCCAGTCTCGAGCAAATGGTTGAGCAGGCACTGGCCCAGCACGGGGGCAGATAAGCTTCTATCAAAAAAGAGCAGCGAAACCCGCTGCTCTTTTTATTTTGGCAAAGCCCGCTATGCCTTCTGCGGCTGTACGATCACTTTGCTCATCTTATTCAGATCGAAGATATCGAAAATTGCCTGCTCAATCTCTGCCATGGAAATGCGGCGTACCTGATCCAGCAGCTCATCCTCTTCGATAATGCGCCCGCAGAGCAGCGCCATTTTGCCGAGAGAGTTCATCTTGGCCGAGCTGGTCTCCCGGCCCATTACATAGCTGGAGCAGAGCTGTACTTTGGTGTTTTTCAGCTCCTCCTCCGTAATCCCGTTTTTCCTCAAAAGCTCAATCTCTCCCATGATGCCTTGAATCACCTGCTCCAGCTTTTCCAGAGAGGTTCCCGCATAGAGCACCATCATGCCGCCGCTGCAATAGACGGCCGGGAAAGAATAGACAGAATAGGCCGCGCCCAGCTCTTCCCGCACCTTCTGGAACAGCCTGGAGCTCATGCCGCCGCCCAAAATGCTGGAGAGGATGCTCCCGGAATATTTGCGGTCGTCCAAAAATCCATACATGGGGAAGCCCAGGCCAAGGTTCACCTGCTCAATATCCTTTTTGATCGTCAGCTCTCTGGCCTGCGGCTCCCATCCTGCCAAAGGCCCAAATATCTGCTGGGGCATCCCGCCGGGAATACTGCCGAGCTGTTCTTCCAGCTGTGCCTGAATCGCCTGCCTCTGGTAATTTCCCGCAATCGCCACGACGATATTATCCGCATGATAGTGCTTCTTTTGGTAGGCCAAAACATCCTCTCTCGTGAAGCGGCGAATATTCTCCGCCGGCCCGAGGATGGTTTTGGAGAGCGGCGTGCCGGTAAAGAAGGTCTCTGCCAGCTTGTCGTGCAGCAAGTCGTCCGGCGAATCCTGCGACATGGCGATCTCCTCCAAAATAACGCCCTTCTCCTTTTGAATCTCCTTTTCCGGGAACACCGAATGGCAGAACATATCCAGCAGAATATCCAGCGCCTGGGGCACTTTCTCATCGATGCTCTGGATGTAGTAGCAGGTCAGCTCCTTAGAAGTAAAAGCGTTGGCCTGCGCCCCCATATTGTCGATCTCCTGGGCAATCTGCTGATAGCTTCGCCGCTCTGTCCCCTTAAAAAACATGTGCTCGAGAAAATGCGACATGCCGTTTTCTTCCATGGTTTCGGCGGCAGAGCCCGTCTTAGTCCAGATGCCAATCGTCGCCGAACGCATATTCGGCAAATACTCCCCGTAAACTTTTAATCCGTTCGATAGCGTAAAATAGTCTGTCATACTCCTGATCCTTTCTTGCAGTTATCCCTATTTTCTTCAATTCCGCGCCAGGTTATCCGCCTGGTCGAAGTTTTGAAGGTTTTCTGCAAATGAGAAAAAAGGCGGCCAAGCGGCCGCCCTTTTTGAAATCATTAGTCCTCTTTGCTTTGGAACGCAACGAGGTCTTCCATCGTTACGCCGCGGTGAATGAGGTTGACGCGCTTCTTCTCATCAATTTCATTGACGCGGACGAGCATTTCATCGCCCACCTTGCAGAAATCCTCGATTTTTTCCACGCGCTTGTTGGAGAGCTTGGAGATATGAACCATGCCTTCCTTGCCGGGCAGCAGCTCGACGAATGCGCCAAACTGCATCAGCCGCGTTACTTTGCCCAGGTAAACATCGCCCACCTTGATCTCCCGGACGATATCCATGATCATGCGCTTTGCCTCTGCGGCGGCAACATCATCCGAAGTCGCGATGGCGACGCGGCCATCATCCTCAATATCGATTTTGACGCCCGTCTCGGCGATGATCTTGTTGATCATCTTGCCTCTCGGCCCGATGACTTCGCTGATCTTCTCGGGATCGATGCTGAACTGCATGATCTTGGGCGCATATGCCGAGAGATGCTCTCTGGGCGCCGCCAGAACTTCGTTCATCTTGCCCAGGATGTGCAGGCGGCCGCGCAGTGCCTGCGCCAATGCGCGCTCCAGAATCTCCTTATCGATGCCCTTGATCTTGATATCCATCTGGATGGCCGTGATGCCCTTATCCGTCCCGGCGACTTTGAAGTCCATATCGCCAAGGAAGTCTTCCAGGCCCTGAATATCCGTCAGCACGACGACTTTGCCATCCTGCTTGATGAGGCCCATTGCCGTGCCGGCTACCGGCGCCTTCATAGGAACGCCTGCGTCCATCAGCGCCATGGAGCTTGCGCAGATGCTGGCCTGGGAAGTCGAACCGTTGGAGCTAAGCACTTCGGAAACCGCGCGGATCGCATAGGGGAACTCCTCTTCCGAGGGGAGCATGGGCAAAATCGCCCGCTCTGCCAGAGCGCCGTGGCCCACTTCTCTTCTGTTCGTGCTGCGCAGCGGCTTTGCCTCGCCTGTGGAATAGGGCGGCATATTATACTGATGCATATAACGCTTGAAGGTATCTTCCGAGATGCCGTCCAGCGTCTGCCCGTCGCCAATCGGCCCCAGCGTTACCAGGTTCATCACCTGCGTCTGGCCGCGGGTAAAGACGGCGCTGCCATGCGTTCTGGGCATAATGCCCGCTTCGCACCAAATGGGGCGGACGTCCTCATAGCCTCTGCCGTCCGGGCGGATGCCGTCGTTGGCGATTTTCTTGCGGACGATCTCCTTCATAATCGCATAAAGGCTGTTATGAATATCCGTCTTGCTATCCGGATATTCCTCTGCGAAATACTCCACAGCCTCCTGCTTGACCTGCTTTTCGCGGGCCTCGCGCTCGGTGCGGCTGGTGGTATCCATCGCCCAAACCATGCGGTCGTAGAACTTTTCGCGCACAGCCGCATCCAGCTCTTCGGAAACGTGATAGAGCTCATATTCCTGCTCGGGCTTGCCGATATCCGCCTTAATGCCTTCGATGAAGGCACAGATTTTCTTGACTTCCTCATGCGCCAGCAGAATTGCCTCCAACATCTCTGCCTCGCTGACCTCGTTCGCCCCTGCCTCAACCATCATGACGGCATCTTTGGTGCCGGCGACAGTCAGATGCATGCGGCTCTTTGCGCGCTGCTCGCTGCTTGGGTTGATGACGAACTGCCCGTCCACATAACCGACGACAACCGAGCCCGTCGGCCCCATGAAGGGAAGCCCGGAAATGGAAAGCGCAACCGAGGAGCCGATCATACCAAGGATTTCCGGCGGCACATCCGGATCCACGGAGAGCACCGTAACGATCACCTGAACGTCGTTATAATAGCCCTTGGGGAAGAGCGGCCGCAGCGGCCGGTCGATCAGGCGGCAGGCCAGAATTGCCTTTTCAGAGGGGCGCCCCTCCCGCTTGATGAATCCCCCGGGGATTTTGCCTACAGCATACATTTTCTCTTCAAACTCGATGCTGAGCGGGAAGAAATCCACGCCGTCTCTCGGGTTTTCAGAAGCCGTCGCGTTGACGAGGACAACCGTATCCCCGCAGCGCACAATGCAGGAGCCATCTGCCTGAGAGCAGTATTTGCCGGATTCGACAACGAGCTCTCTGCCACCCAGCTCCATCTTATACACATGATTTTCTTGCATGTTACCTCCTCGCAGGCGCCTGCCTGCCTCTTTATCTTCCATTTTAATTGGATACAATTTCATGTTCCCGGTTCTTCGGGCGGGGCAAATACCCTCCATTTAAAAGGATAGAGCGGTTAGAAACCGCTCTATAAGGTCAGTAAATGACGGGCCGTTATTTTCTCAGGCCGAGTTTTGCGATAAGCGTACGGTAGCGCTCGATGTCCTTGCTCTTCAGATAGTTGAGCAGGCCTTTTCTGCGGCCGACCATCTTGAGCAGGCCGCGGCGCGAATGATGATCCTTCGCGTTGGTTTTGAAGTGCTCGTTTAAGTGATTGATGCGCGCGGTGAGCAGCGCGACCTGAACTTCAGGCGAGCCCGTGTCTCCCTCGTGCGTCGCATACTCTGCAATAATCGCTGCCTTATCGATCTGTCCCATTGTAGTGTTACCTCCATACATGTTATAATCGCCGGAAACATTGCTTTGCGCCGGGAAAGCATCAAAACAAAGCGACCGGTTCTCTACGCTTTTTCTATTCTAACACATCGCCAGCGGCTTGTAAACCCCCCTGCCATGCGTTTTTCACACATTTCTCTGCCCGCCGCTTATCCTGCGCAATCTGACTGGTCAGCGCATCCAGGCCATCAAACTTCTGCTCCCCGCGCAAAAACTCCACCAGGCGCAGGCAGGCTTTTTTTCCATAGGCATCTTCCGAAAAGCCGATGAGGTTGCTCTCGACGGAAAGCATATCTCCGTCTTTTACCGTCGGGCGAATGCCGATATTTGCAACCGCGGCATAGCACTTTCCATCTACTTCCGCCTCCGCCGCGTAAACACCGTGCCTGGGCATCAGCTTGCAGTCCGGCGGGTAGAAGTTGAGCGTGGGAAAGCCCAGCTTGCGCCCAAGCTGCTTGCCGTGCGCCACAATCCCGGCAATCTCATACGGCCTGCCCAGAAGCTCCTGCGCCTGCGCAATCTCGCCCTGCCGCAGCGCGGCGCGGATGCGCGTGCTGGAAACCGGCTCGCCCCCCAGCAGATAGGGCTCCTGCTCGTAAACCGCCGCACCGTATTGCTCTGCGGCTTTTTTGAGATACTGCGGCGTTCCCTGGGCGCTTTTTCCAAAGCGGAAGTTGAATCCCACCACAACCGCTTTCGCCCGCAGCTGCTCAAACAGCAGCTTTGCGAAGGCCTCCCGCTCCAAGCCTGCAATGGCGCCGTCGAACTTTGGCATATACAGCAGGTCCACGCCCAGCTTCTCAAACGCCATCTCCTTTTCCTCGGGCAAAAAGAGCATCCCCTGCTCGCCGCCAAAATAGGATGAAGGGAGATTTTCAAAGGTAAAAACCAGCGTGTGCAGCCCCTGCACATCCGCTTGACGTTTGAGCTTTTCCAGCACGCTTTGGTGCCCCAGATGCAGGCCGTCGAACGTGCCCAAAGCGACCGCCGTATCGCAGTTCGTCCGGCACTGCTCCAATCTTTCCATCCCGCTTCCCCCTTTCCTGCTCTAGTATAGCGGCGTCACCAGCCGCAAAATGCCTTCCCGGCATTCCCCAATTCCGTAAAACTGCTCCCCGCAGTAGAGCCGAAAACGCTGTTCCGGCGCATCGCAGAGAATTTTTTGCCCGTTTTGCAGCGCAAAATGATGCCGCGCCGGAAGCCGCACTTCCGGCAGCTCCATCAGCGCCCCCTCCGGGCTCTGCACAAAGGAGAAATCCCCCGCCGCAGCCAGAGCCTTGAGCTCGTCCACAGTATAGGCCTGCTCAATCCCAAAGCCGCCGGATGCCGTGCGCATCAGAAAAGAGGTATGCGCAATCTCTCCCATGCTTTTTGCGATATCTTCCAGCAGTGTGCGGATATAGGTCCCCTTGGAGCAGGCGATCTCCAGCAAAAAGCGGTTTTCTCCCGTCTGCGCCAGCAAATCAATGCCAAAAATCTGCACACGCCGCGCCTTTTTGCGGATTTCCACTCCCTTGCGCGCCAGTTGATAAGCCGGCCGACCGCCAATCTTGACGGCCGAATAGTCCGGCGGAATCTGCTCGATCTCTCCAAGGAACGCGGGGATCGCCTGCATGAGCCGCTCCCGGCTCACACTGCAGGCTCTCTCTTCCAAGACCTGCCCATAGCTATCCAGCGTATCCGTCCGCTTGCCAAAGGCGATCTCCGCGCGGTAACGCTTGGCGTGGTTCATCAGAAAATCCGAAAGCCGGGCAGATCGCCCGGCCAGCACAACAAGAACGCCGGCCGCCCCGGGATCCAATGTTCCCGCGTGGCCCACGCGCTTTTCATTCAAAAGTTTTCGCAAAAAAACCGTCGCACCATTGGAAGACATGCCCGGCGGTTTTAATAGATTGATGATTCCATTCATAAATACTTTCTCGCTGCGCAAAGGATTTGCCGCTTTGCCGCTTCAATGCCTCCCACAAGGGAGCACCCAGCGGCCTGCTTATGCCCGCCGCCGCCAAACTCCTGCGCCAGCGCCGAGACGTCTGCATACTGATTACTGCGCAGGCTGGCGCGGAACTTTTCATCCTCCGCATCCGTCTGGCGCAGAAAAACGGCAATCTCAACACCGATAATATCCCGGGCATAGTTGACCACTTCGTCGCAATCCTCGCGCTTTGCACCCAGCTGCTCATAATCACTGCGCAGCACATAGGTGATGGCAATCTTGCCGTCCTGGGATAATTCCAGCCGCTCGATGGCGCGGCCAATCAGCTTGGTTGCCCCAAGCGTCTTTTCCCGGTAAAGCGTCTTGTTCAGCGCGGGGATATCGGCCCCGAGTCTGCGCAGTTTGGCTGCCGCCAGAAGAACTTCCTCATCCGTGTTGGAATAGGAAAAATTGCCCGTATCCGTGGAAATGGCCGCATAGAGCAAGCCCGCCATCTGCTCCGTGATGCGGCAGCCCAGCGCTTCCAAAAGCTCCAGAATAATCTGCCCCGTCGCCCCATAGGGCAGCACCAGATTTCTCTTTCCAAACCCGGTGTTGGTCGGGTGATGATCGACGACAATGGTATTCTCATTCTGCAAAAATACCGCGCCCAAATCCCCTAGCCGGGAGAGATCGCCGCAGTCTACCGCGATCACGGCACCGTATGCGCGCTGCTCCACCTGCTCGCTGGGCGTAATGGGAAAGGCGGCCGGCATAAACGCCAGTTTTTCGGGCAAAACGCCGTGCAGGCCAAAAACCGCCTTCTTGCCCAGCTCCTTTAGCCCCAGGCAGAGCGCCAGGCTGCTGCCCACAGTATCCCCATCCGGGCTGACATGCCCAATGACGAGAAAATCGTCGCAGGTTTTTATCTGCTCTAAAATGCCCTGCCGCTCCTGATTATGCCTCTCCATCCTGCTCTTCCTCGCCGCGCTGCTCCGCATTTTTCCGATCCCTTGCCGTAACCTCGTCAATGAGCTTGGAGATCTTCGCGCTGTATTCGATGGAATCGTCGTGCACGAACGTCATCACAGGCATTCTGCGCAGGCGGATCATCCCGTTCAGTTTGGCGCGCAGAAAAGGCTCTGCGCTCTCCAGCGCCTCCATCGTCGAAGCGACCTTTTCCGGCGTGTCGTAAACGCTCACGTAGACCTTGGCGTATTTGAGATCCTGCGTTACCGAGACCTTGCTGACGCTGGCCATTTTGCTCATGCGCGGATCTTTGATCTCCGTGAGCAGCAGTTCGCCCAGTGCCCGCCGGAATTCCCCGTCTATCCTGGCTTCCCTTAGCTTACTCATATTCTAACCTTTAAGGGCTACCGCTCAACTTCTACAATCTCATAGACTTCGAGGATATCCCCTTCCTTAATATCATTAAAGTTTTCCAGCGTGAGGCCGCATTCGTATCCCGCCTGCACTTCCTTCGCGTCGTCCTTAAAGCGCTTGAGAGAGGAGAGCTGGCCTTCGAAAGCCACAACGCCGTCCCGCAGCAAACGCACGCTTGCGTTGCGCGCAATCTTGCCGTCCGTCACATAGCTTCCGGCAATCGTCCCGACGCCAGACGCCTTGAACGTCTGCCGCACTTCCACGTGCCCGATGACATTTTCCTTGAACTCGGGCGCCAAAAGGCCCTTCATCGCCTTTTCCACATCTTCGATGGCGTTGTAGATGATGCGGTATGTGCGGATATCCACATTCTCCCGCTCCGCCGCCGCAGAGACGTTCGCATCCGGGCGGACGTTGAAGCCGATGATGATGGCGTTGCTGGCCGAGGCGAGCAAAACGTCCGTCTCGCTGATGGCGCCGACGCCGCCGTGAATCACGCGCACGCGCACTTCGTCGTTAGAGAGTTTTTCCAGAGACTGCCGCAGCGCCTCCACAGAACCCTGCACATCCGCCTTGACCACCAGGTTGAGATCCTTGATCTCGCCCTCGGCAATCTTGGAGAACAGATCGTCCAGGGAGACTTTCGCCATGCTCTTGAGCTTCTCCGCCTTGAGCTTATCCTTGCGCTCCTCGGCCACCTGCTTGGAGAGGCGATCCTGCTCGACGGCATTGATAATATCGCCCGCTTCCGGAACTTCGGAAAAACCGATGACCTCAACCGGCATAGAGGGGCCTGCCTCGGTAACCGCGTTGCCGCTGTCGTCCAGCATGGCGCGGACGCGCCCATATGCCGTTCCGGCAACGATGGTATCCTGCACGCGCAGCGTGCCGTTCTGCACGAGCACCGTCGCCACCGGTCCGCGGCCCTTATCCAGCCGCGCTTCGATGATGGTGCCCTTGGCCATGCGGTCGGGGTTTGCCTTGAGCTCTGCCACATCCGCCACCAGCAGAATCATTTCCAGCAGCTGATCGAGGCCCTCTTTGGTCAGCGCAGAGACGGGCACCATGATGGTATCGCCGCCCCACTCTTCCGAAACCAGGCCGTATTCCGTCAGCTCCTGCTTGATGCGCTCCACGTTCGCGCCCACTTTATCGATTTTATTGATGGCCACAATGACGGGAACCTTTGCAGACTTCGCGTGGTTGATGGCCTCAATCGTCTGCGGCATGACGCCGTCGTCCGCCGCGACAACCAGGATGGCAATATCCGTCGCCTGGGCGCCTCTGGCGCGCATCGCCGTAAAGGCGGCGTGGCCGGGGGTATCCAGGAAGGTGATGGATTTCTCCTTGATGCTGATGGTATAAGCGCCGATATGCTGTGTAATGCCGCCGGCTTCGCCCTGCTGCACTTTGGTCTCCCGAATCGCATCCAGCAGGGAGGTCTTGCCGTGGTCGACGTGGCCCATGATGGTAACGACGGGCGGCCGCGTCATGAGGCTGGCTTCATCGTCCGGAATATCCTCGGCGATGAGTGCGCTCTCTGCGGTCTGCTCCTCCTTCTGTTCCACCTCGATGCCAAACTCTCCTGCGACCAGCGAAGCCGTGTCGTAATCGATCTCCGAGTTGATGGTGCACATCATGCCCAGCAGCATGAGCTTTTTGATGATCTCCGCGACGGGTTTGCCCGTCTTTTCAGCAAACGCCTTGACGGAAATCGTGTCGCCCATAATCGTAATATTGGTTACGACGATGGGCTGGATGGGCTGCGCCACTTTGTGCATCTTATTGGGCTTGCGCTTGCGCGAACCCATCTGGAATTCTTCGTCAATATAGACGTTCTTATTCTTCAGAGCCGGGCGGCGCTTGCGCTCGCTGTTCTCCTCCGGGCGCTTTTTCTTGTTGTCGTGCAGATTCGGCTTGGGCGCAATGGCTGCAAACCCACCCTTATCCGCAGGCTTGCGGCTGGGGGCCGAGCGGCGTGCTGGCGCCTCATCCTTATCTTTGTCAAAACCGCCGGGATTATACCCGCCGCGGCCGCCTTGGTAGCCGCCCTGCCGGTTTTGATAACCGCCCTGCTGGCGGCCTAAGTATCCGCCCTGGCCCTGCCGGCCCTGATAGCCGCCCTGGCCGTTTCTCTGGCCGCCTTGCCCCGTGCGCTGATAGCCATTCTGCTGGCGGTTCTGATAGCGCTCCTGGTTCAGGCGCGACTGCTCTGCGCTCTGGCGCGCAAGCTCTTTTCTTCTCTCTTCGCGCTTCTGCTGCTCCAGCTCCTCTTCTTTTGCCGAGCGCACGACGCGGATTTTAGGCATGGAAAGATCCAGCTGCCCGGGCAGGACAACTTTCTTCTTTTCTTCCTTTGCAGGCGCCGCGTTCTTCTGGGGCACAGCCGCCTTCTCTTTTGCCTGAGGCGCCGTCTGCTGGCGCACCTCTTTTTTCTCTTTCTTTTCCATCTCGATCGTTACCGGCTTCTCCTCTACCTGCGGTTGCTCTATTTTTTGCTCGGAAGCAGCTGGTTTTTGCTTTGCTGCCGGCTCTTCCTGCTTTTGAACCAAAACGCCGGGATCAGCCGCCGGTGCGGCAGCTTCCTGCTTTGCCTCAGCCTTAGGCTCTGCCGGCGCGCCTGGCTCTGGCAAATCCTCGGCCTTCTGCGCCTCATCCCGCCTGCGAATGCGCCCTAAGAGTTCTTCCTCCAAGCGGCGGACATCTTTGAGCTGGTTTTTCGCGCTGTCGGCAACCTGGCCGGCCTGTTCCAGCGCTCCTTTCGCATAGGTATTTAAATTCTTGTGCAGTTCTAAAATATTCAGTTTGCTCAAACAGTTACACCTCCGCGCCGCTGCGCCTGTAAAAATATCTCCTGCAAGCGTTTGGAAAACGCCTGCCCCATGACTCCAACTATCTTGCTCTGCTTGCCAATCGCCGCGCCCAGCCGCTGCGGCGGGCCTGCCAGCAAAAATGGAATGCGGTGCGCCTTGCACAGACGCTCCATCTCTTCCTGCGCCCTGGCGCTCAGTGCCTCGTCTGCCACAACCAGCAGCACTTTTCCCCTGCGCAGGCCCTGCTCAACCGCAAAGCTGCCGCATGCAAGCGCCCCTGCCTTTCTGGCAAACCCCAGCATCGCATAAAAATCATCCTGTAATTTCACGCCTTAGGATCACCCGCTTTATCTCAGCCGCCATCTCTTCCGTCAGCTCGCATTCCAGCGCGCGCTGAAGCGCCCGGCTCTTGACTGCCTTTTCCAGGCAATCGACGGATGGGCATAAGTAGGCGCCGCGGCCCTGAGCCTTTCCCGTCAAATCCACCCCGACGCCGCCCTCTTTATTGCGCACAATGCGGATCAGTTCTTTTTTGGGCTTTCCCTGCCTGCATGCCACGCACATGCGCACAGGCACTTTCTTCTGCTTCAAATTTCCTTACTCCTCAATCTCCGAATCCTCTTCCGGCATATCGTCAAAAGAGAAATCGTCCTCGTCGTAATATTCATCGACGGGCGGCAAATCGAACAGCCCTTCGCCCTCGCCGAACATATCGCCTGCAACCTGCGACTGGCATTTGATGTCGATCTTATAGCCCGTGAGTTTGGCCGCGAGCCGCGCATTCTGGCCCTCCTTGCCGATGGCCAGCGAGAGCTGATAATCCGGCACAATCACCTGCGCCGCGCGCTCTTCTTCGATCACCCGCGCCATGATCACCTTTGCCGGGCGCAGGGCGCTGGCGATAAACTCCGCCGTATCCCCGTGCCAGCTGATGACGTCGATGCGTTCGCCCGAAAGCTCTTCCACAACGCGCTCGATGCGGCTGCCCTTGGGGCCGACGCACGCGCCTACGCAGTCCACGTTGGGATCCTCGCTGTAAACAGCGATTTTGCTTCTATGGCCCGCCTCTCTGGCAATGCTCTTGATGATGACGGTGTTGGAAGCGATTTCCGGCACTTCCAGCTCCAAAAGCCGCTTGAGCAGCCCCGGATGCGAGCGGGAGACGACGATCTGCGCTCCCTTTGCCGCGTCTTTGACTTCGATGACATAAACCTTCAGGCGCGTCCCGATATCATAGCGCTCGCCGGGAATCGTCTCCTTCATAGGCAGCATGCCCTCCACCCGGCCAAGATCCAGGTAGTAGCAGCCGCGCTCCTGGCGGACGACAGTGCCCGTCATGATCTCGCTCTCTTTGTCGATATACTGCTCATAGATCACGCCGCGCTCGGCCTCGCGGATGCGCTGCACGACAACCTGCTTGGCCGTCTGCGCCGCAATGCGGCCGAAGGAGGCCGGCGTAACTTCCTCTTCGATGGTATCGCCAATCTCATACGCTTCGTTGATGGCCCGCGCCTCGTCCAGGCTGACTTCAAAGGAAGGATCGAACACCTCTTCCACCACTTCCTTCTCTGCATAGACGGCAATCGCGCCCGTCTGCTCATCAATCTCCACTCGGGCATCCTGCGTAATGCCGAAATTGCGTTTATATGCGGAAATCAGCGCTGTTTTAATCGCGTCCAGCAGCGTCTGCTTGTCAATCCCTTTTTCCTGCTCCAGCTCTTCCAGAGCTTCCATAAATTCCTGGTTCATCGTAACCCTCCTAAAACTCGATATGCGGCCGAATGAGCGCAATCTTCTCTCTGCCCAGCTCCAGTTCCTGCCCCTTTTCCGTTTGCAGGCGAACGGCGCTCTCATCATATCCAACTAAAACCGCCGTGATCTCTTTTTTGCCGTTCAGCTTTTCATAGAGCTTCAAATCCACTTTGGTCTGCAACGCCTTCTCAAAATCCCTCGGTTTTTTGAGCGGGCGGTCGATGCCCGGCGAAGAAACACAAAAAACATATGCGTGAGCAATCGGGTCAGCTTCATCGATGATGGGCTCCACCGCCAGGCTGACGGCCTCGCAGTCGTCCAGCGTGACGCCGCCCTGCCTGTCGATATAGACGACCAGCTCATCATCCTGCCCTTTTACTTTCGCATACTCCACATCTACCAGCTCATAGCCCATCTGCTCTATCTTTGCGCCCACAAGCTGTTCAATCTGTTCTTCAATTCTTCTGGACAACGATGTTCCTCCCAAAGTTTTTATAAAGGAAAGAGTGGGCGAAACCCCACTCTCTGTCAGAGCACTATTGCTGGCCTTATTCTAGCATAAGAAAACGGCATTTACAAGCGTTTTTGGCAAAATCTATGCGTTTTGCCCCAGCTTTTCCGCCCTTTTGCCAGGCTCAGAAGGCCGCGGGCGCCGCATCAGCAGAAAATCTGCGCGCCGTGCATGCTCTTCTCATCCAAAATGACGGATACTTTGCATTCTCCCGAGCTGAGATTCCGGTTGCCCTTCAGATAGAAGTGCTTTCCTTCGTATAGCTTTAGGATTGCCTGATTTTGATTGTTGCATTCCTCAATATATTTTGCCGCCGCCGGAGAAACCTCCACGAGATAGCGTGAGGAATCCTTGGCCAGCACATACCGGTTCACTTCCCGGCGCACGCGCATGGCCATGGCCTGGGGGGAATAGACTTTCCCGCTGGAGCCGCAGCGCTTGCAGTCTTCGAGAAGCAGCGCAGAGAGCTTGCGGCGCACTTTTTTGCGCGTCATCTCCACCAGCCCAAGGCCGGTAAAGCCCACGACGTTGGTCTTGGTGCGGTCTGCCTTCAGCGCCTCCTCCAGCGCCGCGACGACCCTTGCCTCGTTCTCCTCGCCTTCCATATCCACAAAATCGATGATCACCATGCCGCCGATATCCCGCAGCCGCAGCTGGCGCGCGATCTCCTTGGCCGCCTCGATATTCGTGTTGACGATGGTCTCCTGCAAATCGTCCTCGCCGACATATTTTCCCGTGTTGACGTCGATGACGGTCAGCGCCTCGGTCTCCTCGATATAGAGATAGACTCCGTTATCCAGCCAGACCTTTTTGGAAAGCGCCTTTTCTACCTTTGGCTCGATGCCATAGAGATCGAAAATATTGTCGGGCTTGGCGAAGTATTCCACCCGGTCCGCCAGCGCGGGCGTCGTAATCTCCACCACCGCCAGCACTTTCTCGTAGTAATCCTTGTCGTTGATCACAAAGCGGTCCACATCTTCGGTAAACATATCCCGCACCGTGCGGAAGAGCAGCGTCTCCTCGGAATGGATGAGCCTGGGCGCCGAGACGAAATCCGCCTTATCCTGAATCTTGCCCCAGAGCCGCGCCAGGAAGTTGACCTCCCCCGCCAGTTTCTCCTCCGAACAGCCCATAGCCGCCGTGCGCACGATGATGCCCATGCCCTCTGGCTTGTATTTTTCCATGATCGTCTTGAGGCGCTCGCGCTCGGCCTCGTCTTCGATGCGGCGGGAAACGCCCACATGATCCACCGTCGGCATGAGCACGATCATCCGGCCGGGCAGCGTGATATGCGTCGTTACCCGGGCACCCTTAGTGCCGCCCGGCTGCTTTAGCACCTGCACCATGATCTCCTGGTTCTGCTTCAGCAAATATTTGATATTGGTATTTTTCAGCTCGCGATCCACATTGGGCCGCTCTCCTTGAAATTCAAAGTCAGATTTATCCGCCAGAATATCGCCGGCATAGAGGAACGCGTTCTTCTCCAAGCCCACGTCCACAAACGCCGCCTGCATGCCCGGCAGAATATTCTCCACTCTGCCCTTGTAGATATTGCCGACGAGCCGCTCGTTGCCGCGGAATTCCACCTGTATCTCCGCCAGCTCCCCATCCTCCAGCAGCGCGACTCTCGCCTCATGCGGGTTGACGTCTGCGATGATCTCTCTTTTCATCCAAAACCCTCCACTCATAAAAACTATACAAAAAGCTCAGACAGAGCTTTATATTCTCCATTTTGCTCAGCGTATAAATCCTTGCGGACAATCCGCATCTGCCCCAGGCCGCCCAGCTGTTTTTCCGCCTCGGCAATGAGAAGCTTGGGCGTTACGGTTTCAGCCCCGAAATTGCCCAGCATCAGCCGAATGGACTGCCCTATCTTCGCCTCATAGATGAGCGGGCGCAAGTCCATCTGCCGTGTCTTTCCTTTTCTCTGCTTCTCGATGACAAAGCTCTCCTGCTCCAGCAGCTGAGCGAGCCATGCCGAAAAAGCCGCATCCGGCTCCATGATCTTGTATTCCGCCCGCACGGCCAGCGCCATCAGCTTGCCCGTCCCTTCGGGCAGCCTGCCCAGTGCGCAGACGGCAAACCCAGAGGGCATCTGCTCTGCCAGCGCCTTTTGGGCGGCGGCGCAGTCCAAACCGTCCTGCACCTGCAATTCAAAATAGTCCCCTTCCGTCTCCAGGCCAACGGCCATGGCCGAAGCAAAGGCCATGTTCATATGCGGGTGGAACCCGCTGGAATACTGTGCGGGGATGCCCGCCCGGCGAACCGCCCGGGCAAACATATCCTGCAAATCCAGGTGCGATAAAAAGCGGCCAAGGCCTGTTCTGCCAAATTTTACTCCGATTCTCATTGTTTGCAAAACCTCCCCAGCCCGCATCCCTGGCAGCCCTCCCGGCAGTCCGGCGTGGTTTTCGCGGCCTTTGCCTGGGCAAGCTCACGCTTCAAATAGCGCGGGGAAATATAGGCGTCGATATGGCTCCAGGGCAGAATCTCGTCCAAATCCCGCTCCCGGCAGGCATAGAAATCCGGGTCAATTCCGGCCTGCTCAAAGGCCTTGTCGTATGCCTCCTGGCAAAACTGATCCTGCCAGGAATCAAACTGCGCCCCGTTTTTGCGCGCGTAGTAGAGCACATCGCAAAGCCGGCGGTCTCCTCTGGCGAAAACTGCTTCTAAATAGGAGAGCGGCGTATCGTGATAGCTGTATTTCACGCCGCGCATACGCAGTTTTTCCTTTAAATACCGCTGTTTTTCCCGCAGGGAATCGCCGCTGTCCTGCGCCTCCCATTGGAAGGGCGTAAAGGGCTTAGGCACAAAAGACGCTGTGCTGACGTTGATCTGAAGGCTGCCCCGGCGTAGTTCTTTTGGCACCTGCCCAAACACACTCTTGATTTTCAAAACCAAATCGGCGATGCCGTCCAGATCTTTATAGGTCTCCGTGGGCAGGCCGATCATGAAATAGAGCTTGATAGTGGTCGCGCCGCTCTCAAACGCATAGCGGACGCCCCGCAGAATCTCCTCTTCGGTAATATTCTTATTGATGACATCCCGCAGCCGCTGTGTCCCGGCCTCGGGCGCGAAGGTAAAGCTCTGTTTGCGGGCGCTCTGCATACGCTTCGCATATTCCTTCTGGAAGGAATCCACCCGCAGAGAGGGCAGCGAAACGCTCACGCGCTTTTGCTCGAACTCGTCAAACAGCCGCTCTGCCAGCTCCTCTATGCCGCTGTAATCCCCCGAGCTCAGCGAAGAGAGCGAAATCTCCTCATAGCCCGTGCGGTCGATCAAATCCCGCGCCTGCTCGCACAGCGTCTGCACGCGCTTCTCCCGCACCGGCCGGTAGATGAACCCCGCCTGGCAGAACCGGCAGCCCCGGGTGCACCCGCGGAAAATCTCCAGCGTAACCCGGTCGTGCACAATGCCGACGTTTGGCACGATGAGCTTGTCCGGAAAATAGGCCGAATCCACATCCAAAAGAAAGCGCTTGCGCACGGGCAGGTTTTCCCCCTTGATCTGCGCAACCGTCCCGTCTTCCCGGTAGGTAAACTCCGCCAGCGATGGAACGTAGACGCCCTCAATGCGCGCCGCCTCCTGCAAAAATCTCTCCTTGCAGAAGCCCTGTTTTTTATGAGCCGCATAGAGATCCAGCAGCTCCATATTGACCTGCTCGCCCTCGCCGATGATGAATAAATCGATAAAATCCGCTAAAGGCTCGGGGTTATAGGTGCAGGTTCCTCCGGCCATGATGAGCGGATGGCTCCCGTCTCTCTCCCGGCTTCTCAGCGGGATGCCCGAAAGCTCCAGCATGCGCAGCACAGTCGTGTAGCACATCTCATAGGAGAGGTTAAAACCGATGATATCAAATTCGTCGGCCGCGGTATATGTTTCCAAAGAAAAAAGAGGAATCCCCTCTTTTTCCATCTGCTGCTGCATATCCGGGAAGGGCGCATAAGCCCGCTCCGCATAGGTGTCCTCCCTCTCGTTGGTCAGGTGATATAAAATCACGCTGCCAAGGTGAGACATCCCCACCTCGTAAATATCAGGAAAAGCGAACAAAAAGCGGATAGGAACATCCGTCCGCTTTCTTGCAATCCCAACTTCTCCCCCAATATATCTGCCCGGTTTTTCCACCAGGGGCAGGATTTTCTCTAGCTTTTTCAGGTCGATCAAAATTTCCTCCCGGAGGGCTTTTGGCCCGCGGCTTTTGGGCTGGCAAACGCCGCGCCAATCTCGCCATGCACCGCCCGCATATAAACTGTTCTTGTATTATAACATTATCTCTGCCAAGGGTCAAACACTGCGCCGCAGTTTTGCAATTTCCCGCAGTTTCTCCCCGCTGCCCCGGGAAAGCGCGTAATCCATAATCTCGCCTTCGCCCAGCGTCCCCAGCAGGCGCATATCGTCATCCAGGACATAGAGCAGGTTATAGCTTCTGGCATCCATGCGTGCGATGGCGTCGCCCAGGCTGCGCTCCCCGCAGACCGCCGTGCCCCGCACCTGCGCACTGCCGCGCCGGAAAATTTCCCTGCGCTTGTGCAGCGTATCCTGCATCACACAAACCGGTGCCGCATGGTAGTGCTTCGCCGATGCAAAGATCATAAAACTGCCCATGAGCAGGATGGTGGGATTGGGCGTCCCGGTCAGCCAGAAATGCACGCCCAGCCCGGTTACGCCCAGCCCCGTGAGCACACCCATGGCGCTGACCAGCCGCACGCACAGCAGCCTTGGCATCGCATAAGAGAGCACACAGCAGAGCACTCTCCCGCCGTCCATAGGGAGCGCCGGGAGCAGATTGACCGCCGCCAGCGAGAGGTTCGAGCGGTAAAGCGCGGCGAGAAAGGTGTCTTCCGCCGTGACGTCCGCGCCAAACTGCAGCAGCGCCGCCAGCGCCAGGTTTGCCAAAGGCCCGGCGGCGGCCATGGCGATCTCCGCCCCCGGGCTGACCACCGCAAAACTCTCGATATGCGCCGTGCATCCAAAGGGCATCAGCTCCAGGCTCCGCACGCGCACGCCCATCGCCTGCGCCATGACGGCATGAGCGCTCTCGTGCAGCAGCAGCGCCAGGCAGAAGGCCAATATCGCCTCGACCCCGCTCACATAGCACATGAGAAAGACAACCGGAATAAAGATAAAATTAACTTCCAGCCTGCCCCCAAAAAACTTGCTACTCAATTTGCGCTGATGCCTCTGTCATATCCTGCATGCTCAGGGAATCCACATAGCCAATGCCGCTCACCGTCTCCAGGCAGAGCACTTCCCCCGAAAGCTGGCCCAGCATATCCGAGTTCCTCACCTGATCTCCCGCTGAAACGCTGGGAATCACGCCGGAGTAGGTGCTCTTTGTGCCGTTGATATTCTCGACGACTACGCTGTCGCTGGTGGTTTTTACCACAACGCCGGGAAGAATTGCGTTCACTCTGGCGCTGCCCTCACCCTTGATGCTGACGTCTTTGCCGCTGTCCGAGAAAGATTCCACAACCTCTCCCTCCAAAGGCAGGCTGTAAAGCGAGCCCGAAACGCTCACTGCATCCCCCTGCTGCCCGCTGACGAACTTCAGCTGGCCGATATCATCATCTTTTTCCAGTTCACTGCCCGTCGCGCTTTCCACACCGCCGATGATCTGGTTGGAGACAGCCGTATCCATGCTTTTCACAGCCCAGATGCCCAGCGCCAGCACAGCGCATACCATCGCCCGGCGCGCCAGCTTGCGGTAGCCCTCCGGCGCCTCCTGCACCTTTTTACGGACACTCTTCCATCCGCTTTTCAGTTCCAGCAGACTGCCGCTCGGCTCTTCTTCCACCCTCTGCGGGCGCTGGACCATCGTTCCTCTTTTGCTGGAAATAAATTCACTGTTCGCCGTTTTCCGGTTTTCTGCCATAATCAATATCCCTCCTTGCCTTTCGGGTGTAATAATCTATACTCACCCAGCCGGAAAAATATTTCTGTTTTCTCTGCTTTCACGATTTGTTCATTTGCCAGAAATGGGCTGCTGCGGTATAATAGACGCACGGCTTAAACAGAAGGGCAAAGCTCTTCCGAAGCCTGAGCGTTCATTGACGGCTGCCGTCGTCGCACGATGCGCGCCGCCGACATGGTATAATAACCTCACGGCGTTCCCCGAAGCATAGTTTCGGACGCCTGAGAGAACACCCGCCATGGCACTGACGAAAAGGTCAAGGGCAATGGATAATCATGGGGGCAAGCCCCCATACCCCTTTACTTATTTCTAAAAATTGGATTGCGGGGAAAGCCGGTTCGCATGGCGGCTGGAAACGAGAGAGTATCTGCCCGCTGGCAAATATGATTCGCAAGCAAGGCAAACACGTTCTGCGCGAGCATCTGCTGACTGACAAACTGGCTGCCAGCACCGCGTGCGGAGATGGCAGATTTCACCACTCTATTAATTGGGTGGAGCATCGCGCACAGGAATAGCAGGCTACTTTGTTCCATCATTCGGGTGCCGCTTTGCCGCGGCCAGCCCACTCTATCCCAGCGAAAGGAATTCTTATGAGCCCAAAAAATAAGAATTATGATATTTTAAAGCGCATCGACTGGATCACCGTCCTTCTGGTGCTTGGTCTGGCCTTTTTTGGCATGATCGCCATCGCCAGCGCAACCTGCACCGCCTTTGATCCCGATACGCAGACGTTTCTCGAATATGTCGGCAGCCTAAGCTCCAGCCTGCCGCTGACGCAGTTTATCTATTTTTGCCTGGGCGTCATCCTCATCATCGTTTTGCTGTTCGTGGATTACAGCAATATCCGCGAGTTTTGCAATATCATCTATTGGGGCTGTGTCGCCCTGCTGGTGATAACGCTGATTTTCGGCGCCAACCAGCGTGGTCTGAAGGGCTGGCTGCGCATCGGCTCTGTCGGCATCCAGACCAGCGAGATCTGCAAGCCGCTCATCATCCTGGTGCTGGCGCGCGAGTTCGCCGAGCGCACGGAGAATAAGAGCGGCGGCATCGAAAAATTCCGGGATCTGTTCCCCATTCTCTGGCGGTTTCTCATCCCCGTCGCGCTCATCGCGGCCCAGCCGGATTTGGGCACGGCCATGGTCTATCTATTCATTCTCGTTGGCCTGCTGTTCATGTCTAAAACCAGCTTTAAAATTCTCGGGCCCATGTTTGGCGCGGCGCTGGCCATGCTGCCCATCGCCTGGCTGCTGATGAGCGAGGATCAGAAGGGGCGCATCGAGGTTTTTCTCGATCCCAGCAAAGATCCCGAGGGCAAAGGGTTCAACGTCATTCGGGCCAAAACCGTCTCCAGCTCCGGGGGATTCCGCGGCAAGGGCTTTTTCTCCCAGGATCTGCTCACCCAGCAATCCAACTTTCTGCCCGAAGATCACACAGACTTCATCTTTTCCAGCACAACCGAAGCCATCGGCTTTGTCGGCGCAATCCTGCTGGTCGGCGCATACCTCTTCCTGATCTATCATCTCTTCCGCATCTCCATGCGCGCCCGGGATGATTTTGGCATGTATATTATCATCGGCGTGGCCTGTATGCTCTTCTTCCATGTGTTCGAGAATATCGGCATGAATATCGGCGTCATGCCTGTAACAGGCATTCCGCTGCCGCTGGTGAGCTATGGCGGCTCAAACCTGCTGGCAACGCTTATAAGCATTGGGCTTGTGCTCAACGTGTATCTGCGCTCCCAGAGGCGAACGCCGCTCTAATCTCTCACACTATTTGCATAAAAAGCCCCGCTTGCCCGGAATGCAGGCGGGGCTTTTCGTGCATCAAAAAAACCGGCTGTCCTGCCGGTTTTTTCCGCCCATCGGGCTAGTATTTGTTTTTGCCCATCTTGCGCACCCGCTTGATGGGAATATTGGCGACGATCTCGGAAAACACGCGGTCCTTTCCGCCTTTTGCCGTCTTGATATCCAGCTCGAATTCGGATTCATCGATCTCGATATACTCCGAAATTACTTTGAGAATATCCCGCTTCATCATCTCGATCATCTCGTTGTTGGAGGAAGTTCCGGCGCGGTCGTGAATCAAAACCAGCTTGAGCCTGTCTTTGGCGACAGAGCTGCTTGTCTTTTTCTTATTTCCAAATAAACCAAACATTGCCATCTCTGCTCCCCCCGCTTATTCCTTCCCGCCAAACAGCTTGCGGACTTTGCCAAAGAAGCCAGTCTTCTCCTCCGGCGTGCTGATGGGAACGTCTTTTCCCAAAATGCGGTCGACAACCTCCCGGTATGCCTTGCCTGCCTTGGAGGAATCATCCGTAACGGCGGGCTCGCCCAGATTGCTGGAGCGGAAAATCAGCTCATCTTCGGGAATCACGCCGATGAGATCGATGCCCAGGATTTCCAGCGTGTCGTCGATGGCAAGCATATCCCCTTTTTTGACCAAATCCGGGCGCAGACGGTTGATCAGAAGCTTCATATCCTCCACTTCCGCCGCCCCGAGCAGGCCGATGATGCGGTCTGCATCGCGCACAGAGGAAACCTCCGGAACGGTTACGACAATCGCGCTCTTTGCCCCGGCGATCGCGTTCTGGAAGCCGCGCTCAATGCCTGCCGGGCAGTCGATGATCACATAGTCAAATTCCTTTTCCAGCTCCTCCACCAGCGCCTTGGATTGCTCCGGCGTGATGGCGTTTTTATCTTTGGTCTGCGCGGCCGGCAGCAGATAGAGGCCGTCATAGCGCTTATCTTTGATCAGCGCCTGCTTGAGGCGGCATGTCCCGCTGACAACATCCACCAAGTCATAGACGATTCTATTTTCCAGCCCCAGAACGACGTCCAGGTTTCTCAGGCCAATATCCGTATCCATCAGCACAACGCGCTTGCCCAGCCGCGCAAGCCCCACGCCGATATTCGCCGAAGTCGTCGTCTTGCCGACGCCGCCTTTGCCGGATGTTACTACGATTACGTTGTTCATATGCTCTCTTTCCTCCAATATGCTCTAAGCCAAAGAATCCACTACGATTTTTCCGTCTAAAATTTTCACGATTTCCGGCCCGTCAATGCGCCGGTTTTTGGGGATGATGGCAATTTTCCCGCCAATCCGAATCTGCTGCGGAACCAGGTAGTTCGCCACGATGATCACATCCTGGCGGCCGGATGCGCCAGCATGAGCCAGCCCGCGCAGCTTGCCGAATACCGCGATATTGCCCGTCGCGATGATCTCCGCCCCCGGGTTCACATCGCCCACAACCACAACATCCCCCTGGCATTCGATCCGCTGTCCGCTGCGGATGGTCTTTGGCAGAAACATGCTGCCGTCTCTGCGCTCCATGAAAGCAGCTTCCGGCTCCGGCGCCTTTTCCTCTGCCCGGGCAGCTGCACGGCGGCCGCGCCTTTTGGGCTGCTCCGGCATCTGATCCGGCGATTCGTCATCCGAAAAATGCACGCGGTATATGCCGTATTCCCGGCCTAAAAACGCCGAAAGCTCCCGCTTTTGCAGATCGGTAAACTCCCACCCAAAGAAATTGGCCGGAAGATGCGTGCCGCGGTAAAATTCCCGGTTTGCGCCAAGAGTATCCTCGAGCTCTTTTTTAATTTTAGGATAGGAATCTGCATCGGAAATCCAAAATTCCAATCCCTCTTGTGTGCTTTTGAGCGTTATCATAATTTCTCCCAGTTGAAATCCCTGTAAATCCTATTTATTATAACCGAAATGCGCGCAGACTGCAATTCTTTTGCGCGCATTTTGGCAGAAATTGCCGCGGCTATTCCAGCAGTGTCCCTTCCGAAGGCGAGGGCGATGCGCTGGGATCCTGCTGTGCCTTGGATTCAAAATAATAGCTGATGATGGCTTTTGCCGTCGGATACGCCTTGGATTTGGAAAGGCCGTTGGGCAAAAACACCACAACCGCGATTTCCGGGTCGTCCTTTGGTGCCAGCAGACAGAGCCAGATGTTATCCTCCAAATCGATGGTGGAAATCGGCGCTGTGCCCGTCTTGCCTACAATCTGATCCTTATAGGCAAAGTTGACAAAGGCAGCGCCTGCCGTGCCTCCGTCCTCCGCCGAGACAACCTGCTCCATGCCCTGCATGATGGCCTTCTTCACGCTCTGGGGCAGCTCCAGATCCCGCACAAGGGTCGGCTCAAAATTTTTCACGACGTTACCCTGGCTGTCGATGATCTGCTCTACAATATGCGCGTCATACACCTTCCCGCCGTTGCCCAGTGCGCAGAGATAGCGCGCGACTGCGATGGGCGTCAGCTGCGTGGGCGTAACGCCGATGCCCTGGGTAACGGTATCCGTAGAAGTCCAGATGAGCTCGCGCAGCCAGTTTAAGATGTCGTTGGTCCAGCCCCGGCTGAGCGAAACGTTCTGCGGAATATCCAGCGTATCGCTCAAAACCTGGCGGATTTCCGGGCCGATATCCAGCCGCCCCAGCCTTGCCAGATCCACCAGGCTGGCGGATGCCAGCTTGAGCTGCGCCTCGCTGTAGGTAACGCCCCGGGCCTCGCCATAGGTTTGCAGCTGCTCATAGATGCGGTTGTAGACGATAGTCGGCTTATACGTCCGTTGGCCGTCGATGGGCAGCTCGGGATCGTATAGAATCTTCTGGTGGCCAATCCAGCCGACGGCCTCGCTGGTCAGCTCGATATTCGTCTTGCTGGTCAGCCCGAGATTATCTGTCCACTTCATCAGCCTGTCGATGCCCAGTCGATCTGCCACTTCGAAGAAGAAGTAGTTGCAGCTGTTTTTCAGCGCCAAAATGACGTTTTGGCCTCCGGCGTGGTGCGAAAAGTTGGGCGAAACCCAGCATTCCGGCGCCCGCGCGCCTTCCTTGACGTATTTGTTATAAGGGCCGACGTCGTCTATCACAGTATTGACGGTGATCTCCCCTTCCATCAGGCCGGCCACTGCCGTCGCCATCTTGAAGATGGAGCCCGGCGTAGAGACGGAGGAGATGGCGTTATTGAAAAGCGGCGCCGCGGGATCGTTGAGCAGCGCATTAAAATCCTCATCCGAAATGCCGCCGGTAAACAGGTTGAGGTCGTAGCTTGGATAAGAAGCCAGCGCCAGGACTCTGCCCGTCTTAACTTCCATGACGATGGCCGCCCCGGATTTGATGAAATTAATCTCCTTTTTGGAGCGCTTGGCCAGCTTGCTGTCGTATCCCTCTTTGGTCGGCGTATCTGCCCGGCCCTCTTGATACATTTGCAGCTGCTCCTGGTAATCCTGCTTGATATTGGCTTCCAGCTCGCGCTCCACCAGCTCCTGCAGCTTCAGATCGATGGTAAGGACGACGCTGTCCCCCTGCCTGGGCGCTTCATAGCCGGTTTGCCCAATCACGCTCCCCGAGGCATCCAGCTCCAGCCTGCGCTTGCCCTGCTTTTCCTGGGTCGCGCCCGAGAGATACTGCTCCATCGTGGCCTCGATGCCGACTTTGCCCACCAGATCCTCCGCGGAATAGCCCTGGGCCTCTTTTTCGGCCAGCTCGTCCAAATCCGTGATGCGGCCCAGATAGCCGATGATATGCGCGGCAGTGGATTTTTTGGGATAAACCCGGGTGTAGCTCTGCTCTATCTGAATCCCTTCCAGCTCCACCGCCCGGGTCTCCAGCTCGGAGACCGTCTCAAAATCCACATTATAGGCGATGGTTACCGGGATATAGGATTTATACATCATGTTCTGGACTTCCTGCCAGATGGAGAGCAGCTTGACCGCCTGCTCATAATTCACATCTTCGGGGATGCGGAACCGCGTGCGCATCTCATAATAGAGCTGTTCAGGCGATGCCTCGGGATCCGTGATCTGCATATTGGCGCACCAGTTTTCAATGCGCTTTTGGCGCTGCTCGTCCGTCAGGCCGTCCAGATCGTATTCAAACACGCCCTCCTCATTTTTGCGAATGAGGAAGGTATCAATGGTGCTGCCCCCATGGCTCTCGATCACTTCGATGGCTTTCATGAGAATGCGGGTGTAATTGGCGCGGTCGCTGGAGGCGTTGTTGGCCGGATCGCGGTAGAAGGCTACGTTATAGCTGCCCACGTCGTATGCCAGGGGCACGCCCGAGCTATCCATAATCGTCCCCCGGGCGCCTTTGACGGCAACCGAGCGCTCGGAGTTGGTCCGCGTCGCGCTGGCATACTGATCCGCATGTGTTACCGTGAGCGAAAACAGGTTGACCCCCAAAAACAAAAACAGCGCAACCAAAGCACAAAGCGCCGCAATATATCTGCTCTTAAACTTTAAAAACATCGCACGCCTCCCCCTTAAAGCTCGTCTTTGCGGGGCAAATCTGCGTTTGTCCCCATAAAGCGAAAGGAATACAGCCGCTCAAACAAAAAATACAGCCCAAAGCAAAGCAGCGCTGCCATCAGCGCGCCGGGCAGGGTTTGGGTTAGAAACCGCTTGCCGAAATCCATGCTTCTTCCCAGAAACAGGCACAGGAAATATGCCAGAATATCTTTTACAAGCAGCGCCGCCGCGCCGGCAATGGGGACAAGGCGCAGATCGTTTTCCCCTCTGGCCGCGGCAAACAGATAAACCAGAATGCCCACAATCAAGTATTGCAGCGCATAAAAGCCCAGCCCCGCGGAAAAAAGCACATCGAAAACGATTCCGCCAGCAGCGAAATAGAACACGGGCGTGAGCGTGCGCTCCCTGAGCGCCATGCAGACCATGCAGCAGAGCATAAAATCCGGCTGAATGCCAAAAATGGGGTACTGCACAAACACCACGCCGTTGAGGAACAAAGAGAGCGCGAGCGTGAGGCTAAGAGCAAGGTATCTCATTGCGGCACCTCTTCAAACAGCTGCAAAATGACCACAACTTCCTCCACATGCTCAAAATCCACATTGCTTCTTGCGATGACGACCTTCTCGCTGGAAGAATCCGTGCTGACCTCGGTTACCTGCGCAATGGGAATGCCCTTGGGGTAGACTCCGCCGATGCCGGACGTGATGATCTTGTCCCCCGGCTTGACGTCGCTGTTCATGGAGAGGTAGAAAAGCTGCAAATCGCTGGGCTCTTCCCCGTTTTCCGCCACTTTGATGACGCCGTTATCCCGGGTGCGCTCCACCATGGCAGAAACGCCGCTCTTATCATGAATCAGCGAGATGACGCGGGAATACGTCGCCGAAGTATAGACCACTTTGCCCAGCAGGCCATCCGCCGTATAGACGATCATGCCCTTCTGGACGCCCTGCTTCTCGCCGGCATTGATGGTGAACTCGTCGAACCAGGCGCCCGGGCTTTTTCCGATCACCCGCGCCGTCAGCCTCTCGTAATCCCCATAGGAATCCACCACGCCCAGCAGGTCTTTGAGGCGCTCATTCTCCTGGCGCAGGTTTTCATAATCGCGCAGTTCGCTCTCCATCTCGGCGACCTGCTCTTTGAGCGCTGCGTTCTCCTCTTTCAGCGTGCCGTTTTTGGAGAGGCCGGCAAAGAAATCCCCGATGCTCTCCGTGCTGGAATACAAAAAGCGCTGAACCGGTGCAAGCATCCTGCCCATGGCGCTGCTGGCACCGCCGCTTTGCGTATTGCCAGAGGTCGAAAGCAACAAAACGAATAAAATAATGCAGAAAATGACTGCTATGATCAGCGGACGGTTTTTCCAAAACCCCATCAAACGACTCCTTTAAAACAATGCGCCCAAAAGCGCGCGAAAATCAACTGCTTTATTCAAAGGCCGGCAAAAACCTGTCGGCAAAAAAGGCACCTGCCGGGGAAACGCCCGGCCGGTGCCTTCATTATATCACAGTTGTCTTTCTTTTTAAAAGGCTCGTCAAAATTTATTAACAATTCCGCATCTGCGCTGCCATGCCCGCGCCCTGGCAGGGCGCAGAAAAGGGATGCTCTGCCAGCCGGGCCGGCACGCCCGTGCTCTGCCCGATAAAATCTGCCAGCCCCGGCATCAGGGAAGATCCGCCCGAAAGCAGAATGCCCTCCTCGCTGATATCCGCCACCAGCTCAGGCGGCGTCTTTTGGAATAGATGGATGACGCATTCCAGTATCTTCTCTCTGACGGGCATCAGCGCCTGCTCGATCTCCGAGGGGCGAAAATGGATTTCCTCCGGAAGCCCGCTCTTCTCTCCTCGGCCCAGCGCGCTCATCTCTCCCTCATGCTCACTGTAGGAGAGCTTGATGGCCTCGGCAGCCGTATCCCCGATATGCACACCATAGGCAGAGAGCAAGTAATCCGCAATGCACTGGTTCATATAGCTGCCGCCCGTGGGGATGGGCTGGGATTCAACTACGCCGCCCAGCGAGACCACCGAAGCGCAGCCCTCCCCGGCGCCCAGCTCGATGATCATGCGCCCTCTGGGCTCAAAGACGTTCAGCCCCGCGCCTATGCCCACGGCAATCGGCTCCTCGATGAGCGAAACTTCCTTGGCCCCGGCATAGCGCGCGGCTTCCTCCATCGCCATTTTTTCACTGCCGCCCACGCCCGGCCTGGCGCACATGACCACTTTTGTGCCATAAGCCATATGCCTGTTCTTGCGCATGCGCCGCAGAAAAAACTTGAGCATGCGGCGGGCAACCTGATAATCTAAAATGCATCCGCTGCTTACGGGATATGTCGCCACAACTTCCCCGGGTGTTTGGCGAATCAGCATACTGGCTGCCTCGCCCACTGCCAAAAGTTCTCCCGAAACTGCGCTGATGGCCGCAACCGAGGGCTCTCTTAAAAGCGTGCCCCGCTGCCCGTCGCTAATCGAGAGGTTTGTCGTCCCAAAATCCACGCCCAGCGCCTGTGTGAATAAACTGCTCATTGCTTTTCCTCCTGTCAGAATATGAAACTATCTTTTCCATATTCTGGAGTTTCTATACACATATATGCCACAAGGCCGGGATAGTATGCACAAAAAAGGGCCGCCTTTCTATGGCGTTGGCTCTTTTCAAATGCTCTGCTCTTTTTCTGTGATGCTCGTCATCTTCCTGTCTGAATGCGAACACAGAGCGTTCAGGCGCAGCTCGTAAAACTGCCGCACCCAATCCGGGTATGCCGCATATTCCCTGCGCCGGGCGATCTCTGCCAGCTTCCGCTTTCCCACCCTTCCATCCAAAACTGCAAAAATTTTTATGATGTAGTTTTCGCTTCCCAGCGCCTGGGCAATCGACATTCCGGAGAACTGCAAAGCCGCATCCAGAAAATCCAGGTCGTGATAGGTCTTTTCGCGATCCCACTTCTCTTTGAGCGTTTTCTCATCATATGCTCCGCTCTCCCGCCACTGCAAGCCGAGATCCGCATCCTGCTGATACATCTCAATCCAGGAAAAACAGACCAACTCATTTCCATCCAAACGGATCGCCGCCCTGCCATACGAGTTATGTACCTGATGATATCTTGCCAGAAAATAGGTGATTCTGCCCCGAAACTCTTCGCACAAAAACTGCTCCAGCTGTTTTTTCAGCCCGGACCAGGATTTATAGTGCCCCATCGCTCTCTCCCATCAGTTTCTTGAGCAGCTCATATGTGCGGTGCACGGGCAGGCCCATCACGTTGAAATAGCATCCGTCGATTTTCTCGATATGTTTTGCCGCGCCGCCCTGAATGCCGTATGCTCCCGCCTTATCGGCATATTCTCCCGTATCCAGATACGCCTCAATCTCTTCCGGCCGCATGGGCGCAAAAGTAACCTGCGTGCTGTCTGCCTCGCAAAGCATATGCCCGCTTTTGGTATGCAGAAGCGCAATGCCCGTATAGACGGTGTGCGTCTTGCCGGAAAGCCGCTCCAGCATGGCTTTTGCCTGCTGCCTGTCTTTGGGCTTGCCCAAAGTCTGTCCCTCCAGAGCCACGACGGTATCCGCGCCGAAAATGACTGCGTCCTCCTGCCCTTTCGCGACTGCCCTGGCCTTGCGCTTGGCCAGCTCCTGCACCAATTCCGCCGGATCCGAAAGCGCCGTCTTCTCATCCGCATCGCTGACCTGAATCTCAAACGAGCCATCCAGCACCAGCGCCAGCAGCTGCTGCCTTCTGGGCGAAGCAGAGGCCAAAATATATTTCATGCTCATCTCTCCTGTTTGCCAAAATTCTGCTTTTCATTATCCCGCAAACAGGCGCAAATGTCCAGCCGTCCCGTTGGGCAGCAAAAACCCGCGCCGGACGGCGCGGGCATCTTCCCTATTTTTCAGGATTGCAGCAGCTTTGGTTTGCCTTGCTTTTTTTCTTTTTGATCATGTTGGAAATCTGCCCGAATGCGCGCCAGCCGCCCAGCAAAATCAGCAGTCCGCCAAAAATCTTGCCCAGCACCTCGTTTTTCATCAATCCGGCCAGATAGGCGCCCAGAAGCGAGCCCGCCAGCCCGCCCAGCCCCAGCGCGATAGCCCAGGAAAAATCCACCCGCTTATGCTTGATATGCGAGAAGAGCGCAAAGCCAGCCATGGGCAGAAAACAGAGCAGGTTGAGCCCCTGGGCTCCCTGCTGATCCACTCCCAGAAAGACCGTGAGCACCGGGATGAGGATAATGCCTCCCCCCATGCCCATGCCGGCAATCGTCCCAAACAGAATACCCGAAATTAAAAACCACATCAGAACAGCATCCTCACACCTGAAGCCAAAATGAGCAGCGTAAAAATCGCATCTACGATATCTCCCTTGAGCTTGCCGAGCAGCATCGCCCCAATCAGCCCGCCTGCACACGCGCCGCCCAGCAGCATCCATGTATTGCCGTCAAAGGGGATATGCCCGCCCAGAAAATAGACCACTCCGCTGGCAATGGACATGGGCAGAATCGCCAGAATGGAAGTCGCGTGGCTTTTCTTTTCCTCCAGTCCCAGCTTCTCCATCGTCTGCACGGCAAAAATGCCGCCCGCCGAGCCAAAAAAACCGTTGACCAGGCCGATGCCCAGGCCAAACGCCCCGCGCACCCATTTATTCTCTTTCCAGCTTTTTTTCTTGCAACTTGTTTTTTCCATGCACTTATTGTATCCAGGTGCGCAAAACATATGAGCGCTTTGACAGAAAAAGTGAATTGCTCTATAATTGAAAAAAGAATCTAAAGATTGCTTGAGGGAAAAAATGTCTGGAATCATCTTGCTTCTGTTTTTGGTTTTAACCAGCGTGCTGTGCATCACGCTTTGCTTTTTCGGCTACCGGCATATCCGCCTGCTCTTCACCTGCATGGGCGTGCTGTTCGGCGGGTATTATGCCTATTCTCTTTTGCTGCAATATGCGCATCTCTCCCAGACGACGGCCATCATCGTCGCTGTCATCATCGGCATCATTCTGGGCAGTTTATCCTATTTTATCTATAACTTCGGCATTTTCCTGACGGGCGCCATTTTCGGCATTTGCGTCGCCATCATGCTCATGACGCTTTTCGGCATTCCCATCAGCAGTACGCTGCCCACAGTCATCATCATCGTGCTGGCCGTCTGCGCGGGCTTTCTCACGCTGGCCTACCGGCGCGTCTGCATCATTCTCTCCACCGCCTTCACCGGCGCCGTTGGCCTGGTGCTGTACGGCGGCTATACCATCATGAACTTTAGCTGGATTCTCTCGGGCGGCACGCTGGCTGCTCTTGGCGGAAAAGTCTCGGCTTTCTACATCTCCTACCGCACGACGCTGATCGTCGCCATGGCTGCCTTCCTTTTATCCGGCCTGATCGTGCAGTTTGTTACGGGCAAAAAAGGCCGCAGGAAATAGCTCCTTTTTGCATAAAAAGACCGTGGAGAACATTTCTGCTCTCCACGGCTTTTTAAATAGAGGAAAAATGAAACGGGAAACTTTTGATACAGCGTTTCGCTGTATGCCTATATTCTTGCCAGGTTTTTGAGGTTTATACATGCCTTCCAAAAAAATTTTAATCATTTTTCAGCAAAGCAAAAAGAGCAGGAATTCCTGCTCTTTTTGCTTATGCTTCCCACCTGGGCAAAACCGGCAGGGCGCTCCCAAAGCCGGCCTCCTGCCCCGTCTGCAAATCATGAAGCGACCAATCTGTGTAGTCAAATAAATATCTGCCTTGCCCAGGGCAAATTTCTCCCTCTTTGAGATAGCGGCAGAGATCCAGCGAAAAATCCTCCAGCCGCGCATAGTGCCAGGCTCGCTTGCCCGCAGGCAGGCTTTGGAGCATCTCCGGATTTTCGCGGAAAAGCTCCCGCTTCCAGGGCGCATCGCATTCCAGGGCAGCCGGCAGTTTTGGCCGGCGCTTTTTGATCAGCAAATCCAGCCGGAGCATTTCCTTCGCCATCTGTTCCCCGCTTCTTTGGCAAAAGCGCAGCAAAGCCTCGGCCAGCTGCTTCTCCCCCAGCGCTCTGGGCGAAATCTCCTCCTGCTCCAGCTGTTCTGAAAGCTGCAAATAGAAATTGGCATAGCCCATCTGCCGGCCGAAATAATTTACCACATGCCGGAACAGCCCGGAATTATAGGTTCGATCCAGCAAATATTCCACTTGATGCAGCTTTGCCAGCTCCCTGCCGGAAAGCTGCGCCGTCTGGCAGACTTCGTAGGGCGCCGAAGCGTGATATAAAATGCCGTACTCTTCGGCCATTTCCTGCATTTTGGAGCCTTTGAGCACTTTTAAAAATCCCAGCTGCACTTTCTCCGCCCCCAGCGCCATCACGTCGTCGATAGAGCGGCAAAATTGCTCCATCCCCTCCAGCGGCAATCCGGCAATGAGATCCAGGTGTAGGTGCAGATTCTTCGCCTTGGCCAGCCGCTGCACCATTTTGGCGGTATAGCCAAAATCCTGCACCCGCTTTATGGCGGCAAGCGTCGGCTGATGCGTGGACTGCACGCCGATCTCCAGCTGAATCTGCCCGGGGCGGGCGCGCTCCAGCAAAGCGCAGGCCTGCTCGTCCAATAAATCTGCGGCAATTTCAAAGTGGAAATCCGTCCCGCCGCCGCTTCGAATGATATGCTCGAAAATCTCTCTGGCTCTGGCCGGATTCGCGTTAAAAGTGCGGTCTACAAACTTCACCTTCATCACGCCTGCCGCCGTAAACCGGTCGAGATCTGCCAAAACTTTGGAAACCGGCGCAAACCGCACGCCCCCCGAAAGAGAGGAGAGGCAATAGGCACAGCGGAACGGGCAGCCCCGGGAGGATTCGTAGTAAAGCACCCTGCCCGAAAATTTCTGCAAATTCTCATATGGAATGAGCAGGCCGGCCAAATCCACATAAGGCGCAGGCGGGTTTTGCCGAAGCGCCCCATCCTGCAAATAGCAAAGCGAAGGCGTCCCTCTCAGATCCTCTCCCCGCTCCAGCTTGTCCGCAAAAATGCGAAAGGCCTCTTCCCCCTCGCCCCGGATGATGTAATCCGCGAACTCCAGGTATTCCTCCGGTGCCGAGGAGGCCTCCGGCCCGCCCAGCAGCACAATTCCCGGCACAGCCTTGGCCAGAGCGCGGATATATTCGATATTCCAGATATACGCCGAAAAACCGTAGAGCGCGGCATTTTTCGCCGCAAGTTCCTGCGCGACCTGCTCTGCCGGCTGGTTAATCGTGCATTCAAACAGCTCAACTCCCGGATGCCCGGCGTATTGCGCCAGATACCGGATAGCCAGGTTTGTATGCGTATATTTGGCGTTGATGCCCACAAGTACGATCTTTTTCATTTCTCTCCCAAAGGGATGATGAGCTGCATGCCCGGATACGCGCCGCAGGCGATATCGTTATAGCGCCAAAGCGCCCGCTCGCTCACATCGAATTTTAACGCCACATCTTCTAGAGTATCTGTGGATTTTAATGAGTATACTACAAAACCCTCTCTTGGGCAAGAAACCACAATCTCCCTGCCTGGCCCAAGCTCCTCCGGCCGGGCAATCTTGTTCTCCCCCATGATCGCCTGCATGGTCGTTCCAAATTTCTGCGCAATGCCAAAAAGCGTATCCCCCGCCTGCACCCGGTAGCGGTTTTTCTCAAAAATCGATGCCCTGCTCTGCGCTTTTTCCAGGCAAAAATTAGGGAATGGGATCGCAATGCGCCTGCCTGGCCGAAGCAAGTTCTTCTGCCCCTCATTCGCGCGCAGAATCATGCAAACCGGCACGCGGTACATCCTGCTGAGCCGCTCCAGCGTATCATTTTGACTCACAATATGGTTTAAAACAGCCATCCTTGCTTTTCCTCCCGGGCTCTGCCCATCTTTTCGGCGAAAAGCCGCTCCAATCTCGTTTTTCTCTTCCCATTCAATATATTACACCGCCCGGCCGCATATTCTCTTGCCATGCCGCGCGGAATATGGTATATTTGGGGTAGAATGTGCAGAGTAGAGGCCTGTGCGTCATGGCCAAAAGCCAAGAAGTGTCTCGGGATGGGATGTCGCCCGGGAACGAAAGGGGTTTCCCCGCGGTACAGCCTCGCGTCCGCTGCCACAAAAAAAGAGAAGAAGCACTTCTTTTTTATTGGTATGCTCTCCATTCTGAAAAAAAGGAGGTGTTTTTATTTTGCAAAGAACTCGAACTCGCAAGCTTGTCTTTGGCGCGCTGCTGACTGCCCTCGCCGTGGTTTTAAAATCATTTTTGGGCATCCCGGTCTCCATGTTCGGCGGCCTGATCAAAGATATCAACTTCTCTGCCAGCATCGTCATGTATGCGGGCATCGCGCTGGGGCCGGTATACGGCGCTATCGTCGGCGCGCTGACGGATATCCTTTGCTCGATCATCCGCCCGCTCGGCGCATATATGCCGCTGTTTACGCTGACCAACGCGCTGATGGGGCTGCTGCCTGCTCTGTTTTTCCTGAAAAACAAACAGCATGGTTTCTGGAAAACACTGCTGGCGGTATCGGCCGGGCAAATTGTCTGCTCGTTTATCTGCAATACGCTCATCCTCATCTATTCCTTTGGAATGCCCGGGAGCGTGGCTTGGTTCCGCTCTATCAGCACGTTTATCCTCATCCCGGTGCATACGGCGCTGGTCTTTGCGCTGCTCAAATCCACCGAAAAGTTCTTATCCCAGAACCTCGCGCTTCAATCCTCGTCCAAACAGCAGGCCGATGCGCAGTAAATTCTGAAAAAACATCCCAAAAAGCCTTGGCAAATGCCAAGGCCTTTTTATTGCGCGAACCGCCGCTCCCGCCCGGGCAAATCCGCGCATTTTTTCTCTCATAATCTAGCAATCTCTGGGAATAATGATAAAAAAGAAAAAGAGGGCCGTTATGAGAATTGACTGGAACAAAAAATACACGACGATCACCGCCTATGCCGTTTTAGCGGCCGGCGCCTGCATTTTAATATGCGCCGTCGTCTTCAATCTTGGCGAGGTTTTTTCCACTATCCGCCGGTTTTTATTTATTTTAAATCCCTTTTTATGGGGCTTTGCCCTGGCATATATGTTCAATAAGCCAGTGCAATTTTTCGAGCAAAGAGTGTTCCGCTTCCGGGGCAAAAAAGGCGGGCGCTCTTCTCTGGCCCGCACGCTCTCCATCGCCGTGGTCTACCTCATCGTGCTGCTGGCGCTGGTAGGCCTGTTCTTCATCATCCTGCCCGAACTTTCCAGCAGTATTTCCGCCTTTGTGCAGAACCTGCCCGGGTATCTGCGGGATTTGGATACCGCATTTCGCGATCTCATCACAAAATTCCATCTGGAAAAATACGTCGGCGATATGGATTCCCTCTATGCGATGATCGATTCCGCCATGGAATATGCCAAAACCATCGCGCCGGAAATCGCCAATATCGGCTTCCAGATCACCGTCTCGGCCATCTCGGGCATCAGCGACGCACTGCTGGCGCTGGTCGTCTCGGCCTATCTGCTCTCTTCCAAGGAGCTGTTTATCGCGCAGGTCAAGAAGGCGACCTATGCCCTCTTTCCGCAGAAATTTGCTGGCAGCATCATCCTGCTTTCCAGAGAAACCAACGATATTTTCGGCGGGTATATCTCGGGCAAACTCATGCAGAGCTTTTGCCTGTTCGCGCTGAACTTTATCGCCATGGCCATCATGCGCCTGCCCTATGCGGCGCTCATCAGCGCCATCATGGGCATCACGGATATCATCCCCTTCTTCGGCCCCTTCATCGGAGCGATTCCCTCGGCGATTCTCCTGTTTTTGGTGGAGCCCAAATATGCGCTGATCTTCGTCATCCTAACGATCGTAACACAGCAGATCGACGCGCAGATCATCGGCCCGCGCATTTTGGGCGAATCCACCGGGCTGACTGCCTTTTGGGTTGTCTTTGCCATCATCCTGGGCGGCGGCCTGTTCGGCGTGCCGGGCATGATCCTGGGAATCCCGCTCTTTGCCGTGCTCTATTCCGTCGTGCGCCAGTTTATGAACAGCCGGCTGGAGCAGCAAGGGCTCTCCACCAATTCCAAGGATTATCATTCCCCGAGCGTTTAGCTCTGCATCTCTTCCGGCAGAATCTTTGCAAAATAGGTGCCCTCCCGGCTCTGGATGAGCACACTCTGCCGCTCTCCAGCAACGCGGATCGTGAGCGCATCGCTCTCGGCCGGCTGCCCGCCCTCTAACGGGGAGTAGTAGAGCGTCTCTCCGTTTTTGCAGACCACCTGTTTGCCGGCGTCTGTAACCTGCCCCGTCTGCCTGTCCCACCGCAGCAGGCTGCCCTTGGATACGCTGACCTCCCCGCTCTCCCCTTCCAGCTCCCACTGGAAAACAAACGGAAAGCCGGGCGTCATGCTGGATTCCAGCCGGTAATCTCCCAAGGGCATTTCGATACCGATTTGCAGAGCCTGCGGCTTTTCTTCCTGCCCGGCCCCCAGCGCCAGAATCTGCACCTGGCTTTGCCCGGCGCTCTCTTGCGCGCTCACTGGACCCGGCGGCACGTTCGCCGTCTGTTTGGAGCTGGATACCAGCAGACCCACCGCCGCAATCAGGCAAGCCGCGCAAACCGCCGCTCCGGCGCGCCATACTGCCTTTCCTCTTCGGGCTTTCTGCATCCTCCCGGCCTGAATGCGCCGCTTCATCGCGCAGCACTGCTCCTCCGTCGGTTCATATTGTTCCAATTCTTTTTTTAGCTCATTCACATTCATTTTCTCTCTCCCATTCCAGTTTGAGCCGTTTGCGTCCTTTGGTCAGCTGTGCACGGACTGTGCTTTGCGTGCGCCGCAGAGTTTTCGCAATCTGGCTGACGCTCAGCCCTTCTATATAGTAGAGCGCCAGCACCTCCCGCAAGCTGGGCGGAAGCGCGGCAAGCATACTCTGCGCTTCCATCTCTCCCTCATCAAGAGATACCAGTTCCTGTTCCTGCGCCCGCCCCGCCGAGCGCCTCCGATGCCAAGCGCTGCGCTGTATATCCACCGCCCGATCGTGCGCCGCCCTCAAAAACCATGCGCGCTCATGGCGCTCATTTTCAAACGGCCGCTTTCTGGCAAGATAGCTTAGAAAAACCGCCTGCGCCGCATCTTCCGCATCCTGCTTGTGGCGCAGCCGCAGATAGCAGGCGCGGTATACACTGCGGATGTTCCGCTCAAACACCTGTTCAAAGCTCTGATCCGGATCCTCCATTGCTTTTTCTCCTTTCACTATGTGATACGCCGCCGCTATGCCAAAAGGCTCCCTCTCCGATCGAATTTTTACAAATAAAAAAGGCGGAAAACCCGCCTTTTTAAAATTCCTTTTTCAAACTGCGCAAAAACAGCCGGCTCATCAGTTCCTCCGGCGGGATGCACCCCTCAATCGCCGTGTGCACAGCCGTGCAGATGGGCAAATCCACCTGGTATTTTTCCTTCAAAACCATCAACGCCGCCGCCGTCGAGACACCCTCCGCCAGAGCATCCATCTGCTCTCCCTGCACGAATTTTTCTCCGAACATGCGGTTGCGGCTATACTGCGAAAACACCGTCGCCTCATAATCTCCCAGATGCGCCAGGCCATAGGCCGAAAGCTCGTTGCCGCCCATGGCGCCGATCAGCCGTGAAATCTCCCGAGCCCCGCGGGACATCAGCGCGCCTTTCAGGCTGCCGCAGTGCAGGCCATCCATCATGCCCGCCGCAATCCCAATGACATTTTTTGCTGCCGCCCCAACCTCGTTGCCGATCATATCGTCGCCGTAATAAAAGCGAATCAGCCCGCCTTTGAGCGCCGCAACGACCTCCTGCTTGAGCTGTGGGTTGTAGGAATCGATCACCATGCAGTTGGGAATGCCTGCGAGAAAATCCTGCATATGGCCAGGCCCCAGCCAGACGGCAATCTGCTCCAGCGGCAGGTAATCCGCGGCAATCTCCGAAAGGCGCTTGCCCGTGTGCTCCTCCAGCCCTTTCATGCAGAGGACGACCGGCTTTTGCAGATCGCAAAACTCGCTTCTGGAGAGCAAATTACGCAGCTGCTGGGCGCTGATGGAGATGGCCAAAAGCTCGCCAAAGGCCAGGGCGTGCGCCAAGTCGTGCGTGGTCTCCATGCCCAAAAAGCCTTCTTGCCCCTGCCGGATTTTCTCCTGGAACTGCCCGAGGTTTGCCGAGCCTTCCCTGCCCCATACGCAAACCCGATGCCCCATTCTATTCAAATACCACGCGATAAACGAGCCCCATCGCCCGCATCCCAGCACGCTGACCTTCATGCCTACCTCCCAGGGAAAACCGCCGTTCTCTGCCGGCAATCCGGCCAAAAACAGCGCTCAATTCTGTCGTTCCGAGCAGCCCAGGAAAAATCCGGGCTTTTTCTTATTATAGCATAGTTGCCCCTCATTACAAAGCATTGGCATTTCATTCGCACCCATTCGTCAAATTCTTTGAAAAAAAGTGCAGTGCAAAAAATGCCAGGGCTTTTGCCCCGGCATTTCCATGCGCTTTCCGCGCTATAGCTTCTCAATATCCATACTGCCCGAAACCGTATCGAAGGTGAATTCCGCGCCGCCGTTTTTGTAAACCGCCTGTCTCTTCTGGGCGACCGTCGGGAAACTCGAGTAGAACTGCCCGCTGGTCGTGTGATACCGGGCGGTAAAACCGTCGTTTTCCGGAATTTGCAGGCGCACGCCCCCGCTGACTGTCTCCGCATCCACCTTTCTTGGGCAGATATTGCTGCGTATCGTCAGATTGCCCGAGACACTGTTGCCGCTCGCCTCCTGAAAGGCGCCGGAAATATCGATAGTGCCGCTGACGCTCTCCATCTCCAGCTCGGTTGCCTCAATGTTTTCGCCGCGAATCCCGCCGCTGACCGTCTCCAAATCCAGCTCCCGGCAGGAGAGATCTGAAACGTGAATGGCGCCTGAGACGCTGGAAACCTTCATCTCTGCCCCGCTGGCCCCCTGTATGCTGACGGGCGCAGAAATCGAGCTGACCTCCAGCTCCGCCAGCGATCCTGCCATGGCATACGGGATTTGGACCTCCAAGCTCTTGCTCGGGGTGCTCGAAAAAATCCGGAACCCTCTTTTGGGCGCGCAGAACTGGATCGTCAGCTTTCCGCCCCGCAAATAGAAACGCATCATATCCTCTTCCAACAGCGCCCGGCCGGCCTGCTCCCGGAAGATGACCTCATTTCCCTCACAGGGGATAATCTGAACATCTCCTGCGCCCCAGTTGATCTCGATTTCCGAGATCTCCCTCATATCGATCTGGTTGCTGCCAACCAGGTATTGCTCGCTGTCGTCATAAGAAAAAGAACTAAACACAGTGATACCCCCTAACGAAAAGCCACCCGTCAGCCCCTGAACCAGAACGGCCGTCAGCGCCAGCGCAACCAGAGACCAGACGATAATCCGAATAATTGCCGAAGCTCTCATTGCTACCTCCCCAAATCAAAGATGGCTCTCAGCACGGAGTTGATGGCGGAGGAGATCAGGAAAATGACCCAGCTGATATGCCATGCGCCCATGCCAAAGCTCACCAGGAAATAAACCACCACCGTAATCGACCACAGCGCAGAAGAGAGCGCCTTATAGACCTGATGCCGGTTGCTGTTGTGGGTTTTCCATTCCTTGAAGTTCTCCACGACTGTGTCGTCCCGGCTGATATAGCGCGGGCGCGTCATGCCGTTATAGATGAGCAGTGCCGTTGCCAGTGCGATGACGATAAACATGGGGATCACGCCCCCCTCTTCCCAGATCAGGCAGGGGATCACCGCTAAAATGTACATCGCAACCGCCGCCGCGACCATGATGGCCGAGCGCTTTCTTGCCTCTGGATACGGGTTTTGCGCATCATAGACGCTCTCGCTGCGCTCCAGCTCCTCCAGCAGCGGGCTGATATCTCCAACGCCCGCCACAGCGATATTGTAGGCCGCTTCCTCGGTTTTGCCTTCCCTTATCAGATCGTCGTATTTATCGTATAGGTTCTGCAAAATTTCTTCCTTGAGTTCTACTGTTTTTTTGGTGCGTGGTGCATCGATAAATAAAGATTCGACATAACCTCTTAATCTATCTCTCATCACTTTTCTCCTCTCCAATTAAAATATCAATTAGCTTTTTCGCAACTTCCCATTCTTCCCGCAGCCGCCGATACGTCTGCTTTCCATGCTTTGTGATGCTGTAGTATCTTCTGCGCGCGCCGGTCTGCTCGTCGCCCCAATAGGAATAGATGCAGCCCGATTCCTCCAGCCTGCGGAAGGCCGTATACAGCGTGGCCTCTTTGAGCTCATACTGCTGATCTGTCTTCTGCTGAATCGCCTTATTGATCTCGTAGCCATAGCTATCTCCCTGCAGCAGATGCGCCAGGATGATGGTTTCAGTATGGCCGCGGATTAAATCCGAAGCAATCGCCATGCTCCCGCTCCTTTCTTCTCTTTTAATATATAGTATATCGCAATACCTCATCTGTCAATGTATATTTGTATCCAAACTATATCTTTTTTCCTGCCACCCTCTCCCAGGCCAAATAAAGGCCAAAGCACGGGCCATCACCTGCCGCTTTGGATACAAAAAACAAACCTGAAGCAAGGCCGCTTCAGGTTCATTCTCATCGATTTTATGTTTCAAGGAGCTCAAAGCTCTTCGCAAAAGCCTCCAAATCGTCTATCAGGAACAGATCGCTGCTCCATTTTCCCGGCCAGACGGCGTATAGAGTGGAATCTCCCTTCATCACTCTTTGGTAGGCCGCCGAGACCCCCGGGCGATCGGATTTATTTTTATGGTGCATCTGCGATACCGATCCATCTTTGCTCACTTCAATATAGCAGACCGTGTCCCCAGTATATGGAAAAAAACTCCTGTTCTTTTGCGTTTCTCATGCCATTGCCTCCCTTTTCCAGATTATAGCAAAGCTCTGCCAGGGAAGCAAGAGGGGCGAGCTATTTCCTATTCTGCCATCGAATCTGCTCCTGCATCATGAGCGGATACCGCACCAGCTTCTCGCTATCCAGATTCTCTTCTTTCATATCGACTGCCGTAATCTGGTGGTTATCATAGGTGGTGTAGTAATAAATGCCCCGCTCCGCGTTGCAGCAGGAAGTATAGATCGTGATTTCATATGCCCCCTCGCCCACTTCACAGCATCCTCTCGTCTGTTCCACAGCGCCTAGGATGTGGAAAAACTGGCTCACGCTCTCCATCTCCGAATTGCCCGAGACGGCGTTCATCTTTGTGAATGCCACCCGGACGAACCGAGACTGGGAGGAGAGATCGCCGGGCAGCCCCAGCGCTCCCATGCCGCGGCTGTACGGCCGGAGCGGCAATGCGCTGGAAAAGCGATTCTGCGGCTCTTTGGGCGATAGGCTCATATAGTTGTTCAGCGCAAACATCTGCTCATCAAAAGGAGGATTATTCGTCAAAACGCCCGCAGGATTCTCATAAATCCGCAGTCCCCCCCGGACAGCCTCCAGGGTGATCACCTCGTCCTTATCCGCAATGATCCAGTGCAGCTGTGCCTGCGGCAAATCCTGGCTAAAGGGAATATCCACAAGATGAATATTTGCCAGAAGCTCTTTGGCTTCCACTACCGTGGCGCATTGCCCAAGAACCCAGAAAATCAGCTCAAACGGCGCGATGTTGTCCTTGCCCGGCACTTTTTGCTTTTCATAGTGCGCATTTCCCACAAAATTGAGCCCCGCCATGCCCAGGCCTTTTTCATTTGCCGCATCGTAATAAAGCGGAACCCCCTGGGCCACATGGGCCATTCCGATCATCGCGTAGTGCCGCCGCATCTGCCCCGCGCACCGAAAGGAAAATGGAACATTGCGCGGTGTTATCACAATCTCCTCACCATAGGAGCAGTCGTAATCCAGTGTTCTGCCAAAATAGAAATCCTTCGTCTTGTATGTCGCCGCTGTGCACATAATCTAACCTCCCTAAGTTTCGCTCATTTGCCTTTTCACAAAAATTCACCCTCAACTTTCTCTTAGATAAGAGCGTTTTCCAAAAGCTTGTTCTCTTTTCATTATTCATCTTTGCTTCTCTTCTTATACCATGTCGGCAGCTATCAATGAACATCCAGGCTTCGGAAAGGCTCTGACCTTCCGCTTAAACCGTGCGTTTATGATACCACCAAAAGACGCCCGGAAGCATTTTCCTATTTATTGTGTTGCATTTCGTGTTGTATTTTTCTAAAAATCATTCAAATTTCGAATAAATTCTGAAATCGACCGCAAACTGTTATCGCCGGTTTTTGCTTTAGCAAAGCCAAAAATAAAAAACCGCTCTGTTAAGCGGTTTTTGTTTTGAAGTAACCTGCCAAATTTGAACCCTTCACACATAACGAATCGCGCCACAGGCGCGCAACCCGCAAAAAGCGGTAGCGCAGCGAAAGCCGTTATGCCCGCGCTTGCAAGGGCATAGGCGAAGCAAGCGGGCTTTTTTGCGGAAAAAAGAGCGATGACGGAGCGATTGAAAATCCCGCTCGGTTTACCCGAGCGGGATCATAATCGCGAAGTCCATCGCGACGTGGTCGGGGTAACAGGATTTGAACCTGCGACCTCTTCGTCCCGAACGAAGCGCGCTACCAAGCTGCGCTATACCCCGTGGAGCTGATGAGCAGACTCGAACTGCCGACCTACGCCTTACCAAGGCGTTGCGCTACCAACTGTGCCACATCAGCGTGCCTACATAGTATACAACACCTTGCAAGGAATTTCAAGACCTTTTACTCAGAAACTGCAACCAATTTTGCCTGAACGATAAACCGTTTGCTTTGGCTGGTTTTAGTGCAGGTCGAAAGCGTCACAATGCGCTCAGTTACATCCACCGAAACGTCCGTCTGAATATCGGACTGCGCAATGGCGGCATCCAAATAGGCGCGGTATTGCTCATCCGTGGTAAAGTTAAACGGCACATTCTCCATCTTCGCGTCCACTTCATAGGCCGCGAAAATTTCCAGCCGATAGACCTGCTCCTTGGTATAGAGCATGAAAGCTGGATGCTGATCGTAGTACTCCTGGTTCTTATATTCGATCAGCGTTCCGAACATCGCGCCGCTGTTCATGCGGTGCCCATAGATCACCGTGTTGGCATCCCAAAAACGCGCGTGATTGCGGCTGTCCATGAAAATGCTGCCGTATTTATGCTGCTCTCCTTCAAAGACATGATTCAGATAATAGCTATTATCCTCGCCCTGCACGACGGGATAGTTAATCACCGTCCCATCCAGATAAAGCCAGCCGATGAAATCCGGGTTGATGGCGGCAAGGGCATCGTAATCCACCGTGAATTTTTCACCCTCACCCTTGTTTCCCTGAGGGATGCTGACATACTGCGTCATGCCGTCCATCAGGTTATCGCCCTTTTTATATTCAAAATAGGAAGAAAGCAGAATTCCCACACAAATGAGCGCCCCCAGCGCACAGACGATGATGGCAATGTTCAAAAATGGTTTTGCCCTTTTTTTGCTATGCTTTCCAGCCTTTTCCTCTCTCATAATACGCCTCCGTTTTTGCATCCTTATTCTATCATATCCCTCTGTATTTTCCTAGAGCATTTTGCATAAAAAAGCGTTTGTTTTCATAGTTTTTACTAATTGGTTCAGGAGGTTTTCCATGAAAAGCAAAAGCAATTTTGTAATCGGCAGCTGCATTGCCTGCCTGTTTGGGCTGGCCTTTGCGCTTGTTTATATGACGCTCGCCCCCAGCTCGACAACCGTCGCGCATACGGCGGAAAAATCTTACAGCTGGTATTATAAACCCAGAGAGGACGGCCAGCAGCCCATCGTCGCAGACGATGCTTCTTTTCTTGACGACTATAACCTCATTTATCTGGGCGATCCCAATTCCAAATTCATCTACCTCACCTTCGACTCGGGCTACGAAAACGGCTATACCGAGAAAATTTTGGATGTTTTAAAGGAAAAAAATGCCCCTGCGGCCTTTTTCGTCACCGGGCACTATATGAAGAGCAACCCGGAAATCATCAAGCGCATGAAGGATGAGGGGCATCTCGTCTGCAATCACACGGTAAACCACGCGGATCTTTCGGCTACGACTGACATCGCCACCTATCAAAAGGAGCTGGATGGGCTTTGCGAGCTCTATCAGGAGATTACCGGCGAGCAAATGCCGCGCTTTATGCGCCCGCCGGAGGGAAAATACAGCGAAGCCATGCTGAAAATCGTTCAGGAAATGGGCTATACCCCAGTTTTCTGGAGCTTTGCCTATAAGGATTGGCTCAACGATGCTCAGCCGGATACTACCGCCGCCAAGAAAACCATTCTGACGCGCACGCACCCCGGTGAGATCGCCCTGCTGCACTCCACCTCAGCCACCAACGCCGCCGTGCTGGGCGAAGTGATCGACACCTGGCGGGCCGACGGCTATGAAATCCACAGCATCCAGGAGCTGGTCTCTGCGGACGCATCATAAATCAAAATAAAAAAGAGCCTTCATAAAGGCTCTTTTTTATTTCCTATTTTTTCTCTACGGAGAAAACTGCGCTCATGCCGTTGATATCCCACTGCTTCTCATAGCCGGAAAGCGCGCCATAGGCGACTTCATCCGCCAAGGTTTCTTCAGCGACCTGGCTCTCGTTCTCCCGGAGAATCGCCGCGACCTCACCCTCCGAGACGGCCAAGCGGATGTGATCCGTCACCTCAAAGCCTGCCTCCTTGCGCATGGTCTGCACTTTGCTGATGATCTCCCGGATATTGCCTTCTACAATCAACTCGGGCGTCAGCGTCTCATCCAGGATGACGGCGATTTCGCCCTCGGTTTCGACGGCAAAGCCTTCCTTCTGCATGGGCTCGATGAGCAGATCCGCCTCTGTCAGCGAAACTTCCGCTCCATTTACCGCGAAGGTGTAGGAACCGCCGTTTGCAACAGCCTTCACAACCGCGCTCCCATCCGCTTCTGCCAGATGCGAGCGGATGCCGCCCAGCAGCTTGCCGTATTTTGGCCCAAGCGTCTTGAGCTGGGGCTTAACCTGGTAGGTGATGAACTGCTCCATCGCGGCGCCCAGCTGCACATTCTTGACGTTGAGCTCGCCTTTGATGACTTCCTGATACTGCTCTAGCAGTTGCTCGACACCGCCGACATACAGCGCCGAAAGCGGCTGGCGGTTCTTGAGCCCTGCCGTATTGCGGCAGGCACGGCCCAGCGTGACGATGGAGAGCACGCTGTCCATATTCTCTTCCAGCTTTTCATCGATGCGGGCGGCATCTGCCATGGGATAGGCGCAGAGATGCACGCTCTCGGGCGCATTTTTGTCTACACTGCGCACGAGGTTTTGATAAATCGTCTCGGCGATGAAGGGCGTAAACGGCGCGATGAGGCGGATGAACGTCTCGAGGACGGTATAGAGCGTCATATACGCGTCAATCTTATCCTGCGTCATCTCACTGCCCCAGTAGCGCTCTCTGCCGCGGCGGACATACCAGTTGGAAAGCTCATCTACAAACGCCGCAAGCTCCCGCGTCGCCTCAGTAATATGGTATCCATCCAGGAAATCCGTCACTTTTCTGACGGTGGAATTCAGCCGGGAGAGCACCCAGCGATCCATGATGGAGAGGTTTTCCGTATCCGAGAGCGTGTGCGCCGTCGGGTCGAACTGGTCGATCTCCGCATAGAGGATATAGAACGCATAGGTGTTCCAGAGCGGCCCCATGAACTTGCGCTGTGCCTCCGAGACTGCATCGCCATAGAAGCGGCTGGGCAGCCAGGGCGCAGAGCCGGAATAGAAGTACCAGCGCACCGCGTCCGCGCCCTGCTTATCCAGCACAGACCACGGATCCACGACATTGCCGATATGTTTGCTCATCTTGCGGCCGTCCTTATCCTGCACATGCCCCAGCACGATGCAGTTCTCAAATGGCGCCTTGCCGAATACCGCCGTCCCGATGGCCAGCAGCGTATAGAACCAGCCGCGCGTTTGGTCCACAGCCTCGCTGATGAAGTTGGCCGGGAATCGCTTCTCGAATTCTTCCTTATGCTCAAAGGGATAGTGCCACTGGGCAAAGGGCATAGAGCCGGAATCATACCAGCAGTCGATGACTTCCGGAACCCGGTGCATCCTGCCGCCGCACTCGGGGCACTTCAGCGTGATTTTATCGATGAACGGCTTATGCAGCTCGATATCATCCGGGACGTTCTCGCCCATCTCTTTGAGCTCTGCAATGCTGCCCACCACATGAATATGACCGCAGTCGCAGACCCAGATGGGAAGCGGCGTGCCCCAGTAGCGCTCTCTGGAGATGCCCCAGTCGATGACGTTATCCAGGAAGTTGCCCATGCGGCCGTCCCGGATATTTTCAGGCAGCCAGTTGACGCCGGCGTTGTTCTTCATCAGCTCGTCGTGCAGTGCTGTCATTTTGATGAACCAGGTGCTTCTGGCGTAATAGATGAGCGGCGTATTGCAGCGCCAGCAGAAGGGATAGCTATGCGTGAATTCCGGTGCATTAAAGAGCAAGCCCTTTTCTTCCAGCGCCTCGATGACTTTGGGATCCGCATCCTTGACGAACATGCCGTCCCAGGGCGTTCCCCCGCAGAGCTCACCTTTGGTGTTGACCAGCTGAATGAAGGGCAGGTTATTTTCCCGGCAGACCCGGGCGTCATCCTCGCCGAAAGCCGGCGCGTTGTGCACGATGCCCGTGCCGTCTGTCGTCGTAACATAATCATCTGCGATGATGTAGTGCGCCTTGCCCTGGCCTTCGCAGGCCTTGGCTGTGCATTCAAACAGCGGCTCATAGCTTCTGCCCACCAGTTCGCTGCCCAGATAAGTCTGCACAATTTCAGCGCCCTCACCCAGCACCTGCTCCACCAAATCCTTCGCCAGAATATAGGCTTTTCCATCCTTCACTGCCTTGGCATACTGCACGTTCGCGTTGACGCACAGGCAGACGTTGGAAGGCAGCGTCCAGGGCGTGGTCGTCCAGGCCAGATAGGCGGCATCGTCGTCCGTGCATTTGAAGATGGCCGTGGCCGAGCGCTCGGTTACATCCTGATACCCCTGGGCGACCTCATGCGAGGAAAGCGCCGTTCCGCAGCGCGGGCAATAGGGGACGATCTTATGGCCCTTATACAGCAGGCCCTTTTCGTGAATCTGCTTGAGCGACCACCAGACGGATTCGATGTAGTTGTTGTCGTAAGTGATATAGGGGTTTTCCATATCCGCCCAGTATCCCACCCGACGGCTCATCTCTTCCCATTCTCCCTTATATTTCCAGACGCTCTCCTTGCACTTCTGGATAAACGGCTCGACGCCATACTGCTCGATCTGCTCCTTGCCGTCCAGATGCAGCAGCTTTTCCACTTCCAGCTCAACGGGCAAACCATGAGTATCCCAGCCGGCCTTGCGCAGCACATTATAGCCCTGCATCGCCTTATAGCGCGGGAATAAATCCTTGATGCAGCGCGTCAAAATATGGCCGATATGCGGTTTGCCGTTTGCGGTGGGCGGGCCGTCATAAAAGGTAAACTCCGGCCGCCCTTCGCCGGCCGCCTGCGCCTTTTTGAAGATCTGCTCTCTTTCCCAGAAGGAGAGCACTTCTTCCTCTCTTCCGATAAAATTCAGATCCGTGCTTACTTTTTGATACATCTCCATACTCCTCAGTTTTCTGATGTTTGTTTTCCCAGTCTGCCTCATAAAAAAAGCCCCTTCGCTATAGGGCGAAGAGACCGCGGTACCACCTAAATTCCCCTTGCGGGGCACTTGAGCGCAGATAACGCCTGCCTGCGCGCGCCCTTTCGAAAAGTGATAACAAAGGAAGCTTTCTCCGCCAGGCTCGCACTCTCCCCGGCTCGCTTTGGATTCCCTTTCCCTGCCGCGTCTTTTCAGGCGCTGTATATTCTGTTTTTATTATATTTTATCTTTCCCAATTTGTAAAGGCCGATTCGCTCAAATTCGGGCATCAAAAAGCATTGGCTAAAATTGCAAATAGAACTTTCTGGATACAAAATTCAAAATCTTGTAACATGTGCTTTTCCATCTGTTCATTTTTGATTCTCCCTGCTATACTTATCTACGGAACGTATCATTTGGAGGCAGTCATGAACCGCGTTAGAAAAGTTGTTGCAGTATTTGCTTGTTTTGCTTTGGGTATTTCTTTGTTTTCCGGCTGTAAAAAAGCCGAGGAGCAGCCGCTCCCCAGCCCGGAAATTTCTGCTGCGCCAAATTTCTCTGTGCATCGCTCGACGCTGGATCAATATGGTCTGACTGGGGAGATCAAGGAAGATGGTGAGTTTGCCTGCGCCGTTTATTATCCGCGGCTGGAAAACCAGGCCATGGATGCCGTCATAGAAGAAAAAGTCAATAGCAGAATCGCTTCTTTTAAAGAAGATGCCAGCAACCTGGCCAGCCAGGAAAGCCAGCGGCCTCATGCCTGGCTTTTCATGGATTTCCGCTCGGTTCAGGCCGGGACGAACGGCAATATTGCCAGCATCCGCCTGTTTGGATGGAGCCGCAAAGCTGGAGAGGAGGCGCCGCAGTATTTCTCCGAATGCCTGAGCTTTGATATCGCTTCCGGGCGCCAGCTGGTAGACGGCGATCTGTTCGCAGACGGCTATCAGCAGCCGCTGGCAGATCTTTGCTCTGCCGCACTCGCAGAGGCATATCCCGGCCAGGAGATCTCCTTCGAGAGCTGCCCGCTGGATGGTATTGCCAGCCGTGCACTGCCGACAGCCAGCGGCATCGAGCTCTATTTCTCCAGCAGTGAAGTCGCGGCGGCGGATCTTGGCATATTATCCGTTTCCCTTTCCTATGAGAGCCTGAACGCCATTTTGAGCAAAGAAATGCAGTATCGCCTGAGCGAAAATTATGGACAACCCCAGCCCAGGCCTGAGGACAACCGCCAGCCCTTTGAATCCGGCGGCAGAATGCTGGATCCCTCTAAGCCCATGATCGCTCTCTCCTTCGACGACGGCCCGGACAGCGAAGTAACGCCAAAAATCCTGGATCTGCTTAGGCAGTATGACGCCCGGGCAACCTTCTGCGTCGTGGGCAACCGCGTGGGCAGCAGGAAGGATGTCGTCAAGCGCGCTGTGGACGAAGGCAACGAAATTGCCAACCACACCTGGGAGCATAAGGACACGAATAAGCTGAATATCGAGGAAATCAAAGATCAGATTACCCGCACCAACGACATCGTCCGGGAGGCCAGCGGGTTTGAAATCCGCTATATCCGGCCGACTTACGGCAATGTCAAGGACAACCTCAAGCAGGTGAGCCGGGAGCTAAACATGCCCATGGTCAACTGGACCATTGATTCCGAGGACTGGAAGAGCAAAAACCCGGATCTCATCTACCAGATGATCATGAGCGAGGCAAAAGACGGCCGCGTCATCCTCTGCCACGATATTTACGATACCACCTATCAGGCGATGGCCCGGGTCATCCCGGATCTCATTGCCCAGGGCTATCAGATCGTTACGATCGACGAGCTGTTCAGCTTTGCAGATTCCCAGCCCGTGGGCGGGCAGGTCTGGCGGAAACGGTAAGAAACTGCACAAAAAAAGAAGCGTTAATGCGCTTCTTTTTTTGCTCTGACTTTTATGCAATCTCCCGCACTTTGATGACTCCGCCGATGGCCTTAATCTCATCGATAGCCTGCTCCGAGATTTTCTCATTCAGATCGAAAACGGTATAGGCAATTTGCCCGCGGGATTTATTGACCATCTCCTCAATGTTCAATCCTTCCTTTGCCAGCACGCCCGTCATCTGGCTGACCATATTGGGCAGGTTGTCGTGAATCACAGAAATGCGGTGATGCACCGGCTCGCCCAGCAGGCAGTTTGGCATGTTGACCGAGTTTTTGATGCTCCCGCGCTCCAGGAAGTGCTTGATCTCGTTGGCCGCCATCACCGCGCAGTTCTCCTCGGATTCCGGCGTAGATGCGCCAAGATGCGGAATGCAGATGACGTTTTCGTGCATCAGGCAGCGGGCATCCGGGAAGTCTGTGATATATTTGGCGACTTTCCCGCTGTCTAGCGCTTCAAACAGAGAGGTCTCCCGAATGATGCCGCCCCGGGCAAAGTTCAGAATGATGACACCGTCCTTCATCTTGCCAAACTCCGGAGAGCTGATATAATCGCGCGTCTGCTCCATCAGCGGGACGTGCACGGTAATATAATCGGCCTTGGAAAGCAGATCCTCCATCTTTGCCGCCTTGTGGACGCTGTCCGAGAGGTGCCATGCGTTGTCGATAGAGATATACGGGTCGTACCCGATGACGTCCATGCCGACATTCGTCGCCGCATTAGCCACCAGCACGCCTACCGCGCCCAGGCCGATGACGCCCAGGGTCTTTCCCTGAATTTCCGGGCCCACAAACTGGCTCTTTCCCTTTTCCACCAGCTTGGGAATCTGATCGCCTTCTCCAATCAGCGTCTTTGCCCACTCCACGCCCTCGACGACATTGCGGGAGGCAACGAGCAGCGCGCAGAGTACCAGCTCCTTGACGGCGTTGGCATTGGCACCCGGCGTATTGAACACGACAATCCCCTTCTCCGTGCAGCGGTCGATGGGCAGGTTGTTCACGCCAGCGCCCGCCCGGGCAAACGCCAGGTTGCGCTCGGAAAGCGGCATATCCAGGCAGCCTGCGCTGCGCACCAAAAAGGCATCCGCCTCCGCATCTTCGATATGCGAGGAGACGAGATAGTCGCTCTTGGGGAGTTTATCGTAAATGGCAGTAGAAATCGCGTTCAGTTTCTTGACGTTAAACATGCTTTCCTCTTCTTCCTTTATTGGTTTTCCTTTTCAAACTTCTCCATGAAATCGGCCAGCGCCTGCACACCCTCCATGCTCATGGCATTATAGATGCTCGCGCGCATACCGCCCACGCTTCTGTGGCCCTTGATGTTCACGATGCCCTGCTCCGCCGCCTCTGCGCAGAACTTCTTATCCAGCTCTTCGTTGCCCGTAACGAAAGTTACGTTCATCAGCGAACGGGAATCCTTGCGCGCACAGCCCTTGAACAGCCGGGACTGATCGAGATAGTCGTAGAGCAGCGCGGCTTTCTTCTTGTTTCTCTCTTCCATTGCCGCAACGCCGCCGTTTTCCTTGAGGTTTTTGAACACCAGCCCAGCCAGATAGATGCCGTAGGTCGGCGGGGTGTTGTACATGGAGCCGTTTTCCGCATAGACTTTGTAATCCAGCATGGGCGGAATATCTTCTTTTCTGCCAATCAGATCTTCGCGCACGATGACGATGGTCAGCCCGGCGGGCCCGATGTTCTTCTGCGCGCCTGCGTAAATCAGGCCGTAATCCGAGACGTCAATCTGCTCGGAGAGAATGCAGGAAGACATATCCGAGACGATGGGAATGCCGCCCGTCTCGGGCAGTTTGGCATAGCGCGTGCCGTAGATAGTGTTGTTAGATGTGATATGGACATAGTCTGCCAGCGTTTTGAACATCTCGGGCGTCGTCTCCGGGATAAAGGAGAATTTATATTCCTGGGAAGAGGCCGGGATGATGACATTGCCAAAGCGCTTTGCCTCAGCAGCCGCCTTCTTGGCAAAAGAGCCGGAAACGATATAGTAGGCCAAATCGTGCTCCGCGCCCAGCAGGTTCATGGGCACCATATCAAACTGCAAAGACGCGCCGCCCTGCAAAAACAAAACCTTATAGTTCTCCGGGATACCCATCAGCTCCCGCAGGCAAGCCTCTGCTTCGTCGATAATATCCTGATACACCTTGGAGCGATGGCTCATCTCCATGACAGACATGCCCGTGCCGCGGTAATCGCACATCTCTGCCGCAGCCTGCTCCAGCACCGGCAGCGGCAGCGTGCTCGGGCCTGCCGCAAAATTATAAACGCGTTTCAAACTATGTACCTCCGCAAAAATATTTCAAATTATTCTGTTCTCAAAACCATACAGCTTGATTATAGACCAAAAAGCCGATTCCAGCAATATCATAATATGCTAAATTATGATATAATGCCAGAAGGAAATGCGATAAGAAACACAGTTCGCCGCTTTATGGGAAAGCGGAAAGGAAACAATATGGATCTATTTCAGGCAAACCTAAAAAAAGAGGCGCCGCTGGCAGACCGAATGCGCCCGCGGACGCTGGAGGAGTTCATCGGCCAAGAGCATATCGTCGGCCAGGGCAGGCTGCTGCGCCGGGCTATTTTGGCAGACAAGCTGGGCTCCTGCATTTTCTATGGCCCTCCCGGCTCGGGCAAATCCACCTTAGCCGAGATCATCGCGAATACGACGCACTCCGCCTTCCGCAAAATGAATGCCGTCTCGGACGGCGTCAAGCAGGCCCGGGAGATCATTTCTGAAGCGGAAAACTACAGCAAACTATACGGCGGGAGCACCTACCTTCTGCTGGACGAATGCCACCGCTGGTCCAAAACGCAGTCCGACAGCATGCTGCCCGCCATCGAGAAAGGCACGATTAAGCTCATCGGCAGCACCACAGAGAACCCGCTGGTCGCCATGACGCCTGCCATCGTCTCCCGGTGCCGCCTTTTCGAGTTCCGCCCGCTGACCGAGCAGGACGTCCAGACGGCGGTTTTGCGGGCGCTGGCCGACGAGGAGCGCGGCTATGGGCAGCGCAAAATTCACCTGGAAGAGAGCGCCCTGCATCATATCGTGCATACCGCAAACGGCGACTGCCGGGCGGCCCTGGGCGCGCTGGAGCTGGCCGTGCTGACCACCAGCCCAAACGCGCAGGGCGAGATCCTCATCGATTTACAGACTGCCGAAGATTCCATTCAGAAGCGCGCTGTGCGCATGGACGACAGCGAATACTACGATATGCTCTCGGCTTTCTGCAAATCCCTGCGCGGCTCGGACAGCGACGCGGCGCTGTTCTGGTGCGGCAGAATGCTCTATGCGGGCGTGGATCCCCGCATCATCACCCGGCGCATGATTGTCCATGCCTCGGAGGACGTGGGTCTGGCCAACCCTCAGGCTTTGCAGCAGGCAGTCGCCGCTGCTCAGGCTCTGGAGCTGCTGGGTATGCCCGAGGCTCGGCTGAATATCGCCCAAGCCATCATCTTCATCTGCGAAAGCCCTAAATCCGGCAGCGTAACAGAGGCCGTGGAAAAGGCATTCTACGATGCGGAACACAGCTATCAGGTTGGCGTTCCCCCGTATCTGCGGGATACGCACTATTCCGGCTCCGAGCGGACAGAGAGCGGCAAGGGCTATCTCTTCCCGCACGATTTTCCCGGCCACTATGTTCCCCAGCAGTATTTGCCGGATAATCTGGCAGATGCGCGCTACTACACCCCCACCCAGCAGGGCGCGGAAGCCAAAATCGCCGAGGCCAAGCGGCGCAGGGATGCCCTGGCCGCAGATTGGAAAAAGAGCCAGAAGTAAAAGAGCAATAAGAAAAAGAGCAGAGCCAAAAGCCCTGCTCTTTTTTCTTTAATAAATCAAAATCTGCTCCTTGGTTTTCTTAACTTCCACCCTATCGGTCAGCCATAAATAATCGCAGACCAAGCCCTCGCTCTGCCGATATCCGCTATACCCTGCGAACTTGAGCTCCCCTTTTTTAAAGGATTTCACTCCGGTATCCGATATTTTGTATTCCTGCAAAATGCCGACGCAATCCTCTGTGAGCATGCGCATGTTGTCCGCATCCTTGGCCCACATCAACATGCCCGTTATTTGATCCCCATCCCCTTTTGGAATTATGTATGGCTCTTTGATATAGACAAAGCAGTCCCCCTCCAGTTCCACATAAACAGCCCGCAGATAGACATTCTCATCAATAAACTCGCCTTTTTGCCCCCATTTCGCGCAGTATAGATCGCCTACTGCGCTTCGGTTTGCATGTTTGCCATAACAAACCATGCTTCCATCCGCAGATACGCTGATGGATACCGCGCCCTGATCGATCACCTGCGTATCCAACACCTCTGGGCCGTCCAACCTTGCGGAGCAGAGATTTCCCTCCCGATCGATGAAATAGATCTTCTCGTTTTGTATGGTGTAAACTGATCCAAACTCTAAAATTTTCTGTTTTTGCCCGCCTGATGTTACATAGTATAGAATGCGCTCATCCTTCGCCTGCTTTGCCGGGCCGCTCAAATAAAAAGCGCTCGCCCCTCCTTCTGGCCCTTGCAAAATATTCCCGTATTTTGTAGCGACAATAATGTTGGTATTGGCAATCTCATCCGCAAAAGAGACAACCTGCGCAGGTTTTCCCCTCTTTTGGAACAAGATGCTCTGGGCTCGCCCGTTTAAAATGACGATTAGTTTCTCTTTCGGGTTAAAATAGGCTAGAATATTGGGCTCTTCTCCCAGCGCCGTCTCATACTGGCCTACTGATTTTCCATCAAAATAGAACACGCTATTCTCTTTCATCCAGACGCATTGGCCCCCATCATTGGAAATGGCAACAGGCGTGCAGGGCGCGCTTCCCGGTTCCTCCAGCTGCTTTGGCTTCCCTTTTGCTCCAAAAGCCCAAAGTGAGCCGTCGGATAGGGCCAGCAGCAAACTGCTGTCCGACTCGCCGCCTACCCACTTGGAAGTGGCCGCCTCGCCCAGCGCTGTGCTCTTTGCGTTTTGATAGGTATAGCGGTAATATTGCCGCTCCCCGCCCTGCTCCACGCAGTAAATCGCAGATTGATCGTAGACCTTAAGCAGCTTATAGTTTTCCTGATCGCAAACATTCTTCTCTCCGAGCCCCAGCCCGTCTGTAATCGAGATGCCGTCTCTGCTCAGTAGCAGAATATGGTTTTCATCCGGCGTAACGATGCCTCCCGTTTTGCCTGGCGCATAGACCAGTTCTCCGTCGCTGCGCCGATAGATAAGCCCATCCTTTGCATTCAGCTGCATCTGTACCGCTTTTCTCGCATACTCCCGCTCCTGTTCCGTACCGCCTACACAGCCAGCCAGCATAAGCAACACCATCGCGGCGCAAATCACCAAGGCAATCCCACGTTTTTTCATGTTTTTCTCTCTTTTCTTATGATTGGGTTTATTTCCAGTATAGACTGAACCCACCGCAAAATCAATATTATATCATTTATTTACAATATAATATTGCTGAATCATTTTTCTAGCTCTCCTTTCACTGCTTCGCACTTCTATCTGTTTTACAAAAAAAGGCGAGCCATACCCGGCCTGCCTTTTTTGCTTTTCTTATTCTACTTTTGGTTTGCAAAGCCTAGCTTTTTTTGCATCACCGCAAACAGCAAGTGCAGGAGACATCCGAGCACAATACTGCCGGCAATCGAGGCTGCCGCATACCAAAAATCGCTTTGAATATAGCAGCAATCGCTGCGCAAAAACAGCATCACAAGCCCCTGCACCATATAGATCTCCAAAGAGCGCTCTCCCAAAAATGCCAGCGGGCGGGAATCATATCCTGCCTTTCTGCCAATGAGCACAGCCAAAACGGCAAACAGCGCCGTGCGCAATAGCGCGATGAGCACATGCGCCTCGGAGCTCATAGGCCGGATCAGCGCCCAGAGCAACAGTGCGCCAGCGTATAAAATGGCCGGATAGCTTTTTCTGATTTGCTCCCCCAGCCTATCCTGATAGCAGCCCCACGTGACGCCCACGCCAAACGCCAGGGACGACTGATACCACCAATATCCAAACTCCAGCATTTTGCAGGCGCAGACATAGGCGAACACCAGCAGATAAATTAAAATATTTGCGAGCCAGCTGTTTCTGCATCCCCGAAAACAAAGATAAAACGCCGTATAAAACAGCAAAATAGCGATGATAAACCAGGAATGGGTCACCAGCGTAACTCCCCTGGATGCGTCGCTTAAAATAGAGGCAAGCGTCAGCCCTTCTCCCAAAACGATGCCGCGGAAAAAATAGTAGATGAGGTTCATCACAAAATAAGGCAGCACAATTTTTAGCAGCAGTTTTTTGAAATACCCATCAAAATAAGCTTTCCCCTTGGCCCGGAATTGTGTGGACAACCCGAATCCCGAGAGCAGGAAAAAGACAGCCACGGCATACGGGCCGATATCTGTAAACAGGCGGAAGCAGTATCCTTCCTCGGGCATTATTTGTGCCAAATGATGAAACACAACCACCATCGCCATAAGTCCTTTGAGCGCCGTAAAAGAACCAAGGGAAAGATAATCTTTGTGCGTTTGCTTCCGGAAAGCGATCATGCTTAAAAACAGGCAGATCACCAAAAAATCCATATGCTCTCTCCTCTACCCAAGACAGTTTTGCAGCCATAAAAACGGCCTGGTCTTCCAGGCCGTTTACTATTGAGTTAGGCGCAGCGCCCTACAGGAAATATTCCACTCCGGCTCTTGCCAGCCCCTGGTCTTTCTCGCCCGGGACATTGCGCAGCAGGCCGTCCGTATAGCGCTCGCTGTGGCCCATCTTGCCGAACACCCGGCCATCCGGGGAGAGCAGCCCTTCCACCGCGCAGTAAGCGCCGTTGGGGTTGACTGCAATATCCATGCCGACTTTGCCCTTCTCATCGCAATACTGCGTCGCAATTTGGCCGTTCGCGATGAGCGTTTGCAGCTCCTGCGGCGTGCAGGTGAAGCGGCCCTCGCCGTGGGAAATGGCAATAGTATGTACGTCTCCTGCATTGACGTTTGCCAGCCAGGGCGATTTCACCGAGCTTACCCGCGTGTTCACCAGGCAGGAAGCATGGCGACCGATGTTGTTGAACGTCAGCGTCGGGCTGTCGTCGCTCATGGGGCGAATCTCGCCGTAGGGGACCAGCCCCAACTTGATGAGCGCCTGGAAGCCGTTGCAAATGCCCAGCATGAGGCCATCACGCTTTTTCAGCAGATCCATCACCGCCTCGGAGACCAGCGGGTTGCGGAAGACTGCCGTGATAAACTTGCCCGAGCCATCCGGCTCGTCGCCGCCCGAGAAGCCGCCGGGCAGCATGATGATCTGGCTGTTCTCGATTTCCCGAACCAGCCGCGCGATGGAATCCTCCACGGCCTGGGGCGTCAGATTGCGGATGATCACCGTCTCCGCCGTGGCGCCGGCGCGCTGGAAGAAATCTTTGGAATCGTATTCGCAGTTTGTTCCCGGGAACACCGGGATGACGACATGCGGCTTTGCCACGCTCAGCTTGGCTTTCTTCGCCGCCCTCTGGGTGCAGAGCGGAACCTCCGCCGCCAAATCTCCCTGGGCCGCCCGGCTGGGGAACACCTTCTCCAGCGGCGAGCAGAACGCCTCTTCGCATTTTTCCAGGCAGACGCTGCTGCCCTGATAGGAGACTGCGCCTTCCGCCGTGAGATCTGCGATTTTCTGGTAGCCGGGCAGCTCTTCCGCGCTCTCGAACAAAATCGCGCCGTAGAGCTTGCGGCAAAGCTGCGCCATGCGCACCTGGTCGTCAATGCGCACGCCGATCCCATTGCCCATGGCCATCTTGGCCAGCGCCGCCAGCATCCCGCCCCGCTCGACGGCATAGGCCGCCGCAACTTTTCCTTCTCTGATCAGCGCAGAGAACGCGCTGTACTTCTCCTTCACATCCTCGAACACCGGCAGGCAGACCGGGTCGAGATCGATATCCAGCAGATAAACATGATTGCCCGACTTTTTGAACTCGGTGGAGATGATATGCTCCATGCCGGCCACCGCCAGCGCGAAAGAGCAGAGCGTCGGCGGAACCGAAATATCCCGAAATGTGCCGGACATGGAATCCTTGCCGCCAATCGCCGCAATGCCCAGCCCCTGCTGCGCATACATCGCGCCCAGCAGCGCCGAGACCGGCTTGCCCCATTTCTCCGGGTCGCCCATCCGCTCAAAATATTCCTGAAGCGTCAGCCAGGCGTTCTGATACTCTCCGCCTGCCGCCACCAGCTTGGCCACTGAATTCAGAATGGCAAAAACAGCGCCGTGGAAGGGGCTCTGCGAGAGCAGATACGGGTCCAGCCCGAAGCTTAACATCGTGGCATCTTTGCTCATGCCATCCAGCACAGGAATCTTCGCGACCATCGTCTGAATGGGCGTCAGCTGTTTTTTGCCGCCCAGCGGCATGAGCACGGTGTTGGCGCCAATCGTCGAGTCAAACCGCTCCAGCAATCCTTTCTGGCTGCAAATGTTGAGATCCGAGAGCAGCGCCAGCAGTGTCTGCTCAAAATCCTGCGTCTCGGCTGCCGCCGGCTCGTCGAACATGCCCTTGGTTTCGGAGTTGGCGACCAGCGCGCTGGCATACTGCGTTGCACCGTTGGTATTGAGGAATTCGCGCTCAATATCCACGATGGTCTGCCCATTCCAGAGCATGCGCATCCTGCCGCTGTCCGTCACTACAGCGACAACCGTCGCCTCCAGGTTCTCCTTATCCGCCTCGGCCAGCACTTTCTCCACATCTCCCGCCGCGACGACAACCGCCATGCGCTCCTGGGATTCGGAGATGGCAATCTCCGTGCCGTCCAGGCCCTCGTATTTCTTGGGCACTTTATCCAAATCGATATCCAGGCTGTCTGCCAGCTCGCCAATGGCGACGCAAACGCCGCCGGCGCCGAAGTCGTTGCAGCGCTTGACAAGCCGCGTGAAATCCGGGTTGCGGAACAACCTCTGCAATTTGCGCTCAGTCAGCGGATTGCCCTTCTGCACTTCCGCGCCGCATTCCGCGGTGGATTTTTCGTCGTGCGCCTTGCTGCTGCCTGTGGCGCCGCCAATGCCGTCCCGGCCCGTCCGTCCGCCGATGAGGACGATGATGTCCCCCTCTTCCGGGCGCTCCCGGCGCACGTTCTCCTTGGGCGCCGCGGCCACAACCGCGCCAATCTCCATGCGCTTTGCCTTATAGCCCGGGTGGTAGACCTCGCTAACCAGCCCGGTAGCCAGGCCAATCTGGTTGCCGTAGGAGGAGTATCCCGCCGCCGCTTCCCGGGTGATCTTGCGCTGGGGCAGCTTGTATTCCATGGTATCCGCCGTGCTCTCCCGGGGATCGCCGCTGCCTGTCACACGCATGGCATGGTAAACATAGCTCCGGCCGGAGAGCGGATCACGGATCGCGCCGCCCAGGCAGGTCGCCGCGCCGCCGAACGGCTCAATCTCCGTCGGGTGGTTATGCGTCTCGTTTTTAAACATGACGAGGTAATCCCGGTCGCCCTTGTCCGTGCGCAGTTTATGCTCGATGGAGCAGGCGTTGATCTCCTCGCTCTCATCCAGCCCCTGCATCCCGCCGCGCTTTTTGGCGAGCTTCGGGTATATCGTCGCCATATCCATCAGGCAGACGGGCTTATCCCTATCGCCGTAAACTTCTTTTCTAGCCTGCAAATAAGATTCGTAGACTTCCTGAATCTTGGCGCCTACCGGCCCCTCTTCAAACTGCACGTCCGTCAGCTTGGTCTGGAACGTCGTGTGCCGGCAGTGATCCGACCAATAGGTATCCACAACCTTGAGCTCGGTAATCGTCGGGTTGCGGCCAATTTTCTTGAAATAATCCCGGGTGAAGATGAGATCCGCTGCGCTCATGGCAAAGCCGTTCTCCTGGCAGTATGCGGCAGTCTGCGCATCGTCCATGGAGATAAAGCCGTCTACCGTCGCAACCTCGGTCGGGATGGCCAGCTGGAGCGCCAGCGTCTCGGGCTTTTCCAGCGATGCTTCCCTGGAATCCACCGGGTTGATGACGTATTTTTTGATCTTCTCAACTTCCTCCGCCGTGAGATCTCCCGAGAGCAGATAGATGGTCGCCGTCGCAATCTCCGGGCGCTGTTTTCTCAGCAGCAGCTGCACGCACTGGGCGGCGGAATCCGCCCGCTGGTCATACTGCCCAGGCAGATATTCCATGCCAAAGGCAATTTCGCCCTGACGGACGGGCAGAACTTCGCGGTAGACCTTGTCCACCGCAGGCTCGGAAAACACATTTTCGATGGCGCTCTCATAATCTTCCTGGGCAATGCCCTCAATATCGTAGCGCAAAACAATGCGGACACCCTCGAGGCTGTCCAAAAAGAGATTTTCGCGAAAATCCGCCAGCGCGCCCTGGGCGGCGACATCGTAGCCCTCTTTTTTCTCGACAAATAGTCTTCTCACTTTGCTCATAGCGTCTCTCCTAAAATATATTCACCACTGCCATGGCAAGGGGCAGCGTTACAAAAGATCCAATTAACGTATACATCAGCAGCTTGGCGGAATACGCCGCGTTCACTTCCAGCGTCCGGCAGGCCGTAACCGGGAAAATCGGGCTGGGCAAAGCCGACATCAGCACAGTAACCTGCAAATCCACTCCCGTCAGCCCAAAGGCCAGCGAGACGGCCAGTGTCAGCGCCGTGCTGAAAACCAGCCGGAACAGCACCGCCCAAATCAGCCCTTTTTCCGGCTTGAAATTCTTAAAACCTACTTCATAGACAACCGTGCCCGTATAGATCAGCGAGAGTCCGCTGGTCATATCCGCCACGCCGTCCACCGCCACCATAATGAATTTGGGCAGCTTGACGCGCAAAACCAGCAAAATCAGGGCGAGGGTAACCGCGATGATCGGCGGCCCAGTGAAAATCTTCTTGACGGTGTCCCAAAAACTGCTGCCCATGGGAATGCCCTTGGTCGCTGCCGCGTCTTTCTGAATCCAGGGCAGGATGATGCTGTTGCCCACGATGGTCCCGACGATGAAATACATCAGCGAGCTGGAAAGCCCCTGCTCTCCAAACACCGCGGCCGCCGTGGGAAGGCCGATAAAGCCTGCGTTGGAAAGCGAGGCCATCACGGTAAAAACGCCCCGCCGCCCGGCCGGAATGCGCACCACGAAAGACCACAAAAGGGCCGCGACAAGGCAGCCCAAAATGGTAATCACAGCCACAACCGCCAGGGTTTGCAGCTCTCCTATTTGTTTCAGTGAAAAACGGTTTTGGAAACAGCTGATGACCGTGCAGGGTACGGCAAAATCGATGAGCAGCTTGCCCATCATCGCCTGGGCTTTCTCTGCCGCAATGCCCTTGGCCGCCAAAAAGTAGCCCAGAGCAAGCATGAGAAAAATCCCGATAATCGCCTGCACAGAGTTTCCAATCATCTTCCCTGCGCCTCTTTTGGGGCAAACGCATCGTGAATGGCGTTGAGCGCGCGCTCGAAATCATCGTTGGAAACGCCGACGATGATGTTCATCTCGCTGGAGCCCTGATCGATCATCCGCACATTGATGCCCGCGTCTGCCAGCGCCGTAAACAGCGTCGCCGCCGTGCCGACGTTGCTGACCATACCGCGGCCCACCGTCGCGATCAGCGCAATATGGCCGACAACTTCCACGCTGTCCGGCTCGCAGACGCGGTGAATATCGTCGATAATATCGCTGATGCTGTCTTTGACCAGGCCGTCTTCCAGCACAACCGAAAGCGTATCGATGCTGGAAGGCATGTGCTCAAAGGGAATGCTGTATTTTTCAATGCACGCCAGCACTCTCCTGCCAAACCCGAGCTCGGCGTTCATGCCGTTTTTCTCGATGGTCAGCACGGTAAAATGCTTTTTGCCCGCAATGCCCGTAACGCGCCCGCCCTCATCTTCCTCGATGGTGGGCAAAATCATCGTGCCCGGCGCATCCGGCTCGTTGGTATTGCGCACATTGATGGGAATCGCCGCCTGATAGACGGGGAAAATCGAATCCTCATGCAGCACGGAAGCGCCCATATAGGAGAGCTCCCGCAGTTCTTTATAGGTGATCGTATCGATTTTGCGCGCCTGCTTGACGATGCGCGGATCGGCCATGAAAAACCCGGAAACGTCCGTCCAGTTCTCATAAAGATCTGCGCCTGCCGCCGCCGCGACAATCGCCCCGGTTACGTCCGAGCCGCCCCGGGAGAACGTCTTGATGCTGCCGTCGCTCATGCTGCCGTAAAAGCCCGGAATCACCGCCCGGGGGCAGTCCTTCAGGCGCTTTGAGAGCGCGGAAATCGTCTGCGCCGCATCATATTTGCCGCGCTTATCGAAGAAAATGACTTCCGCCGCATCGATAAATTCATATCCCAGCAGATCTGCCAAAAGCAGGCCGTTTAGAAACTCGCCCCGGCTGGCGGCATAGTCCGCATCCGCCCCGGCCAGAATCTTTTCCAGAATTTCTTTCAGATATTCCTCGATTTTGATATTCAGCCCAAGGCCATCGCGGATCTCGGTAAACCGCGTGCGGATTTTATTGTAGACCGTCTCATAGTCATGCCCATATTCCGCAGAACGCTGCAATAAATACAGCAGATCCGTCACTTTCTCATCATCCGGCGTGCGCTTGCCCGGCGCCGAGGGGACGACATATCTGCGGTGTTCATCCGCCTGTATAATCTCTTTGACCTTTAAAATCTGCTTTGTGTTTGCAAGGGAGGTTCCCCCAAACTTCGCGACGGTAATCGCCATTTCTCTACTCCTCTTCGGAATCTGTCAGCTCTTCTACTTCCAGCGCATCATCGGCAAACTCCTGCCGGATGCGGTAACCTCTTCTTTTGGTCGCCGTAAATTCCGCGCTCTCAAATTCATCTTCTTCCAGCTCGGTATTTTGCTGCGGCTCCTGCTCCTCCTGCTCTTCTTCCTTGGGCAGGTTTGCGATCAGGCGGCATTCGAGATAGTATCTCTTATCCTTCGCCTCGCCCAGCGAAAAGCTCTTTTTGGGCAAAACGCCAAAGCCCGCCAGCGTATCGAAGAACGTCTCCTTTTCCATGGCCGGCATGATGAAGCCCAGCGTGTCGTACTGCCGCGTCAGCTCTTCCAGCTCCTCGTCGCCGTGCACATATTCCAGCTTGCAAGACGGGAACTCCCGGATGAAGTTTTCCAAAACCGGCTGAAGCTCTTCCACGATCATGGAAGAAGTCGGCGAATAGATCTCGATTCTGCCTGCGCTGTCTTTGCTGGAGAAGAAGATCGTCTGCGCCGCGTCGCTCTGCTGCAGATTGGGCTTTCTTCTGGAAAAGACCAGCCGCGCATCCGCGCCCGAGGCGTTGAGCCGATCCACGATATACTGCACACACTTAGATGTATTCAGCCCAGAGATCGTCCTATGAATGGGCTTAATCGTCAGCCCATCGTCGTAAATATTTAAGAGCTCGCAAAGCACATAGCGCAGCGGGCTTTCCGCTCTCTGCTCTGGCGTGAGCCGCTCTTTTGCCTGCTCCCAGACGGCCTTGGCCGTGGCCAGGGAATGGTTGCCGTCGCCCACGCAGAAACGCATGCCGTCCTTCAGGGGCAGCGCCGCCAGCGCCTGCATGATCTCGTGCTCGGTCTCCTTATTGTTGATGAAGTAGCCCGTAATACGGCCGCCGTTCATCATCAGCTCAAAGTCGTAAACCTTGGGGAAAAATTCCTTCTTCTGCCAGACCGGCTCAATGACGGTTTTGTTTTTGTCGTCCATCAAAAGCATGATGTGCGGCATTTCGATATCCGCGCCGTTGCGGATCTCGATTCTGGGCGGAATGCGCTCGGTGATCACTTCCTCGCTGGGGCGCACCACCGGGGTTTTATATGGCTCGTTCTCATACTCCTCCAGATCGACGTTGACCATCAGCCCTTTTCTGACGACGCCGTCAATATAGCGCTCGACAAGAATAAAACCGGGCGGCAGCAGGTTAAGCACGCCGTCTTCGATATAGCTGCGCATGATCTCTTTTGCAGAGGCGATGCGCTCCGCCTTTTCGGGAGTATCCAGGTAAATTTCGGGCAGCATCACATGCAGCGCGGAAGGGCTGCTGCCTACAAAGCGCTCAACATCATTCCAGTATTGCTGGTTCTGGGTGAACTGATCGCAGGCGATCACCGCCCATTTGCGCATGTTTGTCTTTTCATCCGGAATGAGAATCTCCGGGACTGCAACGCCGATACCCTTGCCAAATTCCATAAAACAGTCACCTTTCTTTCGGGGGCATCTGATCCCCGCGCCCGCTATCCGGGCTAACCTAACAGATGCAAACGATCTAGCATAATCTAACGGATATACTATATCACACCCACCCATTTGCTTCAACTTTTTTTGTTTTAAATTCAAAAAAACGTAACGATCGCGCCAAATAGCAGGCCTTTTGCATTGACTTTTTTTCTGCCTTGAGCTATATTTTAGAAGATAGAATATATCGGATTGGCGCAGCGGAATAGTATTTTGGATCGTCCCTTCAAGAGAGCCGGCTCCAGGCTGAAAAGCCGGCAGGAATGCCCAGAGGAACTCACCGCAGAGATGCGCAGAAAAAAAGCGCCGCCTTCGGGCGGAAAAAGAGTGGTACCGCGGAAGTTTTCGTCTCTTTAGCAAGGGACGATTTTTTCATTTTTCCAGCGTTTCGCCGGCAATAAAAGGGCGGCAAAGGCATAGCAGGAAAAAAGAGAGCTATAATATCTATCGATAGAAAAGGAGCCAAAGCGTTGAATTTACCTGAGGTTGAAAAAAAGTGGCAGAAAAAATGGGCGGAGACGAATCTGTACAAGTTCGATAAGCACAGCGATAAGCCCAAAAAATACGTCTTGGAGATGTTCTCCTATCCTTCCGGCGCCAAGCTGCATGCCGGGCACTGGTATAACTACAGCCTGGCAGATACCTACGCGCGCTATCTGCGCATGAAGGGCTTCAATGTGTTCCACCCGATGGGCTTTGACGCCTTCGGCCTGCCGGCGGAAAACTACGCCATCAAGACGGGCATCCACCCGGAGGATTCCACCCTCGCCAATATCGCGACGATGGAAGGCCAGCTCAAAGCCATGGGCGCATCCTTCGACTGGGACTACGAGATCAAAACCTGCCTGCCCGATTACTACAAATGGACGCAGTGGTGCTTTTTGCAGCTGTATAAAAAGGGCCTGGCCTATCGCAAGGCTGCGCCGGTCAACTGGTGCCCCCATTGCCAGACGGTTCTGGCAAACGAGCAGGTGGTAGAGGGCGCTTGCGAGCGCTGCCATTCCACGGTTACCCGCAAGCATCTGACCCAGTGGTTCTTCAAAATCACGGATTATGCGGAAGAGCTGCTCTCCGGCCTGGAAAAACTGGATTGGCCGGAAAAGACCAAGCTCATGCAGAAAAACTGGATCGGAAAATCCGTGGGCGGCGAAGTTACCTTCCAGCTGGAACAGGGCGGCGAGTTTACCGTTTTCACCACCCGCGCCGATACACTCTATGGCTGCACCTATGTCGTCATCTCGCCGGAAAACCCGCTCATCGAGGAAATTACGACGGCGGAGCAAAAGCAGGCCGTCAAGGAATATCAGGAATATGCCGCCAAGGCGACGGAGATCGATCGCCTCTCCACAACCCGGGAAAAGACGGGTGTCTTTACCGGCGCTTACGCCATCAACCCGGTCAACGGCCGCAAGGTTCCCATCTGGGCGGCAGACTATGTTCTGGCCAGCTATGGAACGGGCGTGGTCATGGCTGTTCCTGCGCACGACGAGAGAGATTTCGCCTTTGCAACCAAATATAACCTGCCCATCGAGCGCGTCATCAAAGCAAAAAACGAGGGCGAGGATGATTCCCTCCCCTATACGGGCTACGGCGTGCTGGTGAACAGCGAAAACCTGGACGGCATGGGCGTGGAAGAGGCGCGCAAAACCATGCTGGAAAACCTCAAGGCCCAGGGAAAAGGCGGCCCCAAGGTCAACTACCGCCTCCGGGACTGGCTCATCTCCCGCCAGCGCTATTGGGGCGCTCCTATCCCGATCATCCACTGCCCGCACTGCGGCGATGTGCCCGTGCCTGAAGAGGATCTGCCCGTCCGCCTGCCCTACGATGTGGATTTCACGCCGGACGGCACTTCCCCTCTGGCAAAGCATGAGGGCTTCATGAATGTAACCTGCCCCAAATGCGGTGCGCCTGCCCGGCGAGATGCAGACACCATGGATACCTTCGTCTGCTCCTCCTGGTACTATCTGCGCTATCCGGATAATAAGGATGACGAAATGGCCTGGAATCCCGCCATCATCAACGAACTGCTGCCCGTGGATAAATACATCGGCGGCGCAGAACATGCCTGTATGCACCTGCTCTATGCCCGCTTCTTCACCAAGGCGTTCCGGGATATGGGCTATCTGAATTTCGACGAGCCTTTCGCCTCTCTGGTGCACCAGGGAACCATTCTGGGGCCGGACGGCGAAAAGATGAGCAAATCCCGCGGCAATGTCATCTCGCCGGATGATTACGTCAACAAATTCGGTTCGGATGCCTTCCGCATGTATCTGGGCTTTGGCTTCTCGTATATCGAGGGTGGCCCCTGGAGCGACGGCGGCATCAAATCGGTGCATAAATACCTGGAGCGCGTCGAGCGCCTGGTAGACCGCGCCATCGCCGCAGAGGGCAAAAAGGAAAAAGGCAAAGAGGAAAAAGATGTGGATTTCGTCCTGCACGGCACGATTAAGAGCGTCAGCGCAGATATCGAGGCATTCTCTTTCAATACCGCCATTGCCCGGCTTATGGAGCTGACCAACGCTATGTACCGCTATATGGATGGCCCGGCAGACGGCGAATATGCCAGAAGCGTCTGCAAAAACCTGCTCCTGCTGCTGGCGCCCTTCGCGCCTCACTTTTCCGAAGAGCTTTGGGAGAGAATGGGCGGCGCTTACAGCATCTTCAACCAGCCCTTCCCGACCTTCGATGAGAGCGCGCTGCAAAAAGAGGAGATCGAATATCCCTTGCAGATCAACGGCAAAGTGCGCGAGCGCTTCAGCGTGCCCACCAGCTTTGGCAAAGAGGAGCTGGAGGCATATGTGAAAGAGCACTTCGCCTCCTATTTCGAGGGCAAGCAGGTGGTCAAAACCATCATCGTCCCGGGAAAAATCGTCAATATCGTCGTCAAGTAAAAAATCACTTTAGAACAAAAGAGCCGCTGGAAACATTTTCAAGCGGCTCCTTTTTTATTCTCATTATTTTCCATAAAATCAAGTATTTTCCATGCCAAGCCCGGCGCATGTTTGAAGAAATTGCAAGTTTAAAATTTTTTTTGGCGCACAACCTAAATTTGAAAACATGTTGATAGGAGGATTTGCTTATGAAAGACCAAGTAATTCGCTGCCAGATTGAAAGCTGCATCCATAATTCGCCAGATCATTTCTGCCAGCTGAGGACGATAAAAGTTGCGCCGTGTGCGCCGAAAAGCTTCGATAATGTGGCAAACAAAAGCGACAGCATGTGCTCAAATTTTCAAAAGAAGGAGGCGACACTGTTTTGATCAGCAAGATTACCTGCGAGGCCACAGAGTGTGTGCATAACACAGACGGCCAGTGCGAGAGCGGCATGGTGCGGGTAGATAAATTCCAGAATAACTATGGGGCCGTCGCGTTTTGCGATTCGTTCGCAAAGCCGGGCAGCCTGCGGGCCATGGCCTGCGGCAATTTGCCCTGCGCAAACGCAGTTACGAGCTATGCCGGCATTGTTCGGGCAGAAGAACAAGGGCTTTCCGAGGAAAATACCCCTGCGCATTCGGATTTTATCTCCTGCAACGCCCGGGACTGCATCTATAACCAGAGCAATTTCTGCGCCGCAAGCCGCATTACCATCGAATCGCCGGAAGATACCGACGGCACGCTATCCGTCTGCGAGACCTACGAACGCAGAGTATTTTAAAAGTCTATCCAAAAAGAACAGGAGCAATGCAACTGATGCTAAAAAACGGCGCAAACGCCGTTTTTTGCTTTCTCTTTTTTTGCTTAACATGGCCATGAGCTTAGGCCGGGTTTTCTTCTTCAAACCTCGATGGTATCTCCGCACTTTGCCTTGCGCGCCGCTTTAAAGAGCGCACCATCCTTCTTTTTCACCAAAACGCTTTTATTTTCCTGCGCGCCGCAAAGCATTAGGCCGATCTGCCCTTTGGCAACCTGCGGGTGGCGCAAAATGCGCGATTTATTATGACAAACCTCAAATCTTGCTAGCGCCAAATAGGAAAATTTTTCATCTTCATACGGCGCTTCCCCGCCTTTGAGCTGCTTATGCAGGCGGCTTCTGGGCACGCGGCAGGCAAAATGGCACCAATCCTGCCCCGAAAGCCGGCAGGGCTGCTCGTGCGGGCAGGGCGCGGCAATATGCGCTCCCTGCCCTACCAAAATCTGCCGTGCCAGTTCTATCTGCGCAAAAGCAGCAGGCGTCCCCGGCTCGATAATCAGCAGCATTCCCTCCGCCGCTTCCCAAAGCTTTTGCAGGGCCGCACTGCGAGCCGCGGGCGAAAGCTCTCCCAAAACATAAGAGGCCACCACGAGTTCTGCCTTTGGCAATGGCGCGGCGGCCGTCAGATCCGCCGTCTGCCACTCTGCCCCTTGCAATGTCTCCGAGCCTTCGCACATCAGTTCCTGCCCCAGCCGACGCATGGCTCCTTCCCGCTCCAGACAGATAACCCGCTGCAAAGGCAGCAGCGCATCCGCCGCCCAGCAGGCCGCGCCCGTCCCGGCGCCGGCATCCAACAGCGTTTTCGCCTCAAAACCCGTCGCTTCCAGGGCATATCCCAGCGCCGCCGCGACTGCGCCAAAAGTCGCCGGCATACGGGCCAGCGCATAAGCCGCCGCCTGCAAATCCTCGCTCAGCAGAACCTTGCCCTGCCCAGTTTCCTGGCGGTAGCGCCGACTCAGTTCCTGGGCCGCGCTTTTTAACTGCGCCATCGGGTATCCGGCGGCCAACTGCTGGATGGCATTTGTCAGTGCGGCGGGAAATTCCAAAGCTCTCTCCTTCTATGCCGGCGCATCGGCCGGCCAAAATATTTGCATGAACATTATATCTCTTCACGCTCTGCCTGCGCAACGTTTTTCTCGCTCTGTTCCCGCGCTCGCTTTCGTTTTTGTGCCAATATTCTCTTTTCCTTCACACTTTTCCGATGCCGGATTTTCTCTTCCAGCCCAAGCAGGCGCTCCGCTTTTTCATGAAGCACCAAAATCTGCGGCATCTTTTCTTCCCTGCCCTGCAAATGCTGTTTGAAAAGCCCAGCCAAAGCAGTCTGCCGCGCATCGATTTCCAGCATAATCAGCGTATGCGCCCGGGAAAGCGTCGCATAGTCCATGCGCATACGGTGTTGCTGGCCGCAAAGCCAATCCAGCTGGACATTCAAAACAGCGGCAATCATATGGCATAAATAGCTTGAAGCCGCTTCGCCCTGCAAAGCCTGCCAAACTTTGTTTTGCCCACAGTCGATTTCCCAGGCGATCTGTTCCGGGCTCATTCCCCGCTTTTTCAATATCGTTTTCACTCGCTTTTGATCCAGTTTCATGAGGCACCCCTTTTCTATTATATACGCACAAATTGCATATATAAAGTACTTAATTCATTAACTCCTAATAAATTACAGATACTCATAGAATAAATAATAAAGGGTGGTGCGTATTCTATGGATTTGAAAGAACTTTTGGGAAAATCGATTCAGGAGCTTCGCCTGCGTCTAGGTTTGACACAGGAAAAACTATCTGAAGCGCTTGGCATATCCATTAATCAGATGCAGAATATTGAGCAGAGAAGGAGCCTGCCTTCCCTGCGCGTTCTCCTAAAATTGCATCAAAAATACGGCTTCTCCATCGATTCCGCCTTAGATGCCGCCGACCAGCCCTCTAACCACACAATTCAGGAGCTGATCTATGAACTTCAGGAATGCAACCCTGAAGATTTGGATGAGATTGCCTTTATTTTCAAAAGAATTCTGCGTTTTCGCAAAGATCGCTGAGGCGGTCATGAAAGATTCTGCGCGCGATGCCGGGCAGATTCAGCGGCTCCACTCTCTAGCCTTTCACGAAAGCCAATAAAAAGAGAGGTGAAGATCATGGATTTAAATGCTTCTTTTAGCAAAGCAATCAAAGAATTGCGCGCAAAAGAGGGGTTGACACAAGACGAGCTGGCTGAAATGCTGGATCTCTCCCGCAAACAGATACAAAATATTGAGCAATGCCGAAGCTTGCCTTCTGTTCCAGTGCTCTATCAGCTATATGATAAATTTCATCTTTCTGTCGATTCTGTTTTTGCCTGTGAAAAGCATCCCGCTGAGGCGGCGATGAAAGAGCTTGCCATGGAGCTTTCTGTGTGCGACGCCGATCAGATTAGGCAGCTTTCAGATGTGATCAGGAAAATCCTATCCTTTCACCAAAGGCAATGTTAAATTGCCGGAAGAAAAGCAAACAAAAAGAGCACCCTTGCAGGTGCTCTTTTTTACTCTATTTTTCCAGCTTGCGCATGTAGTTGGCATAGTGTGCAAACACGATGCCCGGCTCTTCCAGCGTGAAATCCCAGCGCTTGACCCATTCCAGCGAGAAATAACCCTCATAGCCTTTTTCCAGCAGCAGATCGATGGCCTGCTTTACCGGGACGTTGCCATGCCCGATCATGTGATACTGCACCTTATCGAACTTCTCGAACGCTTTCACCGAATCCTTCACATGCACATGGCGCACCAAGCTGCCGATATTGGCATATGTCTGCTCGGGCGTCTCCCCGAAGAACTGGGATGGGTGGTTGATATCCCAGATGACCCCGATATTTTCCCTGCCGGCATCTGCAATCAGCTGCGCCAGCCGCGCGGTATCCGCATAGACGCCGTTGGTCTCGATGAGCACCGTCACGCCCTGCCCGGCGGCATAATCCGCAATCTGCCCCAGATGCTCTAAAACGACCGCATCGCTGACATGCCCGCCCGGGGCAGGATAGCTGTCTCCCAGCACACGGACGTATTTCGTGCCAATTTTAGCCGCGGTATCCACATAGCGTTTAGCCAGCGCCAGCGTCGCTTCCCACTTTTCCTCCCGGTGCAGTTTGCAGGCGGAAGTCAGAATCGGGATTTCCAGGCCCAGCTTGTTCAGCCGTTCCATGGTCTGCTGGCAGTTCTCCTGGGAAAACTCCTTCAAATCCGGCGCATCGATGGTCTGCATAATGCCGCGCAGTTCGATGCCGTCGTAGCCCAAATCTTTCGCAATGGAAAGCACATCCCGGAAGCTCAGCTTGGGGCAGCCGAGCGTGGAAAAACTAAGTTTCATATCCTCTCGCCTCACTTTTATCAAAATCTGCGCCTAGGGCGCTGTTTTTTTGCCGGAACAGGGACGCTGCCCCTCTTCTTTAATTATTCACGCTAAAACTTCAAATTCCTCTAAAGCCTGCGCAAATTCCTTCATGCAGATTTCCACCGCCTCGCCGACCTCGATGCCGGCCTTGCGCAAAAGCTCCATGGGATAATCACTTCCGCCGCCCGAGAGGAACACCTTGTATTTTTCCAGCATCCCCGGCTCTTCTTCCAGCTTATGGACGATGGCGCAGGCGCAGGAAAAGCCCGTGGCGTATTTATAGACATAGAACGCGTTATAGAAATGCGGGATGCGCGCCCATTCATAGGAGATGGTGTCGTCTGCGCCCATATCCGGCCCGTGATAGAGCGCGTTGAGCTTGCCGTAGGTCTGGCAGAGAGACTGCACAGTCAGCGGCTCTCCCTTTTCGGCCATCTCGTGCGCCAGCATCTCGAACTCGGCGAACATCGTCTGCCGCAGAACCGTGGTGCGGAACTGATCGATATAGTGGTTGAGAATATACTTCTTCAGCTTGGCGTCTTTTACCGTGCGCAGCAGGTGCTTGGTCAGCAGAATTTCGTTGACCGTCGAAGCCACTTCCGCCACAAAGATGGCATAGCCCGCTGTGGGATAGGGCTGGGCGGCATCCGAATAGAAGGAGTGCATGGCGTGGCCCAGCTCGTGCGCGATGGTAAAGACGCTGTCCAGATCGTCCCGGTGGTTGAGCAGCACGTAAGGATGCGTCCCGTATGCGCCCCAGGAATATGCCCCGGAGGTTTTCCCCTTGTTTTCAAACACATCGATCCATCTGGAGGCAAACGCCTCTCTGAGATGCGCGCCATACTCTTCGCCCAAAACCGAGAGCCCTTCCAGCACCAGCTTTTTGGCCTGCTCGTAAGTATACTTCGCATCAACTTCCGAGACCAGCGGCGCGTAGATATCATACATTTCCAGCTGATCCACACCCAAAATTTTCCTGCGCAGGGCGACATAGCGGTACATCGTCGGCAAGTGCGCATGAACCTTCTCAATCAAATCCCGGTAAACCGATTCCGGAACATTATCCGAGGAGAGCGCGGCATCCAGCGCGCTTTGGTACCTGCGCGCCTTGGCGTAGAACACGTCTTTCTTCACGCTGGTGCCGTATGTGGCGGCGATGGTGTTGATATGGCTCTGGAAGCTCTGGTAAAACTGGTGGAACACCTTTTCCCTGAGCACCCGATCTTCGCCCTGCATCAGGCCAATATAGGACGCGTGGGTCAGCTGATGCGTCTGGCCATCATGCTCCACACTGCCAAAGGAGAGATCTGCGTTGTTGAGCATGGTGTAAATGCCCTGGGCGCCGTCCGAAAAATCCCCGGCCATGGAAAGCAGGCGCTCCTCGCCCTCTTCCAGCACGTGCGCCTTGCTGCGCAGCAGATCTTCCAGCATGAAGCGGTAGTCCGCCAGCTCCGGCTGCGCCGCATACCCTTCTAAAACGCCTTCCGGCAAAGAGAGCAGCAACGGGTTCAAATAGGAAATCGCCGCAGAGAGCCTCACGTTCAGGCCCTGGGCGCGGTCGGCCAGGCCCTGATAGTAGGAATTGGCGTTATCCTCATCCCGGCGCATCCGGGCATAGACATACAGCCGCTCGAGCAGCAGCATGGCGCGGTACATCTCGTCCAGCCCGGCCTTTAGCTCCTCTGCCGACTGCGCGATATTCTGCTTTCGCGCCTCCAGCGCCGGGAGCATACCCTCCAGCTCGCGGTATTCCGCCTCCCACTGCGCTTCACTCTGATAAATATCCTCCAGCTTCCATTTGAATTGCTCTGGAATTTCGCTTCTTGTTTTCATCTCTTATCCTTTCCGGCGGGCAGGCCCTGCGGCGCTCCCCCGGCCGTCTAGTTTTTCTGGGAATGAATGGGCGCGGGAATCCGGCCGCCGCGGTGAATAAATTCGCTGGCGGAAACCTTGCTGCAAGGCATGATGGGTGCCGTGCCCAGCAGGCCGCCAAAGCTGACTTCATCGCCCACTTTGCCGCCCGGCACGGGAATGATGCGCACGGCCGTGGTCTTGTTGTTGACCATGCCAATGGCCGCCTCATCCGCGATGATGGCCGAAAGCGTCTCGGCAGGGGTATCCCCCGGAACGGCGATCATATCCAGCCCCACCGAGCAGACGCAGGTCATGGCCTCCAGTTTCTCCAGCCGCAGCACGCCGCTTCTGGCCGCGGCGATCATGCCCTCATCCTCGCTGACCGGGATAAACGCCCCGGAAAGCCCGCCGACATTCGAGCTGGCCATGACTCCGCCTTTTTTAACAGCATCGTTGAGCAGGGCCAGCGCAGCCGTCGTGCCGCATCCGCCGCAGGTCTCCAGCCCCATGGCCTCCAAAATCCGGGCGACACTGTCGCCCTGGGCAGGCGTAGGCGCCAGGGAGAGATCCACAATGCCAAACTCCGCGCCCAGCCTGCGGGAAGCTTCTCTGGCCACCAGCTCGCCCATGCGCGTAATATGAAACGCGGTCTTTTTGATTTGTTCGGCGATCTCGCCGAGGTTCGCGCCCTTCATGTCCGCAATCGCGGCATAGACCACCCCCGGCCCGCTGACGCCCACGTTGATGACGCAGTCGCCCTCTCCGATGCCGTGAAACGCCCCGGCCATAAACGGGTTATCCTCTACGGCATTGCAGAACACGACCAGCTTTGCCGCGCCCAAGCCGCCTTGATCCGCCGTGCGCTCGGCCGCCTGCTTGACGGCCTCCCCCATCAGCGCCACGGCATCCATATTGATGCCCGCCCGGGTTGTCCCGACATTGACGCTGCTGCAAACAATATCTGTGCTTGCAAGCGCCTCCGGGATGGAACGGATGAAATTGCGCTCGCCCGGCGTCATCCCCTTATGCACAAGAGCCGAAAAGCCGCCGATAAAATCCACGCCGACCTCTTTGCCCGCCTCATCCAGCGCCACGGCAAAAGGCGCATAATCTGCCGTGCCCGTGGGCTCGCCGATGATGGAGATGGGCGTAACCGAGATGCGCTTATTGACGATGGGAATGCCGAATTCCGCTTCGATCTCCTCGCCTGTTTTGACGAGTTTTTCGGCTTTGCGCAGAATCTTTTCCTTGATTTTGTCAATAGCCCGGCCCATATCCTCGCTCATGCAGTCTTTGAGCGAGATGCCCATGGTGATCGTGCGGATATCCAGGCACTGATGCCGGATCATCTCGATGGTGCTTAAAATATCTCTGGTATTGATCATGGCCTTCCCCCTAGATGCGGTGCATGGAATCGAAAATCTCTTCCCGCTGGAGGTGCAGTTCCATGCCAAGGCCCTCTGCGGCCTCCTCCAAATCCGCCTTCAGGCCGGAGAAGGAATCCCCCTCGCCAACCTCAATGAGCATGACCATCGTAAAAATCGCCCCCTGCATGACCGTCTGGCTGATATCCAAAATATTGGCGCCATGGCGGTAGAGCACGGCCGATAAGCCGGCGATGATGCCGGGTCTGTCTTTCCCAAATACTGAAATAATCGCTCTCATTTTTCTCTCCTCTTTCGTTGTTTTGCGAATAGACCCGCGCCCGGGGCAAAAGCAGCGCCGCCCCGCCCGGGCTCTTTCCTATCTTTGGCTATTTCGCCTTGTAGTTATCGTATGTATAGCTCTCATCGACATCCCGCAGCTTCTTGATGCCGATTTTCTCAGGCTGATAGTTTTCGATATAGTCCAGCATCTCATCCCGGTTATCAAAAATCCGGTAGAGCTTTTTGCAGGCCTCCTTGATGAAGTTCTCGCTCATCGCCCGGGCGATAAAATCAAAGAGCATATCATAGCATCCGTCCACGTTGTAGATGGCGATGGCCTTGTTATGGCGTTCCAGCTGCTTGAGCGTGAGAATCTCAAAAAACTCCTCATACGTCCCAAAGCCACCCGGGGCCACGATGAACGCATCCGCCCGATCTTCCATGGTCTGCTTGCGTTCCCGCATGGTTTTGGTAAAAATCAGTTCGGTGCAGTCCTGAAAGACGACGCCGTCCACATTGAAAAACTCAGGGGTTACGCCAACGACCTCGCCGCCCTGCGCGCGCACGCCCCGGGCTGTCGCCCCCATGACGCCCTGCGCGCCGCCGCCATACACCAGGCCATGCCCGCGTTTTGCCAGCTCTTGGCCCAGGCGATAGGTCGCGTCGATATATTTGGGATCCAGCTGCGTGCTGGAAGCTCCGTAAACACAGATTTTCATACTAAGTTCCTCCTAATTGTTCCAAACAGATTCCATTTCTGCTGCAATTTCTCCAGCGCAAACAGCAGGGGCATACCGATCACATAGCAGGAGACCGCCTGCCCTGCTCCAACGCCCAGCGCTGCCTGCCAAAACGGCACATTCATTAGATATGCCAGCTCCGCGCCCACGATGACAGCATTTGCCAAAACAGCGGGCAGCGGCGCGAGCCACTTGTTTTTAATTTTATATGTTGCATAGGCCGCGATCAGCGTCGCCAGGCTGCCGCAGACAATATCCAAAAGTCCAAAGCCGCCGAAAATATTTGCGACAATGCATCCGAGAAACAGCCCTGGCACTGCCGCCGGCGTAAAATACGGCAGGATGCAGAGCCCCTCGCTCACCCGCAGCTGGGAAAGGCCGTAGGAGAGAGGGTAAAAGAGCAAGGTCAGCGCGGCATAGGCCGCGGCGATAATTCCGCTTTGCGCAAGGTAAATCAATTTTTCCTTTTTCATCATCTAGCATATCCATTCTTTATAGTATTATAATTTGCAATTATACACCAAAATGAGCCTGTATTCAATTTATCCCTGGAAGATTCCGGGAAAACCTGTGAATTTTGCGAAAACTTTGCCTCATGCTCTTCCCTGGGGCGGCCGTTCATGGTAAAATAACCGCGGAAATTACGATTGGAGGCAGCATATGTTCGATTACCATTTGCACTCTTTCCTCTCTCCGGATGCTGATCCGGGGCAGAGTTTTGAAAACATCGCCGCCCAGGCGCAGGCCATGGGCATGGAGGAAATCGCCGTAACGGATCACGACGAAGGCAACGGCGATTTTTGCAGCATCGATATGGCTCGATACGACCGCGAGTGGGAAAAGTTCGTCAAAAAAGGCTCTCCCATCCCCGTCAGGAAAGGCATCGAACTCAGCGTGAACTACGATGCCATCCCGATCTATGAAAAATTTTTATCCCATCATGCGTTCGATTTCGTCATCGCCTCGCAGCATTTTGTAGACGGCGTCGATCTCTATCTGCCGGATTTTTACCGGGATAAAACCGTGCACGAGGCCTATGAGCGCTATCTGCAGGCCATGCTCAAAACGCTGAGCCATTTCACGAACTACGATATCGTCGGCCATATCGGCTATTGCTGCAAATACTGCGGCAATTTCCAAAAGCTCCCCTTTGAATACGAGCTTTTCCCGGATCTGTTCGACGCCATTTTGAAAACCATCATCCAAAACGGCAAGGGGCTGGAACTCAACACCAGCGCCGCGAAGGTTACCGGGGATATTGGCACGCCCACCCGGGGCATTTTGAAGCGCTATCTGGAGCTGGGCGGCGAGATCATCACTACCGGCTCGGATGGGCACCGGCCGGGAGAAGTGAGCTGGCGCATCCGCGAAGGGACGGAGGCGCTTAGGGAGATGGGCTTCCGCTATCTCTGCACGTTTCAGGATAGAAAGCCGACTTTCCATAAAATTTAATGCAAAGAGCGGGCAGAAGCTTGAATGTTCTGCCCGCTCTTTTGTTTGCGCACGCCTTATGCCTGCAAAATATCCGAGATCTGAAGCGTTGCCTCGCCGGATGGCAGCACAAAGCAGGGAATGCCGATATTCCCCTGCCGGCGCGCCTCATCGAACAGCGGATTTCCCTCCCGCAGTTTCAAAAATTCTTTGAGATTTGCCGTGGAATCCGCAAAATCCAAAAATTCAAAATCGACGCCCGCGAGCAGCAGCTGTTCTTTTGCCTCCAGGCAATCCGGGCAAATTTCCATCCCGTAAACGCGAATCATTTCCCTGCCTCCTCCTTTTGCCTATTTGGGTTCTCCCTGCCGTAAAGAAAATGCAGCATGGGGCCCACATAATAAGTAGTCCAAAATTCCTTCTGTTTTTTCATGCCCATGCGCTCCGCCACTTTCTGCGAAGCCAGGTTGTCACTCTTAATGATGCTGTAAACGGCCGGCGCATCCAAGACCGCAAAGGCATACTGCATACAGCCTTTTGCCGCTTCTGCCGCATAGCCCTTTTTCCAGTGCGCTCGTTTCAGGTGATAGCCAATTTCCAAAACATCCTGGCCCTCGCAGTGCTGTATCGTCAGCCCGGCCTGCCCAACAATCTCCCCGCTCTGCTTTTCCACCATCGCCCAAAGCCCAAAACCATGTTCCTGATAGCGCCGCCACTGCCGCTCCATCCATTCCTGCACATCCGCATCCGAAAAATCGTGCTCATAGGCATACATCACCCGCGGATCCTGAAGCATCCCGGCCAAATCCGCAAAATCTTCCTGCTGCCATTCGCGCAGATACAGGCGCTCTGTCTGCAAAATCATCCTGCCGCCCTCCTTGGAGTTTTATTATACAATGCTCCCGGGCAAATCTCAATCTATGCTTTGCAAACATCCTGAAAACATTTGGAAATGCTTTCCACTCTCCTTCTGCGCCCCTTTCTTTCTGCGGCAGCCGCCGGGTATCAAAAAGAGCTCTGCACCGCAATGCAAAGCTCTTTCTTATTTGGCGCTTTCGGCGCCCACGGTTCATTCTATCTTACCGTCTCCGCGCCCTTTTGAATCGCCTGCTCGCTTAGGGGAATCAAATGCGCCTTGCGCAACTCACTTTCCCCGCGCAAGCCCGGCTATCTTACCGCCTCTGCGCCTTTTTGAATCGCCTGCTCGTTCAGGGGAATCAAATGCGCCTTGCGCTCGCCAAAGGAAGCGGCCAGGCATTCAATCGCAGTTTTGGGGCTGACGATGCCCGTCTTTTCCAGCATAGCTCCCAGCATGACGATATTTGCCACACGGCCGTTGCCCAACTCGTCTGCAATCTCGCTGGCCGGCACGCGGTAAACCTCAATATCTGTGCGCGTCGGCTCGTCCTTGACCAAGGAACTGTTGATAAAGAGCTTGCCGCCAGGCGCAACGTTCTTCTCGTATTTCTCCAGGGAAGGCCGGTTCATGACGACAACGCTGTCTGCCTCCACGACAACCGGGCTGCCCACCTCTTCATCCGAGACGACAACACAGCAGTTTGCCGTGCCGCCGCGCATTTCCGGTCCATAGGAAGGGAGCCAGGAGATATTCTTTCCTTCCGCCATGCCTGCATAGGCCACAAGCTGGCCCAGCAGCAGCACACCCTGGCCGCCAAAGCCAGCGCTGATGATCTGATGCGTCATACTACTCTACCTCCTTTTTGACCCCGAGCGGATAATACGGAATCATATTTTCCACCAGCCACTTCTGCGCCGCGACGGGCGTCATGCCCCAGTTGGTCGGGCAGGTGGAGAGGACTTCAACCAGAGCGAAGCCTTTGCCCTCGATCTGGCACTGAAACGCCTTCTTGATGGCCTTTTTCGCCTTGACGATATTCGGAACATCGTGCAGGGAAACGCGCTCGATATATGCCGCGCCGTTGATGGTCGCCAGCATCTCGCTCATGCGCAGCGGCTCGCCGCAGTGCTCCTTCTGGCGGCCGTAGGGCGAAGTCGTCGTAACCTGGCCAACCAGCGTCGTGGGAGCCATCTGGCCGCCCGTCATGCCGTAAATGGCGTTGTTGATGAAGATCGTGGTGATCTTCTCGCCGCGGCCTGCCGCGCTGATGATCTCTGCCGCGCCGATGGAGGCCAAATCGCCGTCGCCCTGGTAGGTGAAAACCAGCTTATCCGGATGCACGCGCTTGATGCCCGTGGCCACAGCCGGCGCGCGGCCATGCGCCGCTTCCATCATATCGCAGTTGAAATAGTTATATGCGTAAACCGAGCATCCGACCGGGGCGACGCCAATGGCCTCTTTCTCCATGCCCAGCTCCTCGATGCACTCCGCAACCAGGCGGTGCACAATGCCGTGCGTGCAGCCCGGGCAATAGTGCAGCGGCGCGTCTGTCAGCATTTTTGTCTTTTCAAATACTGTTGCCATTATTTGCTCGCCTCCTTGACTTTCAAAAGCTCTTCCAGCATTTCGGCAGGCGTGGGGACAAAGCCGCCCAGCGTCCCGTGGAAATAGACCGGTTTCTTGCCCGCGACAGCCAGGCGGACATCTTCCACCATCTGGCCCATGCTCATCTCAAAGCCCAAAAACGCCTTGACTTTGTCTGCGGCCTTGGCATAAGCTTCCGAGGGGAAAGGCCAGACCGTCTTGGGGCGGATCAGGCCGACTTTGATGCCCATATCCCGCGCTTTTCCGATCATGCTCTTGGCGATGCGGGCCGTCGTGCCGTAAGCGGCGATGCAGTATTCCGCGTCTTCCATTCTGTATTCTTCAACCTGCGTCTCATTTTTCGCGATCTCGGCATAGCGCTCTGCCAGGCGCTCCTGCACGGTTTTCATCACTTCCGGCTCGATATAGAGGGAGTTGATGATAGCCCGGTCTCTGCTCTTGCCATCCCAGCCGGTCGCCGCCCAGGTCTTCTCCGGGAGGTTGCGGCCCGTTCTCGCCTTAAATTCCACAGGCTCCATCATCTGGCCGATCATGCCGTCGCCCAGAATCATGACGGGAATGCGGTACTGATCCGCAATATCGAAGCCATCCATAACCATATCCGCCGCTTCCTGAACCGAGGAAGGCGCCAGAACGACCATGCGGTAATCCCCGTGGCCGCCGCCCTTGGTGGCCTGGAAGTAATCGCCCTGGGAAGCCTGAATGCCGCCAAGGCCCGGGCCCGAGCGCACGATATTGACGATCACGCAGGGCAGCTCGGCGCACGCGATATAGCTGATGCCCTCCTGCTTGAGGCTGACGCCCGGGCTGGAAGAGGCCGTCATGGCTCTCGCACCGGCGCCCGCCGCACCATAGACCATGTTGATCGCCGCAATTTCGCTTTCCGCCTGCAAAAAGCACCCGCCAACCTGCGGCATGCGCTTGCTCATATATTCGGGGATCTGCGTCGAAGGCGTGATGGGATACCCGAAGAAGTGCCGGCAGCCGGCGGCGATTGCCGCTTCTGCAATGGCTTCATTGCCTTTCATGAGTTTTTTTGCCATAGTTTATAAACCTTTCCGCGGTTTTTCCAACCCGCAAATTATTTTTCAACCGTAAAAACGCAGTCCGGGCACATGCGCGCGCAGGAAGCGCAGCCAATGCACGCCGCCTCGTCTGTCAGCGTAATGGGATGATACCCCTTCATATTGATTTTTTCCTTATGCAGAGCCAAAATCTTCTTAGGGCATACCTCGATGCACAGGCCGCAGCCTTTGCAGATATCTTCCCGGATGGTCAGCTTTGCCATATCCTTACCCCCTTGCCAAAATAAAAATGGATTATTTTAAAGAATAGCACGTTTCGCCAAAATATACAATTCTTTTTCTCGTTTGCAGGAAAGCAATTTTTGCTAAAGCCGCCCTGCTACTGGCCGTTCTCGTCCAGCCAGGCCGGGCGCATATACAGATGCAGCGGCAAAATTTCCCCTTCTGCCTGCACCTTCTCTGCCAGCTCCTCCAAAACCGCCGTGCACTTTTTGGGCAGGCCAGTCTGGGCACAGAGCGCCGCCACCAGCTCCTCGCCCCGCTCAATGATCGCCAAATCCGTCTGCCGGGCGAGATTGGTGTTGTTGATAAACGCCGATACGCCCAGCCGGCTGTTGCGCTCGATCTGCCGCATCATCTCCAGCACAGCCTCCGGCGTCTCCTGAAGCGGCCGTGCGCCGTTTACCACATATAAGAACTCGGTCTGCGCCATGTTCTGCCGGAACTTATCCTGCAAAATGCCCAGCGCCGACGCACCCACCGGGTCGCCGCCCACGTCGAAAATAACTGCATCCAGCGGCCGGTCAAAGGCCGAATAGATCTCCGCCGGCAGCGATGGGATGTCCACCGTCGTATTGGCAAAATTGGGCTTGACCACCAAAATGCCCAGGCTTTTCAAATACTCCTCATGCTCGGAGGAGCGGAAAAACGGGTTGACGATATCCAGATCCACCAGCATGGTGCGCTTGCCCTCCTTTGCCGCCCGCACCGCCAGATTCAGGGAAATCTCGGTTTTCCCGCTGCCGTAGTTTCCTGCCAACACCGTATATTTCGCAAATTGCATCTCTTCTCCGCCTTTCCAGCTTTTTCTCTGTGCCCGTCTATTTGCCGCCGCAGGCCTTGCACCCCTGACAGCCACCCTTCCGGCCGCATTTTTCGCAGTTCCCGCCCTGGCAGCCGCTGCAGGAAACCTCGGCATATGCGATCGCGTTTTCCGGGCAAACCAGCCTGCAAATCCCGCACTCCTCTATGCACTTCCCGGGCGCGTGGAGCAGCCCATCCTGCCCCATGCGCAGCGCCCCAAATGAGCATCTCTGCACACACTTGCCGCAGCGCGTGCATATTTCCAAATCGACTACGACCCGCTTCATGGGCGGAACCTCCGAATCACTGCTTCCGCCGCCTTGAGGCCGTCTACCGCCGAAGACATGATGCCGCCGGCATAGCCCGCGCCCTCCCCGGCAGGATAGAGCCCATCCGGATTGGCGCAGAAATTCTCTCCGCGCAGAATGCGCACTGGGCAGGAAGTCCTGGTTTCCGCGCCCAGCAGCAGCCCCTCCTGCAAGAACCCCGGAATTTTCCGCTCAAACTGCTGCGCCGCTCCGGCCAGTGCATCTGCCAAAAAGCCGGGAAGGAAATCCCGGATTTCCCCGCAGACGGTATATGGCCGATAGGAGCTCGCAATCGCCCCGGCACTGCGGCTGGGCATGCCCCGCACAAAATCCGCATACCGCTGGGCAACCGCTCCATAGCCCTTTGCCGCCCGGTAGGCCGCCTGCTCGATTTGCCGCTGCAGCTGTACGCCGCCCAGCGGCCCAGCCGGCATATCCTCCGGGAAAACCGAGACCACCAGCGCGCTATTGGCATTCTGCAAGTCTCTGGCATAGTAGCTCATGCCGTTGACCGCCGTGCCGCCCGGCTCGGTCGCCGAGCAGACTACTTCGCCGCCCGGGCACATGCAAAAGCTATAAACACCCCGGCCTCCGTACTGTGCCGTCAGCTTATATGTCGCCGCGCCCAGCTCCGGATGGCCCGCATATTTGCCATACTGCCGCTCATCGATGAACTGCTGCCTGTGCTCGGCCCGCACGCCCATGGCAAAGGCTTTGGGCTGAAGGGCAACGCCCTTTTTCAGCAGCAGCTCGAAGGTATCCCGGGCGCTGTGGCCAATGGCCAGAACCGCCGCTCCCGTCTCAACCTTTATTTTCGCGCCGTCTTTCTCGTAATAAACCGCGGAAAGTGCGCCGTCCCTCTGCTCAAAATCGCAAAAGCGGGCGCCGTACTCAAATTCTCCGCCCAAGGATAAAATCTCTTCCCGCAGGCCCACGACTGCACTGCGGATATGCTCTGTGCCCAGATGCGGCAGCGCCTCATAGCGGATCTGCCCGGGCGCGCCGTGGCGCACAAACGCGGCCAGCACATCCTGCACCCTGCGATCCTTGATGCGCGTAGTCAGCTTGCCGTCCGAGAAAGTGCCTGCGCCACCCTCGCCAAAGCAGATATTGCTCTCGGGATTGAGCTCTCCTTTTTCCCGCAGTGCCTGCACATCCGCCTCCCGCTGGGCCATCTTGGCGCCGCGCTCCAGCACCAGCGGCCGAAAGCCGTGCTGCGCCAGAAGCAGCGCCGCAAAAAGCCCGCAGGGCCCTGCGCCTATCACAACCGCCCTTCCGGCCAGGCGCTCTTCCCCCGGCTCCAGCGGCTCCGGCTCCTGGGGAGCATATGCCCGCAGTCCTTTTTGCTCCAGCTTTTCGCCCGCCTTTTGCGACAGGCGCACCAGCAAACTGTATTTGAAGCACAAATCCCGCCGGCTTCTGGCATCGATGGATTTGCGCACAATCTCGCACTCTAAAATCTGGCTGGGGGCAACGCCCAGCTTCTTCGCCGCCAAAATGGGCAGCGCATCCTCGCTCTGCTGGATGGGGCGGGAAATCTCGTGTAATAAAAACTGCATCAATCTTTTCCTTTCGGCCTTGGATATAGGCCGCAAATTCACAAAAGGCGCGCCGAGCTTTTAGGGCCATTTTGCTGGCTCTGTTCCGGCCTGGCCGGAAGCCCAAACGCGCCTTTTCTTTTCTCTTTGCCTACCTGCGCCGGATAGTAACCGTAATGCTGCCTACGCCCACTGAGACGCCCGAAGCATCCACGCCGGCAATCTCCTCCGCCCGGACGGGCAGCACATAGCTCCCCTCCGAAAGCCCGACGAGATCCACATACAGCACGACATTTTTGCGCGTCAGCCCGCGCACAGCCGAAAGCCCGCCCGAAACCGTTACATCCGCGCTTCTGGTTTGCAGCGTCGCCCGCAGTCCCGAACCCAGGTTGACCGCGTTAATTTCGACGCCTGTAAAGTGCTGCTGGCCCTGAATTTCGGCAATCTGAACATAGGCATCCACCTTTGCGCTGCCCAGCACTTCCACTCCCTCCGGAATTTGCAGCTCCGCCGAGAGCAGCACGCTCTTATCCGCATTTTCGGCCGAGAATGGTCTCAGCTGAACCGTCTCGATCTTGGCCAGCGCCTCTTCGCTGCCCACGATCTCCACTTCCGCCGGATTGAGCGTTACGCCCACCGCTTCATAGCCGTCTTTGATATTGGTCACACGGTCCTTCACCGTCTGCTGATCGATGGGCACGGTCTTTTTGCTGAGCACATTGAGCTCCACAATCACAGAGGGCACCGAGCCATCCACGATATAGCTCGGGGCGACCTCCCCTCCTGCGCTCAAAAGCTCCAGCACATGGCTGGTTTTGGAGCTCTGCGAGATGCCGTCGATGGAGATATGGCAAACCGCCTCGACGATCTGCTCCAGCTCGTCCCGGGCGCCCGAGATGATGATGGATTCCTCCGAAAGCACCGGCTGGCTCACATAATAGCCCTCTCCCGGCTCGCCCTCCAAAATGCACCGCACCGGGATCGTGCGCTGTACCAAATCGTCAACTTTAACCTGCACAGTCGTGTTTGTTACCCGCTTGACGGACGCGTTGATCGTCATCACACTGGTCTGCAGTTTAATCTCATATGTTCCTTTGGCGGAGATGTCGGACAAATCCGCCACGACGCGGATGTTATCCGCCGTAATATTTTTGTGGTATTGCTGGCCCGCGGCAACCGTAACGTCCACAGCCTCCTGCAAATCCCTCTTATCTACCGTCAGCCCGCGCGCCGTCAGCGAATCCATGCCCGTATAGGAAATGCGGACGTTTTCCACCTCCAGCGGGCGGACGGGATTTTCCGAGGAGATGACATATGCCCAGAGCGCCGCCGCAAAAAGCAGGGCGACTAATTTCAGCGGCCAGTTGGTCGTCAGCGCCTTTTTGGCGCGCTTTAGAAAGTCTTTCTTCACTGCTTTTTCTCCCCCTTTCTGCGCAAAAGCTTGCTCTTGGCGGGGCCTTTTTCGTATATTCCATCTAAAATGGCGTGCAGCGCTTTTCGGTCGAGATAGCGCGTGATCGTCCCCTCGTGCGCCATGGAAATGACGCCCGTCTCTTCCGAGACGATGATAATATAGGCATCCGAAAGCTCGGAAATGCCCAGAGCGGCGCGATGCCGCGTGCCCAGTTCGGAGGAAATCTGCTTGTTATCCGAGAGCGGCAGGAAACAGCCCGCCGCCACAATCTTATCCCCGCGCAGGATCATCGCGCCGTCGTGCATGGGCGAATTGGGGAAGAAAACATTTTCGATCAGCTGGCTGGAGATGCGTGCGTTCAGCAAATTGCCGCTCTCGATGACGTCTTTCATGCCCGTCTTTCTCTCAAAAACCATGAGCGCCCCGATTTTGCGGATAGACATATTGAGCACAGCCCGCTCGATCTCCTCGATATGCGGGCGGGAGGCATCCTCCTCCGCAGAAAACGGCATTTCAAACAGCCCTCCGCGTCCCAGCTTTTCAAAGGCCCGGCGGATTTCCGGCTGAAAAATGACAACCAAAAGCAGCGCACCGGCATCGATAAACGAAGACAGCAGCCAATTAACCGTCGAGAGGCCAACCGCCTTGCAGATCCATGCCAGCACGATAAACAGCGCCAGGCCTTTAAAGACCTGAGATGCGCGGGTTTTGCTCGTCAGCCGCAGCAGCCCGTATGTGATGCCAGCGACCAGCAAAATATCCACAACATCCATGATGGAAAAATGAATTGCGGAATTTCCTAGATTCTCAAAAAAGTTTGCCACGCCAATGCTCCTTCGTTTCTCTTTTCCATTATACATCCCAAAAGAAAAAAACCCAACAGAAAACGTTGGGTTTTTAAAAATTTTCACAGGCAAAATATGCTATGCTCTCCTGCCTACTGCTCGCTCTCCCGCTCTTCCAGCATTTCGCGCAGCCGCAGTTCAGTTAAGACGAGCGTATCCACCTTTTCATTTTGCCGAAGCACATTTTGATCTTCCGCCAGTGAGCGCCCCTGCTTGATGCACTCCAAAGCCAAGGCGTCTAGTGCATCTTTTTCCTGCCTGAGTTCTGCGCTGACTTGTTGAATTTTTTTCTCAATTTCCTTTTTCATAGCAGCCCTTTCTTCGTGCTCCCCTTCCTTTCCTATTTTATAATAAAAACAGGAAAAATTCAATGAATTTTCGCAATCTGACATAACTCGCGCTAATTTGCAGTTTATCGCAAATTCCGCATTCCAAGTTTAGCGGTATTCCGCGCCAATCATGCAAAATTCGCCGTTGTCCTTCCGCTCAAAATACAGCGTTTCCTGCATGGTTTTGGTTGAGGCAAGGTCTTTTTCTGCAAAGTACCCGGCATCCGCTGTAATCTCATAGGTATAGCTTGCCCGAACGTGATAGTAGTAGCCATAGTTTTGGCCGTCAAAAAATTCCATTTTTTGATCTGCCGCCGTCAGGCTGCAATCCAGCAGGCGGATGCTCACATGGTTTTGCGCAAACTCCTGCTGCTGCGCCGCAAGGGACTGCAGGGTGATGCCGTCCCGCTCCAAAAAGGCCGCAGAAAGGTTTTCTTCATAAAAATCAAAAACCTGTTCCGCAGAAAAGCTCTCGTATTCCACCTGATAGCGGGCGTCCAGATACTGCTCTGCAATGCCCAGCACAACCTGCTTTTCCGCATCGCTCAGCCGCGCTTTTTCAGACGCAGGCAGATAGGCCTCCCCTTCCGGCTGAAAGCTGAAGCCGGCCAGCCTAAGCGCGCCATCCTCCTGCACGAAATAGACCTGATAATTGAGCAAATAGCGCTGGCCCTGCTCAAAAAAGCTCTCCTCCGGGTGCTCCGGCGCAAAGGAATCGAGAAACACGCTGATCTGAACGCTCTGGACGGTGTATTCCGTGCCATCTAAAATCTGCTGTTCCGAGCCCAAATCCCGCACACTCTCTAACCGGCTCTTGAGCTGATTCTGCCGGTTTTGCTCCAGCCCCGTCTGCGCATCCGGATCTTCGAGGAAATGCGCCAGATAGCCGCTTTCAAAGTGCTTCTTTGCGAACGCCGCCGTCGGGGCGGAGGAAAAAGTTTGGTAATCCACATTCCAAAGCAATTCCATCAGCTCTTTGCTGACGGCAAAAGGCGTCTGCTCCGCCTTGCAGCAGCAAAGCAGCCCCAGGAGCAGGACGCAGAGCACCGCGCACGCGGCGCGCTTACTGCACTTCTTTTCCCAGTTCATAGAAAGTATACGTCCCTCCAATGCCGCCCTTTTGCGCCGTCTGCTCGCCCTGGCAATGCACGAGCAGAGCGCTGCCATCCTCACTTAGATAGACGCTTCGGATTCCCTGATAGATATCCACATACAACGCCTGCCCGGATTTAATATCCACGACATATAACTTATATGCCGTCTCGCCTTTCTCTACCACCGCCAGCTTGCTTCCGTCTGCGGATACGACAAAAAACGAAGCATGATCCCAAATTTTCTTCTCTTCTCTTGTATCCGCCTTCCAGCTCATCAGCGCGCCGTCCTGGGCGATATAGTAGATCCTGTCCCCAGCAGCCGCAGGCGAAAAGCCGGCCGCGCTGAAAATACTGCCCTCTTTGGCATCCTCCAGATCCTCGACCGCGATTTGCGAAGCCGTCCCGATCTCCAGCTGGATGACGGCATAATTGCCCGTCAGAAACATGCGGCTCAGCGTCGCGTTATTCTGTTCGATTTTAGAAGTCCCGCGGTAAATATCGATATCCTCCATGCGCTCCAGCGTGTGGCTTTGGGTATCATAGCGGCTGAGCACAATGCCCGAGATGTTGCGCGAGGCAAAGCTGATATCGCCGTCCTGCCATCCAACAGGAACCACCAGCTCATCCGCCAGATAGGAGCCGATTTTGCGCACAGATTCATCCTCCAGATCCAGCAGGAAGATATCCACCCGCTCCTCGCCGTTTTTTGCCTCAAAGAGAATGTGCTCGCCCCGGCAGATGACGGAATCCGCTATGATCGCCATCTCCTCCGTGCATGGCTTAAGATAGCCGCTCTTGCCCACAAGCACAAGTCGTTTGCTCTCCTCCCGCCCCCAGACGGCCACCATGCTCTGGCCGGACAAGCCGACATATCGCAGCGCCTGCCCCTCTTTTTCGGTTTCCACCTGCGTTACGCTGAGCACGGAAAAATCCGCCCCGCTGGGCGCGCCGGATTCCAGAATCTCCGTCCGTGCTTTTTTTTGATAGCCGCAGCCACAGAGCGAAACCATCAGCAAGGCCGCAATCCATAGCGCCAAGCCTCGTTTCCCTCTGCCTGCAAGGCTCTGTTTTTCAGGCCATAAAAGCATTTCTGCCTTTGCTCCTTTCCTTTTGCGGCATGGGCCCCGCATCAAAACTCCTCCGCGGGAGCTTCCGTCTGCACGCTGAGCAGCAGCACCCGAATGCAGATGCGCCCCTCATCCGGCAGCAGCGCAGAAATATTGCCCCCGTGGCTCTCTGCAATTTTGCGGCAAATAGCCAGCCCCAGCCCGACGGAGCCTGGCTCTGCGCCCTCTTCCCGCTGGCGGTAAAAGGGGATGAACAGCCTGGCCAGCTCCTCTTCCGAGATTTGCTTTTCTATCTCGTTTTGCACGGATATTTCCACGTGTTCCCCCAGCCGCTGGGAAAACACGGAGATTTTGCTGCCCGAGCCATGCTTGATGGCGTTATCCATCAGGTTGATGAACATCTGGATCAGCTGTTCCCGGCTGCCCCAGACGCGCAGGCTCTGCTCCTCCTCAGGCAGGGAGAGCACGATCTCCTTCTGCTGGCGCGCGGCCTTGAGGTTCATAGAAACCGCCGTATCCCGCAGTAGCCCGGCCAAATCCACCATTTCAAAATCCGAGGTGTCCGAAACGCCGACGCGCGTCGCATCCAGCAGCGCTGTTACCATATCGCGCAGGCGCTTGCTCTCGCTGATGATATGCTGGATGCCTTTTTTGCTGAACTCCAGATCCGAAAAACCGGTATCCTCCATCATCTCCGCATAGCCCAAAATGATGGTCAGCGGCGTTTTCAGCTCGTGGGTCACGTTGTCATAGAAATGCTTGCGGTAGGCCACGGCCTCTTCCAGCGCGCTTTTTTCCAGTGTAATCTCCCGGAGCTGTTCACGGATGATGGCCGCCATCTTGTTGTATTCCCGGGTCAGCTCGCCAATCTCATCCTTATGGCGGACGGGCAGAGGCATGGCAGAGCTCGGATCCTCCGTCAGCTCTACCACTGCATTGCGCAGCCGGTTGACCGGCTCGATGACTTTCCCGGCAAAGACAACCAGCAGAACCAGCGCCGTTACCAGAACGCTGGCGCTGCTATACAGCACCATGCGGCTGATATAGCTGCCGCTCTGATAGAGCTCGGAATAATCCACTTCCATGCGGATGATCCCAAACTCCTCCACCAGAAAGGAAAAATACACGCGGGTATCTTTTCCCGAGGTATAGACGGTATAGGCGCTTTTGCCCTGCGATGCATACGCCATATCGTCGCCGGGCGCCTGCTCGTCTGCGAAAAGCGCGTTATAGAGCAGCTCGCCGGTTGTGCTGTAAATCTTCAGGTTGCTGCCCAGCACGGCGCAAAGGCTATCGCCCACCTCCTGGTATCCCCAGACGCCGTTTTTGAGGACATAGCGGGACAGGAACACCTCGCTGCTCTCCTGAAAGCCGCGCAAATCCGCCTCAATATTCTTTTCATTGCTGGATCCGATCATGCCGGAAACCGCCAAATTCAGCACGCCAAACGTCGCGAATACGATGACGGAATACCAGAACACCAGGCTCCGCACAAGCCCCGAACGCAAAGCCTAATCCTCCCGAATCTTATAGCCCACGCCAAACACCGTCTCGATGAGCTTATCCGCCCCGAGCTTTCTGCGCAGGCGCTGAATATGAATATCCACTGTGCGCGTATCGCCGATATAGGCAAACTCCCAGACTTTTTCCAAAAGCTCTGCTCTGGAGAGCACTTTGCCCTTGTTTTCCAGCAGAATCGCCAGCAAATCGAACTCTTTGGGCGTCAGCTCGATGCGCATCCCACCTTTTTTGACTTCATGCTTGCTGCGAATCAGGCAGAGATCCCCCTGCCTTAGCATATCCTCGGATCCTGGCTCCGGCGAAGCCGCTCCGCCCCGGCGCAAAACCGACTGTATCCGCAGCAGCACCTCGCGGATATCGAAAGGCTTTGTAATATAGTCATCCGCGCCGTATTCCAGCCCGATGATCTTATCCACCTGATCGTTTTTGGCAGAGACGATGATGATCGGCACCTTGCGCTGCTGCGTAACCTGCCTGCAAATATCCAGGCCGTCCATATCTGGGAGCATGAGATCCAGCAAAACCAAATCCGGAAGCGCGGCCTCTATCGCCGCAAGGCCGTCTGCCCCGGTATGCGCCATGCGCACGGCATATCCCTCCCGCTCCAGGCTATACTTCAAAAGCTCCGCAATCGGGCGCTCGTCTTCTATAATCAAAATTTCCGGCATCTTTTCCCCTCCTGCTGTTTCTATCGTAAATTATACCATATCAAAATGCAACCGCCCTGCGCGATACAAAAATTTAAACTTTTCTTACATATCTTTCCGCCGCGCAGTTCAAACTATGCCTATGCTGAATATTATTATTAAAACCATCATCATCTATATTGTTTTATTCCTGGCCATGCGCGTCATGGGGCAGCGGCAGAGCGGGCAGCTTCAGCCCTATGAGCTGGTCATCACGCTGATCATCGCGGAAGTCGCCTCGACACCCATGGACAACCCCGGCATCCCGCTGTTTTACGGGCTGGTGCCCGCGGCAACGCTGATTTTGCTCTACTATTTTTTCTCCTTTCTCTGCCTCAAAAGCCGGCGCATGCGCTCGTTTATCTGCGGCTCGCCCAGCATTCTCATCCATAATGGGAAAGTGCAGTACGGCGAGATCAAGCGCATCGGCTACAATATGAGCGACATGATAGAGCAGCTGCGGCTCAAGGGGCAGACGAACATCGCCACTATCCATTATGCCATTTTGGAGACCAACGGCCAGCTGAGTGTTTTGCCCTTTGGCTCCAGCGCGCCCGTCACGCCCAGCGATATGGACCTGGAAGTGCCGGAAAAGGGAACGCTCTGCTCTGCCATCGTGCTGGACGGCAGCTTCAACCCGCCCATGCTAAGGCGCCTGAATCTGGACGAGCAGAAGGCGCTGAAATTGCTGCATACGCTTGGATATTCCAATCTCAAAGACGTCGTCATCCTGACGGTTTCCGAGGCGGGCGATGTGTTTGTGCAGGATAAAAAGGGCAGCACGCGCCAAATTACCCTGCCCAGCGATCTATCATGCTAAGCGCTCTTCCGGCCCAGCCCTGGGCGCCGCCTGGCCGCGGCATTCCCTATCTCTTCCCGCCGCATTCCTGCTTTGGGCAGCAGAACATTGTCTGCGCGGGCAGAAGCCGCACAAAAAAAGAAAGAAGGAGGCATCTTCCATGCTAAAAAATATCGTCATCGCCATCTTGGTGCTCGGTCTGGCGGGCATCTGCTTTTTCCAAAACTGGTACCTTTCCGACGCAGTTTCGGATCTGCAAAAAGCGACGGCAGAACTCCAGACCGAGCTGGACGCGGAAAACTGGGAAGCCGCGCAAGACGTCTACCAAAAGCTCATGCGGCATTGGGACAAGAATTTCAGGCTGCTTTCCTGCTTTTTACTGCATGAAGAGGTAGACCACGCCGGCGTAGAACTGCACAGCATCGGGGCACAGCTGGAGCTTCGCGACAAGCAGCTGCTTTCTTACAGCATTCCCCGATTATCCTATTATCTCAAACACATGCAGGACGGCGATTCCCTGCAAATAGAAAATATTCTGTGATCGAGGCACCAAAAAGAGAGGCAGCAGCCTCTCTTTTTTGCGCTCTGGCTCAATCACTCTTCTGCCCGGCAATTTTCTGTTTTGCCGGCGGCTGGCTGCCGCAGGCCGCGCGGTATACCTGATGGGGAATCGCACCGGCGGGAGTCTCAAACTCAGTCAAAGATGCCCAGTAGCGCTTGGGCATGAGCGTCTGCCGCTGGCGCTCATTGTGCCGTCCGGGCACCTCGATGGTCTGGTAAAAAAGCCTCCAAAGCTGCTGGTAGGCGCACTCCTCTTCGCCTGCCTCGGGCAGTTTAAAATGCTCCAGCGGGAAAATGCCCGTACGACCGGGCTGATGCACCAGCGCCTGCTTATATGTCTTATCGTAAATCAAAAAGGATTCGGCATTGAAGCGCGCGCAAAAATGCGGCTCCATCAGGCTCAGCACCTGGTTTTTGGGGCGGATGACGGCAAAGAGCGCGCCGCCCGCCTCCTGAAAGCGCACAAACCCTGTAAACTGATGCGCCTCGTGGGTCAGGGCAAGAACCGCCTTTTGCAGTGCGTTCACGCAAGGGTCCGCCAGCATCTGCAAGACGCCAATCCCCATCTGATAGCCCATGCGAATCAGGCGCAGCATCTGCTCCTCCTTATCCGGCAGGCAGGTCAGCAAACAGAGGCGCAGAAAATCCACCATCTCCCGCCCGATTTTTTCCCGGATGGAATCCAGCACTTTGCCGGCGCGCTCGTCGCTTGCGACGCGCCGCGTCTCGTATAAAAACGCCTGCGCATCGCCCGCAAAGATGGCCGGCGCTTCCCGGCGGTAGAACGCGTCGTAAACGCAGCACAGGAAGCCCTCAAAGGATCCGTCGTATTCATATGCAATATCTCTGCGCAGCGCCATGCTCTCCCTCTTCTCTGCTTTGCAGTCAAAGCTGTCCCAAAATGCTTTTTGCCAAATCCTCCGGCGAGGGCTCAAAAAGCGAAAGCTGCCTGGGCGCCAGCGCCGGAATGACTTCTTTGCCCGAAACAAGGCTTTTTAGCACGGCCTGCGGCCGTAGATCTACCCCGGGCATGGTTTTGCCCTTGCAGGTGATGAAGAATTTTGCCCGCTTTAAGACGATGCCCATCCGCCGCAAATCCTCAAAATCCAGCGCGCTCATCTTTCTGGCGCGGTAGATTTTTCCCGCCCCGCGCACGCCGATGCCCGGAATGCGCAACAGCATTTCATAGGGACAGCGGTTGATCTCCAGCGGAAACAGCTCCATATGGTTCACAGCCCAGTTGCACTTGGGATCGAGATAGGGGTTGAAGTTTGGCGTCTTTTCGCTGAGCAGCTCCCCGGCATCGAAACCATAAAAGCGTAGCAGCCAGTCTGCCTGATAGAGCCGGTGCTCCCGCAGAAGCGGCGGCTTGGTATCCAGCGAGGGCAGATTCTTTCCCTCCACCACCGGGATATAGGCCGAAAAAAACACGCGCTTGAGCTTATATTTCTTATAGAGCCCGGCAGAGAGGCTTAGAATCTGGTAATCCGTCTCGCCCGAGGCGCCGATGATCATCTGCGTACTCTGCCCGGCCGGCACGAATTTGGGCGCCCGGCGGTATTTGACCAGCGCCGCCCGGTTTTCCTCCATGCCGTCGCGGATCTGCTCCATGGGCGAAAAAATCTGATCCGCCTTCTTGTCCGGCGCCAAAAGCCGTAAACTTACCCGGGAGGGCAGCTCGATATTGACGCTCATGCGGTCTGCCAAATACCCCAGCCGCTCGGTCAGCGCCGGATCCGCCCCGGGAATCGCCTTGGCGTGAATATAGCCCAGAAAGCCGTATTCCTCTCGGAGAATGCGCAGCGCCTCTATCATCAGCTCGGTGGTGTAATCCGGGTTTTTCAGGACGCCCGAGCTCAAAAACAGCCCTTCGATATAGTTTCTGCGGTAAAACCCGATAGTGAGATCTGCCAGCTCTCTGGGCGCGAAGCTCGCCCGGCGGATATCGTTGCTGCGCCGGTTCTGGCAATAGGCGCAGTCGTAGGCGCAGGCATTGCTCAAAAGCACCTTGAGCAGGGAAATACAGCGCCCGTCCGCGGCAAACGTATGGCAGATGCCCACGGCAGTCGCACTGCCAATTTTTCCCTTCCTGCCGCCGCGGTCCACGCCGCTGGAAGTGCAGGCAACATCGTATTTTGCCGCGTCTGTTAAAATTTCAAGTTTTTCTGCAATGGTCATCTCCTGCTCCTTCCGCTTATTTTGCATGAAACCGGCGCCGCCTATTCCTCCGCTTCCTCCTCTTCTTTGGCGAACAGCTCGTGCTCAAACGTCGCCGCCGGGCCGATGCTGTCCTCGCCAAAGCGCTGGCGCAGGGCATAGACGGCCTGCTCCAGCTTGCCGAGTTTTTCCCGTTTTTTGCTTTGCTCTCCCAAAAGATCCAGCTGCTCAATGGCCTGCTCCTGGCTCACCAGGTTTTGCGCCGTAACCGTCAGCGCCCGAACAGGCGCGCCCTGTTCCCAGCTGGCGCAAAACAGCTCCATCGCGGCATCCGCAATTTCCCGGAACAGGAAACTCGGCGCAGCCAGCGGCTTCTGGCGCTGGATGACTTTTAAGCTCGGGCTCTTGATGGAGAGCTGAACCGTGCGGCATTTGAGCCCATGCGCGCGCAGACGCGCGGCCACGTCATCCGCCAAGTGCTCGATGCCCACCCGCACTTCCTCTGCCCCCAGCAGATTGCGCTTAAAAGTCATTCCCCGGCCGATGGATTTGGCAATGCCGCTCTCCCGCACCGGAACGACGGGGCTGTCGTCCAGCCCTCTCGCCTGATCCCAAAGCTGGCCGCCGTTTTTGCCCAGCACGCCGACGATGCTCTCCCGATCCCGCACAGCCAGCTCCCCGATCGTGCGGATGCCCAGTTTGCCTAGCTTTTCCGCCGCAGACTTGCCCACAAACAGCAGGGCGCTCACAGGCAGCGGATAGAGCAGCTGCTGGTAGTTCTCCCGGGTGATGACCGTGGTCGCATCCGGCTTCTTATAGTCGCTGCCCATTTTGGCAAACAGCTTGCAGAAAGAGACGCCGACAGAGATGGTCAGCCCAATTTCTTCCCGCACCCGGCGGCGCAGCAAATCGGCCAGCTCCTGCGGCGATTTCGCGAAAAGATGCAGGCTGCCTGTAATATCCAGAAAGGATTCATCGATGCTGAATGGCTCGACGAGATCCGTATAGTCGTCGTAAATCGCGTTGATGCGGCGGGAAAACTCCCGGTAAACATCGTGCTGGGGCGGGACGAGCACGAGATCCGGGCATTTGCTCTTGGCCTGCCAGATGGTCTCGGCAGTTTGCACGCCCTTTTGCTTGGCCAGCTCGTTTTTGGCCAAAATAATCCCGTGGCGGCTTTTGGGGTTGCCCGCCACCGCCATGGGGACGCGCCAAAGCTCTGGCCGCAGACAGCATTCCACCGAGGCGTAAAACCCGTTGCAGTCGCAGTGCAAAATGATGCGCTCTTTTTTCATTGCACGTCTACAATCGAGAGGGTTACTTTGCCCAAAATGCGGACGTCATCCTCGCCGGAATAGATCTGCGGCTGGTAGACCGGGTTGCGGCTGACGGGCACCAGCACAATATGCCCGCTTTTTTGGTAAACCCGCTTGACCGTCGCCTCGCCGTTGACCAGCACGGCGCAGATATTGCCCTCTTCCACCCTCGCGCCCCGGGAGATGACGACCAGGCTGCCATCCGGAATGCCCGCGAGATCCATGCTGTCTCCCACGACGCGCAGGGCAAAAGCATCCTCCCCCAGCGCCTGCTGATAGGGATCCAGCCGCAGATAGCCGGAAAAATCTTCAAATGCCTCCACCGGGCTGCCCGCCGCAATGCTCCCATAGATGGGGATGCCGGGGCTCTGCTCCTGCCCCTCCTTTTCCAGATACCTTGCCGCCTGCATCAGCTGTTCATAGGAAGCGCCATATCCCGCCGCCGCAATTTTTGCCAGCACTTCCGGCCTGGGCCTCTGGCCGCGCAGGATGCGCGAAAGATTCCCCGCGCTGATCCCCGCCCGCCTGCAAAATTCGTTGCGCGAGCCGCTGCCTATCGCCTGCAGAATGAGTTCAGATAAACTTTGCTGCATATTGCCGCTCCTCTCTTTTTCCTATGGCTATCATACCGCACTCGTTGCTCATTCGCAACAGTATTTTTGCATTTTTCCCGAGATTGTTCGTTTTATGGAACACTTTTCCAATTTTCCTTTCCTCAAGGCGGAACTCTGGCATCAAAACGAAACGCGGCCGCCGCATTCCTTTTAGCGCTGTGCTTTTCTCCAATCAAAAAAGGCCTTTCGGCCTTTTTGCATCGCGCGCTATTGCCCGGATAGTTTCTTTGCGATGGCCTGCATATGCGAGCTGTCCGTCCCACAGCAGCCGCCAAAAATCTTGAGGGGCTGGATCTGCTCCAGCGCGGCCATATGGGCCGCCAGCTCTTCCGGATCGGAGCAAAACAGCTCCTGTGCGCCATCCAGCAGCAAATGCCTGCTCTTTTCAAAACATGCGGCGAAATCCATCCTATTTCCCTCGCTATTTCTCATAGTAGACCAGCGTCATGGCGTCGTTGATACGCCGCGTTTCGCCCGTCGCCCGATATCCCATCTTCTCATACAGGCGGCAGTTCCCTTCTTCCTGCAAAATGGTATCCAGCGCCCAATGCTCTACGCCGTGCACCGCTTCACAGGCCAAAATCGCCTTTTGCGCAAAGCCTCTGCCGCGGTATTCTTTCAAAACGAACAGCGGGCTGATGCGCTTTGGCGCGCCGCACCCAGAATCCACCACGCGAATTGCACCCACTTTCTGCCCATCGGCGCAGATAAAATAGAAATACGTCTCGCTCTGGGCCAGGCGCTGCCGCACCTTTTGCAGCGGCTCGTTGCCCGGGCTGGTTTCAAAATCCTGATATTTTGCAAGCAGGCCGGAAAACGCCTCTGTCTGCATCTGCCAAAGCCGCTCCGCGTCGCCTGCGCCGGCCCGAATCAGCGTCACTTCCCCTTCCATGGCCTGCCTCCGTCATTCAATCGTTATAGAAAGTATACCGCAGTGCGCGGCAAAAGTCATCCATTCGTTTTTTCTGCATTGGCGGCGCTCAGAAATTTTTAGGAAAGCTTGCTGGGAGATGTGTTTTTTAGTTGCTTTGAGCGTTATTTTGTGCTAAAATTTTTAGCAATGCGAAAGTTGTTTACAATTTCGTTTCATACTGGATTCATTTTTTGGCACAACTTTGCTTGCTCTGTTTTTCACCGAAAATTGCGCCTGAAATAAATGGCATACTATTTTAATTTTTTAAGTCTGGAGAGTGGGTTACATGAAGAGAATTGCGATTCTGACAAGCGGCGGAGACACCCCCGCTATGAATGCCGCCATCAACGCTGTTGTACGGACTGCAAAAGCCAAAGGCATCACGCCGGTGGGCGTGCTCGGAGGCTATGCCGGCCTGATCAGCGGCGGCCTGGCCGAAATCCGCAGCAAGCAGGTTGAATTTATCGTCAATAAAGGCGGAACCATTCTCAAAACCGCGCGCTGCCTGGAAATGAAAACGCCGGAAGGGCAGAAAAAGGCCGTGGACGTGCTCCATAAATTCGGCATTGACGGCCTGGTCGTCATTGGCGGCGACGGCAGCTTCCAGGGCGCAAAGGCTCTGCACCACCTGGGCGTGCCCACGATTGGCCTGCCCGGCACCATCGACAACGATTTGGCTTACACGGATTACACCATCGGCTTTGACACGGCCGTCAACTGCGTTATTGGCGAGATCGCCAAAATCCGGGATACCATGCTCTCGCACGACCGCATTGCAGTCGTGGAGGTCATGGGCAGAAACTGCGGCGACATCGCATTGCAGGCAGGCGTCGCCGGGGAAGCGGAATATATCGTGCTGCCCGAAGTGCCCCACGATTACGACACGCTTTGCCAGGAGCTCAAAACCAGAGAGCAGAAGGGCAAGAGCAACAGCATCATCGTCATGAGCGAGGGTGCAGGCAAGGGCTGGGATCTTGCGGACTATATCCGCCAAAAAGCCGGCTACGATACCAAGTGCATCGTGCTGGGCTATGTGCAGCGGGGCGGCGCGCCCTCGGCCTTCGACCGCGTTCTGGCGCAGAAGATGGGCATCCGCGCTGTGGGGCTCTTAGTGGAGGGCATTGGCGGCCGGGTGGTCGGCATCCGCGACAACAAGATCATCGACGACGATATCGACGAAGCGCTGGCTATGCCGCTCAAGTTCGATTACGACCTCTATAACCAGCATTTGGCCATGAGCAATTACTGATTTTGGAGCAAATATGCCAAAACTTCTAGGAATAAGCACGCTTCTCAGCGTGCTTTTCACAACCCTTTTTACTGCGCTCTATCATTTTTTTCGCGCATCCGCTTATCTTTCGCTGGCTATCACGTTTGGAACCTTCTGCTATCATCTGCTCATGCGGATCCTGGTCGGCGCGGCGGTATGCTGCGCGATGCGCGGCCATACGAGCTGCCATAAAAAGTGGTATCGGCCCCGCCCTTTTGAAAAAAAGCTCTATGCCCGGCTGGAAGTAAAAAAATGGAAGGCCTATTTGCCCACCTATCAGCCCGAGTCGTTCTCTCTGCAAAGGCATTCGCCAGCTGAAATCGCCCAGGCTACGTGCCAGGCCGAAGTTACGCACGAGATCATCGTCGCCCTGAGCTTTCTGCCCTTGCTGATGGCTGTTCCTTTCGGGGATTTTTGGGTGTTCTTCCTGACTTCCCTGGCCACCGCGGGGTTTGATCTGCTGTTCGTCATCATACAGCGGTATAACAGGCCGCGCATTCTGGCGCTGATAGAGCGGCAGGAAAAGAATCCGTAGCAAGCAAAAGCGCTCCCGCTTGGGAGCGCTTTTTGATTCCAAATTTTCCGCCGCCCGGCCTATTTATTTGACCGCGACGTTTCCCTCCCCCACCAGGGCCTTGAGCCGGGCCAGCAGAGGGTCGCTGATGGCGACGTTCAGCGCATCGCCCATGCTGTAAACTTTGCCCGTCTTTTGCACGGCGACGCGCACCGGGCTCTCCCCCTGATAGCTCTGGAGCACTGCCTTGATCGCCCGGATCATATCGAGATTTTCATCCGGCATACGCAGATAGAGCTTTTGCGCGTTCTCCCCAGCTTTCTGCACATAGGGGCGAATATCGTCCAGCAAAAGCTCGGGCTCTTCGCCCACGGCAACCTTGGCCTTGATGCGGCAAATCTCATCCGTGCGCAGGTTGGCTTCATTGTTGGCATAGGCGGCCGGAAAGATGGTTACGCCGATGGTGCCCGAGAGATCTTCAAATGTGGCGTTTGCCATCATCTGCCGGGTCTTTTTGGTGGTGCGGGTGCGCAGGGAGGAGAGAATGCCCACAAGCTCCACGGTTCTGCTCTCAAAATAGCGCTGTTTTTCCTCGTCATCCGCGCTGGCCAGAATATCCGCGACGCCAACTTTCTGCTTTGCCAGCATATCCGCATATTTTGCCAGCGGATGCCCGGAAAGATACAGCCCCGCCTTTTCCTTTTCCAGCGTCAGGCGCAGGCGGTCGTCGTATTCGGGAATATCGGGCAGCGGCGTCTTCTGGGGCCTGGTCTCCTCGGAAAACGAGAACAGGCTGATTTGCCCGGTGCTGGCCAACTTGGCCTCATTTTGGGCGTTTTTATAGATCTTTTCATAGACCATCATCAGCTGACTGCGGTGCGCGCCGGAAAAATCGAACGCACCCGAAAGGATGAGCGATTCGATCTGCGCCTTGTTGATATGCCCGGCGTTGCGGCGCACGAAATCCTCGAAATCCTCATAATCGCCTTTTTTGCGCTCCTCAAATACCAGCTCGATGGAATCGCCGACGCCCGTCAGCGCGGAAAGCCCAAAGCGCACCTTCCCATCCTCAACGGTGAACAGCCGGCCGCTTTTATTGATATCCGGCAGCAGGATTTGGATGCCTGCCCGTTTGAGGTAGCTCATATAGTGCGAGAGCTTATCCGAAGAGGAGATGAAGCTGTTTAACAGCGCGGCCATATATTCCGGCTCATAGTAGCACTTCAAATAGGCCGTCTGATAGGCGACGACGGCATAGGCGCAGGCATGGGACTTATTGAAGGCATACTGGGCAAAATCCATCATCTGGTCGAACACATGCTGGGCAACCGCCTCGGGAACGCCCCTTGCGACGGCGCCCTCGATGCCCTCTCCGCCATAGACGAAAATTTTGCGCTCCCGCTCCATGACATCCGCTTTCTTTTTCGCCATGGCCCGGCGCACTTCATCGCTTCGCGCCAGAGAGTAGCCCGCCATATCCCGCACGATCTCCATGACCTGCTCCTGATAGACCATGCAGCCATAGGTATCCTTCAGAATTTTCTCCAGAATGGGGTGATCGTATTTCACGCGCTCCGGGTGATGCTTATACTCGATATAATCCGGTATTTTTGCCATAGGCCCCGGCCGGAACAGCGAGATGCCCACCATGATATCCCCGAGATTTTCTGGCAGCAGGCGGGTCATCAGGCTGGTCATGCCCTCGCTTTCCAGCTGGAAGATGCCCTCGGTATTGCCGGAAGAGATCATCTCGTAAATTTTGGGATCCGCAAGGTTCAGATGGTCGATATCCACCTCTATCCCCCGCCCGGCTTTGACCATCGCCAGCGTATCCCGGATGACTGTGAGCGTGCGCAGGCCCAGGAAATCCATCTTGAGCAGCCCCAGATCGTTGATGTTGTTCATGTGATACTGGGTTGTGATGCTCTCGTCCTTTTTGTTCAGCGCCAGCGGGGCATATTCCGTAACCGGCTCGCCCGTGATGACGACGGCCGCCGCATGCGTCCCGCTCTGGCGCGGCATCCCCTCGACTTTCATGGCCATATCCAGCCATTCATGCACCTGCGGGTTGTTCTGGTATTCCATGCGCAGCTTATCCGACTGCTCCAGCGCCTTTTTGATGGTCATTTTCAGGGCAAAGGGGATGAGCTTGGCGATGCGGTCTGCATCTGCCACCGGGATGCGCATGACTCTGGCGACATCCCGCACCACCTGCTTGGCGCCCAGTGTGCCGAATGTGATGATCTGGGCGACTTTATCCTTGCCGTATTTCTCCGCGACATAGTCGATGACTTCACCCCGGCGCTCGATGCAGAAATCGATATCGATATCCGGCATGGAGACGCGCTCCGGGTTTAAAAAGCGCTCGAAGAGCAGGTTGTATTCCAGCGGATCGATATCCGTGATATGCAGGGCATAGGCGACGATGCTGCCCGCCGCGCTGCCCCGGCCCGGGCCCACCATAATGCTGTTTCTCCGGGCAAAATCCATATAATCCCAGACGATGAGAAAGTAATCGCAAAAGCCCATATCCAGGATGGTTTTCAGCTCGTAGCGGGCGCGCTCCTGCAATTCACTGCTCTGGGCGCGCTCCTGCCCATAGCGCTCGCAGAGCCCTTTTTGCACCAGATGCTCCAGATAGCCTTCGTTGGTAAAGCCATCCGGGACATCGAAAGCAGGCAGGCGGATGCGCCCCATCTCGATCTCCACATCACATTTCTCCGCGATCTTTGCGGTATTTTCTATCGCTTCGGGAACATCCAAAAACAGTGCGCTCATCTCCTCGCCGCTCTTGAGATAGAACTCGTCCGTCTCCATCAGACCGCCCTGTTCCAGCGTCCGCCCCATCTGCAGGCACATCAGAATCTCCTGCGCCCGGGCATCCTCCTTGCGGATATAGTGCGAATCGTTGGTGACGACCAGCGGAATTTCCAGCTCCCTTGCCATGGCGATGAGCATAGGGTTGACCCGCTTCTGCTCGGCCAGGCCGTGATCCTGCAATTCCAGGTAAAAATCCTCTACGAACATGGCCTTCAGCCGGCCGGCCAGCTCATATGCCTTCTGTTTCTGCCCCGAGAGCAGCAGCTGGGGGATATCCCCGGCGATGCAGGCCGAAAGGCAGATGAGCCCCTCTTTATGCTTTTCAATGGTCTGGTAATCGATGCGGGGCTTATAGTAGTATCCTTCCACGGATGCGATGGAGCAAAGGCGCATGAGGTTTTTATAGCCCTCGTTATTTTTTGCCAGCAGAATCAGATGCGCATACTCCCGGGCCGCCTGGCTCTTTTCCCGCAGATCCTCGGCCACATACATCTCGCAGCCGATGATGGGCTTAACGCCTTCCTTTTTGCAGGCGGTATAGAAATCCACCACGCCGTACATCACGCCGTGATCCGTAATCGCCAGCGCCTTTTGGCCCAGCTCTTTTGCACGCTTTGGGAGCTCGGAAATTCTCGCTGCTCCATCCAGCAGGCTGTATTCACTATGAACATGCAAATGCACAAAATCCGGCATTTTTGTCTCCTTCTCCTGGGCGGTGCCGCCCCGTCTGTCCATTGGCCTTTTCCAACACTTTCTCTTAAATTATAACACAAAGCTCTTTGCTTTCACCACTTTTTCCTGTATAATAAATGGGAAATCATTTCAAGAGAAATTGGAGAGGAAACCGGAATACTATGAGCTATAAGTTAATCGCCATCGATATCGACGGCACGCTTCTGACATCCGAGAAAAAACTGACCGATCACAGCCTTGCCGTCATGAAAGAGGCAGAGGCCGCCGGGCTGCACTGCGTGCTGGCCACCGGGCGCGTGGCTGCGAACGTCAAGGAAATCTATGGGCCGCTGGGGCTTAAATCTCCCTGCATTTGCAGCGGCGGCGCACAGGTGGTGGACGGCAATTTCAACATGATCCACACCTGCTATATCCCAAACGAGATCGTCAAGGAAGTTTTGAATTTTGCAAAAGAGAAAGATGTGCACGTTCAGATCTTCAAAGACGAGAATTTCTATTTTGAAAAATACAGCAAATGGGCAGATATCTACAACGAGATCAGCGGGCTGACCCCGGTAGAGACGCCCAATCTGCACGAGATTCCCGTAGCTGAACTGAACACGCCCAAAGTGCTCATTCTGGCAGAGCCCGAGCGCCTGCTGGAAGTGCAGGCCGAGGCCTTGGAGCGTTTCCCCATGCTGAATATCGGGCGCTCCCGCCCCACGTTCCTGGAGATGAACAACCCCGAGGGCAACAAGGGCAACGCGCTCAAAGCTCTGGAGAAAATGCTCGGCCTGAAGAGAGAAGAGCTCATCGCCATCGGCGATAACCAGATCGACGAGAGCATGATCATCTATGCCGGGCTGGGCGTCGCCATCGGCAACGCGCTAGATGAGATCAAAGAAGTTTCCGACTACATCGCGCCGGATAACGACCACGAGGGCGTGGCGCATGTCATCGAAAAATTCATGCTTGGCCGCGAGCCCAAGGAGTTCTAACCCTCCGGCTTGCGTCGGACGGCGGCCATGAAGGCGCGGCGCATGTCACCCGAAAATTTATGCCTAACTGCGAGCCTAAAGAGTTCCGGCTTTTCCGCCTGCTCCGGAGGCTGGGTATCTTGGAAGAATCAGTAAAAAACGCTCTGCTTTTGTTCCCATTGCAAACGGGCTGTTGCCCCATTTTCATGAAACGAGGATGCAAAACCATGAAACGTTCCATTCGATTAAGCAAATTTGTAAGCGAGCTGGAGCTCACTTCGCTCTACAAAGGGGAAAAGACTTCCTTCACAGTCGATACCAGTGAGCTCAACCGCCCTGGTTTGCAGCTTTCCGGCTTTTTTGAGCATTTCTCTTCCGAGCGCATTCAGCTGTTTGGCATGGGCGAGATGACCTATCTCTCCACGCTCCCGCCGGAAGTTGCCGGCGAGCGGCTGGAACGCATGCTGGCCTACGATATTCCGGCCATCATCATCTCCCGGAATTTGCAGCCCTCGGAGGATTTTATCCGCCTTGCAAACGAGCACGATATTCCGCTGCTGCTTTCGGATAAGCCGACCTCCAAAATCTCCCACGACGCCATCCTGTTTTTGGATAACGAGCTGGCGCCCAGCATTGCGCGGCATGGCGGGCTGATGGATATTTACGGCGTCGGCGTGTTCATCACGGGCGAATCCGGCGTAGGCAAGAGCGAGGCGGCGCTGGAACTGGTCAAGCGCGGGCACCGCCTGGTCGCAGACGACGTCGTCGAAATCCGCAAAATTTCGGATACCACGCTGGTCGGCCGCTCTCCGGATGTCATCCGGCATCTCATGGAAATCCGCGGGCTGGGATTGGTGGACGTCTCCGTGCTGTATGGCATGGGCGCCGTCATGGTGGATAAGACCATCACTCTCTGCGCGCACCTGGAGTTGGGCGATGTGCAGGATATCGATCGCCTGGGCATTGCGGAGGATCACGTGCGGCTGCTGGGCATCGATGTGCCCAAGATCACCATTCCCGTCCGCCCGGGCAGGAATATCGCCATCATCATGGAAGTTGCAGCCATGAACTTCCGGCTCAAATCCCTGGGGCACAACCCGGCCGATATGCTGGATCAGAAGATGCTGGCCTTGCTTGGCTAGAAATACCGCTTAAAATGGGCCGGGGCTCTTGCTTCTGCCCTTTTTTCATCTCTTCCGAAAAGGAGGCCATCTGCCATGTCGTTTTCCTCTCAGATTAAAGCAGAGCTTTGCCGCCAGGGCCAAAAAGACGATGCCTGCGCTCTGGCAGAGCTCGCGGGCATTCTGCACACCGGCGGCATCTTAAGCTTTGGCTCGGGCAAGCCCGCGCTTTTGCTCAATACCGAGCACAGCGATATCGTTACCCGGATTTTCGCTCTGACCAAGCGCTGTTTTGCCATCGACTGCGAGCTGAGCCGCAAGCAGGGGCTGAAAAAAGCCGAGACCTACTGCATCCGGCTCTGCCTTCCCCATTTTCCCGACGCGCTGGAGGCGCTGGCGCTCTCGCTCTCCCTAGGCATTGGCCCGGATGAGGCCCGCTTTGCCGCGCTTTGCGCGCCTGCCGGATGCCAGGAAGCCTTTCTGCGGGGCGCATTTTTGGGAGGCGGCAGCATGAGCAATCCAAAGAAGGCTTACCATCTGGAATTCGTCTCCGGTAGTGCGGCTGTGGCCGAGGAGATCCGCCGGCTGCTCTGCGGCCTGGGCCTTGGGGCAGGCGCAATGCCCCGCCGGGAAAACCATATGGCCTATATCAAGGGCATCGAGGATATCATCACGCTTCTGACGCTTCTGGGCGCTCATTCCGCTGTGCTGGAGCTGGAAAATATCCGCATTCTCAAGGGCATCCGCAACAACGTCAACCGGCAGATCAACTGCGAAAATGCCAATATCGATAAAACCGTGCGCTCTGCCATGGCGCAGGTAGAAAACATCCGGCTCATCGAGGCCAGCATCGGCCTGGCCTCTCTGCCCGGCGGGCTGCAGGAGACTGCCGAACTGCGCCTGCAAAACCCGGAGGCCTCCCTCTCTGAGCTGGCCGCCCTTTCCGGGGAGGGCTCCCGCTCGCGCATCAACCACAGGCTGCGCCGCCTCTCAGAAATTGCGCAGGAGCTGCGCGAAAAGGGGAAAATTCCTCCGGCACGCCTGTAAATTTTCCTAAAAAAAGAGGATTTCCGCTTGCGGCATGGAATCCTTATAAGAGAACGTTTTCATCGCATCTTATCATACCCAAAACATCACAACGGGAGGCAAGACAATGCTATATAAGGAAATTACCATCAAAAATGAGCTTGGGCTGAAATCCAGCGTTGCCGCAAGATTCGTACAGACGGCCGGGCAGTTCAAATCCCAAATCCTCATCGAATCTGAAAACAAGAAGATCAACGCCAAGAGCATTATGGGCGTATTGCTTCTGGGCATAAAGCAGGGAGAATCCATCTATGTTCTGGCCAACGGCGTAGATGAAAAAGAGGCTCTAGATGCTCTAGAAGAGCTGGCCAGCAAGGAAAGCTTTGAAGATTAAGGCAGAAATCTGCCGATAAAAAGTGGAATTGCGACAGGCAGTTCCACTTTTTTATTTCGACAAGCAAAAGAAGAGAAAATGGAATTCAAGCAATTATATGAGATCGCCACAAATACGCTGAACCCGCGTCAGCTGACAGAAGATTCCTCTGCGGGCGGCGTTGCCGCCGCAATCATGACGGATAAGGGGAACATCTACCGCGGCGTTTGCATCGACGTCCCCTGCTCCATGGGCTTTTGCGCAGAGCACGCCGCCATTGCCGCTATGGTAACGGCCGGAGAAAACCGCATTGAGAAGCTGGTCGCCGTCTATCAGGATGGCTCCATCGTCCCTCCCTGCGGGCGCTGCCGGGAGTTCGTCTGCCAGCTACACCCGGAAAACTACCTCTGCCAGGTTCAGCTGGCGGATCGGGTCGCGCGCATGGAAGAGCCGCTGCCAGATCGCTGGTGAGGCCCAAACGAAAAAGAGAGCATCCGCACTGGGCGGATGCTCTCTTTTGGTTTACACTCTATAATTCGGCCCACATGGTCTGCACCACCGGGCGGAACCCCTCCCGCTCATAGAGGTGGTTGGCCACCTCGTTTTTGCAGAGAGAATCCAGCTTCATGCGGAAAATGCCCCGCTCTCTGGCCCAGTTTTTGCAGGCCGCCAGCAGTGCGCTTCCAATCCCCATGCCTCTGCTTTCTGGCAGCAAAACCAGGTCGCTCAGATAGGCAAATTTGCCGGGCACCAGGTAGTTTTCCTCCGGCTTTGGCTCGCTCTGCCAAACGCAGGCAAAGCCCACAATCTTCCCTGCCGTCTCTGCCAGAAAAATATCCTTGGTCTCCTCCAAAACTGCCTGGCGCATGGGCGCCTCCCTCTGCTCGGCAACAGCGAAATATCCCGGCTCCAATGCCGACATATCCAGCGAAAGCTGATAGCCCAATTCGCAAATTTCCTTCAAGTCTTCCAGGCCTGCTTTTCTAATCTCCATTTTCTCTCCTGCTCCCATACTCAAAACTCCGAGAGATACGCCTCGTGGGTTTCGTAAGTTTTTAGAATATCCTCTGCGATCTCCCGCTGAGAGAGCCGCATATCCATGGCCCGCTTTTGAATATAGCGGTGCGCCCGCTCCTCATCCATGCCCAAAACCGCCACCAGGCAGCATTTTGCCCGATCTAGGATTTTAAAATCTTCCAGACGCTGGCGCAGTTGCTCGTTTTGCTTTTGCAGAGCGGCAAATTTCCGCGAAATACTGAGCGCCATGCGGATTCCCATGGCCAGCTCCTTGCTGGAGAGCGGCGCGCAGAGCACCAGACAACGCGCCGTTAAAAGCTGCTGCTCTGCCCGCGGCGCCTCTGCCCGGGTAGTCAGCAGTGCGCTGGCAATGCCTCTCTCGCCCAGTTTTTTTAGAAAGAGCATCTGCTCATCTGTACACCGCCCGCTTACAAGCAGCACAAACCCCGCCCCTTCCAGGCTCTCCTGAGCCGAGGCGATGGTTCTGGCCTGCTTTGCCTCTCCTGCGCCGGCAGCAGAGAGCGCCGCATCTATGGTGTTTTGAAGCTCGCCGGGGGCGGCAATGACTAGGCTTTTCATATTCGCATTCTATCCCACCTCTCCCTGCTTTGTCAACCGCCGTGCAAACTAATAAACCGCTCTGGCCGCGAATATAGTGAATAAGAAACCTATCTGGGAGGCGCGGCCTTGAAAAAGTTCTTTTCTTTTGTCGTATGTATTTTGAGCATCGCATTTTTGCTGATGGCCCCGGCTTTTATCGCCGGCGGTATCCATAAGAACGTCTATACCCTGCGGGCGGAGAAGCTGGCCAATCAATATACCGGCTCTTTGCAGATTTGGCACATCGTCTCGTTTAAGACGGGCGGGGAAAGCGGCGTCTCCTATCTCAAAAGCCGGGCAGCCGAGTTTGAGAAAAACAATCCCTACGTTTTTATCGACGTCGTCGGCATGACGCCGGAGGAGGCAGAACAGCGCCTGGCGGCTGGGGAGCGGCCGGATATTTTTTCCTTTCCCCTGGGCTTTCCGTTGGAGCATCTGCTGGCCGAGCTTAAGGAGCCGGAAGAGGCGCTGCTCCCTTCTCTCTGTGAAACCGGAAAAAAGGGAGATCAGTTCCTGGCCTATCCCTATATGATGGGGTTTTATACCATCACCGTCAACCAGGAGATCTATTTCTCCTCCGGCGCTTCCCTACCCATCGGCACGGGCCTGCCCCGGGCCAATTTCAACTATCTGGTCTACCATGCCGAGCAAAACTGGAAAGAAGAGGAGGCTCAGGTTTTGAGCCTTTGCAATACCTACGGGCTTTCTCCTCTTAAAACGCTGGAACATTTCCGGGAAGAGGGAGAGAATAACTTCCTCATCGGGGGGCCTCCGGCAGATTATGCGCCCGATCCTGCCGCGTTTGCCGCCGATGGCACCGACCGCTTTCTCAAGGGCAAGGCGGCGCTGCTGCTGGCGCCGGTATCGGACTATGAGAAGCTGCTGCTGGATCAGCGGGCCAACTCCCTCAGCCTTACGGCTCTGACTTTTTCCGACTATACGGATCTCGTGCAGTTTGTGGGCGTCTGCCAGACGCAGGATTCCGCCAAGCAGGCCATGTGCCAGAATTTCGCCGCTTCCCTGCTTAGGCGCAAGGCGCAAAAGGGGCTGGAAAACCTGAAAATGCTGCCCGCCGTGCAGCTGGAAGGCGTCTACGAAGGGCAGGCGCTTTATCTGGAGGAATACGAGCGGCTGGCCACCTCCGCCGTCATCCCAAAAGCCTTTGAATAGAGCGCTCCCGGCGGCAAAATTTCGCCTGGGCGCTTGTTGTCTGGAAAGGATTCGTGTAAAATAGAGGTATGAAAAAAGAGCAGCTTCAAACACTAATGGAATGGATGAACCGGCAGGGCATCCCCTATCTTACTGACGCTCCCATGCGGGATTACACGACGTTTCGCGCGGGCGGGCCGGCAGATCTGCTCATCAGCCCCAAAAGCGCAGAACAAATCCGCGCGGTTTTGCAGATGTGCCGTCAGCTGGAAGTTCCCGTGACACTGCTGGGCAATGGCAGCAATGTGCTGGTTCGGGACGGCGGCATCCGCGGGGCGGCGCTGCGCCTTGGTTCAGAATTTTCTCAAATTCAAATAGAGGGCAGCATGGTGATTGCCCAGGCAGGGGCCAAGCTCGCCGCTGTCGTCAGCGCCGCGCTGAATGCCGGGCTGGTAGGCATGGAGTTTGCCGGGGGCATTCCGGGCAGTGTGGGCGGCGGGATCTATATGAATGCCGGCGCCTATGGCGGAGAGCTCAGCCAGGTTCTGCACAGCGCGCTCGTGCTCACGGCGGATTTGGAGATAGTGCAGATGCCGAGCGAGGCGCTCTCCCTCTCCTATCGGCACAGCGCTTTGATGGAAAACGGCGCCTTGGTTTTGGAGGGGCGTTTTTGCCTGGAGCCAGGCGATACCGCCGCCGCCCGCGAATATCTGCGCGAGCTCGCCGCCCGCCGCCGGGAAAAACAGCCGCTGGATCTGCCCAGCGCAGGCAGCACGTTTAAGCGCCCAGCCGGGCACTATGCCGGCGCGCTCATCGAATCCGCCGGGCTCAAGGGCTTCTCCATCGGGGGGGCGCAGGTCTCGGAAAAACATGCGGGGTTTGTCGTCAACCGGGGCGGCAGTGCGGCGGATATTTTGGCGCTCATCCGCCATGTGCAGGAATGCGTCTCTGCCCAAAGCGGCATCTGGCTGGAGCCGGAGGTTCTGATTTTGGGCGAGGATTAGCCCCTGCCGCAAACAAAAGAAAGGATCAGCTATGAGATTCACGATCATCACCGGGCTCTCGGGCGCAGGGCGCTCCTCTGCCCTCAAGACATTCGAAGATATGGGGTATTTTTGCGCGGATAATATCCCTCCTGCGCTCATTCCTGCATTTGCCCGGCTCTGCCTGGCGCGCTCTGCGGATGCGCCCAAAAACGTCGCAGTTGTGGCGGATATGCGCATGGGCGATATGTTCGATACCATTTACGCCGCCATTGACGAGCTGAAAAAAATGGATCTGGAGCTGGATATCCTGTTTTTGGATGCTTCAGATGCGGCGCTGGTCGGCCGGTTCAACCAGACCAGGCGCGTGCATCCCGTCTCGGGCAGCGGCAATGTGCTTTCCGGCATTTTCGTCGAGCGGGACAAGCTCCAGCGCATCAAGGATATGGCCAACACGGTGCTGGATACCACGACCTACAACGCCCGCAAACTGGCGGACGTTTTGGAGCAGAAGTACAGCCAGAGCTTTGACAGCCGCCTGCCCGTTTCTGTGGTTACCTTCGGCTATAAGCGGGGCATCCCCATCGATGCGGACCTGGTTTTCGACATGCGCTTTCTGCCCAATCCGTTCTATATCGAGCGGCTCCGGCGCTCTTCCGGCCTGGAAAAAGACGTGAGCAGCTATGTTCTCTCCTTTCCGGAGGCGGAATACTTTTTAAAAACCACTATCGATCTGGTAACATATCTGCTGCCCCGCTATCTGGAGCAGGATAAGCGCCAGCTCACCATCGGCATTGGCTGTACGGGCGGGATGCACAGAAGCGTCGCCATGGGTCAGGAGCTGTATCAGCGCCTGGAACAGCTTGGGCACAAAGTCTTTATCGAACACCGGGATATGAACCTGGAGCGGGAGTCCATCAAAAAGCGCTTCTATTCCACTAACACCAAATAAAGAGCAAAAAACAGTGCATATCGATATGCACTGTTTTTTGCTGATATTTTCTATTGCTTTTTCATTCCCGCAGACGGTACTTCCAAGGTTCTCTATTTGCTCTGATTCCAAGCCAGATCCCAAAAGGCCATCTCATAGCGCGAACAGGCCACAAAAATCTCGATAATATGCTGTTTCTGCGCTTCGGTAGCTTGTTCGGTCAAGCGCTCCAAGAGGTCGATCAGTATGACGTTTTCCTGATGGTATTCCTCACTGGCATACCCTGCAATCCACTCGCCATAAAAGGGATGATCGATTGCGGCTGGATTGTTCTTTAGAATATTGCGGGCAATTATCTCGTAGCTATAAGCGCAGGCCAGAATTGCCGCCACAACTTCCGCTTCCCCTTCCTCATATGCGACGCGAAGCATATAAGAGGTATAGGAAAGATTATCCAGCGAGCGCGGCGTCTCCGCTACTTCCTGCTCTGTGATACCGAATTTGCCCAAATAACCCCGGTGGAGATCCATCTCCCCATCCGTCAGCTGGTGCACATAAGAGGCAAAAAGCCGCATGGTATCCAAACTTTTCGCTTTCGCAATGCCAATGCCAAAAACTTTCGCATATTCCAGCAAATACAGATAATCCTGAATAATATAGTATTTAAATTTATCCCGATCCAAGTTTCCATCCTCCAGCCCTTTGATGAAGGGATGCCGGTTATATTCCACCCAAAGCTCCTCCACTGCCGCCATCAATCTTTTAATCATCGCGTGTTTCTCTCCTCTCTTCTCTTAAAACTTACGTCTGTTCTTTCTGGCCGCGCTTCTTTTTGGTATAGCGCTCTTCCTCGCTGAAAATACAGCCGCAGTATTTCTGCATATAGAGCTCCAGCTCCCGCGCCCGCTGCTGGCCCTCCTTAAAATACGGGCGGAAATCCCGATAGAGAAAGGAGACGCCGTATTCCTGCGCGGCCCGCTCTCCCGTCTGCCGGAGCAGTTCGTGGTTCTGATAGGGGCTGATGAGCAGTGTCGTGGAAAAGGAAGAGAAGCCGTGCTCCGCCGCATATTTTGCCGTGGCAGACAGGCGGGACTCATAGCAATAGGCACAGCGGGCATCGAAATCCGGGTAAGTCGCCATCAAAAACTCCCGCAGGCCGTAATCCCCTTCCAAAACCAGCCGAAGGCCGATGCTCCGGGCATATTCCACCAGTGCATTTTTCCGGTTCTTATACTCTTTTTTGGGGTGGATATTGGGGTTAAACCAATACCCCACCGGCTCTATCCCCTCGCCGCGCAGACTGTCGATGCACATGATCGAGCAGGGCGCACAGCAGATATGCAAAAGCGTGTGTTCCATGCGGTTCTCCCTTTAAAATTCAAATGCCTTGCCGCCGCCCTCATAGAAGGTGTACGGCGCATTTTTTTGCTGTGTTCTGATGGATGCCTCCAGCAGGAAATCGTAGACAGGCGCCAGCATCTCATAACCCTGGCGGATGCTCTCCGCCAGATTCGGCGAAAACAGCAGGCTAAAATCCGTGCTTTCCGCCGTTATGCTGAGATTGCGCCGGTTCAGCCATTCCTGCCGCTCGGGCGGTTCGCTCCCATAGCGCGGGCGCCTCAGCTTTTCGCCGTGCAGCTGGAAGAGGGTTTGCCCGGCAAACGCCTTCAGCGCCTTTTCCGCCAAAGGCTCCCGCTCCAAAATCATCTGCCGCACGCTCTCCATAAACCCGGGCACCGCCTTATAGAACCCGCATCCATAGGAAAACCCATCCGGGCTCAGCTCAAAATAAAGCCCCGGCCAGCCCGGCTCGTGCATACGGAACCGCCGGAAGATGACCCACATATTCTCCCGATATAGGGATTTATCGTGGGAATAGCGGGTGTCCCGCCAGATGCGGCTGATGGTTTTATCCACCCGGGGCAGCGCGACAATCTGGCTGTCAACTTCCAGTGCCTGGGGTGCCAGATAGCTCACCAGCCGGCAAAACGGCTCTATGACATAGGCGCGGTATTCCGCGTTGTGCGCATGAAACCACTCCCGGCTGTTGCGGCGCCGGTTTTCAGATAGAAAATTCAGGGTCTCTTGGCTAAACATTCTCTCTTCTCCTTTGCAGAACTCCCTGCGCTTATGTTTCTCCCTCCACTGCCGGCGCGAAATACTTCACGATCTCCCGAGCTGTGGAAATATCCACGCCAGGCACAGCGGCCAGCTCGTCCACCGTCGCCCGCTTGATGCCCTCCAGATCGCCAAATGCTCCAATGAGCGCCTGCTTGCGCTTGGGGCCAATGCCCCGGATGCGATCCAGCTCGGAGGCCAGCGTGCGGCCTTCCCGCAGGGAGCGGTGATAGGTGATGGCGAAGCGGTGCGCCTCGTCCCGGATGGCCGTAATCAGCCCCAGCACCGGCGAATTTTTGTCAAACACGATGGGCTCGGGATCGCCGGGCAGGAAGAGCTCCTCCTCCCGCTTGGCCAGGCCGGCCAGCCGGATCGTATCCTCCAGCCCCAGGCTTTCCACCACTTCCACCGCCGAAGAGAGCTGCCCTTTGCCGCCGTCCACGATGATCAGATCCGGCACGGCCCCAAAGCCATGCTCCTTATCCTCCGAACGGAAGCCCTCCATCAGGCGGCGGGTGAGCACTTCGGCCATGGAGGCGAAGTCGTTCGCGCCCTGAACGGTTTTAATGCGGAAGCGGCGGTATTCCTTCTTATCCGGCTTGCCGTCGATAAACACCACCATCGAGCCGACGGAATCCGTCCCCTGGGTGTTGGAAATATCGTAGCACTCCAGCCGCCGCACATATCCGATGCCCAGCGCCTGCCCCAGCTCGGTGGCCGCGCCGATGCTGCGCTCATAGGCCCTCCGCTCGGCCTGCTCCTTGCGCTTGATGGCCTCCTCGGCGTTATGCCGCGCCATATCCAGCAGTCTTTTATGGTCCCCCCTCTGGGGCACCAGCAACTCTACCTTGCGCCCGGCAATATCCGCCATCCATTCTGCCAGCAGTTCACTGTCCTCGGGCAGTACGCTCAAATAGACTTTGGGCGCCACCGTGTGCTTTTCCATATAAAACTGCTTCAAAACGCTCTCTAGAATCTCCGCCTCATCGCCCGGCTCATCCAGAAAGAAGCGCTGTGCGCCCGAGAGCTTTCCCTTGCGCACGAAAAACGCCTGCACCGCCGCCGTCTTTTCTCCCATGGCCACCGCGAAAATATCCTTATCGTTGAGATCCGGAAAGCCCGCTTTCTGCCGCTCGGTAATGCGCGCCAGAATTTTTAGCTTATCCCGGCAGGCCGCGGCTTTTTCAAAATCCAGCGCTTCGGATGCCGCATACATCTCTTCTTTGAGCTGTTTTTCCACCGGCCGGTATTTGCCCGAAAGAAATTCGATGACTTCATCCACAATTTTGCGGTACTCCTCCGGGGAAATTTTGCCGGCGCAGGGCGCGAAACAGCGGCCCATCTGGTAGTTGAGGCAGGGGCGCTCTTTTCTGCTCCCGGTGGTAATCTCCTTTTTGCAGCTTCTAAGCGGGAACAGCTTATGCACGCCGTCCAGCACTTCCCGCACGGAAAACGCCTCCAGATACGGCCCGAAATATTTTGCGCCGTCCCGGGAGACCTTGCGCACGATCTCCACTCTGGGGTAATCCTTTTTGAGATCGATACGGACATAGGGGTAGTGCTTATCGTCCCGGAGCAGGATATTGTAGTGCGGCTGGTATTCCTTGATAAGGTTGCACTCCAAAATGAGCGCTTCCTTCTCGCTGTCTGTGATGATATATTCAAAATCCGCGATTTTATTGACCATGGCGTTGGTCTTGGAATTTTTGACGGCATTGGCGCCAAAATACTGGCTGACACGGTTTTTCAGCACTTTTGCCTTGCCGACGTAGATGACCTCGCCCTTTTCATCGCGCATGAGATACACGCCGGGCTTTCTGGGCAGCGTTTTAATTTTTTCTTCCAGCACGTCGTTAAGCAGGCGCATATACTCACCTCTCCTCTTTTTCTCTTTGCTTTCTTATTATAGCACAGCCGGGCAAGGGGAAAAAGGGCTTGGGCTAACATGAGGGGCAAAGCCCCTCATACTCCCTCTTTTTCTTTATACTCTCGAAATGCCACATCGCCTGCCATTGCAGAGGGCGTGTGCAGAACCTTCAAAGCCTCTTTTATTTCCTGTTGCGCAACACCTCTTTCCAATGCGAATCGTATAATATTGAGATCACTATTTAGCTGGTAAATATAGCAACCAAAATCTGCCGCATTTTGCACTTCGCTAAAAATGAGAGCCAGGCGTTGCTGTTTCGGCCGATAGTCTAATTCTAATTTTGGAAAAACGCTCTCCAAAAGTTCCAACAATTCCTCCAGATCCATATCCATTCTGCTCCCTCCTTTTGCTCATTTTAACACAAATTTATTTTGATTTGTAGAATACTACAATTTTTCCTTCTCTAATTTCTCTACAATTTTAGGAAAGAAACTATGGGGGGAGCAATTTGGATACAAAGATAATTGGAAAAGTAATCCGGAGCTATCGGAAATCAAAAGGGCTGACTTTGGAAGTTGTGAGCGGCCTTGCTGATTTGGATTCGGCGCATCTTGCCAGAATTGAGCTTGGCGAATATGTCCCTAACATCAGCACCTTTATTAAAATCGCAAAAGCACTCGGCCTTAAGGCTTCCGAGCTGATGGCAATGATAGAAGCATCAGAAATACAGCAATAAAAAAAGAAGCGGCAGATTGCCGTTTCTTTTTTATTTTCCTCTTTAATGATTTGCCAGATAGCCGAAAATCTTGCCGGCCATGGGCGCGGCATAGCGCGAACCAAAGCCCGCGCCTTCAAAGATGACGGCGACGGCATAGGGTTTGCTGTTATCGTCGATAAAGCCCACGAACCAGGAATGGTTCTTCACCTGTCCATCCTCCATAAACTCGGCGGTGCCCGTCTTGCCGCAGATGGGAACGCCCGAAACCCCAGCGGAAGTGCCCGTGCCGCTCTGCACGACTTCGCGCATATATTCCTTGAGCCGCCCGGCCATCTCGGCCGAGAGCACGCGCTTATACTGCGCCGGCGTAAACGAGAAGCCGGCATAGCCGCCCCGGGCTACGTCTCTTAGCAGTTTGGGCTCCATCATCACGCCGTCGTTGGCGATGCTGCCGGCGATCATCGCGGCATGAAGGGGCGTTACCAAGTCATTATACTGCCCAACGCCTGCCCAAGCAACATCGCCTTCGTTGCCCGTAACCTCGAAATTGCTGGGATAGAGCTCTATTTCGTCTCCGGCGAATTTGAACTGCTGGTTGAACCCGAATTTCTCGGCCTGCTTTTTCAGCCGGCTGCCGCCGATTTTCACGGAAAGATTGGCAAAATAGGTGTTGCAGGATTTGATGAACGCGCTCTCCAGCGTCAAAGCGCCATGCGCGCCGCCCGAGCAAGTAACTTTCTGCCCCTCGATGATGCACTCGCCCGTGCATTCGTAGGAGAGGTCAATCCCCTCTTCCATCGCCGCAGACGCCGTGATGATCTTCATGACAGACCCCGGCGGATAGCGCCCCATGGTCGCCCGGTCTACCAGGCTGGTATCCACAGGCTCCTCTTTGCCCAGAGTTGTGGGATCGAAGGTCGGGATGGAAACGTTTGCCAGAATTTCCCCCGTCTTGTAGTTGAGGACGACAATACAGCCGGTTTTGGCATCCATATTGTCGTAAATATACTCCGAAAGTTCGGCATCGACGGTGAGCGTGATGTCGTTGCCCTGGCTTTCCTTTCCCGCCAGCAGATCCTCGATGCGCTCGACCAGATCCTTATCCATGCCATAGAGGTATTTGGCAAACCGCGTCTCCACGCCTTTGGCCGCGATGCCCGCAGGGTCGCCCATGATATGCGAAAGCGCCCGGCGCTTATCCACTTCCTCGTGGTAGCGGCGCGTCGTCCCGTCAGACCAGGCCAGCCGGATGCCCTTTGCATCATAGACCGTGCCGCCCGAGATGTTTTTATAGGCCTGCTGAATTCTGGGGTTATAAGGCGTGGCATACCACTGGTTGCCGTAGACCACGACGGAATAGCCCAGATATATGATGAGCACGCTGAACAGCGTGACAAAAATGCCCAGCGAAATGCGCATGTTTCGCTTGAATTTATCAACGTCTCTCAAAGCGCTTCCTCCTTTTCCCGATTTTTGCTTGGTTTCCTGCCTGGAAAGAGGCTCCGGCTAACTGCGCCGCTCCCCCGCGCCTCGCAATCGCCTTTTCCGCGGCTTTACAGCCGCGTGCGCCCTTCGCAGAAGGGCTGGAGCCTAACTGCTCCGTTATCCCCGCACCTCGTGCCGCATTCTCTTTTTCCTGCGGCCCTGCAATCGCGTGAAGCTAAGCAATTTCGCCACCCATTTCGGCCAGCTGTTCCTCATCCTTCTGACCGTTTTTGATGGCGACGCCCTGAATAATGCCCAGCTGGATCATAGAGGAAAGAATGGAGCTTCCGCCATAGCTGATATAGGGCAGGGTTACGCCAGTCAGCGGGATCAGCTTAATGACGCCGCCGATGATGATGAAGCTTTGCAGGGTCAGCATGGCCGTACAGCCGAATACCAGTAGGGCGTCGTAGGTACTGCGCGCATTCAGCGCGATGAGGATGCCCCGAACGATAAAGACCAGATAGAACAGGATCGTGATGATCCCGAAAATGATGCCGAACTCCTCGCCGATGACGGTGAAGATATAATCCGATTCGCGCACGGGGATGACTTCCGGCATCCCTCTGCCCAGCCCCACGCCGAACAGGCCGCCGCTGGCCAGTGCCAGCAGGCCCTGCACAATCTGGTAGCCCTGGCCGTTATACGTCGCCCAAGGGTCCTGCCAAACCTGCACGCGCGTCTGCACATGCGAGAAGAGCTTATAGCTGGCATACGCCCCGCCGCCCAGCACGCCCACGCCCAGCAGCGTCAGCAGTGTGCGCCCGGTGGCCGCGAAGAACATGACCAGGAAGGTCAGCGCGATGAGCAAGCCCGCGCCCAAATCCTTCTCCACCACCAGAAGCATGACACATGCTGCCGTGTAGATCAGATATGGGATGAAAGAGACCAGCTTTTCCCGGGTCGTCAGAAAATAGGCCGAGACCATGATATAGAGAATTTTTGCAAACTCGCTGGGCTGGAGCGTGAAAAAGCCCAGCTTAATCCAGTTTTTCGCCCCGCCGATGCTTCTGCCCAGCACCAGCGTGGAAGCCAGCAGCAGGAACGTCAGCACCATAAACAGCCAGTTGAGCCGGCCGAAGTCTACGCTCTTTCGGATGATGAGCATCACGCAGACCATGACCAGCGTGCTGGCCATGAGAATGAGGAACTGCTTGATGGCCAGCGCCGGGCTGATGCGGTAGATCACTGCCAGCCCCAGAGACCACAAAAACTGCGCGACAATCAGGCAGAACCGATCCAGATGCTTGAAGCAGGATTTGAGGATATTATACTGAAACAGGTTGAACAGGCACAAAATCAGCCCGCTGGCCGCCGCCTGCCAATCCAAAACGCCGCCTTTGAACGTGAGCAGGCCGAACGCACTGAGGATGAAGAGAACCTGCAAAAACAGCAGTGCCGCGGTGCTCCTTCTTTTAATCGTCATGAGCCGCTCCCTTCTGAGGCTTTAAGTAAACCTTGGCGTCGATGCCGCCAAAGCTCACGATATCTCCCGTGATAATGCGGTGCGCGCGCACTGCCCGCCGCCCGTTGATCCGCGTCTCCGCCTTTTCAGACAGCGGCTGGAGCACAACGCCTTTTCCCTTTCTGGCGATCATGGCGTGGCTTTTGCGCACGCTCCTGTCCTCGATGATGATATCTGCATTTTTTCCGCTGCCGACGATATTCTCCGGCGTCAGCCCAATGCGCATCCCATACGCATCTTCTGCCCCGCCGATAATTTCCAGGTAGCCAATATATTGGCCGACTTCGCCCATCACAGCTTTGCGCTCCCGGTATTCCGCCCGGGAATTCAGCACAAGCAAAAGCAGCATCATCGCCGCCAGGAATAGGAACCAATAGCGGAAGATAAATGAAAGCGTATCATATAGCTGAGCCAATTTTTTGCCTCCTTTCTGTCCGATATGCCGCCCGGGAACACCTAGCAGCAGGGCCACATAAATGTTCTGCAGCAAAGATTCGAGCACATACAAAGCTCACAGCAATCCGCACCGCTAGCGCCGCTGTTCCCAAAGCCGCTGGGGTTATTCATGGCGTAAAAAGCGCGGGCATATTCCTGATTTTCCGGCTCCATCGCGTGCGCCTGGGCAAAATGCTGGCGCGCGCCGTCATACCAGCCGCGCTGCCGCAGAATAACACCCTTCCAATAATGCCATTCCGCATCCCTCCGCGCCATGCTGTCCAAAATGGCCTCAGCCGCGCCAATATCGCCGACGCGTATCTTCTCTTTTACCGCCCCATAGCGCGCCGCTCCCTGATATTCCGAGCGGTATCGGTATTGCCGGCCGCCCATTCCATAAGCCGAAGAGTAGCCGCCCTGCCCTCCCATGCCCGAGCCAGCCGCCCCGCCCTTCCTGCTCTTCTCAATGCTGTCGTATGCAGCGTTGATTTCCTTGAGTTTTTCCGAAGCCTGCTCTTTAAGCGCGCTGTCCACATACCGATCCGGGTGGTATTTTTTCACCATCCGGCGGTATGCCGCCTTGATCTCTTCGTCTGTGGCCGTCTCGCTCACACCGAGCACATGATATGGGTTCACGCCTGTTTCCTCTCCATTCGGCGCATTCTCTGCGCAAAATTATCTTCTGATGAGCCGCGCCCATCTGCCTGCCGCCTATTCGCTGAGCAGGGAATCCCGCAAAAATACGCGGTAGAACTCGGCAATCCTGCCATATGCAAAATCATAGGCCAGAAAAGCCGCCTGCGCCAGCGCAATGCGCCAGGCCATGGGAATGCCGGCAAGAAAGCCGTCCATCACAGTCTGGGAGGCGAAGAAATAGATCAGCACCATCCCGATATTGCAGTAGACCAGCCGCAGGACATACGCCGTCAGCTTATCCTTGGTTTTCCCGCAAAAATACCAGACAATTCCATAGTGCCCAAACAGCAGCAGATACGGGAGCGAGCTCTGAAAATCCGGCACGAGCAGCAGGCTGAACAGATACGTCCCGCCGAACATGAGGATGCTCGTCCCCAGTTCCTTTTCGCTGATGAGCGGGATGGTGAGCATGCCTGCCAGAAAATACAGCGCCAGCCGCCCGCCGCTCAGCAGCGTCGCGGTATAAAGGCAGACCAGCGTCATGGCGGCGCACATCAGGCTCAGGCTGAGCCGGTATGTTTTTTTAGAGTAATCGATCTTCATGTTCTATGCTTCCTGTTTTCCGCTTTTCTCCTGCTCTTTCTGTTTCGCCAGCACTTCCTCCATCTTGGCAGGCAGGCCGCGGCAGATGATATTCTCCAGAATGCCCGAGTGCCGCTTTAAATCCAAAAGATCCAGCGCCCTTCCGGCCTCGGCCGCAGAACTTTGCAGGTTGAACCGCGCGTTTTCCAAAATCGCCGGCATATCTGCCCCAAACCGCCGCAGGAGGGGATTATAGCTGCCGCTCTTGGCGTCTTTTTGCAGGTCATCCAGCGCGTCGATCAGATAAATAAACCGGCCAATGTGATAGCCCAAAACCTCCAAAACTTCCCTCTGTGATCCCAGCGGCAAAAAGAGCTTGCCCAGCATTTTGGCAAACGCATCCGCCACCCGGTCGATCTCCTGGCAGCCCTCTGCCTCCAGCGTTTGCAGCTGTTTCAGCTGCTCCTGGATCGTCTGCTGTGCCGCAGGATAGCGCCGGGCCGCGCGCTTTGCCGCGCTCTGATACAACCCGCTGGCCACGCCCAAAAGGCGGTTTCCATCCGCCGCATGATCCTTCAGGCTATAATAGCCCAGCAGCAGATTCATAGCCGCGGCATATTCCCGCCCTTCCGCAAAGGCCTGCGGTATCCTGCGCGCCGGGTGCACCGGGCAGCGCATCTGCTCATAGCGCGGCGCTTGCTCTGAAAGCGCGGAGGAGAGCAGATAGAGGAATGTGCAGTCGTAACTTAGAAGCAGGCGGCCTTTGATGCCGTATTCCGCCAGCTGGCGGCACAGCCCGCAGTAGTAGGCGCGGAAGGTATCGTATTCTTTTACCAGAAGCTCCCCCTTCTGCACCGTCACATACCCAAACACAAACTTTCCTCCGCACTGCCAAACTTTTTGCCCCGGCTTCGATGCTCAAGGGGTAGGTGAAGTTATTATAACATTTTTTACTCCAGGTTGCCATTTCCCGGCGGTAATTCTCAATTTTTTTACATATCCGCCATCCGCACAGTTTTCTCCCACCGTCATACTTATATAAAGAATTATGAAAAAAGGAGGCAGATAGCAAAATGAATCAGATGGATGCTCCCTATGTTTTCAGCGCTTTTACCCGGTACCCCAGCTGTGCCGCGGAAGCGCAGACATGTAATAGAGTCAATTTTTTTGCTGATGCGGAACAACCAAATTTATACGCGAGAGCTTTTGTCGTGCCTCAGGCATATTCCAACTGCGCGCTGCCCAGCCAGTCGCTGCACAACGGGACATTTTTTAACGACCTGTATATGCCCTATTCGACAGTCAATACTGCTTGCGGCAGCTGCCCGCACGCTCACAGCGAAATGCGGCCGGCGCGCACCTGCCCTTGCAAAGAGGAGGAATAAGAAATGGCAAATTGTGGCTGCAACATGAGATACGCAATGCGCACGCCAGAGAGCCAGATGGATGTCTGCGCCGTTTCTGAGGGGCTTTGCTCGGCAGAGCTCGAAAAGAAGCGTTCGCTCATGCAACAAATTACCGAATGCGAGTTCATCTGCATTGACATCAATCTCTATCTGGATACGCATCCCAACGATGCTCGCGCCCTTTCGGATTACAACTGCTATGCGCAGCAGCTCCGGGCGCTTAAAGATATGTATGAAAAAGACTTTGGGCCAATTTCAAACTTTGGAAACTCTGTCAGCCGGGACAGCTGGAAGTGGAACACCCAGCCTTTCCCCTGGCACCAGAAATTTATGAGGGAGGAATAAGAAATGTGGATTTATGAAAAAAGGCTGATCTATCCTCTCGGCGATATTCGGCCCAACCCCAGAATGGCTAAGCTGACCGCCATGCTGCTTGGCGGCCCCAACGGCGAATTTACCGCCGCGACGACATACCTGAACCAGCGGTATTGCATGCCCTGCGGCGCTGTTCAGGCGATTTTGACGGACATCGGCACGGAGGAATTAAGCCATGTTGAGATGCTTTCCGTCATGATCCAGAAGATGCTGGCCGGCGCAACCAAGGAAGAGCTTCGCGCTGCCGGCATGGAAGGATGGGTTGCCGCATTTAACTGCTGCCCCTTCCCCAAAGATCAGAACGGCTATTCCTGGACGGCGGATTACGTCGGCACAACCGGCGATCCCATCGCAGACATCACCAACGATATGGCCGCCGAGCAGAAAGCCCGGGCTGGCTATGAGGGCGTCATGAAATTCTGCGACGACCCCGCCATCATCGCGCCGCTTCAGTTCCTGCGCGAGCGCGAAATCGTGCATTTCCAGCGTTTCGGCGAAGCGCTCAATATCCTGCACGACTATCTCGGCCAGTAGGCTTTTTGCTGACCCGATGCACTCTTCCAAAACCTGGCGCCGCCTTGCGGCCCAGGTTTTTCCATGCAGAGAAAAATATATTCGCACATATGAAAAAAGCGGGCAATTCGCCCGCTTTTCCCTATAAAATCACAAATATGAGAGGTTCATTCTATTTACATTTTCCAGTGTTTTTTTGGCGCCGCATCTTGCCGCCCGGCTATGCCAAAGCCAGGCGCTCTACTGATGCAGATAGCTTTTCTCGTACCGCGGCAGGGCTCTCTTTCTGCGAAGCGGCTCCTGCGTCTCGCCGGATCCTTCCAACAGAGGCATCGCCAGCTTGTCCCAAAGTTTCGCGCTGGCCAGTTTTTCCATCACAAAGCTCACGCCCAAAAGCCCCAGAAAAGCGCCGCACAGCGCCAACATTCCCATTCCAAATAACTGCATCATCATGCCATCTCCTTTTGCGTTCTCTCTTGCCCGCGCCCCTGGTATACCCAGATAAATCCCTTGGAATCCAGCTCCAGATATGCCCCGCCGGCCCGCAGCTTTTCTGCATACGCTATCGTCATATGCTTCGCATCTTCCACGCCGTAGAGCATCAGCCCACTCTCCGGCTTTTTCTCCGCATCCTCCTGCATTGTGCCTCCCTGGCTTGCCGCAACTTCCCGCCTCATCCTACAATATCTTTTTCGGATACTTAAATTCTCACTTTTCACGCATATATCGCTAAATAAAAGGAAGTCTTTCTCGTATCTTTTTTCGATACTACAAGAATACTCTCAAAAAAGTTTCCTGTCAAGATATTTTTTGCTTGTTTTTTGTTCGCATCCGTGTATAATGAAAAGAAAGGGAGGTGGCGTTTTGACACTCGGGCAGAGAATACGGCAGCTGCGGCTGGAGCATGGCTTTTCCCAGGAAGAACTGGGCGCAAAAATTGGCGTGCAAAAAGCCGCCATCAATAAATATGAGACGGGAACAGTCGTCAACCTAAAGCCTGCCATCATCGAGGGTTTGGCCAAGGCGCTCTATACCACGCCCTCCTATCTGATGGGCTGGGAAGATCCGCTGGATGCGCTCCCCGGCTCTGAGCTTGAGATCCTGAAAAGTCCGCCCCGGGTAACGGCCATGCGCCCCATCGTCGCCACGGCCAAAGCCGGATGGAACGGTGCTGTCGAGCTGGAATATGAAGGCGCGCGGCCTGTAGCGGATCTGGCCAATTCGGAAGAATACGTCTGGATCCGGGTCTCGGGCGACAGCATGGAGCCGGTTCTGCAGGACGGGGATTATATTTTGGTGCACCTGCAAAACACCGCTGAAAACGGCAATATCGTCGTCGCCATCGTGGATGGGGACGAGGCCACCATCAAGCGCTTTGAACGGCAGAACGGCATCGTGTTGCTCAAGCCAGAAAACCGCCAGTATCCCACCCGGCTGCTGGCCGGCGAGGCGCTGGAAACGCTCTATATCTACGGCGTTGTCCGCAAAGTAGAGCGGGATTTCTTCTAACTTTGGAGTGTGAGGCATTGGGAAAAGCGGCTTGATCAGCACTAGTAAAAGGCACAGAGCATCTGTCCCATGCCTTTTATATTACTCTTTTCCCAAATGAAAAAGAGCAAGGCACTGCCCTGCTCTTTTTTCTAATGATATTTGCGGCCTGCCCGCAGACGCACCATCGCCCTGGCCAGCGCGATCTTGGAGCTCTTGTTCTCCCAGATGCTCTGCCTCTGGCGAATGCGCTCTTCTGCGCGGTGTTTCGCCTCTTCTGCCCGGCGCATATCAATATCCTCCGGCCACTCACACGCCTGGACGAACACGACAACGCTGTCCTGCAAAACCTCCATAAAGCCTTCGCTATTGACGGCCTCCCGCCATACTCCATCCTGCTTGATCGAGATTTCCCCGACTGCCAGCGAAACGACCATGGGCGCATGCCCGGCCAGGACGGTCATCTGGCCGTCGATGCCCGTGATCGTCAGCGCCTCCACCTGGCCGGAAAAGAACTGCCGCTCAGGCGTCATGATGCTCAGATCAAATGTCATCTACTGCATCTCCTTCGCCTTAACGACCACTTCATCAATGCCGCCAACCTGGAAAAATGCCGCTTCCGGCAGATCATCCACCTCACCGCCGATGATCGCCTCAAAGCTTCTGATGGTATCTTCCAAGGGGACAAAGCGCCCGGGCTGGCCTGTGAACACCTCGGCCACGGCAAAGGGCTGCGAGAGGAAGCGCTGAATGCGGCGCGCCCGGTAGACCGTTGCCCGATCCTCGGAGGAGAGCTCGTTCATGCCCAGAATCGCGATGATATCTTTGAGCTCGCTGTAGCGCTGGAGGCATTCCTGCACGGCCTGCGCTACTTCATAGTGCCGCTTGCCCACGATTGCGGGATCGAGAATCCGCGAAGTCGATTCCAGCGGGCTGACGGCCGGGTAAATGCCCATCTCCGCGACGGATCTGGAGAGCACGGTCGTGGCATCCAGATGCGTAAAAATCGTCGCCGGGGCAGGGTCTGTCAAGTCGTCTGCCGGGACATAGATGGCCTGCACGGACGTGATGGAGCCCTTCTGGGTCGACGTGATGCGCTCCTCCAGCTCGCCCAGCTCGGTGGCCAGCGTCGGCTGATAGCCAACAGCAGAGGGCATCCGGCCCAGCAGCGCCGAAACCTCGTTGCCCGCCTGCACATAGCGGTAGATATTATCGATGAAGAGCAAAACATCCCTGCTCTGCTGATCCCGAAAGTATTCCGCCATAGTCAGCCCGGTCAGAGCGACGCGCATACGCGAGCCCGGCGGCTCATTCATCTGCCCGAACGTCATGGCCGTTTTGGAGAGCGCGCCGGATTTCTCCATATCGTGAATGAGGTCGTTTCCCTCTCGGCTGCGCTCGCCTACTCCGGCAAAAACCGAATAGCCGCCGTGGTTGATGGCGATATTGTGGATCAGCTCCATGATGAGCGTCGTCTTGCCCACGCCTGCACCGCCGAACAGGCCAATTTTGCCGCCTTTGGCATAAGGTGCCAGCAGATCGATGACTTTGATGCCCGTTTCAAACAGCTCTGTTACCGGCTTGACGCTTCCAAATTCCGGCGGCTGGCGATGGATTTCCCAGTGATCCGCCGCATCAACCTCGCCCTTTTCATCGATAGGCGCGCCCAGCACGTTAACGACGCGCCCGAGCACGCCCTCGCCCACCGGCACTTTGATGGATGCGCCCGTATCTCTCACCTTGATGCCGCAGCAAAGGCCTTCTGTGGCCTCCAGAGCAATCGCGCGCACGAGCCCCTGCCGGATATGCGCCGCCACTTCCATATGCACGCCGTCCTCTGTGCAAAGCAGATTGTGCAGTGCCGGGCTTTGCCCCGGGAACTGCACATCCAGCACAGGGCCGCTAATTTTGATAATTGTACCAAACTCAGAGTTTTGCATGTCAATCCTCTCTTCCATGGAGCAATGCTTCCGCAGCGCCGGAGATCTCTGTGATTTCCTGCGTGATGGCCGCCTGACGCGCCATGTTGTATTGGGTCTGCAATTTTTTAAGCATTTCATCCGCATTGCGCGTCGCGCTCTGCATGGCATTCATGCGGGCAAAATGCTCCGCCGCATAGGCCTGCACCAGCGCGCCGAACAAAATTCCCGTAACATACTGCGGCACCAGCAGGGAAAACAGCTCCTGCGCAGACGGCTCATAGATGATATCGCTCATTTTGTGCGCCGCAATCTGCTCATAATCCCCCCGGACGATGGGCAGAAGCCGGCGGATTACCGGCCTGTTTTTGGTATCTCCGTAAAAGGAGGTATAGATGATATAGACTTCATCCGTCAGGTCGTCATCATAGAGATCGAAGATATCAAAGGCCAGCTTGCGGGCATTGGAAAGCGAAGGGTCCTGCACGGCGCCGGTGGTCTCGATATCCGGCTGCATTCCCCTGGCCTTGAAAAACTCCGTCGCCACCAGGCCAACCGTCAGCAGATACGTCTCCTTCTTCTCCTTGCGCTGGCTGATGGTCTCATAGGCCAAGTTGAGCACGCTGGCGTTATACGCCCCGGCCAGCCCCTTGTCTCCCGCCACGACGATATACGTGCGCCGATCGCCGCCCCGGCCCGTCAGATACTGGTGCGTTACGGATTCCGAGGATTGCAGGATATCCTTCATGGTCGCCTGCACCCGGGAAAAATAAGCGTTGTTATACTCGATGTGGCTCATGACCTTTTTCAGGCGGGAGGAGGCCACAAGGTGCATGGCATTGGTGATTTTCCGGGTCTGCTTTACTGCCGCAATATGCGCGCGAATCTCATTGGTGTTCTGCATCCGGCTTCGCCTCCGTCTGCGCGCCAAACTGCGCAATCGCCTGCTCCAGCTCTTCCCGCTCTTCCTGGGAAAATGCGCCCACCTCATTGATACGCGCCATCAGGCGGCCGCAGGCTTTTGCCAAAAATTCCAGCAGAGCATTTTTATGCTCGGTTACCTGATGCGTGGGGACTTCAGAGAAAATTCCCTTCTGATACGCAATGAGAATGGCAACCTGTTCTGCCAGGGAAAGGATGCTATCCTGGGGCTGCTTGGTCAGCTCCACCAGCCGCTCCCCCCGATCCAGCATCTGCTTGGTGGAGGAATCGATATCCGAGCCAAACTGCGCGAAAACCGCCATCTCTCTATACTGCGCCACATCCAGACGCATACTCCCCGAGACTTTCTTCATCGCCTCGTGCTGCGCAGAGCGGCCCACACGCGAAACCGAAAGGCCGACATTGACTGCCGGGCGCACGCCCGCATGGAACAGCTCGCTCTCCAGATAAATCTGGCCGTCTGTGATGGAGATGACGTTGGTTGGAATATAAGCGGAGATATCCCCTGCCATCGTCTCGACAATGGGCAGCGCCGTCATGGAGCCGCCGCCAAACTCATCGCTGAGCTTTGCCGCGCGCTCCAGCAGGCGGCTATGCAGATAGAACACATCGCCCGGGTAAGCTTCCCGGCCCGGCGGCCGGCGCAGCAGCAGCGACATAGCCCGGTAGGCCACAGCGTGCTTGGAAAGATCGTCGTAAACTACCAGCGCATCCTTGCCCGCATACATGAAGTGCTCGGCAATGGCGCAGGCCGCATACGGCGCGATATACTGCATGGCCGCGCTGTCGCTGGCTGTGGAGGCGACGACCACCGTGTGCTCCATCGCGCCTTCCTGCTCCAGCGTCTCTATCATCTGCGCGATCGTCGAGGCTTTCTGCCCAATCGAGCAATAGACGCAGATGACGTCTTTACCCTTTTGGTTCAGCATAGCGGAGAGCGCGATGCTGGTTTTGCCCGTCTGCCGATCGCCAATGATCAGCTCTCTCTGGCCGCGGCCGATGGGGATCATGCTGTCGATAGCTAGAAGGCCAGTCTCCAACGGCGTATCCACAGGCGCGCGCTGCATGATGGTAGGCGCAGGGCTCTCGATGGAGCGGTATGCCTCGGGTTCCAGCTCTTTGCCATCCAGCGGGCGGCCAATGGGGTCGACCACTCTGCCCAGCAGAGCATCGCCCACGCCAATATCCGCGACGCGCCCTGTGCCGCGCACAATCGAGCCGGATGTTACCTGGCTTGCGCCCGAAAGCAAAACTGCGCCGACGCCGTCCAGCCGCAGATCCAGCGCCAGGCCATAGGAGTGATTCTCAAATTCCAGCAGCTCGCCGTATCTGGAGTGCGAAAGCCCGGAAACCTGGACGATCCCGTCCGAACAGCTGACGACATTGCCATATTCATAGATCTTCGGCTCAAAAGTATAGCTTCCAATCTTTTCCTTCAGGAAAAGGCTAATCCCGCTCGTATCAAAATTCAGCATTTCCTCTTCCCCCTAGTCCGACAGGCGCCGCTGCATCTCCTGCAGCTGCGTTTTGAGGCTTGCGTCGTAGACCTTGCCGTCAGCAAAGATGCAAAAGCCGCCGAGCAGCGCCTCATCCTCGATTATTTCCAGTTCAGCCTTCTGGCCAAGCAGCTTTTCCATCCCCTGCTGGATGGAGGAAATCAGCTGCTCGTCATAGGGCTGCGCGATTCTCACTGTAACCTGCATCGCTTATTTAACCTCATGAAAAAACTCATTCACGACGCGGCGGTTATCCTCCAGGGAAACCTCGCGCTGCAAAATCCGGCCGGCAATCTGCGCCGCGGCCTGGGCAACCTGCTCCTGCATGCCCTCCATGGCGCGCGTTTTTTCCTGCTCGGCCTGCTGCCGGGCCTGGCTCAACACCTGATCCGCCTGCTCCCTAGCAGCGCTCTTAATGCCCTCTGCCGCCTCCAGCGCCTTCTGCTCTCCCTGGCGGAGAATTTCCCGCGCCTGCTGCTCGCTCTGGGCAATCTGCTCATCATACTGCGCCTGACGCGCCTTGGCCGCCTCTTCCAGTTCTTTGGCATGCTCCATCTGGCCGGCAATTTTTTCCGCACGCTCATCCATGAACCTGCGCACCGGCTTATAGAGCAACACGCGCAGCAGAACATACGTTACGACGATATTGACAATATGAATGAGAATATCCAGTGGATAAAGCTCCATTTCTGCCTCCCTGCCCTAAGCTATGCGCCCAGCGTAAACATCATAATCAGCGCGCTGACGAAGCCGTAGATGGCCGTGGATTCCGTAAGCGCCAAGCCCAAAAGCAAAATGGAGTTGATCTTGCCCGAAGCCTCCGGTTGCCGTGCAACTGCGTCTACCGCTTTTCCCGTCGCCAGGCCCATGCCAAGGCCAGCCACCGAGCAAGAAAGAAGGCAAAGTGCTGCTCCAATTGCAATATAACCGATTTCCATTTTTATTTCCTCCTAAAATTTTTTCAATTTTTATATAATCCGAAGCTCTCGCTCCGAATGAGAACAAAGCTTTGCGCTATTCCGTCGCCTCGTTGATGAAGCTGAGCGTCAGCGTGACGAAGATAAACACCTGAATGCACGGATGGAACACATTGAAGTACAGCCCCACCAGGCTCGGGATATAGAGCGCGGCGCTGCCCATCGCATAATACAGCAGTTCCATGACGATCATGCCGCCCAGCATGTTGCCGAAAAGCCGGCAGGCCATGGAAACCGGCACAGCCACATCCGAGACGATCTTGATGGGGAAGATGATGGGCGTCGGCTGCGCCATGCTCTTAATGCGCCCGCCCAGCCCCTTCTTCTTGATGCCGTAGTAGTTGATCAAAATAAAGGTGATCAGCGCCATGGCAAAGGTCATGGTGATATCCGCCGTCGGCGCTCTCAGGCCGAAAAATTCCACGCTGGAGCATATGATCATCATAAAGGCCAGCGAGAATAAGTAGGCCGGCAGGTTTGCCCCCATTCCCGGCGCCCGGGATTCGGTATAGTTGCAGACGGCATCCACAGCAATCTCCAGCACATTTTGCAGGCCATGGGGCTTCTCCCGCATCCGCGGAATGACGAAGATGCGCAGCAGCACTGCAATCACCAGAATGACCGCCATGGCGATCCAGGTGAGGACCACCGTACTGCTGATATCCATGCCAAAGAGCGTCATGCGCGGTGCAAACAGCTCAACTTTGAATTCTTCCGCCTGCTTTTTCCCAAAGAAAAAAGTCAGCGCTTCCAAAACCGCCAGCCACGAGCCCACGACCATCAGCACAGTCGGCAAGGTTTTCTTGCGCTTCAGCTTCTTATCCGGGTTTTCTGCGGCCGCGATTTTTTTGATCGCCGCTTTTCTCAGAAAAAACCCCAGCAGCGTCAGCAACAGCCCCGCTCCAACCAGAATCAGACAAATCAGTTTTTCCTGTGTCATCTTTTTTGCCTCTTTTTATTTAAAATCACTCCACCGCAGCGCATACGCCGCGCCTGCGAGTGTTCCAATCCCTTTTGTCCGCCGCTTTCAGCCTTTTGCGCCCCGCCGGGCCGCGATCATCTGCACAATCGCTCCCGCGATCAGAAACGCCGCCTCAAAGCCCCCAGCCCAGGCCAGCTCATCCGGGCAGAGCCAAGCCGCGAGCCCCAGCCCCAGCAGCAACGCCGCTGGGTTTGCCAGCGCCAGCATCCAGGGAACCCGCGCCTGATGGCAAACGGCATGGCAGAGCCGGGCCAGCAGGAAAAACCCCGCTCCTCCGCATAGGATTCCGATCACCGCTCCAACCATGGCTTTCCCTCCTTTGCGCCACTCTGCAAGAGCATATTATATGCCTGTAAAATCAAAAATGCAATATGGTTGAAAAAATTTTTTTGCAATATTTTCGTCATTTTTCTTCCGCGTTTTATCCTCCCCGAAAAAGTGTCGTTTTTAGGGCGAAATTTCGCCTATTTCCCTTTGGTTTCCTGGCGCTTAGCAAATGCCCGCATGAAATTAATTTGCAAAAATAAGGCAGAATTTCCAGCGCAAAAGCAGCAATTCTTTCAATTCCGAAACAAATTGCCCCGCCGCTTTTTGGGCATAAAAAATCTGCCGGCTCACGCCGGCAGACTCCTTTTTTCAAGATTATTTTTATGCTTTCGCGGCTTTTCTCTGGAAGAACTTGACCAATTCTACCATCGGGATTATGCTGATGGCCAGCGCCATGGCGACCGCATATTCCGCCAGGTTGATGCTCTCAAACTCGAATGCCGCGGCCAAGCCCGGCAGATAGATGACGGCCGTCGTCAACAGCAGGGAGAGAATCATCGCGCCCCAGAGATATCCGTTGTGGCTCTTTAGCGAGAACACGCTGGCTCTCTGGCTTCGCATATTGAAGCTGTGGAAAATCTCTGCCATGCTCATGGTGAGGAACGCCATGGTCATGCCGTCTGCGCTTTGGGCAATCTCCCAGACGCCCGCCTCCATAAAGTGGCCGATAAAGTAGGCGGCCAGCGTGATGATGGTAACGAGCACACCCTGATACGCGACGTCAAACCCCATGCCCCCGGCGAAAATGCCCTCTTTGGAGTTGCGCGGCGGGCGGCTCATGAGATCCGGCTCGCCCTTTTCCATGCCCAGCGCCAGCGCCGGGAAGGTATCCGTCATCAGGTTAATCCAAAGCAGGTGCACCGGCTTTAGAACGGTAAAGCCCAGCATGGTCGCAAAGAAAATGCTCAGCACTTCGCTCATGTTGGAGGCCAGCAGGAACTGGATGGATTTGCGGATGTTGTCGTAAATCCGGCGGCCCTCCTCTACGGCATGCACGATGGTGGCGAAGTTGTCGTCTGCCAGCACCATATCTGCGACGTTTTTGGTGACGTCTGTGCCCGTGATGCCCATGCCCACGCCAATATCCGCGCTCTTGATGCTGGGCGCGTCATTGACGCCGTCGCCCGTCATGGCGGTGATATATCCTTTCGCGCGCCACGCCTTGACGATGCGCACCTTATGCTCGGGCTGTACCCGAGCATAGACGCTATACTGCCCCACTTTCTCCGCAAACTCTTCCTCACCCAGCTCGGAAAGCTGCGCGCCCGTCATGGCCTGGCTCTCATTTTCGATGATGCCAAGCTGCATCGCAATGGCAATGGCCGTATCCCGGTGGTCTCCCGTGATCATGATGGGGCGGATGCCCGCCTGCTTGCACCGCTCAATCGCGCCCAGCACTTCCGGGCGGATGGGATCTATCATGCCGGCCAGGCCGATAAACGTCATGCCCTGCTCGAGATCTGCCGCTTCAAAGCTGCCCGGTCGCTGCTCATACCCCCGCATCGCCGCGCCCAGCACTCTGAGCGCCTTGCTCGTCATGGCCTTATTGGCCGCCAAAATCTCCTCCCGCGCCTGCTCGGTCAGCGGGAGCACCTTGCCCTCCTTCAAATAGGAATCACAGCGGCGGATGACTTCATCCGGCGCGCCTTTGGTATACTGCAAAAATCTGCCGTCCTCCTGGGCATGCACGGTGCTCATCATCTTGCGCATACTGTCAAAGGGTGCCTCGCCGATCCTGGGCTGTTCCTGCACAAGCTGGCTCTTTTTCAGGCCCAGCGCGGCGGCATAACTGACCAGTGCGGCCTCTGTCGGCTCGCCCGTGGCCTTGCCGTCTGCCCCAAGCTCCGCATCCGAGCAGAGCGCCATGGCGCTGGCCAGCAGCTTCTCATCCTCTGCATAATGCTCGACGACGGTCATCTTGTTCTGCGTCAGCGTGCCCGTCTTGTCGCTGCAAATGATCTGCGTGCACCCTAGGGTCTCCACAGCTGTCAGCTTGCGGATCACGGCGCTTCTCTTGCTCATGCGGGTTACGCCGATGGAGAGCACGATGGTAACCACCGTCGCCAGCCCTTCCGGGATTGCCGCAACCGCCAGGCTGACTGCCACCATGAACGTGGAGAGCAGGGTATCCGGCGCAAAAGAACCGGCCCGCCAAACGCTGACGGCAAAGATAAACGCGCAGATGCCCAGCACCAGCCAGGAGAGCGTTTTTGAAAGCTGCCCCAGCTTCTTTTGGAGCGGGGTCTCCTCATCCTCGGCCTGGGAGAGCGCCGTGGCGATCTTGCCCATCTCGGTCTGCATACCCGTTGCCGTAATGACGGCCTTGCCCCGGCCGTAGACCACCGTACTGCCCATATAGACCATGTTCGTCCGGTCGCCCAGGGTAATATCCTTCTGGCCTTCCGCCAAGCCCAGCGTCTCCAGCGCCTTGTTTGCAGGCACGCTCTCGCCCGTCAGCGCGGCCTCTTCGATTTTCAGGCTGGCGCATTCGATGATGCGGCCGTCTGCCGGCACGGCGTCGCCCGCCTCCAGGATGACGACATCGCCCACCACCAGATCTTCGCTCTTAATCGTGATCATCTGGCCATCCCGCAAAACCTTGCTGGTCGCCGCGGCCATCTCTGCCAGCGCCGCAATAGCCTGCTCGGCCTTGCTCTCCTGGTAGACGCCCAAAACCGCGTTGATGAGCACAACCACGCCAATGATGATGACATCCGCAAACCCTTCGCCGGAATATGCCGAAGTGATGCCCGAGATGACGGCCGCGATCATCAGTATGATGAGCATCGGGTCTGCCAGCTGGCCCAGAAATCTGCGCATCAGCGAGATTTTCTTGCCCTCGGCCAGCTTGTTCTTGCCGTCTCTGCCCAGGCACCGGGCAGCCTGTTCCCCGCTAAGGCCTTGCGGCGAGCTTTCAAGCTGCTCGAAAACACGCTCTGTATCCTCTGTGTAGAACTTCATGAATTTCTTTCCTTTCAAATATTTCCAAGCGGCGCTCCGCCGCTTTTTTACTTTTTCCCGCGCTCTGCTTTCCTCGCTCTTTTTACATACGCTCTCTTCCTATTCTTCCTCTTATCAAAAAGACTCATGCACAGCAACCCAAATTGCTGCACATGAGTCTTGTCTTTTAATCCAAGCCAGGCTTTCGCCATGATGTTGACTTGCAACACGCGTCTGCGTGAAAACTACTCCCCCATGAGGCCAAATATTTTAATTGAGATAAAGAATACCATGTTTAGAGCGCGATTGCAAGATATTTTTGTGGTTTTGTCTCTTCTTTATTCAAATCGCTATTTTGCCGTTACGATGGCGATGCCCGCGCTGGCGCCAATACGGTCTGCGCCCGCCTCAATCATGGCAAGCGCATCCTCTTTTGTGCGAATTCCACCTGCCGCCTTCACTTTCGCTTTGCCGGCAACCGCTTTCTTCATCAGCGCCACATCTTCCGCCGTCGCCCCGCCGGTGGAAAAGCCCGTGGAGGTTTTGACGAACTCCGCGCCCGCCTGCACGCAGAGCTCGCAGGCGCGAGTTTTCTGCGCATCTGTCAGCAGGCAGTTCTCCAGGATCACTTTGACGATGGCCTTGGGATGCGCCGCATCCACCACCGCCCCAATATCCTCCAGAACAGTCTTTTCATCGCCGGCGATCATCGCGCCGACGTTAAGCACCGTATCCACTTCCTGCGCGCCGTGCTCCACAGCCCACTTGGTCTCAAAAGCCTTGGCCTCAGCGCTCATGGCTCCCAGCGGGAACCCGACGACGCAGCAGACCTTCACATCGCTGCCTGCCAGAAGCTCTGCCGCCAACGGCACAAAGCAGGTGTTGATGCAAACGGATGCAAAATCATATTCCCGCGCCTCGGCGCACAGCTTCTCCACGTCTGCCTTAGTCGCATTTGCCTTCAAAATCGTGTGATCGATATACTTGTTTAACTGCATTTTGCTTACCTCTTTTTCCTGCCGGGCTTTCCTGTCGCCCAACGGTCCTTTTATCCTCGGTGCCGGCTCATTTTAGCCGCGCACGTTCTTCAAAAACTCATCTACTTCTGCCCGGGCAGGCATAGCCGGCGCCGTCCCCCGGCGCGTTACGGAAATCGCCGCAACGGCATTGGCAAACTCGCACGCCTCAAACAAGCTCTTGCCCTCGGAAAGCGCCACGGCCAGCCCGCCGTTAAAGGCATCGCCCGCGCCCGTGGTATCCACCGCCTGCACGCGGTAAGCGGGAATCATCCGGCTCTGCTCTCTGGTCGCCGCATAGACGCCCCGGCTGCCCAGCGTGATGACGACACTGCCAATCCCCTTTTGGAAGAAAAACTCCGCCGCCTTTGCCGCGGCTTCTTCGCCATCCACCGGGATGCCCGTGATGGCCTCGGCCTCCACTTCGTTTGGCGTGATGAGATCGACGTTTGCCAAAATCTCGTCTGCCACCTGCGCGGCAGGCGCCGGATTCAAGATGTTTTTTGCGCCAAACCGGTGCGCCATCTCGATGACGGCCTGCGTGGCATCCAGATTGGTCTCCAGCTGCGTTACAACGTAATCCGCCTCGCGCACTAGCGGCTCCAGCGCGGCGACTTCCTGCTGAGAAATGGTCGCGCACGCCCCCGGGACGATCATGATGCAGTTCTGCGCCGAATTCTCATCAATGACGATGAGCGCCGTCCCGGTGGGATCCTGCTCGGAATAGAGCAGATGCTCTGTGCTCATGCCGCTCTTTTTCAGTTGATCTTCAGCCAGCTTTGCAAAGCTGTCTCTGCCCAGCTTGGTTACGACGGCCACATCGCCCCCGGCCATGCCGGCCGCAATGCCCTGGTTGAATCCCTTGCCGCCCGGGCCCATCTGAAACGAGCTGCCGATCACCGTCTCCCCCGGAACGGGCAAATGCGCGCCGCGGCTGGCCAGATCTACGACAAAACTGCCGAATACTAAAATTTTTCCCATATAGGATGGTCCTCCCCTGCTCATTTCTGCCTGAGCCAGCTAAAAATTCGCCAAAAATTGAATAGCTATATTATACTCTTCCCGCCGCCCAGATTCAAGAAACTTTGCCGCGATAAAAAAAGAGCTGGCAGCGCCAGCCCTGATTTACTTTGAAAGCAGCATGCGGTCGTTATCCATGCCCGCACCCGAAACCTGCTGGAAGCGCTCCAGCAGTTCTTCCACCGTCAGCCGCTTCTTCTCCTCGCCCGAAATATCCAGGATGATCCTGCCGCCGTCCATCATGATCAGGCGGTTGCCATGGCGGATGGCATCGCGCATGTTGTGCGTAACCATCATGGCCGTCAGGTGATGCTCGGCGATGATCTTATCCGAAAGCTCCAAAACCTTGGCCGCCGTTTTCGGGTCAAGCGCCGCGGTATGCTCATCCAGCAAAAGCAGATTCGGCTTTTTGAGCGTCGCCATCAGCAGGGTCAGCGCCTGGCGCTGGCCGCCGGAAAGCAGCCCAGCCTTGGTCGCCATGCGGTGCTCCAGCCCCAGCTCTAGCTGCAAAAGCTGTTCCCGGAAAAAAGCGCGCTCCATCTTGGTAATGCCCCATTTGAGTGTGCGGTGCTGGCCGCGGCGGTATGCCAGGGCGAGGTTTTCCTGCAAGCCCATATCCGCCGCAGTGCCCATCATGGGATCCTGAAAAACGCGGCCTAGCAGCCGGGCGCGTTTATGCTCGGGCAGCCGGGTGATCTCCTGATCGCCCAGGAAGATATGCCCCTGATCGATGGGGAATACGCCTGCAATGGCGTTGAGCAGCGTGGATTTTCCCGCGCCGTTTCCGCCGATCACCGTAACGAAATCGCCTTCGGAAAGCGTCAAATCTATGCCGCAGAGCGCCTTTTTCTCGTTGATCGTGCCTGCTTCAAATGTCTTTTCCAGCCCGGTAATCTTCAGCATAGCTAAACCTCCTTCCGAAAGGAATTTTTGAGCGTTCTAAAATAGCCGCGGAATACGGGCAGCGCCAGGGCAACTGCAACCGTCAGCGCGGTAAACAGCCGCAGGTCGTTGCTGGGCATGCCCAGCCAGAGCACGAACGCGATGATGATGCGGTAGATAATCGCGCCGAACACCAGCGAAATCAGCCGCACAAAGAAATTGCCCTTTCCCAGCAAAACCTCTCCGATGATGAGCGATGCCAGCGCAATGACGATGCTGCCAATGCCCATGCTCATATCCGCAAAGCTCTGGTTTTGCGCGATGAGCGCGCCCCCCAGGCCGACCAGCCCGTTGGAAAGCATGAGGGCGATGATGGTCATAAAGCGGGTATTGATGCCCTGGGCCCGGGCCATTTTGCGGTTGTTGCCCGTGGCGCGGATGGCGCAGCCCAGCTCGGTCCCGAAAAACCAGTAGAGCGCCGCGATCAAAATGCTCACGATGATCAGCATCACGGCGATGACCGCGAAGTTTTTAGATAACCCGAGGTTTTCAAAAGGCGTAAAAACCGTATCCATCTTGAGCAGGGAGACGTTTGCCTTGCCCATGATGCGCAGGTTTACAGAATACAGCGCCAGCATCGTCAGAATGCCCGAAAGCAGCGCTGGAATTTTCAAAATTGTGTGGAAAAAGCCCGTCGCAAGGCCGGCGCAAAGGCCACCGCAAAATGCGAGAATCAGCGTCAGATACGGGTTCATTCCATTTGAAATGCAGATGGCGGAAATTGCCGCGCCCATGGTGAGGCTTCCCTCCACGGTCATATCCGCAATATCCAGAATTTTATAGGTAATATAGATGGCGATTGCCATAACGGCCCAGATGAGGCCCAGCGAGACAGCGCCAATGAAATCTTGTAGCATGGTTCTCCCTCTGTTTTCCTGTTACTTCTTTGGACGATGCGGCCGAAGCCCCAAAAGCTCCGGCCGTTCATCCTGTGCCGCCTAAAGCGGCGCTCTATGGGTTGCCCATAGAAATGCCGGGCGCCATAGAAGCGCCCAGGCGCTTATTTTACATATTCCTGCAATTCAGCCGGAACTTCCAGGCCAATCGCATCCACAAACTCTTTGCTAATGACATAATCGAATTTCTGCGCCTTCTCGATAGGCATCGTCGCGGGCTCGGCCTCGCCTTTGAGGATCTTGATAGCCATCAGGCCGGTCTGGTAGCCCAGGTCGTAATAGTTGATGCCAAGAGTTGCCATGCCGCCGGATTCCACCATGCCCGCCTCGCCGCAGATCACCGGCGTTTTGGATTCGGAAACCACGCCGTAGACCGTGGGGATCGCAGAAGCGAAGGTGTTGTCCGTGGGGATATAGATGACATCGCACTTCTTGACGATGGACTGCGTCGCCTGCTGAACGTCGTTCGTGCCCGTAACCGTCATCTCAACATACTCCATCCCCGCCGCTTCGATATACTGCTTAGCCAGGCCAGCCTGGAGCACGGAGTTATCCTCGCTGCTGGTATAGAGCACGCCCACCGTCTTGGCATCCGGGCAGAGCTGCTGCAAAAGCTCGATCTGCTCCTCGATGGGGTTCATATCGCTGGTGCCCGTTACGTTGTAGCCGGGAGCGTCGTCGCTCTTGGCCAGCTTGGCAACGGTGTAATCCGTAACAGCCGTGCCCACAACGGGGATGGTATCCGTCTCGCCCGCGATGGACTGGACGGCCGGCGTCGCGATGCCCAGCACCAGATCCACATCCTGGCTGACGAAGCTCTTGCTGATGGTGGCCAGGTTGGACTGATCGCCCTGGGCGTTCTGATAATCGATTTCCAGGTTCTCGCCCTCGGTATATCCGTTGTCCTTCAGCGCCGCCAGGAAGCCTTCCCGCGCGGAATCCAGCGCCACATGATCCATATACTGGATGATGCCAATTTTATACTTTTCGCCCTCGGGCGCCGTGCTGGCGTTATCCGAAGCATCGGGCTGCTGGCTGGGCTCACTGCTCTGCTTCGCACAGCCTGCGCCAAATACGCAGACCATCAGCACGCAGAGCACAACGGCCAAAGTTTTCTTGAGTTTGCTCATTGTTTCTTCCTCCTAAATTTGAAAGCAGATTTTTCTGCTTTGCTCACGTTTTGATGCGGGGGCAATAAAAAAGCCCCGAGAGATTCTCGAGGGCGCATTTGCGCGGTACCACCTTGATTTTGACGCGGCCTTGCGGCGGCGCTCTTTTGGGCGGCAGAGCCGTCCGCTGCTGTATCGGGCAGACCCGGAAAAACTCGCGGGGTGAACTTCGCCGCGCGCTCCCGCTTTTTCGCACCACCCAAAAGCTCTCTTCAAGGCCGCATCACGCTTACTCTTCCCGGTCGACATTTTTCTGTTCTAATAATAGTTACATTTTAAGGATCGCAGGCAAATTTGTCAAGATTTTTATTTGATGCCAAGACAAAGCATTAAGGTCAAGGGCTATTTCTAAACATTAGGGGCAAGCCCCTAATAACCCCACGAAAACTATCTGGAAAAATTTCGTGTACTTAATTCAAGTTCACTTTTCCCACCGCCCGTCAAATCCACGCTAAAATGAAATCAGCGCTTTTCCTTCTTCCATCGCTTGCTCCCTTTTGCTTGAGGCTAGGGATGAACAGTGCTGGGGGTGTGGGGGTGTCTCACACGCGGAAGATAACCTCCCAAAGCGCGCTTGCTCTCTGGGGGGTGATGGCCTGGCGGCCATCTGCGTTATCCCGCAGGTGTGTCCACCCCCACGTTTTGGTTACTTTTGCGCCAAAAGTAACAAGGCAAATCCTTTTTTTGAACCAACGGTTGGTCGGACCCTGCACAGCTTTTGAAATTTGCATGAAATAGAAGCCCTTTCGCCCTTGACCTTGAACTTGCTCTTGACCTTGCCCTGAAAACAGCCGCCTTTCCCCGATGCCTGCCGGCTTCCGCACTTTCCTTCGATAAATCGTATGGTTTCCTACGGTGCGCAATATTAAAAACCAAATTCTTCCAACCCTATAATAAGAGGAAGCATTATATATAGATGGAGAAAAACGAATGCACCCAATCTTACAGCGCATCACCGAGCTTAGAACCCAGCGCGGCTGGAGCGAGTACCGCCTAGCGGAATGCTCTGGCATCGCACAGTCCACCATTTCCTCTTGGTATTTAAAATCCTATGTTCCTTCTATCTCCTCTTTGGAGAAAATCTGCGCCGCATTCGGAATCTCCCTTTCCCAATTTTTTGCCGAGGTGAACAGCGAGCCTATTTCGCTCACCCCGGAACAGCGCAAACTGTTAGAGAAGTGGGACACATTATCCGACAGCAGCAAAGAAGCGTTCTTTCGCCTGCTGGCCGAACTCTAAATGGGTATAGCGAGGCCGCCTATGGATTCATCAAAAACCTGCTTTCTCTTTGGCCCACCTCACCTGCCAGTCAGCGCGCGCCTGCGCCTGGCCCCAGCGCTCAAAGAACAGCTCCGGCGCATGATAACCGAGCAAAACTGCCGCGCCTTCCGCCTTTGCGACGGCGGCAGTTTTTCCCGGCTGGCGGGGTATGCCGTGCTCAACCTCAAAAAAGAGTTTCCGGATGTCTGCCTGTTTTTCGATCTCCCCGCGCCGCCCCGGTTCATCTTCCCCCGGCACCCGTGGCTCAACGCTTCCCTGCACGCGCTGACGCCCCTGCTGGCGTGCTGTGATTACTACCACTACGTCGCCGCTGTGCCCTATATCGGCGCGCGCAAGGGCGCCATCTGCCATGCCGTCTCCCAGAGCGATTTCTGCCTGATGTACCCCGGCTGGCGGCTGGGCTATCTGAACGAATTTGCCTCGGATGTCTGCTTCTTTTCAGACCGCCCGGTATTCTTCCTGGAAAAATGAGCATGAAAAAACGGCTTCCCGCAGGAAGCCGTTTTCCTTTGCCTATTCCAGCTCGAATGCGCCGGTATAGAGCTGATAGTATTTGCCTTTTTGGGCGATGAGCTGGTCGTGCGTGCCCCGCTCGATGATGCGCCCCTGCTCCAGCACCATGATGACATCCGAATTTTTGACGGTGGAAAGCCGGTGCGCGATGACGAACACCGTCCGCCCGTGCATCAGCGCGTCCATGCCCCGCTGAACGATGGCCTCGGTGCGCGTATCGATGGAGGAGGTCGCCTCGTCCAAAATCATGACGGGCGGGTCTGCCACGGCCGCCCTGGCGATGGCCAGCAGCTGCCTCTGCCCCTGGGAGAGATTGGCGCCGTTGCCCGTGAGCATGGTGTCGTAGCCGTCCGGCAGGCGGGTGATGAAATCGTGCGCACCGGCCAGCTCTGCCGCCGCCTGGCACTCCGCATCCGTGGCGTCCAGCCGGCCGTAGCGGATGTTATCCATCACAGTGCCCGTAAACAGGTTGGTATCCTGCAAAACGATGCCCATGCTCCGCCGCAGATCCGCTTTGCGAATCTTGTTGATATTGATGCCGTCGTAGCGGATTTTGCCGTCGGCAATATCGTAGAAGCGGTTGATGAGGTTGGTAATCGTGGTTTTGCCCGCGCCCGTCGCGCCCACGAAGGCCACCTTCTGCCCCGGCTCGGCATACAGCGTGATGTCGTGCAGGACGATTTTCTCGGGGTTATAGCCGAAGTCCACGTCGTGCAGTTCCACATGCCCGGTCAGCCGCGTGTAGGTCAGCGTGCCGTCCTGATGCGGGTGCTTCCATGCCCAAAGGCCCGTGCGCTCGGCGCATTCCACAATCTGCCCGTTCTCCTCTTTTGCGTTGACCAGCGTAACATAGCCCTCGTCTGCCTCGGGCTGCTGATCCAGCATCTCGAAGATGCGCTCGGCCCCAGCCAGGCCCATGATCACCGAGTTGAGCTGCTGGGAAACCTGGTTGATGTTTCCGGCAAACTGCTTTGTCATATTCAAGAAGGGAACCGTGATGCTGACGGCAAAGGCCATGCCCGAAAAGCTCACGTTTTTCGCGCCTGAGAGCAGCAGAATGCCCCCGGCCAGCGCCACCAGAACATACAGCACGTTGCCGACGTTGTTGAGAATCGGCCCCAGGATATTGGCATATTTATTGGCGCTCTCGGCATCCCGGAAAAGCTGATCGTTGATTTTGTCGAAATCGTCTATGCTCTTCTGCTCGTGGCAAAAGACTTTGACGACCTTCTGGCCGTTCATCATCTCCTCGACGAACCCTTCCGCCTGGCCGATGGATTCCTGCTGGCGCACGAAATACCGCGCCGAGTTGCCGCCGACTTTGCCCGTGATCAAAACCATGCAGACCACGCCGAACACCACGACCAGCGTCAGCCAGAGGCTGTAATAGAGCATGATGCCCAGAATCGAGAGCACGATGACGCAGGACATGAGCAGCTGCGGGAAGCTCTGGGAGATCATCTGCCGCAGGGTATCGATATCGTTGGTGTAGTAGCTCATGATATCGCCGTGGCCGTGCGTATCGAAAAAGCGGATGGGCAGGTTCTGCATCCCGCGGAACATCTGCACCCGAAGCTTTTTGAGCGCGCCCTGGGTGATGATGGCCATCATGCGGTTGAACGCGAAGCCGGAGGTCAGCGAGAGCACATAGAACACCACCAGCAGGCCGACGAACCCCAGAATCTGCCCGCCCACGGCGCTCCAGTCGCCGCTCTGCCAGCTGGTCTCCACGATGGAGATGATATTCTGCATGAAGATGGAGGGAACCGCGTTGACGACGGCGCTGAATAGGATGCACCCCACAACCACGGGCATCATCACCGGGTAGAAGGAAAAGAGCATGCGAATCAGCCGCTTGGCCGTCCCTTTTTTCTGCCTGTTTTGCTTACTGGGCATCCTGCTCACCTCCCTTGTTCTGGGAAGTATAGACTTCCCGGTAAATTTCGCTCTGCTCCAGCAGCTGCTCGTGCGTCCCGACAGCGCTGATGCTGCCGCCGTCCATAACGATAATGCGGTCCGCATCCTCGACGGAGGAAGTCCGCTGAGCGATGATGATCTTGGTCGTCTCGGGAATGAACTCCCGGAAGCCCCTGCGGATGAGCGCATCTGTCTTGGTATCCACAGCGCTGGTGGAATCGTCTAAAATCAAAATTTTGGGCTTTTTGAGCAGCGCCCGGGCGATGCAAAGCCGCTGCTTCTGCCCGCCGGAGACGTTGGAGCCGCCCTGCTCGATATGCGTCTGATAGCCCATCGGGAACTGCCGGATGAACTCATCCGCCTGTGCCAGGCGGCAAGCCTCCTCCAGTTCCTCCTGCGTGGCATCCTCGTTGCCCCAGCGCAGGTTTTCAGCAATCGTGCCCGAAAACAGCTCGTTCTTCTGGAGCACCACCGCCACCTGATCGCGCAGTGCCTGCAAATCGTATTCCCGCACGTCGATACCCCCAACCCGAACGCATCCCTGCGTCGCGTCATAGAGCCGGGGAATCAGCTGAATCAGCGAGGATTTGGAAGAGCCTGTCCCGCCGATGATGCCGATGGTCTCGCCCGAGGCGATCTGAAGGTTGATATCCGAAAGCGCCATGCGCCCCGCGCGTTTGGAGTATTTGAAGCTGACGTTTTCAAACGATATGCTCCCATCCAAAACGACGGCAACTGCGTTCTCCGCCGGGCTTTCCAACGCGCTTTTCTCGGTCAGCACTTCCACAATGCGCTCCGCGGATTCCCTTGCCAGCGTGATCATGACGAACACCATGGAAAGCATCATCAGGCTAGAGAGAATCTGGAAGCTGTAAGTCAGCAGTGCGGAAAACTGGCCCACATCCAAATCCAGCCCGCGGCTTGTGATGATGGTATAGGAGCCAAAGGAAAGCACGAACACCATCACGGCATACAGCGAAAACTGCATGAGCGGGTTGTTGAACGCCAGAATTTTCTCTGCCCGGGTGAAATCCGCGCAGACCTCCTCTGCCGCCGCCTCAAACTTGCTCTTCTCGTATTCCTCGCGCACAAAGCTCTTGACCACGCGCATCCCTTTGATGTTTTCCTGAATCGAGCTGTTGAGATCGTCGTATTTGCGGAACACCTTGTGGAACAGCGGCATGGTTTTTCTGATGACCAGATACAGCCCGCCGCCCAGAATCGGGGCGACGATCAAAAAGATGAACGCCATCTTGCCGCCCATGACAAACGCCATCACGAACGCGAAGATCAGCATCAGCGGGCAGCGGATGGCCGTGCGGATAATCATCATATAGGCCAGCTGCACATTGGCGACGTCCGTCGTCATGCGCGTTACCAGGGAAGAAGTCGAGAATTTATCGATATTCTCAAAGGAATACTCCTGGATTCTTCCATACATATCCCTGCGCAGGTTTTTGGCAAACCCTGCCGAGGCCGTCGCACAGGCCGTTCCGGCCAGCGTCCCGAACAGCAGAGAAAGCCCTGCCATCGCGATGAGCGCCGCGCCATACCAGATGATCGTGGAAATCTCGCATCCCGCCTTGATTTCGTTGACCAGCTTCGCGATGATAAACGGGATAATACATTCCAGCAGCACTTCCATCGAAACCAGCACTGGCGCCTGGATAGACTGCTTCTTATACTCCCGAATGGATTTTGCCAGTATCTTATACATCACATCACTCTCCTCTGTCTGAAATTTGAAAATAAAAAAAGCGCAAGTCCCTCCGATATCTGGACTTACGCCAACAAGCTACTCGATAATCATATTCTACTTTTTCAGTATCTTAGATTTCTCCGCACACTGTCAACTAAGCCGGCCTTCCTGCCATATCCCCAACGACGTTTGCTTTTTCATTATACTATTTTTCCCCGCTTTTGTCCAGTTTCATTTTTCATTTTGCCTCCTCTCCCGCGGGAGTTGACATTCCTCTCTTTTTTCCTTATGATCGCTTTATAGTTTCAGCCTATCCGGGAGGGCACCTCATGGAAAAAATCACAAGTAAAAAACTATGGAAAGCCGGGCTCATTCTTGGCGCTATCTATCTTTGCATCACGTATCTGCACGAGATCGGCGCCTTTATCGGAACGCTTCTTGGCGTGCTTTCCCCGCTGATCACAGGCTGTATCACCGCCTTTGTGCTCAACCTTCTGATGAAGCGGCTGGAGAGCTGGTATTTTCCGCACAGCCAAAATCAGTTTGTCATCAAATCCCGCCGGCCAGTCTGCATCTTTCTTTCCATGCTCACCTGGGCGCTCATCTTAGCGCTCATCTGCACGCTGGTCATCCCCGAGCTGGTCTCCAGCTTCGCGCTCATTGGCAAGGAAATCCCGCCGACGCTGGAGTGGCTGTATCATTTTGTCTCGGATAACCTGGATGGCATCCCCTCTTTGCAGCAGCTGCTGCTCAACCTCAATTTAAACTGGTCTGTGCTGGTGCAGAAGCTGATCAGCTATATCTCCCTTGGGGTGGGCGATGTCATCAATACTGCCCTGGCCGTGATCACCGGCGTATTCGGCCTGCTCACCAATCTGCTCATCGGCATCATCTTCGCGCTCTATCTGCTGCTGGATAAAGAGCGGCTGCTCCGCCAGTTTTCCCGGCTGTTTGAGGCGCATTTAAAGCCAAAAAAATATCAGCAGTTCCTGCGGCTGATGCGCACCGCCAACGAATCCTTTTCCAGCTTTATCGTCGGCCAGTTTACAGAGGCCATCATTCTGGGCTTGCTGTGCACGGCCGGGATGTTCCTGCTCCGGCTGCCCTATGCCGCCATGACGGGCGCTGTCGTCGGGGCGACGGCCCTGATCCCCATCGTCGGCGCATACATCGGCGCGGGCATCGGCGCCTTCATGATCCTCACGGTAGACCCCATGAAAGCGCTCTTTTTCCTGATCTTCCTCGTCATTCTCCAGCAAATCGAGGGCAATTTCATCTACCCCAAAGTCGTGGGCACCTCCGTCGGCCTGCCCGGCATCTGGGTGCTGGCGGCGGTGATCGTGGGCGGCGGGCTGTTTGGCATTTTGGGCATGGTGCTGGGCGTTCCGCTGGCGGCAACCATCTATAAGGTTCTAAAAAACCGCGTCTCCCGCAAGCTGGATCGCCCTGCGAAACAGGAAGGCGCCGCTCCGCCGGAAAACTCCGCAGGAGAATCCTAGCATTCAAAAGCACTCAGCAAACTCTGAGTGCTTTTTATCTTGCGCAGCCCGGCAGTGGCCCGTCAACCTTCCGGATGCGTTTTGCCCCATCCTGTGGTAGAATAAAAGAAAACGCGCGCAAAGGAGCCGCCATGCCAAACTATTCCATCCTTCTTTTTGATCTCGATGATACTCTGCTGGATTTCCGCGCCAACGAGGCTTGCGCACTGTCCGCCCTCTTTGCTCTGCATGGCTATCACTTCACCGCTCCCATCGCCCAGGTCTACCATAGCATCAATGGCGCCCTCTGGTCCTCCTATGAACGCGGCGCACTGCCGCTGAGGGATGTGCTGGATATCCGCTTTGCCCGCACCATGGCGCATTTCGGCGTGGAAATCGACGGCGCTGCCTGGGAAGCGGAATACCGGCATCTGCTCTCTTTGGGGCATCAGAAGATGGAGGGCGCGCTGGAAATCTGCCAGACTCTCTGCAAAACGCACCGGCTGTTCATCGTCACCAACGGCGTTACGGGCACTCAGGAGCGCCGCCTGCGGGAGGCCGGGCTGTTTGATTTCTTCGAGGATATTTTCTATTCCGAGCTCATCGGCCATCAAAAGCCTGCCCGGGCATTTTTTGAATACGTCGCCGCGCATATTCCCGGGTTCGATGCCCAGCGTGCTCTGCTCATCGGCAATTCACCTGCGACGGATATTTTGGGCGGCCTTAATTTTGGCCTGGATACCTGCCTCTATTCCCCCTCCGGCGCGCCTGCGCCAGCCGAAATCCCCGCGACTTATACCATCCAAAGCCTCTATGAGCTGCCTGCGCTCTGCTGAGCTGCCGTTTTTCCGCTTTTCTTTGCAGACTGCCTCTTGACTTCAACCCTGCTTTAAGTAGTATGATAGGGATATACCGAGCAAAACTTCATATTGTCTCATGGGCAAAAACGCGGCATCCATATCCGGCTGGCGCATTTTTGCCAAACAGCTCACCGCGCTTGGAAGGCGCGAAAAGAAACCATGGAGGATTCTAGTATGGAAAAAGCAAAGGTCTATTTCACCAAAAAGATCGCCCCGGAAAGCCTGCTTGCGCTTTATGAAAAGATGGGCGTCGCCCTGCCCGGCAAAGTGGCCGTCAAGCTCTCGACTGGCGAGGCCGGTAACCCCAACTATTTGAACCCGGATCTGATTAAGGATCTCGTTCAGAAAGTAAACGGAACCATCGTGGAATGCAATACTGCATACCAGGGCAAGCGCTACTGCGCCCAGGATCACTATAAAGTAGCCGAGGATCACGGTTTCACCAAGATCGCGCCGGTGGATATCATGGATGAGGACGGCGAGATTTCCCTGCCTGTCGTCGGCGGCAGGCATATGAAGGAAAACTTCGTGGGCAAAAACCTGGAGAACTATGATTCCGTGCTGGTGCTTTCGCACTTTAAGGGCCACCCCAGCGGCGGCTTCGGCGGCGCGCTCAAGAACATCTCCATCGGCATCGCCTCCCGCCACGGCAAAGAGTGGATCCACAGCGCGGGCGTCGAGCGGGAGAACTTCTGGCATAGCCCCCAGGATGATTTCATCGAATCCATGGCCGAAGCGGCAAAGTCCGTCATCGACTATTTCTCCCCGGAGAACATGGTCTATATCAGCGTGGCCAACAACCTCTCGGTAGACTGCGACTGCGTCGCGACGCCCGAGCCCTGCTGCATGGCTGATATCGGCGTTTTCGCTTCGACAAACCCCGTCGCGCTGGATCAGGCCTGCATGGATGCCATCTATCAGTCCGAAGATTCGGGCAGGGACCACATGATCGAGCGGATGGAATCCCGCCATGCCGCGCTCATTCTATCGCACTCCGAGGAAATGGGCGTCGCCTCCCGGGAATACGACCTCATCTGCCTGGATTAAACGGCAAATAAAAAAGCTCTCCTTCGGGAGAGTTTTTTTATTGCCCAAAATCGTGCCTTATGAAAATAAAGATCCGCCCACTCTCCGCTTACGTTTATATGACGTACTTTCTTGCAGCCGCCATGCTAAAATTAAGGAAGAATCATATCTACAATGGAGAAAACAAGTGAGCCCAATCTTGCAGCGTATCACAGAGCTGAGAACCCAGCGCGGCTGGAGCGAATATCGCCTGGCGGAATATTCTGGCGTGGCACAATCCACCATTTCCTCCTGGTACCAAAAATCCTATAGCCCCTCTGTTTCTTCTCTGGAGAAAATCTGCGCCGCGTTTGGCATTTCTCTTTCTCAATTTTTTGCGGAAGTCAGCGGCGAGCCAGTTTCGCTCACCGTAGAACAGTGCAGGCTTCTGGAAAAATGGAACACATTATCAGAGAATGGCAAGCAAGCCCTCTTTCATCTGCTAGCCGAACTTTAAGGTGAATTCATGAAAGCTCGCCACCTTCTGGCCATTATCCTTTTTGATGAAAACACACTGCCGCATGGTTTTGATTGCCACCGCGATGCCTAACCGCGCCTGCAAACAAACGCTCTCCAACCATAAAAAGAGGAGCGGCTTTTGCCGCTCCTCTTTTCCTCCTCCTTTAGGAGTTTTTCATGATGACGCTCTCGACGGCATCCACAACATGCTCGCAGGCGTCCATGCAGTCTTCCAGGCTGTCGTAAACCTTTCTCCAGCCGATCACTTCCAGCGGGTCGCCCCCGGCCGCAAAGAGATCGTGCACCGCCGAGACATGCAGGCGGTCGCCCTCTTCTTCCAGCATATTAACTTCCACAATATAATCCTTGATGCTGGAGGATTTGCGGAAATGCGTGAACTTCTCCATCGCCGATTTCATCGAGCCAACGCACTTGCCGAGCAGCCGTGAAAACTCCACCGCCTCCGGGCGCATACTCGTGATGTTGTGCATATACATATTGCGCAAAACATCCTCGATGGTATCCACCGCCGTATCCAGCTGCTGAACCAGGTTAAAAATATCTTCCCGATCGATGGGCGTGATGAACTCGTGAATTAAATGCGAGGTGATTTCGTGGCGCTTGCCGTCTGCCGCATTTTCGATTTCATGCAGGCCTGTTACGCGCTCTTCCATCTCGTGCACATCAAAGTTGTTCAGCGTCTCGACCAAATAATTCGCCGCGTCGCAGGCGTATTGCGCCATATCCACAAACGCATCAAAATAGTTATATCCTTTTTTTGCCATTTCAGATACCCTTTCTCTGTATTAGAACCATAGCATAAATAGCTTCGCCATAAAATAGCCAACCAGCCCGCAGCCCGGGAACGTCAGCACCCAGGCCCACGTCATCTCTTTGACGACGCCCCAGTTGACTGCCGAAAGCCGCTTTGCCGCGCCCACGCCCATGATAGAGGTGGTCTTGGTGTGCGTCGTAGAGACGGGAATGCCCGTCGTCGAGGCCAAAAAGAGGCAGATTGCCGCGGCAACATCCGATGCAAACCCCTGGTAAACTTCCAGTTTGGTCATATTCTGCCCAACCTCTTTGATGATTTTGTATCCGCCAATCGAGGTTCCGATGCACATGATAGCCGAGCACATGATCATCAGCCAAATCGGGATCTGGAATTCACTGGTGCTCTGCCCGTTGACCAACGCAATTCCCAGCAGGAACACGCTCATAAACTTCTGGCCATCCTGGGCGCCATGCATGAACGCCGTGCCCGCGCTGGCGCAAATCTCGCCAACCCGGAAAAACTTGGTCGTCTTCTGCCTGTCCATATTGCGGCAGGTCAGCTCGGTAATCTTGGCTGAGAGCCACCCAAGGCCAAAGCCCAGCGCTGAAGAGAGCACAAGCCCCCAGAGAACGTTGATCCATTCCTGCATATTGATGCCGTTAATGTTGCCATGCAGTGCAATAGCCGCGCCCGAAAGGCCGGCAATCAGCGCGTGGCTTTCGCTGGTCGGGATGCCAAAAACCGAGGCTGCCGAGGCCCAGATCACGATGGCCACCAACGCCGCGCAGAGTGCAACCGTCGCCTCATGCGTGTTGCCGGAAAAATCCACCATGTTGTAGATAGACATCGCCACCGAGCTGTTGAACATCGTCATCACGAGCACGCCCAAAAAGTTGAACACAGCCGCCATCAGGACGGCCATCTTGGGGCTCATGCAGCGCGTGGTTACGCAAGTCGCAATGGCGTTGGGTGCATCCGTCCAGCCGTTGACCAGGATGACGCCCATCGTCAGCAGCGCCGTGATGGCAAGCGCGGGGTTGCTGAAGACCTGCGAGAAAAATTCGCCGAAACTAATCATATTTTTCCTTTCAAATTTTTTCAGACATTTTCAGTTTTATTTACGCTCTCATTATAACATACACATTTTATAATTACTATCATTTTGTGCATATTTTGCTTTTTGGGCCATGCCAAGAAATTCTCCGCTTTCCAGTCTTTCTCCTGTCTGCCGCAGATTCCCTGCGAAAATTTCACTTTTTCATTGAAGCGGTTTTAGCGCTGTGCTATACTAAAAAATTGAAACAAGCTTTAGTGAGGGCATTTACATGCGGCAAAAACGAATTCGCGACTACGGCGTTTTATTGGATACGCTTCCTACCGGCCCGCTCAACAAGATTACGGATGTTCCCGGCGTGCTGGTCGGGCACTGCACCATCGATACACCCCAGCACAAAACCGGCGTAACCATGCTTCTGCCCCGGCCGGAGAATCCGTTTACCCATCAGTATCCTGCCGCAAGCTTCGTGCTCAACGGCTTTGGAAAGAGCATCGGGCTGCTGCAAATCGACGAGCTGGGCGCTTTGGAGACGCCCATCGCGCTGACCAATACCCTGAACGTCGGCCTGGTGCACGATGCGCTGGTCGAATATATGGTGCAGCGCTGCCAGAGCGAGGGTGTGCCGCTGACTTCCGTCAACCCCGTCGTCTGCGAATGCAACGACAGCACGCTCAACAACATCTGCCAGAGGGCCGTTCAAAGCGAGCATGTCTTTTCGGCCATCGCCTCGGCCTCCCGGGATTTCGAGGAGGGCGCCGTCGGCGGCGGATGCGGCATGGTCTGCCACGGGCTCAAGGGCGGCATCGGCTCGGCTTCCCGCATCATCGAACTGCCCGAAGGGCGCTTCACGCTGGGCATTCTCGTTCAGGCCAATCACGGCCGCCTGCCCGACCTTCTGCTGGAGGGAAAGCCCATCGGCGCCCGCATCGACAGCCAAAATTTCGAGCCGGATAAGGGCTCTATCATCGTCTTGCTGGCGACGGATCTGCCCGCTTCCGATCGGCAGCTTAAGCGTATTTTAAAGCGCACCAGCGTCGGCCTGGCGCGGCTGGGATCTTTCATCGGGCATGGCAGCGGCGAAGTGATGATCGGCTTTTCCACCGCCAATACCATCCCCCGGGATGCCCAGCAAGGCATCCTGACCCAGTGCGTGCTCAACGAGGAAAAAATCGATCTCGCCTTCCAGGCGGCGGCTTATGCCTGCCAGGAGGCCGTGCTCAATGCGCTGGTTACCTCCAAAACGACAGTCGGCTACCAGGGCGATATCCGCAAAGGCCTGGCCGAGTTTTTGCCCGGCCTGGGCTGGAGCAGCGAGCAGGAGGCTTTATGAAAACCATCGGCATTCTCGGCGGCATGGGGCCGCTGGCCTCCGCAGATCTCTATCAGAAAATCACGAGAAACACCTGTGCCAGCAAGGATCAGGAGCACCTGCATATTCTCATCGACAGCAATCCTGCCATCCCGGATCGGACGGGCTTCCTGCTCTCGGGCGGCGAAGATCCCCTGCCCGAGCTGCTGCGCACACTGCACCGGCTGGAGCAGGCGGGCGCGGAGCTTATCCTGCTTCCCTGCAACACAGCACACTTTTTCTACCCGCAGCTGCAAAAGGCTGCCAGCGTCCGCATCCTCAATATGCTGGAGGAGACGGCAAACTATCTGGCCGCGCAGATGCCCGGCGAGGTGTTCGGCGTCCTCTCCACAGACGGCACACTGCAAACCGGCATCATCGCCCGCTATCTGGATGCCCACGGCCTGGCGCATTGCTACCCCGATCAGACGCAGCCGCTGGTCATGCAGTTCATCTACGAGGGTATCAAGAAAAACAACTTCTCCCTGGGCACGGCCGGCCTGATGCAGGCCGCAGCTGAGCTTCGCCAAAAAGGCGCAACCAAGTTTATTCTTGGCTGCACAGAGCTGTCTGTCGCAGCCAGTATTTACCCATTTTCTAACGATTTTGTAGACCCGCTCCTGATCCTCGCGCGCCGCGCAATCCAGGAAGCGGGCGGAAAGGTGATTCCATGAAGCAGCCATTTGTTACGCTGGAGCAAGTAAAAGAGATTGTCAAGACTCATCCAACCCCTTTTCATCTCTACGATGAAAAAGGCATTTTAGAAAATATCCGCCGCACCAAGCAGGCTTTTTCCTGGAACCCAGGCTTTCAGGAGTATTTTGCCGTCAAAGCCGCGCCCACGCCCGGCCTGCTGAACCTGTTTTTGCAGGAAGGCATGGGGCTGGATTGCTCTTCCTATACCGAGCTCATGCTGGCAGAGGCACTCGGCGCATCCGGAGATCGGATCGTCTTTTCCTCCAACTGCACGCCCAAAGAGGATTTCGCCTATGCGCACCGGCTGGGCGCCATCATCAATCTGGACGACTATTCGGATATCGATACTATCGCGCAGATGTTTTCCCCCATTCCCGAAACCATCTGCTGCCGGTTTAACCCGGGCGGCTATTTCTCCATCGGCAACGATATTATGGACAACCCCAAGGATTCCAAATACGGCTTCACCAAGCAGCAGCTTTTCGATGGCTTCCGCCGCCTGAGCGCCCTTGGCGTCAAGCATTTTGGCCTGCACGCATTTTTGGCCAGCAATACCGTGACCAACGACTACTACCCGGTTCTGGCCGGCCAGCTCTTCCAGCTGGCTGTGGAACTGCATCAGGAGCTGGGCGTGCATATCAGCTTTATCGATCTCTCCGGCGGCATCGGTATCCCCTACCTCCCGGAAGAACAGGCCAACGATATCTTCAAAATCGGCGAAGGCGTGCGCCAGGTCTATGAGCAGGTGCTCATCCCCGCCGGCATGGGCGACATCTCGCTGATGGCCGAGCTTGGCCGCTTTATGACGGGCCCCTACGGCTGCCTCATCGCCCAGACCATGCACGAAAAGAAAATCTACAAAGACTATATCGGGCTGGATGCCTGCGCCGTGGATCTCATGCGGCCGGCCATGTATGGCGCGTATCACCATATCACAGTTTTGGGCAAAGAAAACGCCCCGGCCGATCATCTCTACGACGTCACGGGCGGGCTGTGCGAAAACAACGATAAATTCGCCGTGGATCGCCTGCTGCCCAAAGTCGAAATGGGCGACTACCTCTGCATCCACGATACCGGCGCCCACGGCTATTCCATGGGATATAACTACAACGGCAAGCTGAGAAGCGCCGAGCTGCTGCTCAAAGAAGACGGCAGCGTTCAGCTGCTGCGCCGGGCCGAAACGCCCAGAGACTATTTTTCCACGCTGGATTTCCTGCATCTGTTCAAATAGCTCCAGCAGGCCAAAGCCCGGGAAACAACCCCGGGCTTTTCTCTAATCAGGAGGCACTTTATGCCAAAATCCGTTTATCAGGCTGTTTTCCCCTATCCAGCCGATGCAGTCTATCACGCCATGGCCGACCTATCCTGCTGGCAGTGGCGCAGCGATCTGGCCGGGCTTGAAATTTTAGAAAACGGCAATGCCTTTATGGAAATCTCCAAAAATGGCAGCCGCACGCATTTTACCATCACAGAGAAGCAGATAGGCAGCCGCTATGCTTTTGAGATGGAGGGCGAGTGGTTTACCGGCCAATGGCTGGGCGAATTTTCCGCCGTGCCGGGCGGCACGCGCGTGGTCTTTACAGAGAAAATCCGCATGAAGCGCTGGCCTCTGCGCCTGATTGCGCCGCTCTGCCTGCCGCTCAAAAAGATGCAGAAAACCTATGCCATCGATTTGATGATCCATCTCTCGGAGCACGCCCGGGAGTTCGCTGCCCGCCGTCAAATGAATAGCCCCAAGGCGCCCGAGCTGATGCTGGCCGCTCCGTCCGAGGCGCACGAAGCCCAGGTCATGGCCTATCGGCAGGAGTTTGCCCAAAACGGCGAAACACTGCATGGCGGTGCGCGCCTGGAAGAACTCGCGGATTATGCCTCCTGGCTGCAATCCATCCGCCAAAACGCCAGCGAAGAGACGGTTCCTCCCAATCTGGTTCTGGCGACAACACTGCTCTGCCTGCGCAAGGAGGATGGCAAAATGGTCGGCATCATCGATATCCGCCACCGGCTCAACGACTATCTGCTGAAATTTGGCGGCAATATCGGCTACAGCGTCCGCAAAAGTGAGCGCAGAAAGGGGTATGCCAAGGCCATGCTCGCTCTCGGCCTGGAAGAATGCCGCAAGCTCGGCCTGGAAAGGGTGCTGATCACCTGCGATAAAGAGAATATCGCCTCTGCCAAAACCATCCTGTCGTGCGGCGGCGTGCTGGAAAACGAAATTCCGGAGGAGGGCCGCATCACCCAGCGCTATTGGATCGCGCTCTAGCAGTAATACAAAAAACTGCCCTTTTTAGGGCAGTTTTTTATATGCCTATCTTAAGCAATATCCTTCAAAAGCTGGGAAAAAGCCTGCGCATAATCCTCGCGAAAATCAATATATTTTTTGACTTTGAGAAATGGCGGGATTTCGCAATCTTCTATGAGCAGCGGAATCACCTTGATTTTTCGGGTATTCATCTCATCCCAGAACAACGTCTCCCACTCTGCCCTGACCCACTGCGAATCCACAGAGTGCGGGGAAAGCAGCACCAAAACATAGTCTGCCGCGGCCAACCCCTTTTGTATTTCTGCCGGAATGGATGCGCCTGCCTTTATATCCCTCTCATCCAGCCATGGAGTATGGCCCTGCTCAACGAGATCGGCATAAAGGCAATTTGCAAAATCCTTGTCTTTGGAGGAATGGGAGAGGAACAGCCGTTTGCCCTTTTGATTGGCAAAAACAGACTCAATATGCTTTTCATAGAATAGCTTCTGGGCATATTCTAGCTCCAAGAGCAAGTTTTCTTTTCTTTTATGACTCCCCGCCCGCGCAATATCGCCTTGCAGTGCCTCTATGCGTCGAACCAGTGTCTGCATCGGAATGGTATTTGTGCAGTATCCCATCGGAACCATGGAGTATTCCGAACACATCAGGGCATCTCCCCAGTAAACAACTGCAAACTCGCGGCAGTTTCTATCCTCCTGATAATCTGGGCATTCCTCACACTCTATTTCCTTCGTGCAAGCCGCAAGACAGCATTTTTCCTCACACAAATCGCAGTCAATATCCTCATCATCAAAATATCCGATTCGTCCCTTGTGCTGCCCTTGCGTGCAAAGAATAGGCCCATATTCCAACTTTGCCATCAAAACTGCTCCTCCCGTCTCTCGCATTGCCTGCTGGCCGTATTAGGCCATCATTTCTTGCCTCCCGCGTGGTAAATCCCCCGCATATTCCGGTACATGGGGCGCATCTTCTCATACATCCCCCGGTAAACCTTCTGATAAATCTCATCATAGAGCGCGTGGTTTTGCGCATCCGGCAAAAACGCCTTTTTGCGGTGCGCCATCTTTTGCGCCGCCTCCTGCACAGAGCGGTATTCCCCCAGGCCAAAAAAGCCGACTGCCGCCGCCCCCAGCGCGGATGTCTCGTGCGTCTGCACCCGGTAAACCGGCAAGCCAAATACATCTGCCGCGATCTGGCAGACCGCATCGCTCTTCGCCCCGCCGCCATTTGCCGTCAACGCCTTTGGCCGCGCCCCGGCCCGCCTGCTCATTTCCTCCAGGCCGTCCCGCAGGGCATAGCAAAGCCCCTCGATGATCGCCCGGTAAATATGCTCCCGGGTATGAGCACTGTGAAAGCCGATCATCGCGCCTCTGGCTTCGGGCGTCTTGAGCCCTGGCCCCCAGTATGGCTGCACCAACAGTCCATCTGCGCCGGGCGGCGTGAAACGCAGGCTCTCATCCAGCATCTGCTCTGCCGTGCCGGCAAATCCTGCGGCCGCCTGCGCCTCCATCCGGGCAAACTGCTCCTTAAACCAGGTTACCATCCAAAATCCGCGGTAAATCTGAATCTCCGGGTTATATTTCCCTGGGAGAACCGCCGGATATGCCGGCAAAAACCGCTGCGGCTCCACGTATTTTTCCGTCGTGAGCTGCACCGTGCAGGTTGTCCCAAAGCTGAGGCTGGCCGTGCTGCCGTCGATACACCCACTGCCCAGCCCCTCGCAGCCCTTGTCCGAGCCGGCGGCAATCAGCCGAAGTCCTGCCGGCAAACCGCTTTCCCGGCTGGCCCCCTGCGTGATGTGCCCCAAAACCTCCCCGGGCATGGCCAGCGCCGGGAATTTTTCTGCCGGAACATTGAACACCGCATATTTGATGTTCCACTTGCTCATCCACTTCTTTTTCTTGTAGTTGAGCGGCAAATGCCCGATTTGCGAAGCGACGGAATCGGCCAGCACACCTGTGAGCCGGTAGATCAAATAGCCGGAAATCTGAATGAATTTATAGGTCTGCTCCCAAATCTCTGGCTGATTCTGCTGAATCCAGTTGCAAACCGAATGCTCTCTGGAATAGGCGGCGCATTCGCTCATGCCGGCAAGCGCAAACCCTGCGCGGTATAAAAAGGGCATGGGCTTTTTGCATTCTGCCAGGCGCTCATCCAGCCAGAGAATGCAGGGTGTGATGGGCCGCATACTGCTGTTTAGGCAAAGCACGCTGTCACGTATTCCCGTGAGCACCAGCGCCTCCACCTTCGCAAACAGCTCCGGCTGTTTCTCCTTCAGCGCCCGGGTCGCCTGGCACAGCGTCTGATAGTAAAACTCCGGGCTCTGCTCTGCATACCCCGGCTCGGGCGAGAGATACGACGTCTCATAGACCAGCGTTTCCTGCGCCAGTATCTGCCCGTTTTTTTCAAAAATCAGCGCACGAAGGCTCTGCGTCCCGCAGTCCACCGCAAGCACCAATGGCTCGCTTTTCCCCATTTTCCTCTGTCCTTCCTCTCAGGCCAAAGCCTGTTTTTCCTCCGCCGCGCCAGCCCCGCAGCAGTTCCATTTCCTCATTTTTGCGCAATGAAAAAGCGGCAGAACGCATCTTTTTTGCCGCGCTCTGCCGTCACTTTTAAAACTCTGCCGATTTTGGCGTCCGCGGGAAGGGCAAAACATCGCGGATGTTGGTCATCCCCGTCAGATACATGATCATGCGCTCAAACCCGAGGCCATATCCCGCGTGCTTGACGCCGCCAAACCTGCGGGTATCCAAGTACCACCAGTAGTCCTCTTTTTGCATACCCAGCTCCTCGATGCGCGCCTCCAAAATATCCAGGCGCTCCTCTCTCTGGCTGCCGCCGATGATTTCGCCCACGCCGGGCACCAGCAAATCCATCGCCGCGACGGTCTTGCCGTCGTCGTTCAGCCGCATATAGAACGCCTTGATCTCCTTGGGATACCCCGTGACGAAGACCGGCTTTTTGAACACCTGCTCGGTGATATAGCGCTCATGCTCGCTCTGCAAATCCACGCCCCACTTGACGGGATATTCAAATTTCTGGCCGGATTTCTCCAGAATCTCCACGGCTTCGGTATAGGTAATGCGGGCGAAATCCGAGTTTACGATGTTATCCAGCCGCTCCATCAAGCCCTTATCGATGAAGTTTCCGAAAAACTCCATCTCCTCCGGGTAGTTTTCGCGGACGTACGTGATGATATATTTGACCATCTCTTCCGCCAAATCCATATTATCCGCCAGATCCGCAAAGGCGATCTCCGGCTCGATCATCCAGAACTCGGAAGCGTGCCTGGGCGTATTGCTGTTTTCCGCCCGGAATGTCGGCCCAAAAGTGTAGATCTTGCGGAAAGCCATGGCGAAAGTCTCGCCCTCCAGCTGGCCGGAAACCGTCAGGTTCGCGGGCTTGGCGAAGAAATCCCGGGAATAATCCACGGCGCCCTGCTCCGTTTTCGGCGGGTTTTCCATATCCAGCGTCGTCACATGGAACATCTGCCCCGCGCCTTCGCAGTCGCTGGCTGTGATAAGCGGCGTATGCACATAGACAAAGTCCCTCTCATTGAAAAATTTGTGAATTGCATATGCCACCGCACTGCGCACCCGGAACACCGCGGAGAACGTGTTGGTCCTGGGCCGCAAATGCGCGATCGTGCGCAGGTATTCCATGGAGTGCCGCTTCTTTTGCAGCGGGTAGTCGCCGGGGCAGCCGCCCTCCAGCACGATCTCCGCCGCCTTCAGCTCGAAGGGCTGGCGCGCCTCGGGCGTCTCCACCAGCGTCCCCCGGCAGGTAATCGAAGAGCCCACGCCGATTTTGCAGACTTCTTTGAAATTCTCGATGGCACCGTCTTCAAACACAATCTGCAAATTTTTGAAGAATGTGCCGTCGTTCAGTTCGATAAATCCCAGCGCCTTGCTGTCTCTTATGGTGCGCACCCATCCGCCCACCTCAATTTCCTTGCCCAGAAACTCCTCCGGGCCTCGGAACAGCTGTTTTATCGTGATCATTGCTTCCCTCCTATTTTTAGTCGCGCTTTCACTCGCGGCCCACCTATTCTAGTATGCACAAATTCTGGAAGTTTAACCTTGCCGCGCTTGTCCTGCCCGGCTGCAGTGCGAAACGCCCCTGCGTTCCGCCTTTTCGGCCGCGCCTTTTCTTTACAGCAGCCAAATGCCGTCCTGCTCACAGCGCTCCCGCATCTGCCTGGGCCAGATGGATGCCTGCACTTCGCCGATATGCGCCTTGCCCAGCAGCAGCATGCAGAGCCGGGATTGCCCGATTCCGCCGCCGGCTGTAAGCGGCAGCTTGCCCTCCAGCAGTTCCCGGTGGAAACGCAGCTGCGCCCGCTCGGGGCAGCCCGCCAGCTCGAGCTGTTTTCTCATCGCCTCTTCATCCACCCGAATGCCCATGGAAGAAACCTCAAACGCGCGGCCCAAAACGGGATAGTAGACGAGGATATCCCCGTTCAGGCTCCAGTCGTCGTAATCCGGGGCACGGCCGTCGTGCTTTTCGCCGCTTTTCAGCGCGCCGCCAATCTGCATCAGGAAAACAGCCCCCAGCTCCTTTGTGATGGCATCCTCCCGCTCCTTGGGAGAAAGGGCGGGATAGCGATCTTCCAGCTCCTGCGTCGTCATAAAGTGCAGTTTTTCCGGGACATATCGATCCAGGCAAGAATACTTCTCCATCACGGCGTCTTCCGTCCGCCGCAGTGCCCCATAAATTCTGCCGACCAGATCCCGCAAAAACTCCTGATTACGCTCTTCCCGGCTGATAGTCAGCTCCCAGTCCCACTGATCCACATAAATGGAATGCAGGTTATCCAGCTCCTCATCCCGCCGGATGGCGTTCATATCCGTGTAAATCCCCTCATCTACGCCATAGCCATAGCGCCGCAGTGCCATGCGCTTCCATTTGGCCAGGGAATGGATGATCTCAATCTGCTCGCCCGTGTCTTTGATATCGAACTGCACCGGCCGCTCCACGCCATTCAAATTGTCGTTCAGCCCGCTGTCCGGCCGCACAAAAAGCGGCGCAGAAATGCGGTGCAGATTCAGCGCCGCCGCCAGCTCGCGCTCGAATCTGTCTTTGATCAGTTTAATTGCCTCTTCCGTCTGGCGAATATTCAGCTTCGCATCATAATTTTCGGGAAGAATCAGCTTATTCTCCTGCTGCATCTGCATCTTTTCTCCAATTTTCCAAACTTTTCATATAGAGCCATTGTATCATTGTATGCCGCTTCTTTCAAGAGTTATGCCCCGCTCATTTTGCAGGGGCTAAAAAAGGGCATTTCCAAAGAAATGCCCTTCTATCTTGCTCTTCCTGGCTAGAAAATCACCTTCTGCGCGACTTCCTCCAGCACCATTTGATTGAACTGCTCTGCGGGCATGCTGCCAATCTCGCCGGCGCCCCGCTTGCGGACGGCGAACGTGCCCTCCTGGGCTTCCTTCTCGCCCACAACCAGCATATACGGAATGCGCTCGCCCCGGGCTTCGCGGATCTTGTAGCCGATCTTCTCGTTTCTTTCGTCTACACTCACCCGCAGACCCATGGCCTCCAGCTTGGCCGCCTGCGCCCTGGCGTATTCATTGGCGCTCTCTGCAACCGTCATGATGCGAACCTGCTCGGGCGCCATCCAAAGAGGCAGCGCGCCGGCGTATTTCTCGATGAGCAGTGCCAGCGTCCGCTCATAGCAGCCCAGCGAAGTTCTGTGGATGATATACGGCCGCTTTTTCTTGCCGTCCCGGTCCACATATTCCATGCCAAACTGCTCTGCCAGCATCTGGTCGATCTGGATAGTGATGATGGTATCCTCCTTGCCGTGGACATTCTTCATCTGGATATCCAGCTTGGGGCCATAGAAGGCCGCCTCACCCACGCCAATGCTGTATTTGATGCCGATGTGATCGAGAATTCTGCCCATCATGCTTTGGGCTTCGTCCCACTGCTCGGGCGTTCCGATATATTTCTCCCTGTCATTCGGGTCCCACTGGGAGAAGCGGTAGCTGACGTCTTCCGAGAAGCCCAGCGTATCCATCATAAATTTTGCCAGCTCGACGCAGCCCTTGAACTCCTCTTCCAGCTGCTCGGGCGTGCAGACCAGGTGTCCCTCCGAGATGGTGAACTGCCGCACGCGGATCAGCCCGTGCATCTCGCCCGAATCCTCGTTGCGGAAGAGCGTGGAAGTCTCCCCCATGCGCATGGGCAAATCCCGGTAGGAGCGCATGCGGTTCATATAGACATAATACTGGAAGGGGCAGGTCATGGGGCGCAGCGCCAAAACCTCCGCGTTGGGATCGTCCTTATCGCCCAGGACGAACATGCCGTCCGTATAGTGATCCCAGTGCCCGGAAATCTGGTAAAGCTCCCGCTTGGCCATATAGGGCGTTTTGGTGAGCACATAGCCGCGCCGCGCCTCCTCGTCCTCCACGAACCGCTGCAAAACCTGAATGACTTTGGCGCCCTTGGGCAGCAGCAGCGGCAGGCCCTGGCCGATGACGTCCACCGTGGTGAAATATTCCAGTTCGCGGCCCAGCTTGTTGTGGTCGCGCTTCTTGGCCTCTTCGATGCGCGCCAGATGCTCGTCCAGCAGCGCCTTCTTCTCAAAGGCCGTGCCGTAAATGCGGCTGAGCATCTTGTTTTTCTCGTTGCCCCGCCAGTATGCCCCGGCCAGGCTGGTCAGTTTGAATGCCTTCACCTTTCCTGTTGAGGGCGCATGAGGGCCGGCGCAGAGATCCACAAACTCTCCCTGATAATAGAGCGAAATCTCCGCATCCTCAGGCAAATCCTGGATCAGCTCAAGTTTGTAATCCTCGCCACGGCTGCGCATGAGATCAACCGCTTCCTGCCGGGAGACGTTTTTGCGCACCATCGGCTTGTTCTCCGCGACAATCCTGCTCATTTCCTTCTCAATTTTGGCGAGATCGTCATTGGAGAATCCCCCTTCGACGTCGAAATCATAATAGAAGCCGTCGTCAATAGCCGGCCCGATGGCCAGCTTTGCCTGGGGATACAGGCGCTTTACCGCCTCAGCCAGAACGTGGCTGGCCGTATGGCGCAGTGCGCGCAGACCTTCCGGGTCCTC
>CAJUPM010000001.1:0-48140 GCA_910588425.1 uncultured Christensenellaceae bacterium | reverse complement strand
GGTCCTCCGCCGTCAGAATCTCCAGCGTGCATCTATCCGTCAATACGGTATCCAAATCCGCCGTCTCTCCATTTATCCTGGCCGCCAGCGCAGCCTTTGCCAGCTTGCCTGAAATCTGCTCTGCGGCCTGTCTGGCCGAAGCGCTGTCCGCCAGGGCAAGCATGCTCCCATCTTTGAGTCGAATCTCCATCTGTTCTCTCCTTTTCTTATGTTTCGCCGTATTCTCCAGCCGCCTGCAAAGCAAGCGCCCGAAATCCAATAAAAAATCCCTTAACAACATTGTTAAGGGACGAGCCACCACGGCCCGCGGTTCCACCCTGATAAGCTCTCTTTTCCAGAAAGCCCGCTCAAGCTTGCGTTATCGCCGCCAACGGATGCCCGCTTCCCGGCTGGTCTTCGCGTTCTGCCCGCCCAACGCCCTTCCAGCCCAGGGGCGCCTCTCTTGGGAGCGGATTGCATTTGCTACTATCCGGATCATCGCTGCATCATCTTTTATTTTCTTTCATTATACACCCTTTGCGCCGCTTGTCAACGCCAAATCAAAACGGCGAGCCCTCTGTCCGCCGCCCTCTATCCGCGGATGCGCCCCACGAAGATATCTGCCAGCAGCCCCTTGAGATCGTCATCGCAAACCTGCGCCAGGTCGATCACCTCCGGCGCGAGGTCGATGAGCCCGGAAAGCAGCAAATCCTCCTTGGTCGCATCCGGCTCTTCGTCGATATAGACGTCTATCCGGTTGCCGTGCTCATCCAGCATCTCATACTCTTCGCCTATGGGCAAAACCTCGACGTAGTGCACCATAGGATCGCGCATGCACACAAAATAGCGCAGCAGCTTGATAAATTCCTTTTGCTCGTTTTTGGCGGTATACTGCTCCACGCATTTTTGCATGGTCTGCTGCCACTGCGCGGTGCAGTCCTTCATGCGGAAGCGCAGAACGCCGTCCAGCGCCAGCCTTCCCTCGCATTCCAAAAGGCAGATGAGAACCCGGCCGGCAATATCCTTTTTCTTTTGCTCCAGCTTCTCCTTGCCGCCGCCATACCAGAGCTGGCGCACGGTGCTCACCAAGATTTCGCTCTTGCCCCGCTCAGAAAGATAGTCGTATTTTCTCGTCAGTTCCGCCATGAGATAGCGAATCTGCAAATGCTCAATGATAATATCTGCCAGAATATCCGCCAGCGCAAATAAAGCCTGCCGTCCGCAGATCTCCACGGGCAGATAGCGGCCCGCCTGCTTTCCCAGCTGAATTTCCCCTGTAAGTTTTCCCTGCATGGGCAGGCGTTTTTCCATGAGAGGGCGCAGCGCCACATCCATATTCGATACGCCAATGCTGTATTTCAAAGGGCCCTCCTTTTCTTTCCCTGCGCGTTTTCGCTTGTTTTTTGCATAGTTTAAAATATGCCGCCTGCCGGGAAAGTTTCCTTCATTTTATTATCTCAATCGCGCCCCGGGATATTCAGCTTCGCTGTGATTTCGTCTGGCGTGCCAATCTGCGCGCCTATTTTTTTGTATAGCCGCAGCGGAATGCAAAACGGCACCTCACTTGCGCAAAATTATCTTTTTTCCAATATTTCGCCTAAAAAATATCAATTTTGCGACAGACACCCCGGCAAAAACATGCTATAATATCACCCAAATGACTTTGAGGCATGATAAAAATGATACGACTTGGAGACGCAGCAGAACAATGGGGCATACCCGCCCAAAACTTATCTTTGCTCTGCGCACAACAGAAAATCCCCGGCGCAATTTTGGCAGGCGATACTTGGTTTCTTCCTGATGCCGCCGAGCGGCCCTTGCTCGCCCGCCCATTTCTCAAATGGGCCGGCGGCAAGAGCCGCTCGCTTTCAGAAATTGCCGCTCACTTTCCCCGGCACTTGGGCGGCGAAATTACGCGCTATGCGGAGCCATTCGTGGGCGGCGGCGCTGTTCTGTTCCATGTCCTGTCATCTTATCACATCCAAGAGGCGTATCTCAGCGATACCAACCCGGAGCTGATCAACGTCTATCGCGTGGTGCAGGGCCACGCAGAACAGCTCATAGAGCAATTGGAGCAATTTTCTGCGCAGTATCTTCCCCTGGATGCGGATGCGCGCAAGGCCTACTATTATGAGAAGCGCAATCAGTTCAACGCCGGCCCATCGTGCGCTCCCAATCTCCCGCCCGATCTGGAGCGGGCCGCGCTTTTCCTGTTTTTAAATAAGACTTGCTTCAACGGGCTGTACCGCGTCAACCGAAAAGGGCAGTTCAATGTCCCCATCGGGCGCTACCGTGCGCCGGAAATTGTCAACGCGCCGCTCCTGCGCGCCGCTTCCGCAACACTGGAACACGTGGCGCTGGTCTGCGGCAGCTATGCACAGTCTGCGGATTTCATCAATGCGCATACCTTCGTCTATCTGGATCCGCCCTACCGCCCGCTTTCCCCCACTTCCAGCTTTACCGCCTATACGCAGGATGCGTTTGGCGACGACGATCAGCGCACCCTGGCAGGCTTCTTCGCCGCTATGGCCAAACGCGGGGCAAGCCTGCTGCTCAGCAACTCGGATCCGAAAAATACCGACCCGCACGATAACTTTTTCGACGATCTCTATGCCCCATTCCATATCCATCGTCTGCGCGTGGGGCGCGCTATCAGCGCCAAGGGAGCGGGGCGCGGCAAAATCAGCGAACTGCTCATCTCCAGTTACGAACATTAAAAAAGAAAACGAGGCTTTTCTTTCGAAAAGCCTCGTTTTTCATTTGCCTTTTTGATACGTAATCCGCCGTTTTTTCAGCTCTTTTTCTTTTTGATTAAAAAACCGATGCCCATGCCCGCACACATTCCAATGCTGACGCCAAAACTCATCCCGCTTGCGAGATTGTGCATCATTGTGCCAACGGCGGCTCCTGCCGCCGCCCCAAAGCACATGCCCAGCGCCATGCCCTGCATCATATAGTTCTGTTCCCTTTTTTGCCCAGATTCCTGCTTATTTTCCTGCATCGCCGCTCCTCCCCTTTTTCGCTATCACGAAGCAATGAAAAGAATCTTTATGCGCCCTCTGCCTGTTCTTTTGCTTTTTTCTGCGCCTGCTCCAGCTGCAACTGCTTATGCGTCGAGCGGACGTGATCAGGCAGCGGAATTTTGAACACCTTCTGCCCCAGCACGAACGTCAGCATATAGAGCAGAAGCGCTCCGCCAATCATCAGGCCCGTGACCAGATAATAGCTGCGCACGCCCATCAGATCCACAATGAAGCCGCCCAGCAGGCTGCCCAGCATATTCGCCAGATAAGCCATGGCATAGCTCATCAGATGCGCTGTACTCTTGAGTTCATCCGGCGCCAGGGCAAAGATATACGCCGAACCCAGGCCGACGTCGATGCCCGAGGCAAGGCCTTGCAGCATTGTAACCAGGATAAACAGCGCCGCGCCCTGAATGCAGGAATAGGATAAAAACATGATGACATACATTAAGCCCTGAATGAGGATGAAAACAGGCAGGGCAATGCGTTTTCTCAGTTTTACCGCCGTATATAGGATAGGCAGCTCCAGCAGGGAGCGGATGGAATAGAGCATTCCAAGGCGGTTGGTATCCATGCCGATCTCTTCCATCAGATAGGGCAAAAACGCTTCCGAGCCGCAGTACATGATGACGGTAAAAAGCATATACGACATCAGGTAGTAATTCTTAAAAATCCGGCCCAGCTGCAAATCTTTGAGCGAACTGCTCTGCTTCTGCCCTTTATCCAGCGTCTCTTCGCCTACAAACAGCGCCATGACAAAAACCAGCAGAACCAGGCCCGAATAGATATAGAACGTCGCCTGCACGCCGACAAACGGCATGATCGCCGTCAAAACCAGCCCCAGCGCCACATACCCGATCGTCCCCCACAGGCGGATGCGCCCATAGTTGGCGCCAAATTTGTTGGAAAACTGCAAAACCCAGTTATCCGTGAGTCCGCCGATGGGCATACGCACAAAAGCCGAGAGCGGAATCGTCAGAATCGCCAGAGAATATCCCTTAATTTTCAGCGGAATCGTCGCAGGAATAAACGGCCAGATGATGGCCGCCGCCAGCAGGCAAATCATATAGACCTTGCGCACGGATCTGATCTTGTCGCTGATGACGCCCCAAAAGAGCGTCGCGCAGATGCTCACCAGGCTGTTGAGCGAATAGATGATGCCGATTTGCGAGCTCTCCATGCCTGTACTCTGCAAGTAGACGGAGAGATACCCCATCGCCGCCAGATAGACGGAAGCGCCGATGAACTCGATCGCGGAAAACCGCAAGCAGTATTCTTTTTTCGATTTTAGCTTCTTTTCTGCCATGAAAACCCTTTCACCTTTAAAACATCAGGCCAAATGAGCCCGTAAAAAAGCGGCGTTGCCTCTGCCATCGGCATATCTGCGCCGCTCAATTCTCTATTTTTGCCAGGCGCTTTATCTGCGCTCTGTTTTGCCCACACTTTTTGGCAGCTGGACTCCAAAATGCTTTTTGCCAACCGGGAAACTGGCCGCAAAAAACAGCGTGGTTACCAGCCCAATGATGCCCATGGCGATATAATAGGTGCGAATTCCGCTGTACTGCACGATATAGCCGCCGACGAAGTTGGCCATAAAGCCGGAAAGCGCCCACATGGCGTTGCCAAGCATGACTGCCGTGCTCTTGAGCTCATCCGGCGCCAGAGCGTAGACATAGTTGTTCGCGCACCCGATTTCTACGCCGCTGGCCATGCCCTGAATGCACATGAGAATGATGAACAGCACCTTGCTTTTCACCACAGTGAGCGAGAAGTAGATCATCATATAGCACGCGCATTGGAATGTGAGCAGCGTGGGCAGCGAAAACTTCGCGCGGAATTTATGGAAGCCCAGCAAAATCGGGATCTCCATCGCCGAACGCACGGCCATGATAACGCCGACGAGCTTGGGCGTAATGCCAATCTCCTCCATCAGATATGGCAAAAAGGTATCACCGGAATTGAGGGGAATGCAGTATAAAATCAGATAGATGAAGTAGGTTACCAGGCTGTAATTCTTGAACAGCTTGCCAAAATGCATCTCTTTCAGCGAAATCTGCTCCGCCTTGGCCTCGGCGCCCCGCCTATCCTCGTTTTTCATCATCAGGCAGACGACAATCGCCGCCAGCATCATGGTGTGCACATAAAACGCCCAATTGACGCCGAATTTTGCCGTCAGCCAGCTTAAAAAGATGCCCGTGGCCGAATAGCCAACTGTGCCGAACATACGCATGGTATTGAAATTTAATCTGTGTTCATTGGCACTGCGCACCGTCCAGCTGTCTACCAGCGAAGACATGGGCGCGCGGAAGAAGTTGGTAATGGGCAGCAGGATAGACATGACCGGCATACCCCATAACAGCCACTGGCTGCTGGCCGGGACAAAGAACCAGAGCACCATAGCCACGCTCATGCAGATGAGCAGAGTTTTACGCATGGAGCGCATCTTATCGCTGACAATGCCCCAAAAAGGCGAAGCCACCATGCCGACCACAGAGTTAATCGCCGTTACCATGCCAACCTGGGCGGCATCCAGCCCGACTTCCTGCAGAAAGACCGTCAGATACCCCAGCGCGGCGATGGATGTGCCGTACCCGATAAACTCCATGAAGGAGAGCGTAAAAAGATATGGATGTTTACTCTTTAAGCGCGAAAGCATAAAGACTCCTCCACAAAAAATTTGAGCGTATTCTCCTGTCATGGGATAACGTCTATTTCTATGATATTCCTCCATCCCCCTTTCGTCAAGGGAGGCCCTCCCCGTTTTAGCCGCATTCTTTTGGTTTTTCAAAGCGTTTTTGGCTCTAAATCGCCCAAAACACCGCTAAAGTTTCCCAAGCAAAAAATTTTTTGCTTTTCCGCCTGTTTCCTGTTGTTTTCTCGCTCTCCTTATTCTCTCAAACTGCCCCTCCCGCCCTGCATCAAAAAACGGCAGCGGACGCCTCGCTGCCGTCTGTATTCTTCCTTAAAGCTCCAGCCGCCGCCTTAAGATATTCAGATACGCTGTAGAAATCTCTTCCCATTCGCGCCCCTCTTCCAGCTCTGCCAAAACCAGCGGGATGACATAGTTGATGCTGCGGTGAATCACCGCCATGCCCTGCTCGCAAAGGTATTCCACTTTGCCCTTTTCCCGCACCATCTCGGAAATGGCGTTGAGAATATCAAAGCGGATGCGCCGGGCCTTGCCATAGCCGCCCTGATCCAGCAGAGCAAACGAGCGGTTGGATAAAATCGCCTTGCGGTAGAAGCGGATGAAGGATTCCAGATCCTCGACGTTATCCCCCTTTTCCAGGCTGAACAGGATGAGAAACAGCATGTGCCATTTATAGCTGCTGTTGATGAGCTGCTCCACTGTCTCCAAAATATTGGCCGAAAAAATATCCTCATAATAGAGCTTGCGCTCCAGCTCTATTTGCTCATCCACCCGCACCTGCTGCTCCTTGATCTGATCCAGCGCATCGACGGTTTTGAGCAGAACTCTGCCGTAGTCCTCCATATCGGCGACCTTGTTGATCTCCATGATATAGCGCACCACAGCCTCGCAGCTGGCTTTGAAATCAATGGTAAAGCCAATCTGCTGCTGCATGAGCTCGGCAAACGTATCGCAGACCAGCTTGGCCAGAAACCGCTCCACCTGCCGGGCCGTCCCCTCTTTTTCAAACTCCGAAGCCTCCCGCTCTTCCGTGCGCTGAAAGCGGTTATACAGCACAAAGAGCTGCCCGTCTATCATGTTCAGGCTCTTTTTAATCGAAACCATTAGGTCCGTTACAAGCCCGTCTGCCAGCAGATAGGCGTTGTTTTTATAGACGATTTTATGCTCAATCTCGCCCCAGAAGGTATTGACCAGCGCCTTGATCTGAAGCTCAAAATGCAGGCTTTCCTTGCCCAGAAGGTATAGCCCATCAATTTTATAGATATCAAAGCCATTTTTCTGCTTTTGCGGCTGCTCATCGTCCAGCTTGAGGCGCACCTTGGGCATGGAGGCGCAGTAGTAGTACTCCCCATCCTCTGTCTGGTTGAAGAGGTTCTTCAAAAGTTCGTAGACAACCTCTTCATCGTCGATAAATTTGCACTCGATGCGAAAGCCAATGATATCCTGGAAACGCGCCAAAAGCTCCTCCGGCGTGTCGTATTTATCCGTATAGCCATTGCGGATGAGCTTCTCCCGCATGCTCTTCTCGCTTTTGATGCGGTAGACCATGCTCAGCGCATAATCACTGCCTGCCAGAAGCTCCCCTTCAAAAAATTCTTTGACCTCCTCTGCGATGAGCTTATACACATCCTTCTTCTTGCGGTAAAGCTCGAGCACAGAATCGATATATTCAAAAATCTCTAAATCCATAGAGCCGCCTCTCCCCATTCTCTCTTGTCTCTATTATATACTGTCCCGCGCGGCTTTGTAAACGGCGCCGCCCTCCTGCCGCCATGCGGAAAAACCGCAAAAATGCGCGAAATACCACTTCTTTCTCTGCACTCGTCTAGTTAAAGCCGCTTCTCTTGCGCTTTTTGCGTGCCTGCCGCGAATTGTATCCGCTTTGTTAAATCTCTGAAAAAAATGTTGCTCCAGATCTGTATACTCATTTTCGCCATTTTTGATACCGCGCACCCCTTTCATTTGCTTTCGCCAAAATAGAAAAACGGCAGATCACGCTGCCGTTTTTCTACATATTGTGCCGGCCCTTTTTCTGCGGCAGTACAATCCGCATCCCCTTGGCAAAATCCTGCGGGCGCAAATTTGGGTTTGCCCGCAGCAGTTCAGCCGGCGAAAATCCGGTTTTCTCGCATAAGGAGAGCAGCGTCTCCCCGGCCTTCAAGGTGTAAACCCCTTGCGCATCCGATGCCGGCGCATATTCCATCACGACAATCTCCTGCCCCTCGCGCAGTGAAAAAATATCCAGACCCGGGTTCAATCTGCGCAGTGTGGGCACGCTCATCTCAAATTTGCGCAGAATATCCCACAGGTGATCTGTGCCGCAAATGCGGTAAGTGCGCGTCGCCCGCTCCTGCTCGGGCAGAATCACCATCTGCCCCGGCAAAGCCCGCCCCGGCACCAACCCCGGATTTGCCGCCAGAATATCCTCCGCCGTGCTTCCAATTCCGACGGCCAGGTGAAACAGCCCTTCTCCTTCTTTGAGGGTATGGAAGGCCCCGTTTGGGCATTCTGCAATCGGGATCTTCAGTTCAACCCCTGGGCGCACCTGCCGAATTTTTGGGTTCATCGCGCGCAAAACCACTTCGCTCATCTGAAATTCTTCCGCTATTTCTAAAAAGCTTTTTTCGCTTTGCACTTTATAAAGAAAGCTATACTCTTGTCCCGCCATATCTGTTCCTCGTCTTCCAATTATATACCGATATCTATATGCACATGCGGCGCATTTGATGTTATTTTTTTCTCCGCTTGACACCAAATCTTTGCAAGTGTTAATATGAATATGCTTATTTTGGCCAATTTGCCGCAAAAATATTTAGGCCAAAGCAGATGCGCCCGTAGCTCAGCAGGATAGAGCGTCCGCCTCCTAAGCGGAAGGTCGGGGATTCGAATTCCTTCGGGCGCGCCAGCAGCATGACGCTGCATCCCATATCGTCACTCATTTTTTTGGGTGACGATATTTTTTTCGATCGCAGGTGCATCTTTTTTTATCAATCTTAGCCCAAACGGAGCAAAGCATGTTTTGCTCCGTTTTCTTTTGCCAAAACCCACCGGCCTATTTTAGAAGGCGTCAGTCCACAATTGTTTTTTCCTGTGCACACTGTTTTTAGCTGTAATTTTTTCACCATCAAAATCGTAAATGTAGCAGAGGGTTTTTCGCGGCATATTTTGGCGATATGCGGAATATCCAGGCGCCTTGCCGCGCATAATGATACCTAAGCGAGGTGATTTTTTTGAAAATTCAGTGGAAGAAATTGTTTTTTTGTATTGCCATTCCGCTCGCAGTAGGCGGCGCATCTGCGCTTTTGACGCGCGACGGGATGCAAACATTCCAGACGCTCAATAAGCCGCCGCTGGCTCCGCCGGGCTGGCTTTTCCCAGTCGTGTGGACGCTTCTATACATTCTGATGGGCATCGCCTCGTATCTCGTCCTGACATCCGGAAAGCCGAGCAAATCTGCCCTGACTGTCTATGGGCTCCAGCTTGTGTTCAACTTTTTTTGGTCTATCATTTTCTTCAATCTGGAGCGCTATCTGTTCGCGTTTCTTTGGCTCGTCGCCCTCTGGATTCTCATTTTCATAACGACTGTTCTGTTCTATAAAATTTCCAAGCCCGCAGGCTATCTCATGATCCCCTATTTGCTGTGGGTTGCCTTTGCCGGATACCTAAACCTTTTTATCTATCTGCTCAACTAAACAAAAAGCGGGCTTCAAAACAAGCCCGCTTTTTTATTTTGCAAAATTAATGATACAAACTACCAAAAGCAAGAAATTTTCTCGTCTTTGATGGGATAGCCGGCACCTGAAAAGAATCCATTCCAGGCGCTCCAGCTTTATAGCGCCGTTCCCTTTTTGGGAATCGTCAATTTTTCCGTGTTGACGCCCTCCAAAGTGAGCAGGGCGATTTTTTTCTGCAAACCGCCGGCATACCCCGTGAGACTGCCGTTCGTCCCGACAACCCGGTGGCAAGGAATGATGATTGAGATTGGGTTGTGGCCTACTGCACCACCCACCGCCTGGGCCGACATGCGCTCCAGCCCGCGGCCGACCGCAATTTTTTTCGAGATCTCCCCGTAGGTCGTCACACTTCCATACGGGATTTCACAAAGAATCTTCCAAACCGCCTTGCGGAACTCGCTTCCTATAGGCGTCAGCTTTAGCTGCCCAATCTCCGGCTTTTCCCCGCCAAAATAGCAGTCCAGCCACTGCCCAGCCTGCCTTAACATTGGGGAGTTAGGGTTTTCCTGCATTTCCTCCTTCAAAGAACCTAGAAAGTATTTCTGGCCCTCCATCCAAACGCCAACCAGCGCTCCGTCCTTTTCTGCGAGCAAAAGGCCGCCGATCGGGGAATCATATCGCATGGTAAATACCATCGTGCCTGCCTCCATTTCCTATTCTTCCAAGCGGCTTGGAATGCTTCGCCGCATCTTCTCATTTTGCCGCGCCAGGGCTCTCCAGATTCCATAGGCACATCATCGCATAGCTGCGCCAGGGGCGCCATTGCTCCGAGAGCTCCAGCCGCTCTTTGGGGGTATACTCCAAAAGGGCATGTTTTACGCCGATGTCCGTCTCCAAAAAGGCATCTGGCCAGCCCATCGTCCTCATGGCAAGGTATTTGGCCGTCCAACTGCCAATCCCCTTAATCCGCATGAGTTTTGCCATCTCCTGCTCCGGATCGACGTAAATGCCCAGCGCAATTTCGCCGCTCTCCAGCGCCTGTGCCAGGGCCAAAATGCACCGGGATCTTGCGGCAATCACACCCAGCACACCCAAGCGCTCCTGGATTTCATCCTTTAGCGCGATCATATCCTCTGCCTCCGGGAAAAGATGCGTCAGACCATCTACCCCGGTCCAGATGGGCGTGCCATAGTTCAGAGCAATTTTCCCTGCCAGGGAGCTCGCCGCTTTCACCGTGATTTGCTGGCCCAAAACAGCCCGCACAGCCATTTCGAACGGCTCAAAGCATCCAGGAACGCGCAGCCCTAAAACGCAGGCACCTGGGCGAATCTGGTTCATAGTTTGCAATCTCTCGCAAATCACATTTGGCTCTGCATAGAGATCAAACAACGCCCGCACCCGAGCCAAAACTTGCGATAAGACCGGGATGAGCGCATCGCTCAGCGTAACGGCCAGCGCATTCTTTTTGGGGCAGTTTTGCACGCGAATCCATCCGCAATACTTCTTTCCATCGCGGTTTTTCAGGCGAACTGTGCGCAGATACGCGTTTTCGGAAACTACCTCAACTCCGGGAATCGCGCGCTTTTGGAGAAAATCCAGCATCTTCTCCCACTGATAGGGAGGGTGATAGCCCAGTGCGACGGTGATCCCATGGCCCTGCATTTTTCCGTTGGCAGCATTTTTTCGCAGTGCCGTCGGCGATAAGTGATAGCGCTTCTGGAACAAATCGTTGAGGCGGCGCAGGCTCCCGAACCCCGATGCCATTGCCACATCCAGCACAGACAGCTGCGTATCCGTCAGCAAATTTTTGGCCAGCAAAAGCCGGCAAGTCTGCAAATGCTGTATGGGAGAAACGCGGTATTCCGCGAAAAAGACCCGCCGTAAATGCCGATCTGTGCATCCCAGTTTTTGCGCGACTTCCGCTACCCGCAGCCCATCGCCGCAATGCTCCGCCATCAGCCGCGCGGCCTTTTTCGCAAGCGATGACGAGGCATCAATGACGGCGCTACCCGGCGCAAGCTCTGGCCGGCATAGTAGGCATGGCCGATAGCCTGCCTGCTCCGCCTCCGCCGCAGAAGAAAAGAAGGTGCAGTTTTCCCGCTTAGGCTGTTTTGCCCGGCAGGTTGGGCGGCAATAAATCTTTGTGGAAGAAATCCCGACAAAATAGCGCCCATCAAACCGCGTATCTTTGGCTTGAAACGCCTCGTAGAGAAACTCTTCTTTCTCTTTCATTCAGCCTCCCCCTTTCCTTTGCCTCATGATACCGCCTTTTCCCTTAAAAATCCCGCCATAATCGGACACCATATTTCCGCAACGCTGCCGAAATGGTTTTTCACTCTCAGCAGTTCGCTTTTCCATAAATTCTAACAAATTTTGGCCTTAAAAGGCAAGTGATTTGCCCGCTCTCCCACAGCACATTTCATAAAAAGAGCGCAGCCATCTGGGTTTTCACCCAGGCAGTTGCGCCCATGTTTTTATGCTATTTTACTTTAGCATTTCCGGCTCGCTATTTGCTCGCCTTGCGCCGATAGCCGAGAATTGCTCCCAGCATAGCCAGCGCACCGAACAAAGCTGCCAGCAGCACCCAGTGGTTCATAGAATCACCGGTCTTGGGAATCGAGCTTCCACCCGTGCCGTTCGGATCGCCGCCCTCATTGGGTTTGCCGCTCTCCTCTTCGTCATCCGGGATACCATTCCCATCTGCATCGATCTTGTAATCCGGAATACCGTCGCCATCCGTATCGATGTTGACATCCGGAATGCCGTCGCCATCGACATCGATATTGATATCCGGCTTTCCATCTCCGTCGATATCGACGTTGACAGGCATCTTATCATCGATGATGACAACAACCTTATGGTTGCGATCAGCCGTCAGCTCGACCGAGTTAGCCGTGCGCAGGTCCGTTCTGACTACGCCGTCGATGATAACATACTTGACTTCGTAGTGATGGCCTTCTACCGGCGTAACCTGCCAAGAAATCGTCTTCTTGACTCCTTCACGCAGCGTCGCTGTGTTGGTGATCGTGCCTGCGCCGCCTCTCAGTTCCGTCGCAATCTCAAAGGTCTGAACCTTGTAGCTCGGCGGCAGCGGATCGTTTGTTCCGCCATTCTTCTTGAGCGTAACAACGACTTTCTTATCCTCCTGAATATCCTCGAAGGACCAGGAGTTGCCGCTCGTCGCAACGACCGTGCCGTTCACAGAAATGCTGGAAACGGTGTATCCATTCGGAATCGTCCAGGAAACTTTGCCGTCTTCGCCGACATTGTAGTATCCCTGGCCTTCCGTGATCTGCCCGGGGCCACCCTGAATCATCGCTTCGACTTTGCGCAGCGTATCCTCTTTGGGAGCAGGCGTCGGGGTGTTGGTGCCATCCGGCAGTTCCACATTCTTAGTGAAGAATACCTTCACCTCGTGATCTTCGATTGCACCGTTGACGGCCATCGTGAATGCCGTCGCATCTGCATTTTTCAGATCAAGGTCAGACTTAGTAACCAGGCTCAAATCCGTAACGATTTCGTACTCGTTTGTCGTTGCATCGCCTTCGCCTTCCAGAAGCAACAAGCCCTGGCCAGCGCTCAGAACCATCAGTTCAGGCTGCGACTTAGCAGGTGCGCTCAACGGCAACAGTGCCTGAGCCATTGTGCCGGCCTTCGACGTCAGAACTTCAACGCCCTTATCTTCCTCGGCCGGAGCAACGCTCACTTCCGGCTCAACGGAAGCAACTGTATCCTCGGGAGCGACAGAGCTCTCTGCGCTGGGCTCAACCGTAGGAACGCTCTCTTCCGGCTGCGGCTCGATAGACGGCTCAACGCTCGGCTGAACGGGCAATGCCGCGTTCGGCTGCTTTGCAGGAGCCTTGGCGGGTGCATCCGGGAGCGCCACAGTCGACGGAGAGGGCGCCGGGCTCGGAGCAGGAGACGGGCTTTCCTTGAGTACCGTATCCAGAACCGTAACACCGTCTACGACGATCTTGCTGATGCTATAGCCTGCAGCAGGCGCTGCCTGAATATCCAGATAGGACTGACCCTTATACACGGTCTTGGAAGCGGAGATCGTTCCGGAGCCGTATTTATACAGGTCGATATCATAGAAGACAGGCTGAACTTTGACGACGATATCCGTATCCTTCTTGATGTTCTTCAGCTCAACATCCGTCAGATCTTTGCCCTTGCTTTCGCCGTTGACGATGACGTCGACGACTTCATAATAGGTGTAATCGTCTGCCTCAGGATCGCTGTTATTCATATCCAGCGTCCAGCCGACATTGTAGTCGCTGTCCTTCTCGATGACAGCGCCGCCAGTGATCTCACCAGGGCCGCCTTCGATCTTGGTCGTAACTTTGATGAACTCATCTTCCGAATAGACCGGAACATCCGTTCCATCATCATCCTTATCCGTGAAGTAAACATCGATAACCATGTTTGCTCTCACGCGATAGGATCTTGTGCCGCTATCCTTGAGCATCGCCGGGGCAGTCTGCTCGACGCCATCGACGAAGATCTTGTATAGCTTATAGTTGTCGCCGGAATCCCAGGTCAGCTGATAGGTATCGTTATATTCCATCGTCGCGCTCTTGCTGACGCTGGATTTGCCGTCACCGCCATAGCGGTTTACCGTTACCGTATACTGACCGTCCGTCTTTTCGCCACCGATGGTCGGCAGTTTGGAGACAGTAACAACTACTTCGTGGTCTGCCAGAATTCCCTTGAAGTCGATGCTCGTGGTATCGAGGTTAGAGAAATCCAAGCCATCAACGGTAATCTTAGCGATCTTATAGCCTTCTGCCAGAGTCCAGGCAACCGTCGCGTCCTCACCCTTCTGCACGCGCTTGGTATCCGTAATCGTGCAGCTGCCATCCGGGCATCCCACAATCGCAGTCTTGACCTGATAGAAGCTCGGGCCGGGGGTGGGCGTGGGGTTCACAGGATTGCTCGGGTTCGGGCCTGTGCTCGGATCCGGGCCGGGAATGGGCGTGGAGCTGCCATCCTTCGCGAAGAGAACATAGACTTCGTGATTCTCATGCAGAGCAGCCGGAACCGTATATCCATTTGCCGTAATCAAGTCGTCGCGGATTTCGCCATTGACAATTACCCGCAGGACATGATAGCCATCCTTTGCCTTCCAGGAGACGCTGGGCGTCGTCCCTTCCTTCTGCTTGAGCGCGGAGGTAACCGTGCCGCCGGCAGCGTCGTTGCTGGTAACTTTTACATCGAAATATCTATCGTAGTAAAGTCTCAGCGAAAGCGCCGGTGCGCCGGTAATTACGCCCTCAAAGACATTGTGCGCATTGTTTGCATCATACCAATAGGTCGCGCCGCCAACCGTCAGTTCCGCAAGCTTATCGCTCTCGGCGATTTTTGCGGTCTCTTCGGTCTTGCCGGTGTACGTCTTGGTAACGCCTGCTTCATTTACCTTCTTGTAGATGAAGTTGCCGCTGGCATCCTTCTCTCCGGAGTTGATGAAGTAGTCGACAGTGTACTTGGTATCGTCTTTCGCAATCCACTTCGCACCAAAGGTGTGCGCAGATTTCTGGACGAACGCTTCGCCGCCAACATATTCCTGAGAGCCCAGGTTGCCATTGGCATCCTGCAGGAACCAGCCACCGAAGGTATAGCCGGCTCTGGTCGGCGTGAAGAACTTGTCGTACTTGGTCGCCGTTGCAGTGACATACGCCTGATCGGAGATTTTGCTGCCGCCGTTGCTGTTGAAGCTGACGACGAACTTGCTGCCATCTGCCTTCCAGACGGCGTAGACCGTCTTATCGGATGCAGGCATATTCGGGACAGCCACAGGCGTGCCGCTGCCATCCGGGCCAAATGCGAAGATCTTTGCCACATCGTTGTCGTTCGATTCCGACCAACCCTGGAAGATATAGCCAGGCTTCGTCGGGACACCGCGGCCGCTCACCGGGAAGTTGAGCAGCGTTGTGATCTTCGTGCCGTACGGAACGGCATCATAGCCCTGAACGTTGCCCAGGGAGCCGCCGTTGGCATCGAATTTCAGCTTGTAGCTCTCGGTCTCCCACTGCGCAATCAGATAGTACGTATCGCGGGTTGTCTCGCCAGCGTCGTTCTTCTCTTTGACTGCCAGCGCCTCATCCACATCCGAAAGGTTGCTCGGATTGTTGATATAGGCGGAGTTGCTCGCGTTTGCTTCGTTATCCGAATTGAGCAGCTTCCAGCCCGTGAAGCGGTAGCCCTCTCTCTTGGGGGTAACGTTCTGGTCGCCGATCTTGGCCATGATGCTGGCGCCGGATGCGACTTCATACCGATCCATATCTAACCCTGCACCGGAGGAAGAAGTAATCTTACCGCCGTTCGCAACATAGATCAGGTTTGCCTTATCTTTCGTATAGCTCGGGCGAATGACAATGGTGTTCTCATCGTCCGGGGTAGGAGTCGTACCAGGGGTAATATCGTCACCGCCCGGCGTCTTCCAGCCGCTGAATTCATCCTCATCATCCTCCGAATCCGGAGCGTCGTCCGGCAAGACGATGATGGGGTTGTCGCCGATAACATAGTAATCGTCAATCGGGTTGCCATCCGGGTCTTCAACGACAACGTGTATCGGCTTAAACACAGCTTTATTACCGACGTTCGCGCACTCGTCTTTTACCCATACGACGATCGGATCCGTGCTCTCAATCTTCTGCTCGAAAGCAAAAGTATGCAACGGGCCATTCGGAACGGGAACCCAGTCATCCTCACTGGGCGTATCGGATTCACTGTTCGTTACCCAGTAATACTGCACGCCGGAACCGCGGCCGTCTTCGATGAAGGTGATACCATCGTCATCGATGCCCATGCCGGTATCCGTCAAGGTGATGGTTGCAATGTTTGTAGCGGTATTCTCACCCGTGATAATGGGGTGCTCGTCATCGAGGAACGCCGTCAAATACGTCTGGGAAATTTTGGATTCATTGCCCAGCTGGTCTTTGACGATAAGCTCGAAGGTCCAGCGCCCGGAAGCACTGGTTTTGGTGAATTCATAATCCGGAATCTTGTCTACGCTGTCTACCCAGCCCGTCGACATGACAACGTCGTTGTTCGGGTCGTAGACGTTGTAGCACCACTGCGCAATCTTGCCATCCGCGCCGGCCAGTGTGCCCGGCTTGGATTTATCCACGAGATTGACCTTGATGGATTCGCCGCTGTTCACAAGGTGCTGCAGGTGAATCGTCATGATCTGCTCGCCCGACTCAGCATCCTTCATATAGAAGTTTGCCAGCGGGATATCGCTCTCGACTTCCGCTTGCTTGAACTTGACGCCCTCAATATAGTTATTGTAGATATACTGCGCCATCAGGCCGGCATAGTCGTCGCCCGCAGCGATATAACCATTTTCAGAGCCAAGGCCCAGGTGCGTCAGCTTGCCGTCTTCATCTCTGGTGGAATCCGTAACAACCTGGCCGTCATCGCCGTTGGAGATATAGAAGATCTCGTTCTCATTCATACGGTTGATGCCGTCTGCATAAGAGTTGTCGGACTCCTTGGGGATGCCGGGATCGTTGCTGTCGCCAACCAGGTTGATGAAGTATTTATAGTCTGCGCCCTGATAATACTGAACGTTCTTCAGTGCATCGAATGCGGAAGCCTCGTAGCTCATCTCCAGGTCTGTAAACTGGAACATGGAAATGGCCGAGCAGCCATGGCTGCTATAACCGATCATCGGGCCAAAGCCGTTGTAGGTATAGCCTGTTCTGACCTGCGGGATGGAGAGATCGCGGTAGATATCCTGGGTCTCTGCCAACGTTCCATTCGCATTAAATGCCTGCTGCTGAATAGTTACGGTATTTCTCTTGAGCTCAACCGAGATACGCGCTTTTCTCTGGCCGCCCAGGCTGACGGATTTGGTCGCGACTTGGGTCGCCTGGAATGCAGGCGTCTGCGCGGTTAAAGCGTCAATACCGTTAATTTTGTAAATAGTAAGCGTTGCCGCACCATTGCCCGTATTGATGCCGTGATAGAAAAGCAGATAGCCATAGAGCTTGCCGGCAGAATCGATACCCGCGTTCATCAGGAAGCCGCCGCCCGTCAACGTATGCGTATTGATAACCGAGGCGTCCATATTGAAACTGAAGTTTCTCGTGGAATCGCTGGCAGCCGGGTAGATCATGAAGTCCGCATAAGGCGGCGTCGCGTAGCCGACGAAAGCCATGTTGGCCGTGCCGTTCTTCTCATACGAAAGAACGTGCCGATCGAAGTTATAAACCTGATCCGGCACCGTGCCGTTCAGGAAATAGCTGTCGATCTTTTTAAAAGCGCCATTCTGCGAGCTATCTGAAGCAAGCCGCATCGGCTGTTTCTTTTTCTGATCGGCAGATAAGCCAAGCGCATCATAATCGCTCTGACGGTAATAGTGGTCGTAAACATACCAACCATTCAGGTCCGTCGTATCGATGGAGACTTTGGTATCCGTGATACGGAACGAGCCTGCCGGCAGACCCTGCGCAATGAGTTTCTGCGTCAGTTCTTCCTTAAAGTCCAAAAAGGTTCCTGGATAGTCACTCGGGACGTTAACAGCGATATCAATGGCCGGTTTCGGGTTGGCACCAATATCGACTGCAGCGCTTACAGACGGCTTGAAAAGCCCGAGAGTAATGCCAAAAACCATCGCGAAGCTCAAAATTGCACTGATGGAAATTTTTAACCACTTCGCTTTTCGCATGTTTCCTTCCTCCTTTTTCTTCTTTTATTGCAAAAGCAATAAATTTTTTGTGAAAAAATAATATATATCCATATACATATAACAGGTATATATATATCACAAGCGTCTTAGATAACAAGAGCCCGAACTCCACGATTCATCCGGCGCCTAACATTCTAGCTCGGCCTTCTCTGTTTTTCAAGCCCTTTTTATACATTTTATTCATCCAAAAGCGCCTCATAGGCAATTTCCAAAGCAATGCAAAAACTCTTGAGCTCCCTGAGCGAAATTCTCCGCTGGCCAGCTTCTATTTTTGCAACGGCGCTGCGCGTCAAATCACACCCATGTATTTGCAGCCTTGCTGCAAGCTGCTGCTGCGTCAGCCCCTGTGTCTGCCGGTATGTTTGAATTCTCCGGCCCAACTGCCTGTCAAAATCCTTATCTAAAGCCGACATTCAAATATTCCCTGCTTTTGTGATGTTATTTCTTATTCTAATAATCTCTTCCTTTTTGTATGCACCGAAACAGGTGCAATCGTGTTTAAAATTCTAAAAAATTTCTTCATTTTCGCCCTTTTTGTCGTATAAAATGCAAAAAAAGCTATCTTTGGAAAAATTCTCTTGCTTCTCCTTCCTTCTTTTCCCTTTTTGCCGCCCTTTTCACATGCCTTATGCAAAAAAAGACAAGGAGCTCCCCCATTCCCAGGGGGATATTCCTTGTCTCTGCATTCAAAAAGGTATATTATCTTTTTGTAGGTTTTTCCTTTTCGTATCTCATGGAAATTTTATCCAAACCAAGCAGATAATCTATGCTGACTTTATGCAGCATGGCAAGCTGGACGAGAATTTGCGTGGGAATATCTAGTTTTCCGCACTCATAACGAGAGTATGTCGCCTGGCTGACATGCAGATGCTCTGCTATTTCTTTCTGCGACATATCCTTATCTTCTCGCAGCGCTCGGATTCTAGAATAATTCCACTCCATAGTTCACCTCTTTTATACCTTAGCGCAAGCAGAATGCGTGCATTCAATTCTATGCAATTTCCGCATACAAATACATGCCGCTGCAAAATATTTTTTGTGCCAACATAGCATTCCACAGTAGGAGGCCGCCATGAAAAAGATTGAACCCAAAGAGTTATATGCCCGCCTTGCCAAGAGCATGGGCAAAACACTGGAAGAAGTGGAGCAGAGCATGGATCAGCTGATTGGCCATATCTGGCCTTTGCTGGCCCAGGAAGACAGAGATGCCATGAGCGCCGGGCAGTACCCGACGAAAGAGCAGTTTCTCCGCTATCTCACCTGGCAAACACAGCTCGCTCTGGAGCGCACCGGAACCATCCAGGAAGAGCAGGAATAAAAAAACCGCCCGAAGGCGGTTTTGCGTGCGATTTTATTGTTTACTCATACCAGCCATCCAGCTTGCTGTGCGCCAGCCCCAGCTGCCGGGTAATCTCGATATGCTGCGGGCATTTCTTTTCGCATGCCCCGCAGGCGACGCAGTTTGGCTGATCGTGCCCGGCGTTTCGCTGGAACATATAGCTGCGCCGGGGCTGATCAAAGGCCTCGAACATCATGCCCTGGTTATAGAGCTGGAAGATCTGGGGAATGGCCACGCCCTTCGGGCAGGGCAGGCAGTATTCACAGCCTGTGCAGGGGATGGTAACGCGGCTCTCATATGCCTGCTTGACTTTTTTGAGCAGGTCTTTTTCCTCGGGCGTCATACATCCGGCGGCGGCGTCTTGTTTGGAAAAAATTTCGATATTATCCTTGAGCTGCTCCATGGTGGTTACGCCGCTCAGAATGCAGCTGACCTGCGGATAGTTATAGACATGCCGAAAAGCCCATTCTGCCGCCGAGCGCTTGACCGGGAACTGCTCATAGAGCCGGGCGACGTCTTTGGGCGTGCTGGCCAACCCGCCGCCCCGCAGCGGCTCCATGATCACCAGCGCGCAGCCTTTTTGTCCGGCCAGCGCAATGGCCTCCTCGGTTACTTCCCGATCCACGTCCAGCAGGTTTTGCTGTACCTGGCACATGGCCCAATCGGGGTAGTAGTCCAAAATCTCCCGGAAGGTGGGCAGCTCTCCATGATAGGAGAACCCGATTCCCCGAATGAGCCCTTCGCTCTTAAATTTCTCAAATTCGCCGATGACGTCCATCTGCTGGATGCCCGGCCAATCTTTCTTCTGAATATTATGAATCAGGTACACATCCAGATAATCCGTGCGCAGTTTTTTCAGCGTGTCCTCCAGATTCCGGCGGATCTCGCCCTTGTCTTTCATGACGGCAAAGGGCTGTTTCGTCGCGATATGCACCCTCTGGCGATATCCGCCGTCCAACGCCTCGCCTACCAGCGATTCGCTCATCTGGCGGTGATACCCATAGGCAGTATCGAAATAGTTCACGCCGTGATCCGCCGCATACCGGATCATCTCGATGGCCTTTTCGCGATCGATCTCAACCGAGCCATCCGCCTTTTCCCGGCGTGGCAGGCGCATACACCCCATGCCAAAGAGCGAAACGTCGAACCCCATTTTTCCATAAGGCCTGTATTGCATGTTTCTCTTCCTCCTATTTTGTTGTGGCAGTATAGCTCTATTTTACCGCATAAAGTGCGCTTGAAGTCAAGCCCTGTTTGGCCCGCGCGCTTGTGATAACAAAGCGGCCGGCAGGAAATGATAAAAAGGAAACGCAAAAACTTCATAATCCGGACACAAATAATATTTATAATGAAGAAAAGGAGGTAGAAGGATGCGTGCTCTCTATTTGCTCACTGGCGCTGCCGGCCATCTGGGAACGGCTCTGGCGCATCAGTTATCCGAGCTCGGCTGCTCTGTTCGGGCACTGGTTCTCCCGGGGGATGCCAACGCCGCTCATCTCGCCGCCCTGCCCGGCGTGGAGGTGATTTGCGGCGATATTTGCGATGCCAAAAGCCTTGCGCCCCTGTTTGCCAACCCAGAAGGCAGAGAGATCATTGTGATTCATGCCGCCGGAATCGTCTCCATCGCCTCCCGGCACATTCAAAGCGTCCACGACGTCAACGTCGGCGGCACGAAAAACATCTTGGCGCTCTGCCGGAAACACAAGGTAAAGCGCCTGGTATACGTCAGCTCGGTTCACGCAATTCCTGAAGCTCCAGCAGGGACAACCATCTGCGAAGCGCAGCAGTTTGACCCTTCCGCCGTCTGCGGGCTTTATGCCAAAACCAAAGCCGAGGCGACGCAATGCGTGCTGGATGCCGCCCGGGCGGGGCTGGATGCCTGCGTTGTGCATCCTTCCGGCATCATCGGCCCCTACGATTACGGCCACGGCCATCTGACACAGCTGATCCTGGATTATCTGCGCGGAAGACTGACGGCGTGCGTCAAGGGCGGCTACGATTTCGTGGACGTCCGGGATGTGGCGGCGGGTATTTTAGCCTGCCGTGAGCGGGGTGAGGCTGGCGCGTGCTATATTCTCTCCGGGCAGTATATCTCCGTTCAAGATCTCCTCTTCCGCCTGCATCAGCTGACGGGAAAGCGCGCCATCAGGACGGTTCTCCCGCTCTGGTTCGCGCGGCTGACTGCGCCGCTCAGCGAACTGTACTATAAAGTGCTGCGTCAGCCGCCGCTCTATACGGCTTACTCTCTTTATACCCTCTCTTCCAATGCGGCATTTTCCCACGAAAAAGCATCCCGGCAGCTTGGGTATCAGCCCCGGGCGCTGGATGAAACACTTCTGGATACCGTCCGCTGGCTCAAGCAGCAGCGGCGCATTCCATAAAAGCGGCAATTTCTGCCGCTTTTTGATTGCCCGTCTTTCTTCTGCATGTTTCGCCTGTTGAAATTATGTTGCCAAAATGTTACACTTAAAGACAACTATGTGCGATTAGAAAGATGAAAATGCAATGAAACTACTTTTATTCTTACTCTATGCTTTGGGCTTTTCCTATGCACTCTTCGGAATCATCGACTCCCTGCAAAAAAAGCAGCGCGCCTTGGAGAGCCTGTTTTGGGCTGCCGCCGCGGCGCTTGTCAACACGACCCTGCTCGCCACCGCGATGGCCATGCTGGGTATCTATCGTTTTTGGCTGCTGCTTGCCGTCCAATACGGCGAAGTGCTGATTACTGCGCTTGTTGCCGCACGAAAAAAAGTGCTCTATGCGCCCAAAGCCTTTTTCCTGCGTCTGAAATCCTATCACTTCCGCATGCTTCCCGCCATCATTCTGGCTGTGGCTTTTGCGCTCTATGCGCTCTTCCCTGCCAATTTCATGATGAGCGGAAGAGATCAGGGCATCTATATCATTCACGGCATCCATATCTCAGAATCCGGAAAATATGCCTATGATTCAGATGAGTTTTTAAATGAAAATTATCATGATCACTGGCGCGTGATTCAGCTTGGCTTCCCTGCTTTCCACCCCAATTATCCGCGCAGTCAAAATATCCCTGAATACACGGAATACCTCTTTGGCGAAGCATTCAAAGATTCAGACTACGGCGATATGACGCCGCAGTTTATGCCTGCCTTCCCTGCGCTTTTGGCCGTCGGCTATGATATTGGCGGTCTCTCTGTGCTTTTCCGCGTGAACTCTGTGCTTGCCGTATTCTCGCTGCTCGCGCTTTACTACTTTGCCCGGCGTTTTTTTGGCAAAAAGACGGCCTGCATTGCGCTGCTGTTTCTCGCCCTCTGCCCTGCGCAAATCTGGACGGCACGCATCACGCTGACAGAGATTCTGGCGCAGTTTCTCTTTTTCACGGCGTCATATCTCTTTGCGGCCGGCTGGGAGGAGGAGCGCAAAACTGCCTCACTTTTAGGCGGCATCCTTCTGGGCTTCAGTGCATTGGCCCGCATCGACACGTATATATACGGCTTGGGGCTGCTCTTTGTCGCAGCTTATCTGGCTATCTGGAACCGGCGCAAATTCTCCTATCTGCTGCCCGGCGTCTATGCCTATTCTGCGCTCGCGGTTTTCTCCTGCCTTTGGGGGCTGGTATATGTCCGCGCCTATCTCGTGGATCTATTCCGCTCGGGCTCGCTTAAAATGATCAGCCTCGCAACGGTGGCCCTTTGGATTATCGTAGCATTCTGCGCTGTCTTGGGTTATTTCCTAAACCGCAAAACAAAGCGCAAAGACTGGATGAGCGCGGTATTTGCGCATCGCTGGGGAGCCATTTTTATTGCCGGTGCATTGATTCTCGCCTGCCTGTATTTGTATTTCGTGCGCCCGCTTCCCCTGATGCAGGTGGAAGGCACCTTCTCCAATCAATCCGAGACGATGAAACAGCTTCAGCGCATCTTCTATTCCCGCTCCCTCATCGAGTTTAGCTGGTATACTTCCGTTACAGCGGTTCTATTCAGCATTTTCGGCCTATACCGCTTTTTGCGCAATAAGCGCGGGAAGGTGTCCCGTCTGCTGGTCTTCTTTTCGCTCTCTATCTCCAATTTAATGGTTTATCTCTATAACCCTTCCATCTATCCCGATCATATTTGGGTTTCCCGCAGATGGCTGGGCGTCTGCATGCCCTTCATTTTTCTGCTCGCCGCTTATGGCATAGCGCAAATTAAGATTCCCAAAATCAAGCGGGCCGGCAACCTCATCGCGCGTGGCATCAGCCTGCTCATTATCACGGTTTTCCTCGTCTATCAGTCCCTCCCTTTCCTGTTTGTCAAAATTTTGGGAGGCTCCGCCAATCAATATGAGAGCCTGGTCGGCGATTTGCAGGAAGATGAGCTCTATCTCACACCGCGCAACGAATATGCCGCCTATCTGCGTTTCACCTACCATAAAAACGTCTATCTATTTAATTCAAAAAAGGTTACGATTCCGGCAATCCAAAACTTCATTGAAGAATATGGCTGCCTCAATTATATCGGCGACAGCCCCTATGCCTTTGTGGATACGTTTGCATTCGACGTGGAGCTCGTTGCCTCGCACGAAATTTCCGGCGCTTATCTGCCCACTTTAATCGGCTCTTATCCGCGGGAGTGCGCGCAAATCGCTTTTCCTGCCAATATCTATCGCATTACTGCCTCCGACGATCTGCAAACTTCGCACCTTCCGCTGTTCATGTTCCCCAGCCTAGGTAAATCTGAGCAATCCAGCAATGAAGCTCTCATTTCAGACGGGAGCGGCAATGCACTGCTTTATGGGCCCTATATTGCCCTGGATGCGGGAGAATACACCGCCGAAATCACTTTTCGCCTGCCTGAGGGCGCAGAGGGGAAAGTGGCGCATATCGATTATGCAGTCGGCCAGACTCCCTCCTCTCCCGTTAAGCTATACGCTTCTAACTTCTCTCTGGGCGATACCTACACACTGCGTATGCCCGTCTCTTTGGAAGAGGATGTTTCAGATTTTGAGCTCCGGGTTTTCCCCATGCCGGGCGTCGCCCTGGAGGTAACCGAAATCTCTCTGCATAAAACCGGGCCGCAATCCTAACCGGCTTTTGTGAAACTAAAAATCCGCAATACAAGGGTATTGCGGATTTTTATTCCTTCTAATATGGGCGGCCGACGCCATGGTAATCGAAAAGTTCTCTTGCCTGTTTATTTTTCGCAAACACATTGCGCAGGTCGAAAAACAGTTTTCCCTTCATCAGCCCGCTGACTTTGCGCAGATCCGCCCCTCTGAACTGATGCCACTCCGTCATGAGCACCAGCGCATCTGCATCCTTTGCCGCATCGTATTCATCCTGGCAGTATGTGATCTGGCTCTCAAACTCTGCAAGCCGCCATTTCGCCTCCCGCATTCCCTGCGGGCAGTAAGCGCGGATGTGCATCCCTGCCTGCGCCAGCTTGGCGATGATGTCCAGCGCCGGCGCATCCCGCATGTCATCCGTCTCGGGCTTAAAGGAGAGCCCCCAGAATGCGATGGTACTGCTCCCGTCTGGCAGCGCCTGTAAAATTCGCTCTGCCATGCGCGCCTTCTGCTTGGCGTTGGCCTGGATCGCCGCCTGAACGACCATCATCTCTTCGCCGTGCTTTTTGGCAATATCCACAATCGCCCGGGTATCCTTTGGGAAGCAGGAGCCGCCGTAACCTGGCCCTGCATGCAGAAACTTAGGCGAGATTCTCCCATCCATGCCCATGCCTCTGGCGATTTCCTGCACATCCGCCCCGACCTGATCTGCCAGCAGCGCCATTTCGTTGATGAAGGAAATCTTTACTGCCAAAAACGCATTGGAAGCGTATTTGATCATTTCGGCCGTCTCCAGGTTGGTGAATAAAAAGGGCGTCTGATTGATATAGAGCACATCGTAGACCTGGCGCATGATCTCCGCCGCCTGTTCGCTCTCGGTTCCGATGACGACGCGATCCGGCCGCAGGCAATCCTGCACGGCCTTCCCCTCCCGCAGAAATTCGGGGTTGGAAACCACATCAAACTCAAAGTTTTCGCCGCGCTTTTCCAGCTCCTGCTGGATGATGGCGCGCACATATTTTCCCGTCCCGACGGGCACTGTGGATTTATCGACGATCACCCGGTAGCCATCCATAAACTGCCCGATCTGCCGGGCGACCTGCTCGACATAGTGCAGATCTGCGCTGCCGTCTTCCTGAGGCGGCGTGCCCACCGCGATGAAAATGACCTCGCTTCCCAGCACGGCGCTCTGCATATCCGAAGTAAACCGCAGCCTGCCCTGGCTCATATTCTTATCCAGAAGCTCTTTGAGCCCCGGCTCATAGATGGGCAAAATGCCCTGGCGCAGCCGCTCTATTTTCTGCACATCCACATCCATGCACACGGCCTGCATGCCAAATTCAGCCAGAATCACGCCCTGAACCAGGCCGACATAGCCCGTTCCAATCACTGCAATATTTTTCATCGCTTCTCCAATCCGGTTTTCATGCTGGAAAGTCTCCCTCTGCGCCTTTCCCGGCTATTCCTGCTGCTCCCAAAGCGAGCAGATGTTTTCCCTCATTCTATCCCAGGAGTAGCGGGCAGCCTCCTGCCGAATATTTTCCGCAAACGCTTCCGCCTTCTGCTCTTCAAAAAAGCGCACCACAGCTTCTGTCAGCGCTTTGGGATCTCTCGGCGGCACGAGATAGCCCGTTTTTTCATGCAAAACGACATCCGGCAGTCCGCCTACATTCGTCGCCACCACCGGCCGTTCAAACCCATACGCGATTTGCACAATGCCGCTCTGCGTCGCAGATTCATAGGGCAGAACCACGAGATCGCTAGCCGCAAAATACTGCTCCACTTCCTGATCCGGGATATATCCATCGCAAATCGTGAGGAATTGCTCTGCATTATTTTGCGCAATCAGCTCCAGATATTCCTGCTTGTCCTTGCCAAAATCCCCGACGATGAGCAAGTGCACCTTTGGCAGGCGCTTTGCAATCCCCGGCAGCGCGGCGATGAGATGCTTCAGCCCCTTATACTCCCGCACAAACCCGAAGAACAGCAAAACCTGCTCCTGCCCGCCAAACCCCAGTTTTTGCCTTGCTTCTTCCTGCGTTAAGTTCTGGAACTGGAAGGCGTCATAGGTTGGGTGCACCGCTTCGCAGACTGCCGCATCCCGGCGTATAGAGCGCAGATCCACCGCATCTGTTTTGGAATGGGTGATAAAGAAATCTCCCTTTTTGAGCACCATTTTTGTCAGCGCCCGATCCATCGGGAAGCGCTCGTGCGGGAAGACGTTATGGCAGATAAACAGCGTTTTTACGCCTTTCAGCCTGCGCAGCAGGCCGCGGTAGCAGGGCGCAAAATAGGGATGCCACCACTGAAAAATCACCAAATCCGGCTTTCCTGCCAAAATCTCCCTGGCGCATTTGCCCCAGTTAAACGGATTCGCCGTATGCAAAATATATTTCGTGCCCTGCACTTCAAAGGAGTTGTTCTCAAAATCCTTCTGCTCCTTGCGGAAAAGAATTTTGGGATACTGCACCCGAAACGAGATCATCTGCGTCTCGAACTGCTCTCTTAAGTTTTTGCATAAAAGCCCGGTATAATGCGCAATTCCCCCTTTATACGGGTAAACCGGCCCAACGATGGCGATGCGCCTCAGCTCTCTGTTCAACGCGAATTCTCCTTGGGTGTATTTTTCTGCGCGTCATACTCCAGTTTCTTAATCCGGTAAAGCGCCTCATCCAGCACTTTCCGATTGGTCGAAATCATATCTGCCAGCATGCCGAAAACCGCCAGCACCGCAGAGACCATGATAAAGATGGATGCGAAAATCAGCGACTGCACATGCCCGGCGGCCGAGCCCGAGAAGAAGAAATACAGATAGCGGACTGCCGGAATCAGGCCGATGACCATGCTGATCAGCGCCATACTCAGAAACATTTTCAGCGGCTTTTTGGATGTATAGACCCGGATAATCGTCCCTGCCGAGCGCTTGATATAGCCCCACATACTCTTAAACAGGCGCGATTCCCGGAGTTTTTCGTTTGTGCGGATCTTGACGTTCGCCAGCCCCAGCTTCTTGTTGCCCGCATCGATGATCGTCTCCAGCGTGTAGGTGTATTCGCTGGTAACGTTGACTTTCATGGCCGCATCCCGGCAATAGGCGCGGAAACCGCTGGTCGTATCCGCAACTTTGCTGCCCGATGCCTTGCGCACCACGCTGCTGCCTGCCTTTTGCAGTTTCTTTTTGAGTTTGGAGAAATGCTCGATGCTGTCCGTATCCCGATCGCCGATGACCATCTCGGCTTTCCCTTCCAGGATCGGCCGCACCAGCGCCGGAATATCCCCGCCGTAATACTGGTTGTCGCCGTCTGTATTGACGATGATATCCGCGCCCAGCCGCAGGCAGGCGTCCAACCCGGCCATAAAGCCCTTGGCCAGCCCGCGGTTGTTGGGAAACCGCACGATATGGTCCACGCCCAGCTCTCTTGCCACTTCCACCGTCCGATCCGTGCTCCCGTCGTCGATGATGAGCGTCTCGATCTCGTCGATTCCGTCGATCTGCTTTGGCAAATCAGCAAAAACGATGGGCAGTGTCTGCTCTTCATTATAGCAGGGGATTTGTATGATTAACTTCATAGAATTGCCTTTCCTCAAAAAACTACAAAATATACTAGGATAAATTATAGTATACTATTTGCTTTTTCGCAACAGCAAAGACGCGGCTCCCTGCCTGCCCCGCTCGGCTTTAAGACATTAAGCAAAAGGAAAGGCTGAGTGAACTTGGGCAAGGCGTTCTGCCGGCCCTTCGGGGCAGTATTCTATCGCTTCGGAGAAGATGGCTTCTCAAATAGAAAAGCGGCGCACTGCGCCGCCGCTTTTTCTAGCGTGAAATCCGCTGTATCCCGATGCCCAGAAGCCCCGGGCCCGTATGTACCACAAGCGCCGGGCTAATCTGCCCTTGGAAAACCTCCTGCACCCCTGGGAAAAATTTCTTCGCCTGCCCAGCCAGCTGCTGCGCCTCCGCCTCTGCCCCGCCATGCGCAATCGCCAGGTTGTATTCCCCCTGGCTCGCAAAGGCTTGCGCCAAACCGACGGCCTGCTCCAGCGAGCGCTTTCTTCCCCGGGCTTTGGCGGCGGTATAATAGACGCCCTCCTCATTGCAGGAGATGATCGGCTTGAGCTGGAGCACTGTCCCCAGCACAGAGGGAATTAGCCCGATTCTGCCGCCTTTTCTCAAATATTCCAGCGTCTCTACGCAGAAAAACACCTTGGTGTTTTCCACATCCCATTCCAGCCTGCGCACAATCCCCTCAAAACCCATGCCCTGCTGGGCCATCCGCAGTGCGTGGATGGCCGTAAACCCGGCGCCAATGCCGATGTTTTTGGTATCGATCACCTGCGTTTGAATCCAATCGAACTGCGCAGATGCCAGCCGCACAACGCCGTGCGTCCCGGAAAGGCCGCTGGAAATGGTAACCGCAATGACCTTCTCATAGCCGTCTGCCGCGATCTTCGCAAAAATGTGCTGTACGCTCTCCAGGGAAGGCAGCGACGTCTTGGGCACTTCCTCCTCAAAGCGCTCATAAACCTTCTGCGCTGTGATGTCGATGCCGTCTCTATACTCTCCGTCCGCATACTGAATGAGCACGGGAATGCTGTAAACTCCCGGGGATGCCGCCAGCTCCGGTGGGACGTCCGTGCAGGAATCAATAAGAATTGCGATTTTTTCTTGATTCATAGTTTCGTTCCTTTTATAATCTAGTTTTAAATATTATATTATACAATCTATATTATATTGTCAACCATTTTTCTTCTTGACATTTTCTTGTCTTTTCTGCTATGCTTGTTTCAATACACTCATGTTCTATGCAAGGAGAGCCGCGTTATGTGCACCGATTTTCAAGCTTCCGCCGCCTGCCAGGAAGTGCTGCAATTTCATTTCCCCCGCTACGGCGAGCTTCCTGCGCTGGAGCTGTATATGGATCAGGTGCTGGGAGTCGTCAACCAATCCCTCCGCATTTTTGCCGTGGACGGCGAAAACCTTCTCACTCCCGCCATGGTCAATAACTATGTGAAAAAGAAGTTGCTCCCCCCGGCCCTGGGCAAGCGCTATTCGCCGGGGCATGTTGCGCATCTTCTTTTTATTTGTACGCTCAAGCCTGTGCTGAGTATTTCTGAAATTCAGGCACTGCTGACGCTGGAATGCCAGCAGCTCCCGGCCCAGCAGGCTTTTGATTGGTTTGGAGATCTGCTGGAGCAATCACTGCGCTGTGTTTTTGCCCATCAATCTGATGCCTCTGCTCTGCCCCAGCCCTCTTCCGAACGGCTCGTGCGTGCCGCAGTTTTCTCCTTTGCCAATAAGCTCTATCTGCAAAAGCATCTGGCATGGAGCGCCGCTTTTTCCGAAGAGAAGGCCGCCAAGAAAAAAGCGAAAGAGAGTAAGAAGCACCCGGCAGAGGCATAGGCTGCTTCTTTGGAGCTTCCGCTCTGTCCTGGGCGTAGAATTGGCCCGTTTAGGAGGCAATGCTACCAAGCCTTGCCTTTTTGCAAACAAGCGTATCTTGCGGGCGCTTTTCCGGGAAACTATGATGAGAGGGCAGCAAAGGCTGATGCTTTGTTTTGGAGAATAAAGGATGGATACAGCAGCGACCTTCGCGGAAAAGCTAAAACGAGCCAGAAAGAACGCCGGGCTGACGCAGGAACAGCTGGAAGAAAAGCTCCTGGTATCCCGGCAGGCAATCACAAAATAGGAGTCCGAAAAAGGGCTGCCCGATATTGAAAACTTAAAACTGCTGTCTCAGGTTCTTTGCATCAGCATGGACGACTTTTTGAGCGGCGAGGAATCCGCCTTTTACGGAATTCGCCGGGAGAAAATTGACCTCGGCCGCTATGAATACCGCCCAAAAGTCCGCGGCGCCTGGCGCAAAAAAACCGGGCAAAAAGATATGCTGATCGCGGAAAAATTTCCGGATGCGGAGATTCACCGCCTTCTTTGCAGGCAAGTGCTGTCTAAAAACGAGAAAATCCTGGATAATCTCATTGGTTTTCTGACGGACGCGCCCTTTGGCATACCCGATCTCATTCACAGCATGAAAAATCTAGAGAAAGAATTTTATCTGATTTGCCAGGGTGAACAGCAGTTTTTTGCCGTGGTAGGGGATGAATGGATCGAGAGCAGAAAGCTTCCGCAAAAAATTTCAGAAAGGGAGTTTCAGATCGGCGATCTGCTGTTTACCGATTGCGGAGTGCTCCCAAAATAAAAAACAGCGCGGCATTGCCGCGCTGTTTTTTTGCTTGCTTTCGTGCTTCTGTTTAGAACAAATTGGGCTTTTCCGCCTCTGCCTGCTGCCGGGAGATGCCGTTCTTCTGCATGATATAGGTCAGAACAGCCTCCAGGGCCAGGTTCGTCGGATAGTCATAGTAGGCGTAAATCTGCTTGTAGATTTCTCTGTCCGAGCCAGTATCATCCTGGTAGTTGTAATCCGAGACATAGAAGGTATCAGCGCCAAGCTTGGCAACTTCCGCGCCTCTGGACGCTGTAAACAGCACAACCTTCGCGCCGACAGCCATCGCCGTCTTTGCAAAATCTACCAGCGTGGGCGTGCTGCCCGAGCCGGAGGAGAGCACCAGCACATCGCCTTCCTTGATGCTGGGCGCCGTCGCCATGCCTACGACATAGACATCCTTGCCAAACTGCGAAAGCCGCTGGCCAAAGTTCATTGCCGTCTGGCGGGATCTGCCCCGGCCAGCCACGAACACATTCTTCGCCCCATCGATAATATCCGCGATTTTCTGGAGGTTGTCGTAATCGAACCTGCTCATCACATCCTTCAGCGCATCCGCGGCCAGATGGTATTTGAAATCTTCTTTGACGGTGACCTGAGCCATCGTGGAATAGGGAACACCGTTAATTATCTTTTCCATACTCTCCGCTCCTTTTTAATAGAGGTTCGCCAGCTCTTCCTGCATCTTCTCAGGTGTCAGGCCGCGCTTCTTCATCAGATACATGACGATGCAGTTATAGGCCAAATCGATGGCATATTCCGCATAAAGCCCGGTGGGCTTTTTCAGCCGGTCCTGATCCGCATCCATGCGGTAAACCGTGCTGGCAATATCGCCGATGGTGGATTTCTCCGCTTCGGTAAACAGCACAACTTCCACGCCATAGGAGGCCGCCTTTTTCGCAAAGGTAACCAGGGATGCCGTCTCGCCCGAAGAAGAGCCGATGATCAGCAAATCTCCCTTATGGATGGAGGGCGTGGAAATATCGCCGACGAGGTGCGCGCGGATGCGCATCTGGCGGAGCCGCGTGGCAAAGCCCATGATATTCATGCGGCTGCGCCCCAGGGCCACGACAAAGACACTGTTGGCCTTGTCGATTTTATCCGCAATCTCGACCAGCTTCTCGTCATCCATATATTCCGCGACGATCTTCATCTCTTCCAGGCGCTCTGCATGGAATTTTCTCTTTTCATGATAGGTCAGGTGCGCGCTCTGCACCTTTTTTTCTTCGCTCATTTTCGCTTCCTCCTTGCCCTAATAGAGGTTGGGCAGTTCGCGCTGCATCCGCTCTTTGCTCTTGCCGAGCTTTTGCTGAACGCGCGCCGCGATCGCATCGCAGACCACATAAAGCGCCAGCTCAAAATACTCCTCTGCAATCAGGCCGTTCTCCGCCTGGCAATCGAAAAAGACCACTTCGCTGGCATCCTTTTCCAGCGTCGAGCCCTTGGCCATGGTGAAGAGATCGTAATCGATGCGCAGCTCTTTTCCCTTTTTCATAAAGGTGATGGAAGTTTTATCCTCGCCATCCACAGAACCGATGAGCACAACATCTCCCTCATGCACGGAAGGCGTAGGCGGGGATTCCTCCAGCCGGTAGGCGCGCACGCCCATCTGCCGCAGCCGCTGCGCCAGGCACATCAGCGCCAGGCCCGGGCGGCCCACATCCGCCACGACGAACGTGTTGTCCGACGAAATGATTCTATCTGCAATTTTCTCTATTGCGGCGTAATCCAGCCCTTCCAGGACTTTCTTTGTGCCGGCAACAGCGTTTGCACAAATCTGTTTTATCATAGCTCTCTCCTTTTGCCCTGGCCTACTGAAGGTTTGCATGCAGCGGGTTCTCTGTTGGCCCAAGGGTGATGCCCAGGCGATCCATGAAATAGTGGCTCATGCCGACATCCATGATATACAGCACAGACTGCTCAAACTGCGCGCCAATGGGCTGAATGGAGGCATCCTCCTGCGATCCGGGCACGGGAACAGGCAGCTTGACGACCACATCGGCCTGCTCTGCCAGCGTGGATTTCTCCGCCGCCGTAACCAGAATGACCGGGATGTTGCCGATTTTCTTGACGGTATCCACCGCCGTGATCAGGTTCTTCTCCTCGCCGCAGGCCGAGACGACAACCAGGGCATCATCTTCCTTGATGGCCGGCGTCGCGACGTCGCCCACGATGAACACCCGGTATCCCTGGTGCATCAGGCGCTGTGCAAAATATTTGATGGTCAGCATGTTTCTGCCGTTTGCGTGGAAGAAAATGCGGTTTGCGCCGTGAATGGTGGCAAAAACTTTGATTAAGGTATCTTCGTCGGTATACTGCGTTGCAGCATCGATTTCGTTCATGATCTGAGCGGCAATTTCTTTGATATTCATGATTTTTTCTCCTTCAAAATCCTTATTCTAGGTTGGAATGCATGGGGCCGGCGCCATCTCTTCTGCCCAGGCGCTCCTGCAGGCAGGCGCGCAGCGCCCAGTCCAGCGCATAAACGACGCACTCATCGAACAGGCCGCCGACGGGCTGAATGGAGGAAACCGTGCTGGGCACGCCAGGCAGCGGGCAATCCACACGCAGCACCAGATCCGCCAGATCGCCGATGGTGGATTTCTCTGCCGCAGTCATGAGCAGCACCTTGATTTCGCCGATTTCTTTGCATTTTTTGACCATATTCAGCGTCGTGTTCGTCTCGCCCGTCCCGGAGACAGCGAAGAAAACATCTCCTGGTTTGATTGCCGGGCAAGTGACATCGCCCACGACATGAACGCGGTACCCAAAATGCTTCAGATACATCGCGAAGTTCTTCATGGGCAATTCCGGCCGGCCAATGGCATGGAAGAAAATGCGGTTTGCGCCGTGAATCTCGGCAACCATCTTCCATAAGACATCGTAATCCATGTCTTTTAAGGCCTCGCCGATCTCGTCCAGAATTGGGCCGGCATATTCCTTAATCATACAGCTTCAACCTCCAAAAATACTTATTTCGATCTCCAAAGCTTCTGATGGTTTTATCATAGCATTCCCCCCAGCATTTGGCAAGCTCCGCAGCCCTATTTTATCCGGCCATTTCTCCGCATGGAAAGAAGTAAAATTTCAAATTATTTAAATTTAGTTTATAAATTAAATTGGACGCTAATCCATCTCCCTCTTTGCCTCTGTATAAAATACTGCGCCCCGCTTTTTTGCTCTGCCTTCTGCCCGCTTTTTGTCGCCCCGAAAAAAGCACACTTTTTATCTGTCCTATATTGTAATTTTTGCGTCACTATGGTACGATAGCTATAATTCATCGTCTTAAAAATGAATATAGAATTTGGGAGGGTTTTTTTATGGAATTTTATCAAGTTCCTTGGCGTCTTGTTCCCAACAAGCTCGTGCGCTACCCCGGCGGAAGAGAGATCGATCGGTTCCGCGGTGTAGAGCCTGCGCTGGATAACGGCCGCCCCGAAGCATGGGTTGGATCCGACTGCATCGTCTGCAACACAGAGGAAATGGGGAACCCCTATGAAGGCAGAGCTGAAGTGGATTTGCCGGACGGCAAGCGTGTTTATCTATACGATATGCTCCAGGCGCACCCGGAAGAGATTCTTGGGCCAAAGCATATGGAGATCTCGGGCAAAAACCTGGGCGTATTAGTCAAGCTTCTGGATGCGCAGTATCAGCTTGGCCTGCAGTCTCACCCGACGCGGGAATACGCCAAGAAGATGTTCAACAGCGATTACGGCAAGGCCGAGAGCTGGATCGTCATCGGCATGCGCGACGACGTCCCCGAGCCACCGTATATGTATATCGGCTTTAAAGAGGGCATGACCCGCGAGAAATTCGCAGAGCCCTACTACCGCGACGATATCCGCGCCATGGAGGAATGCTGCCATAAAGTGCAGGTGCGGCTGGGCGATGTGTTCTTCGTGGGCGCCGGCCTGCCCCATGCCATCGGCGCTGGCTGCTTTGTCGTCGAGGTGCAGGAGCCTTCGGATATCACCGTTGGCGCAGAGCGTTTGTGCAAATATAAGCCGGACGTTACGCCCGAAGAGGAAGCAGAATACGACGGGCGCCTGCTCGGGACCTATATCTACGACGGCTGCACCTATCAGGAGAACCTCAAGCGCTGGCTCATCGAGCCGACGGTCATCCGCGAGGGCGCCTGGGGCAAAGAGGCCGTTCTTATCGGCGCAAACCAGACGGACTATTTCTCCTGCACGCGCCTGGATGTGAAAGGAAGCGCTCCACTTCGGACGACGGGCTTCGTGCAGATCGGCATCGTCGTGGAAGGCAGCGGTAAGCTGGTTTATGAGGGCGGCGAGATGGAGCTAAACCGCGGCGACGAGATTTTCCTGCCCTATGGGTTCGAAAATGCGCAGGTCGTCTCCCCCGAGGGCGTCGGCATCATGTGGAGCCATCCTCCGGGCGCAAAGCATCAGTAATATCATACAAAGCAACACGGCTCCGGCAATGCCGGAGCCTATTTAAGGAGATACTTTTATGAGAGAAGTAATCGCATACGGAAGCTCTACTGTCGATAACCTCGTGCATATCGACCACCTGCCCACGCAAAAGGATGAGGGCGCGCAGATTCTCGAGACAAGCTGGCAGTTTGGCGGAAAAGTCGCCTCGGCGCTGACGGCCATTGGGCAGCTCGGCGCGAGCGGCTCCATGATCGGCATGGTCGGCGCAGATTTCTACGGCGAGTGCATCATCCGGGATTTTGAGCGCTACAACATCGATACCTCGCATATCCTCCAGGACGGCACATCCGCCTTCTCCCTGGTGCTTTCCGACGAAGTGACCCATGGCCGCAATATCATCTTTGAGATGCCCAAAGGCCGCAAATACGGCGTAGAAGATATCGATGAGGCGTTTGTCGCCCAGCATAAGATTCTGCATCTGGAGAACGCCGATGCAGTCAGCCACCGCCTGGCGGATATCATGCATCAGGCGGGCGGCATCGTTACGGTGGACGGCGACGGCTATTCGGATGAGATGCAGGCCATGATGCCCAAATTCGATGTGTTCATCGGCTCGGAATTCTACTATACCAAACTCTTTGGCGAGAGTGAGGATTTTGAGAGCAATCTGGAAAAAATCCGCAAAATGGGCCCGAAGATCGCCGTCTTTACGCTGGGTGACCGCGGCTCTGTCGTCAAGTGGGACGGCGGCTTCTACTTCGCCCCGGGCTACAAAGTGAAGGTTGTGGATACGGTTGGCGCAGGAGACGTCTACCACGGCGCGTATCTCTATGCGCTGCTGCAAAATATGCGCCCGGATGAGGCCGCGCAGTTCTCCAACGCCGTCTCCTCCATCAAGTGCACGGCTATCGGCGGCCGCGCAGGCGTGCCCAACCGCGAGATGGTGGATTCCTATATGAAAACCGGCGAATATGACCGCACGCTCATCGAGGAAAAACTCGCGCGCTATAAAATTTTGGCTTAGTTTTTTGAAAAAACAAGCTCATCCAAAAAACAAATAGAAAAACGATGTATGAAGGAATCCAAAGGGCCGCCGTTTGGCGGCCCTTTTTATCGTGTGAAAAGCTGTATCATTGTAATGAAAAAATGCAATGCTTTGGGGGAATGAAATTCACCTCATATGAGAGTCCAAATTTGGTTCTACAAATAGAATCAAATCCGGCTGGCCTTCGCTCCATTCTTCGCTCTCGTCCCGGTAATGCCAATGCTCCTGCTCATCTGCCGGAAGCTGATCCAATTTCCCGCGAACATTCTGCAAAAATCCGATAACTTGCTCCAGCTCTCCTTGTCCAAGATTTAAGACAATTTCATCCAGCTCTGCCCAATCCTCTTTTCCTTTTTCACGCCCAAATAAAAACATATGCCGCCTCCTCTTTTTCAGCCAGCTAAAAAAGGCACCTGCTTTGCGAGCAGGCGCCTCTCTGATTTCATCTCTGCACTATTTTGCCAGTTTTTCCAGCAATGCGCGGACAAACTGATAGACCCGGTTCATGGAAGAAATCGAGACTTCCTCATCCGGCGTATGCCCGTTATGCTCATCCGGCCCGATGGCGACGATATCCAGCTCCGGAACTTTCGCCTTGAGCAGGCCGCATTCCAGACCGGCATGAATCGCTTCAATTTTGAAGGGCTTCTTGAACATCTCTTCATACGTGCTCTTGGCGAGATCGCGCACCTTAGAATCGGGATCATATGCCCAGCCGGGATAGCGGCTTCTCAGATGGAATTCAAAGCCAAAAGCATCGGCCAGGATGCGCAACCGCTGCTCAGTCTGATCCTGTCGGCTTTCCACGCTGCTTCTGGGGGAGAAAGCCACCCAGATATCCGCGCCTTCCGTATGGACAACGCCCATATTGCTGGAACTTTCCACCAGCCCCTCCATCGTCGGGCTCATGGAGAGCACACCGTTGGGCGCTAAATAGAGCAGGCCGACGACATCCTTGGTGCAGGCGCAGTCGCCCATGGTTGCCGGTGCATCCACCTCGCTCACCTCGATTTTAAATCCCTTATCCAGCTCGGTGCATTCGGCCAGAATCTCTTTTTCCAGTTTCTCCACGGCCTGTTTTGCGGCCAAAACATCCGGCACTGCGATAATCGCAACGCACTCTCTTGGAATCGCGTTGTCTTTGCTGCCGCCCGTCAGGGAAACGAGATTCACGCTGGGCAGGTTATAGAGCACGCGCCCCATCACGGCGTTGGCATTAGCGCGATTGGAGTTGATCTCTCCGCCGCTGTGGCCGCCCATCAGGCCTTTGACTTCCAGCTTGAGCGCGGTTCCGGCAAAAGGAACCTGCTCCATCTGCTTTTTCATATCGATGCGCATACCGCCTGCGCAGGAAACCGTCGCGACGCCTTCCGGGCCCGCATCCATGTTGATCATGGTCTTGGCGGAAATCTGGCTGCCGTCGAAATTTCTCGCACCATCCAGACCGGTCTCTTCCTGCACGGTGAACAGGCATTCCAGCGCCGGGTGCACCAGCGTATCGTCCTCCAAAACCGCCAGCATATAGCAGACGGCCGTGCCGTTATCCGCGCCCAGCGTCGTGCCCTCCGCCTTGAGGTAATCCCCCTCAATATAGAGCTTTAAGGGATCCTTTTCGAAATCATGCACATAGTCGTTGTTCTTCTCGCAGACGATATCCGTATGCCCCTGAAGCAGCACCGCTCCCGCTTTTTCGCACCCAGGCGAAGCGGGCTTTTTGATCATGACGTTGTGCATCTCATCCCGATAGCAGAACAGTCCATGCTCCTTTGCGAACGCCTCCAGATAATCGGCAACGCCTTTTTCATTGCCGGATCCCCGGGGAATCGCGCTAATCTCTTCAAAATAGCTGAGCACCCGGGCGGGCTCCAATCCCTTTGTTACAATATTCATCTCGCACATCTCCTTTTTGCGCTATCCGTTTTCGTTCCAATCCCTATGATACACGAAACTGCCCGGCTCTTCAATCGTCTCTTTCTCCAGCCGGCAATTTATTCTTCAAACACCAGAACTTTGAGCCGATACTGTATCTCCTCTCCCGGCGCAATGGTCTTGAGGCTGCCATTCTCTCTCGCATCTGCCATGCCGTTGATGGTGGCGTTGCAGGGCTCCAGCCCCGTAACAAAAGTGCCCTTGGCCAGCATTTTCCACTGCACAAAGTGATCCAGCGTGCTCTTGTCAAAGAGAATCTTCAGCCCCAGTTTTTCCTGCGGGTTATAGATGCCGGCCGTGGCCCAGCCGTTCTCGTCTGTCTCCAGATCGTGATAATAGCACATCTCTTCATATCCCGCCGCCGGGGGCGTGATCTCCAGGTATTTGTCTGCGTGATCTGCCGCATGCTGTGTTCTGGGCGTTACCTTCCGGGTGGGCAAAATCAGCTGAGACTGCTCGCAAAGCAGCGGATAGCCCATATTGAAGTGGTAGAGCACCATCAGCGGCGATTCCTCAAACCCATTGTTGAGCACCTTATCCTGCAAATCGATCTCATTGGTTCCATACCGAATAGTAACTGTCCGCTTCAAAAGCAGCTGCGTCCCATAGCCGTTATCCCGCATGATGGCCGAAATGCTGACGGCCGGCGCGCCGTTTTCCTCAAAATAATGGATGTTCACATGCTCTGCCGGGACAGCCGTAATATTGCCGTGCGGGCCGTAATATGCGCCGTTCTCCCGGCAAGGCAGGCCGATATTGCGCAGGCCGCAGGTCAGCATCATGCCGCCGAAGAACATCTGGCCCATGCCGCCGGCTTCCTCTGCAAAATAGGCGGGCGCGGCGATTCCCGTGGGCGTAAAGAAATTGAGCGTCTGCCCCTTGTATTTGAGGCGGTAAAAATCCATCCCGCGATCGGGCAGAAGCGTCAGCTCCAGCCCTGCGCCGTTGCTGATATCGATGGCCCGCACGCCCTCCGCTTTTCCGCCCATCAGGCGGTATTCCTTCACTTCAAACACCTGGGCAACATCCCCAAGGTATTCCCGCAGTTTTTTGAACTCCATTTTCTCTCCTCCCTTTTTTGCCAAATCTATTCGATTTCTTCTACGGCGATCTCCCTGGCGCGCTGCTCGAAGCATTGCCGCTGTGCTGGCGTATCCTTGCAGAGCAGCTCTCTGCCCGCCGCCGCACAGCGCAAAAGCGTTTCCCCGGTGCCATGCTGTGCCGCGTGGGCAAGCCCAGCCGCCGCCCCGGCCCGCATCCCTTTCTGCTCCCCAAAGATTTGCGCAGAGAATGCCTTTTGCGGCGAGACCAGCAGCAGCTTCTCCTGCATCTCCACACAGAGATATGCGCCGCCGCTCTGCTCCAAAATCTCCCTGGCGGCCGCGCAGCATTCCCGCTGGCTTTGCAGTGCCCTTCCAGCCAGGCCGTCCAAATCCTCTTTGCACAAAAGCGCGGCGTAAGGCCCTGCTAGAATTCCTTTTTCCAGATTCTCTTCCTGCGCGGCCAAAACCGCCCGCACTTTGCGATCTTTTGCCATGCCGATGAGCTCTGCATAAATTTCCGGCCCGATGCCCAGCGGGACATGCCCGCCCAAAGCGGCAACATCGCCCTCGCCCATCTCAGAAAGATTGCGCGCATAGGCGACTTCCATCTGCTCCACCGCCCTGCCCTCTATGGCCGTCCCCTGCTGAATACAGCGGGTTGCCGCGCCCTTTTCGTCGTAGATTGCAATGCGCATGCGCAGTGCTCCGGGCACTTTGATAAAATCGCGCTCCACTCCTGCATCTGCCAAAACCTGCGAGATGATTCTCTCTCCCTCTGCCGAGCAAAACCCCATGCAGAGCACTTCATCCCCCAGCTCTCTGAGCGCCATTCCCATGCGGATGCCCCTGCCCGAGACGCTCTCGCCCGTCTTTATCATGGGATTGTCTTTTCCATATTCAAGCTCGGATAGCCAAACTTTGCGCTCTACCCATGGGCTGAGCGTCATTGTGAGTACCATAAATCTCTCCTTTTCAAAACTCAAAGCGCCTTTCCCTGCGTGCAGGCAGCCCCCTCATTGCCGCCCTTCATGCACCGCGGAAAAATGCTTTTTCCTGTTATATCAATTTACATCTGGATAATAGATTAATTATAGCAAAGGGAAAGACAAAGCGCAATGTATCTGCGCGCTCTTTTTCACGTCGAAATTTGACAAATTCCTCTATCTTGCAATAAAATAAGGAAAAGCTATCTGGGAACGCTAGGGAGGCTTATGATGAAAGCACTCATTTTATCGACCAATACAGGAGGCGGGCACAATACCGCCGGCAAGGCCGTTTTAGAGGCGCTGCGCGAACGCAATGTTGAGACGCGCATGCGCGATATTTTGCTGTTCTCCGGAAAGAAAAAATCCAAAGTCGTCTGCGATACTTATGTCAATATCACAACCAAGGCGCCGGCGCTCTTTGGCCTGGCCTATCAGGCGGGCAAATTCATCAGCACCAATAAGTTCAAGTCCGTCATCTACTATGCCAATAAATCAGCGGCGCGGCGGCTTTCTTCCTATATCGAGAAAAACGGTTTCGATGCGATTCTCATGCCGCATCTGTTCCCCGCCGAGACCATCACTGCCATCCGCAAAAATTACGGACTGGCCGCCAAGACCTATGCCATCGCGACGGATTATACCTGCATCCCCTTCTGGGAGGAAACCGAGCCTGACTACTTTTTCATTCCGCACGAGGATCTGAAGGCAGAGTTCATGCAAAAAGGTATCCCGGAGGAGAAACTCATCGTCTCGGGTATCCCTGTCGCCCGGCGGTTTACCATCCGCCAGGATAAGGCCCAGGCACGCAGGCAGCTGGGGCTGCCCGAGGATGGCAGAATTTTTCTCATCATGACGGGCAGTATGGGCTATGGGAACATCGATCTGCTGCTCTCTGAGCTGCTTTCCCTCTGCGGAGCACAGGATCATATCGTCGTGCTGGGCGGAAACAACGAAGCGCTCAAAAGCGCACTGCGGGAAAAATTTTACGGGACAAACGCGCGCATCCTGGATTATACCAGCCGCGTGGACGAATATATGGATGCCTGCGACCTGCTCTTTACCAAGCCCGGCGGGCTGACCAGCACGGAGGCCGCGGCCAAGTGCATTCCGCTGGTGCATACGGCGCCCATCCCCGGATGTGAAAACTGCAACGCGCAGTTTTTCGCCTCGCATGGCCTTTCCATCACCGGCGAAGACATGCGCTCTCTGGCGCGGCAGGCTTATGAGCTCTGCGGCGACCAGGCGGCGCTGGAGCGTATGCGGGCCGCGCAGGAGCGGGAGATTCGCCGCTTCGCCGCAGATGCAATCTGCGATTTTATCCTAAAGGGGGCACAATAACATGCCTGGCAGCATTTCTCTCTATCTGGCTTTTGCCATCATGGGCTTCTTTCTGGGAAGCGTCATGTTTGCCCTGATCCTCCCCCGCCATTTTAAGGGGATCGATATCCGCAAACTCAGCGACGACGGAAACCCGGGCACAGCCAATGCCGTCAAATACGGCGGCATCGCACTGGGCCTGCTTTGCCTGCTGGGCGATCTGCTCAAGGCTGGTCTGCCCGTCTATCTGGCGCGCCGGTTCTGCGGCATGGAGCACCCGCTTTTTGCGCTGGTCATGGCGGCGCCGGTTTTGGGCCATGCCTTCTCCCCCTTTTTAGGAGGGCATGGCGGCAAGGCAATCGCGCCTGCTTTCGGTGTGCTGGCGGCTCTGCTTCCGGCAGATCTTTCCGTGGGCGTGCTGGCCATCGCATTTCTCTTCTTCTCTCTGGTCGTTGTAATCACGCCCAATCGCCTGCGGACGATTGCGGCTTTTGCCATTCTGGTCATTTACAGCATTTTGGTGAATCAGCATGGCTCCGTCGCCCTGGGCTGCACGCTGCTCTCGGCCACCGTCATCCTCAAGCATTGGCGGCCGCTTCCCCAGGAAGCCCCCGGCATTTCATTTTTCGGGCGGCATAATCCCGCCTAATTTTTGAGACAGAAAGGAAATACGATGCAGCATCCACATCACGATCTGATTCAGTCCCAGGCCGACGCTCTTGCGCCTCTCTTTGAGGAGATCAGCCACACCATCTTCTCCATGCCCGAGCTGGGGCTTGCGGAATACCGCTCCTCCCAGTATCTGGCCGAGCTGATGCGCAGCCACGGCTTTGCGGTTCAGATGCCCTATTGCGGCTTTCCCACGGCTTTCCGCGCTGAATTTGGCCAGGGGGAAGGCCCCCGCATCGCCTTTTTGGCGGAATACGACGCCCTTCCGGGCTATGGGGAAAACGGAGACCAGCCTGCCCATGCCTGCGGGCACAACTGGATTTCCGCCACAACCGCCGGCGCCGCGATTTTGCTCTCCAAACTTCAAAGCCAGCTGGGCTTTGCGGGCAAAATCATTTTGATCGGCACGCCCGCCGAAGAAACCGTGGGCGCCAAGGTGGATCTTGCCGCGGCCGGCGCTTTTTCAGATCTTGATGCGGTATTTCAGGCTCATCTGGGCGATCGCAACGATCTGACGGCCAATATTCAGGCGCTGGATTCCATGGAATTTCACTTCAAGGGCAAGGCCAGCCATGCCGCCGCCTCTCCCTTTGAGGGCATCAATGCGCTGGATGCGGTTCAGCTCATGTTTGCCGGCATCGGCGCACTGCGCCAGCAGCTGCACCCGGATTACCGCGTGCATGGCATCATCATCGATGGCGGCCGGGTGACCAATATCATTCCCGAGCACGCCGCCTGCCAGATCACAACCCGTTGCCCCCAGAGAGCGGATTTGCAGGCGCTCACCCAGAAGATTATCAATATCGCAAAGGGTGCTTCCCTGATGACGGGTGCGGAGCTTTCCTATCATTTCTTTGAAAACCATTTCGATAACTATGTGCCCGTGCCCGCCCTGGTGCGGCTGACCAAAGGCCATTTGGAGGAGTTCGGCTTTGAGCATATCGTCGCGGATGGCAGCAGCCCCGTCTGCGGGAGCACGGATTTGGGCAACGTCAGCTATGTCTGCCCGACGCAGTATTTCGAGGTCGCCTTCCCGACCACGCCGCCGTCGCACGTCCATGAGGCGGGTATTTTGCCGCATGTGGACGCCGCACCTGCCTATGAAAAACTGCATGCCGTCGTCAAAGGATTTGTTTCTGCCGCTCTGGAGCTCTTTGAAAACCCCGCTCTGGCGCGCGAGATCAAAGCCTGGCACCGGGAGAACGTGCGTCAATAATGGGCATAGAAAAAAGCCGGCGATACGCATATCGCCGGCTTTTCTTTTGCAGTTTTTATGCTTTCCAGATGGATTTTAAAATCGAGCCAAGCTTTGGCGGCGTTCCATAGAGCAGAACGCCCACGCGGTAGATCTTCGCCGCCAAAACGCCAATGCCCACAACCGAGCCGATGAGGATGGCAATCGAGATCACAATCTCATAGGGCGGCACCGTGCTCATAGCGATGCGTGCAAACATGGCTATCGGCGAAGTCAGCGGGATATAGGAGCACAGCTTCATCCAGATATTATCGAGATTCCCGCTGGACATGGAGAACATCACCACCAGAAACGCAATGATAAACAGCATCGTGATGGGCATGACGGATGTATTGGTATCTTCCAGCTTGGAGGCTGTCGAGCCGACAGCACCGTATAAAAACGCGTAGATGAAGAAGCCCAGCAGGAAAAACACCAGCATATAGCCCAGAAGCTCGGGCGGCATATTGAAAATGGAGCAGACGATGGGGTTATCTGCCCACTGCGCCTGATTGATGCGGAAGCACACAAGCGCCGTCCCAAAAATGCAGAGCAGCTGGATGAACCCGGCCAGGCAGGACGCGATCACCTTGCCGAACATCATCGCCGTGGGCTTTGCACTGGTGATGAGCACCTCCATCGCCCGGGAGCTCTTTTCCGAGGCCACGTTCGTCGCGACCATCTGCCCATAGAGCAAAATCACCATATAGAGCGCGAAAACCATGACGTAGGTATAGAAGTAGTTCTGCATCTGGTCTTTGCCCAGGCTCTCTATCTCGTGCGTCACCTGCTCAGAGAGAATGCTCCCCGCCTGTTCGGGCGCAATGCCGCTCTCTATCATGGCCTCAACGCGGTAGGCATTTTTCAGAATTTCATCTGCAACGGCGGTTTTCTCGTCGTAAAGCCCGAGGTTCTCCACGTAATATGTGTAGGAAGTCGGGCTGGTAAGGACAAACGCGCACTCCGCCTCGCCCTGGGAGATCTCCTGCCTTGCCTCATCTGCGCTCTGCGCAGCGCGGACATCGTAATCCGAAAAGGCCGCGGCAAACGCTTCCCGCATGGCCTCTGCCTGCGCCTCGGACTTTGAAGCGATCAGCATGACCGGGCGCTGTTCCGGCTCGGCTCCATCGTCGCTCTTAAAAAACGCCATGATATTCGGGAAAAACATGGCTGCCGCGATCAGCAGGACCAAAGCAACCGTAATGCCGACAAATACCTTGTTTTTAAAGTAGCTTTTCAGCTCAAAATTCAGGATGGTTTTAAACTGTTTCATTTCATCGCCCCCTCGCCTAGTCCCCTGCATACTCGACGAAAATATCGCCCAGCGAAGGCTCGAAGACCCGCATCTCGTCGATATCAAAGCGCTCTGCCAGCATTTTCATGGTTTCATTCTTCGCCTCGGCCGAGGGAAGCGTGAGCAGAAGCTCGTTTTCGTCGGTTTTCTGCCCCGCAAGGTCCGGCAGCGCCAAAATCTCATCTGCCGCCGCAGAGCGAATCACCAGCTTGTTTCTGGGATAACTGTGCTTAATCTCGCCCAATTCTCCGTGCAGTGCAACCCTGCCGTCTTTCAAAATGGCAATACTGTCGCAGAATTCCTCGATATAGTGCATCTGGTGGCTGGAAAACAGCACGATTTTTCCCTTCGCAATCTCCTCTTTGACGACATCTTTGAGCAGCATCGCGTTGACGGGATCCAGGCCGGAAAAAGGTTCGTCCAGGATCACGATTTCGGGATCGTGCGCCAGGGCGGTGATGAGCTGGATTTTCTGCTGATTGCCTTTGGAGAGCGTATCCAGGCGCTTATCGCGGTACTCGGCCATGTTCAGCCGCTCCAGCCAGTAGTCGATAGACTGGATGGCCGCCCGGCGCTGCATTCCTTTGAGCTCTGCAAAATAGACCAGCTGATCGATGATCTTCTTTTTGGGGTACATCCCGCGCTCTTCGGGAAGGTAGCCAATCCGAATCTTGCCATAATCGATGGGCTCCCCGTCTATCAGGACGGAGCCGCCGTCCTGGGGGAACACATCCATCAGGATTCGGATGGTCGTGGTTTTTCCGGCGCCGTTTCTGCCCAGCAGTCCAAAGGCCTGCCCGCCCTTCGCGGCAAAGGAAACCTCTCTCAGCACTTTTTTCTCGCCAAAACTTTTGGAGATCTCCCTTAGTTCAAGCTCCATTTTTATCTCCTCCTTATACGGCACGCTTTAAAGCAGCTCGTTATCATAGTGCGCGCGCTCGCCGCCCACGAATTTGGGCCGCACTCTCGCGCAGGCAATCGGCGCCTGCCCAATCTTTCTGATCGAGAGGCGCACGGGCACGGCAACTCTCCTCAGATGCATTCCGATCAACGTATTTCCGATATCCAGGCCCGCGTGCGCCGCAATCTGCTCCACCGCCACAGGCTCTTCAAAATGCGCGTAGGCCGCCGTAGCAAACGAGCCGCCTGCCTTGGGCTGGGGCACGACGTTGACCTGCTCATATCCATACCGTTCGGCGGCTTCCCGCTCTAAAATGATCGCCCGGTTGAGGTGCTCACAGCACTGTGCCGCCAGGAAAATTCCCTTCTCTTTGAGCACTTCCCAAATCCCGGAAAAAACCGCCTCCGCCACTTCGGGCGAAGAGCTGGAGCCGATCTTCCCGCCGCCAATCTCACTGCTGGAACAACCCACGACCAAAATCTGCCCGGCCCTAATTCCCGATGCCTGCACAAGCTCTTCCGCCGCCTGGCGCGCCTGCGCCCTTAGTTCTTCGTACATGATTTATCACCTCGCTTTTAAAAGTTCCAGTAAAATTTTCGCCGAACGATCTGCCATGGTCTGTTCCGATTGCTCCACAGAGCTGGCAGCGCCCTCATCCGCCAAATCTGAAATAGCGCGGATGATCACGAAAGGTACGCCGTTCTGCACAGCCGTCTGCGCAATGGCTCCGCCCTCCATCTCTGCGGCCATGGCATCAAACGTCTCCCGAAGCCGCTTTTTTGCCGCGCTCCCTGAGACGAACAAATCTCCCGTGGCAATTCCGCCCCGGTGAATATGCTCTTCCGGCATGACTTTGCGCGCCGCCTGCAAAAACTCCTGCACCAGCGCTTCATCCGGCAAATATCTGGTGGGCTGGTCCTTTTCCTCGCCCTCCATATAGCCCGGGGCATACCCAAGGCCGCTCATATCGAAATCGTGCTGTACGGCAAAACTTCCGACGACAATGTCGCCCACGGCAAGCCCTTTGCCAATTCCGCCCGCAATCCCGGTATTGACGATGCCGGAGACATGGAAGCGGTCGATCATCGCCTGCGCGCCAATCGCCGAGGCGACTTTGCCAATGCCGCTCTTTAAGAGCACGACCTCCTGGCCTTCCAGTTTCCCGGTATAGAAAACAGATCGGCCGAGATAATGCTCCTCTATCTCCTCAATTTTCCCTTTCAGCAACGTGATTTCGCTCTCCATTGCCCCGATGATACCAAACATGAGTATTTCTCCTTCTTTTCCGCGCCTTTTGCTCGCGTCTATCGCATTTTCATAATAAGCGCCAGCGCCAACTTGCTTCTTTGTTCAGTGCCGCGCGCATAATTCAATATTCTCTCAGGCGTCCAAAGCTGTGCCTTGGCTAACGCCGTGGGGTTATGATACCGCATAAAGGCAAATGCTGGCACAGGATATGCTTGTTGTAAAACCTTCCTTTTGCACTTTCCCAACAAGAGTATCACCCGGGTATGGGGCACAGCCCCATGATTACCCGTCGCCCTTGACCTTTTGCCAACAAGCGAGAACATGATACCATGTCGGCGGCGCGCATCGTGCGACGACGGCAGCCGCGAACGCTCAGGCTTCGGAAGGGCACTGCCCTTCCGTTAAGCCGTGCGTTTATTATACCATAGCAGAGTGCAGAATTTGTTTCAAAATTGTAAGTTGTGCAATTCTTTTTTCTTATTTGAATATTTTCTTTGCCGCGCCAGTCCCAAAAAGTATACTTTTGCGTTCTCATAGCCCCAGCTCCTTTATTTTCCGATAAAAGCTGGTCCGCCCCATTCCCAGCGTTTGCAGCGCCTGCTGGCAGGAAATTTCCTTCCCCCGCCATTGCTGCACAATTTCGGGAAATTCATTTGGCAGCCGCATTTTCTGCCGCCCGAACCGCACGCCTCTGGCTTTTGCCTCTAAAATTCCCTCCGCCTGCCTCTGCCTTAAGTTATCCCGCTCTGCCTGGGCGGCATAGGAGATAATTTGCAGCATCAGGTTGGAAAGCAGAGCGCTGGCGGCGTCATCCTGCATGATGCGCGTATCCAGCAGCGGCATATCCAGCACCACAATGCGCACCTTTTTTTCCATCATCATTTTGTTCCATTGCGCGATAATCTCGGCATAGCTGCGCCCCAGCCGATCGACGCTCTTGATAAAAACTGTATCGCCCGGCATGAGCAGCTCCATCATCTGCCGGTATGCCGGCCGCTCGAAATCCACCCCGCTCTGCCTATCGATGAAAATGCGCTTTTGCGGTATTTTCTGCGCCCGCATCGCCGCGATCTGCCGGCTGATATTCTGTTCACGCGTCGAAACGCGGATATACCCGTATGCTTTTCCTCCCAACGTTCTCTGGCTCCTATCCTCATTTTTAGAAAGCACAGTTATTGTAGCATAGCTCGCCCAGGCGCTTTTTGGGTATTTTGTAGGCAAAACTAATTTTTTATCGACATCCCCGTCCCCCGCTTTCCACGCTTTGCTACAAACCTTTGCCGCGCCACTCGCCCTTTGGCTGGCCAGCGCCTTCCCTCCTTCTCATCCGCTGTCGGTTTTTGTTGATTTTGCCCTGTTTTTGCCGATTTCCCTTTGATTGACTATTGCCTTAAAATTGGTTAGAATGGAATTGTTCCAAATACGCATCAAAACAGAGGGAGAAAAAATATGGTGAAGTATGATTTTGATACACTTCATAACC